>JBBARN010000136.1:0-15396 GCA_040399845.1 Luteolibacter sp. | reverse complement strand
CAGAGATTCCACCGCTTGTTCCGCCGCTGGCGCTGGGGATTGTGTTTTTCCTAGCTGCTGCAATCTATTCCTCGGTCGGCCATGGTGGGGCTTCCGCTTACCTTGCGCTGATGGGGCTACTCGGGATGGCACCTGCTGAAATGAAACCGATCGCGCTCACGCTGAATATCGCGATTTCTGGTGTGGCACTGGTCTCCTTTATCAGAGCAGGCCATTTTCAGAAAAATTTATTTCTGCCGCTTGCCGCCGCCTCGGTGCCCGCTGCCTTTCTCGGTGGATGGTTGCAGGCACCGGATTCATTATTCAAGGTCGTCCTCGCCGCAGCGCTCATCATTGGAGCTTGGCGGCTGGCCTTTGGGAGGGCGGAGGAGGATCAGCCACTCCGCCCGACTCGATTGCCCACTCTCATCGTGCTGGGGTTCTCCATCGGACTGGTCTCAGGACTCGTCGGCATCGGTGGCGGGATTTTTCTCACTCCCCTGCTGGTGCTGTTCCGCTGGTCCACCGCCAGGCCCGCCGCCGCCGTCTCCGCAGCATTTATTCTCGCCAATTCATGTTCGGGAATCGCAGGTTTCATGATGCAAGGTGGTAGTATCCCTTCGCTGGTCTGGATGTTGCTTCCCTCCGTCCTCCTGGGTGCCTGGATCGGTTCCCGCTGGGGAAGCGGATCCGCACCTATCCCGGCTCTTCGGAACGCCCTCGCGGTCGTCTTGGTGGTTGCCGCAGCCAAATTCACGATCCTTTAATCAACTGCCATGGACCCCTTCGGACGCCATATCGACTATCTCCGCATTTCGGTCACCGACCGTTGCAATGAGCGCTGCCTCTATTGCATGCCGGAGGGCTACAAAGGCTGGGCGCAACGAGCGGATCATCTGACGGCGGATGAAATTGTGCGCATTGTCGAAAGCTCGACCGAGTTGGGTTTCAGAAAATTCCGCCTCACGGGTGGCGAGCCACTGGTCCGCAAGGACATCGTGGAAATCGCACGCCGGGTCTGGAATCTGCCCGGAGTGCAAACACTCGGCATTTCCACCAATGGCCTACTGCTCAAGGAACTTGCCGTGCCACTGAAACAAGCCGGTGTGCGCTCGGTAAATATCAGCCTCGATTCCCTCGATGCCGCCATCTATCAGAAACTCACCGGCGGGAGACTTGAAACCGCGCTCGAAGGAATCGCCGCAGCCGCAGCCGCTGGATTCGAAGTCGTGAAGCTCAATTGTGTCCTTTTGCGCGGGATCAACGAGGATCAAATCGCGCCGCTCGCCCGCTTCGGAGCCGCCCTCGGCATGCCGGTGCGTTTCATCGAGCTGATGCCACTAGCCCCCGGGGGGCCGATCCATGATCAGCACTTCTTTTCCATCACCGAAGCCATGGAGCGCCTCGCCGCTCATGGCCCGCTCGAAGCCGCCAGCGACAAACCTCATGGCCACGGCCCGGCCCGATACTATCACTTTCGTGGGGCGCATGTCGGCTTCATCGGCTCAATCACTTGCGCGGATTTCTGCAAGGACTGCAACAAGCTCCGCCTCACGGCCGATGGCAAACTCCGCCCCTGCCTCGGCCGCCACGGTGAGATCGACCTGCTTCCTGCCCTGCGCGGCGAGACGGAAACCATCTCCAACGCCTTCCATGAGGCCATCGCCAACAAGCCAGAAAACCATTCTTTTGCAGATGATTTTCAAGTGAACCGACCGATGACTGCGATCGGTGGTTGAGTCTCGGATAATCCAGTCTGGCTCTATGGGCACCTTCATCCGAAATTCTTCCGCTTCCATGATTTCCTACCCGGATGCCTTGAGGCTGTTACTGGAGACGACGCCGCAGGTGTCACCACGCGCTCTCGAAAATGCCAACACGCCCGAAGATTGGAAAAGCGCCCACCGACCATGAATGCAACCTATCAGATCAGCTACTTCGGCATGCTCGCCGAGCGCCGGGGTCTTTCGGCTGAAACCCTTAGTCATTCCGCCACCGATGTCAGCGCGTTGTTTGAAGAGTTGAACAAAGCTCATCAACTTGGATTCGCCACATTGGGACTCCGTGCTGCCGTCAACGACGAGTTTGTGAGTTGGAATCAACCGCTCAAGGATGGCGATCGTATCGCCTTCCTCCCGCCCATGTCCGGCGGTTAACTCTTTCGAAAGATAGCCATGCCTGCTGAAATTCGTTTCACCCTCTCTGAACAAGCCATCGACATCGCAGCATTGCTGGATCAACTCCATGATCCCTCTGCGGGCGCGGAGGTGACATTCGATGGCCGGGTGAGAAACCACAATGACGGCCAGGCAGTGATTACGCTGGAATACCAAGCGTATCCGTCACTCGCCAAATCGACCGGCACTCGGATTCTTGAGGAAGAGGCCGCCCGGCTTGGCATCCAGCGTGCGATTGCAGTCCATCGGACCGGACATCTGGCCATCGGAGAGTCTGCCGTTTGGGTGGGGGTGGCCTCCGCTCACCGCACGGCGGCTTTCGCCGCTACGCAAGCGATCATGGAACGGTTGAAATATGAACTACCGGTTTGGAAAAAAGAAACCTATGCCGATGGCCACACCGAGTGGGTGGGTCCCGATAACAAATCCGCTATCACAGGACGCCCGAAAGACAGCACTCCGGAATGGGACGCGGGTCTGCTGGAAATTTGGATTTCCCCTGGCAATGACTTCCGCAGTCATCATGGCATGGCTCGCGGAACGCATGGAATCGAGAGCTTGAAGCAAGTCGAATGTGTGGCCGGGATGGGACTCAAGGGCGACCGCTATTTCGGCTACAAACCGGACTTCAAGGGGCAGGTCACATTCCTTGCCGCCGAGGCTGTGGATGCAGTGCGCGAGCACTTCAAGCGCCCGGATCTATCTAGCAGCGAGTTCCGCCGGAATCTCATCGTCTGCGGAGTCGATCTTTCGGATTGGATCGGAAAACGATTCCGATTCCAAGGAGTCGAGTTCGAGGGCAGTGAGGAATGCAAACCCTGTTATTGGATGGACGAGGCAGTGGCTCCGGGAGTGGAAGAGTTTCTCAAAACCCGCTTTCGCGGTGGCTTGCGAGCCAGGATTTTGAGCGATGGAATCCTTAGGATTTCTTGAACTGGCATCCGAAGTCGATTTTTAAAACCGCCTCAGAGTTCTGGTGCCTTGATTGTGGCCCAAAAACCAGCAATTCACCTGACACACCAGAAATTCCATGCGCACCCGTGATGCTCGCAGTGCCCTCGTATGTCCCGCCTGCGGTTTGGTCGTCACTTGAAACCTATTTGTTCGCTTGCTCGTGACGCCTAACTAATCGATTTTCGAAATTCCTCACCCCGAGAATCGGCGATTCTAATATCACAAACAACGGATTCCGAATGCCTTTCCGAGTTTCATGCTGGTTACACCTAAACTGGAACCCACACCCGTGCGGTTACTGCGGCAGATTGAGAACTGCCGCCAGCACAACTCGGGATCTTTGCTGGATCGCATCGACATTCACGTCGAGGTTCCTCCGGTCACGCTCCACAAACAGTCATCCGACGCCGGTGGAGGGGAATCATTCGCAGCCACCCTCCCCTACCCTTCCGGATCCAAACTTCTTCCCAATTTGGGTGGACCATCCAACGAATGGTCGCACGGATGTTAGAAGTCCTTGGTGCCGCCAGTGTCCGGAAACCTCTCAGCCGCCCGGAACCGCCGTCTGTGCGGGCTCGTGGCAAAATCTGCTGTAAAATGTGCATCCTTGAGTCAGAGCCGTAAGTAATCATAATCCCAAAACTCGTAGCCATCGGTTTGATTTCCAGCAATCGGCAGAAAGCGCTTTGAGTCGGGTGCCCCCCAAGTAGCCTGTCGATCCGGGCAGCCGGAAACATGTTTTTGGCCGGAGAAGGCCGGGGGATTGGGGTGGCAGGGTCCCTGGCTCACCAAGCTCTTTGTGCAGACTGTGGTTGGCGTCGTCTTTTTCGGGGGGCGTTGCGGGGGGATGGAATTCCCCCGCAGAGATGGGAGCGGGTGACAAGGTAACCGCGCGGGAAGAGACATCTTCCCGACATCCTCCAACAGATTCGGCAATGCAGGCTGGATTCCATCAGCGGAAGCATCAAGAAGCCACTCCTCTTATCGTATATTCCCGCAAGGATCTGTGTCGGTCGGATTTCTTGGATTCTGTCTCTGTTGCACCCGCTCTGGACGACTAGCATGCAGCCTGACTGCTCGAAAACAAGTCACCTCCATGAATGCATACAATGGCTACCAACTCGTCACTCCGGATGACCTCGCTTGGCGTCCGTCCAACCTGATGAAGATACCGAACGCGGATTATCTGGAGCGAACCGGGAGCGAAAACCTCGGTGCCAGGCTCTGGCGGCTGCCACCGAACAGCGCAAACACGCTGCACAAGCACATCCGCTCAGAAGAGTTCTACTTCGTTCTGGAAGGTACTGGGCGCATGCGTGTGGGTGATGAAACTCTGACCGTGCCGAGATATGGCGGGGTGCTGGTCGGCCCGGATCTGCTGCGCCAGGTATTCAACGACACCGCCGAGGAAGTGCTCTGGCTGATCATCGGCGGCCCGGAAGAGTTGGAATTCCTGCAAGGTTCGAAGTCAACAGGCATCGACCTCACGCCTATCTACCCGACGGATCCCACCCAACTTCCGGCGGAACTCAAGGGCGTGACATGGCCCACTCAACCCTGATTAAAACAACCAGATTTATTTCATGCAACACGTTCTCATCATCCACGAAGTCGCAGATTACCCTGCTTGGAAACTGTTTTTTGACGAAGCCGCCGACATCCGAAAGGAAGCTGGTGAACGTTCCTATCAGGTTTTGAAATATGAAACCCAGCCGAACAAGATCGTCCACTTCAGCACGTGGACTTCGATTGCCAACGCCAAGGCATTTTTCGAGTCCGAGCGTCTTCTCGAGATCCGCAAACAAGCGGGAGTTCAAGCACCGGAATTCATCTACCTGGAAGAACTGGAAAGCGGCACCCTATGAACCGGTTGGACTATGCGAAAGAAAAGCCGGAGCTCATCGCGCGGCTTCGTGCGATCACTCGGGAGCAGGAACAATTCGTGTTGGATCCCAAACTGCGCGCCTTGGTGGAACTTCGGGTTTCCCAGATCAACAGCTGCGCCTATTGCATGGACCTGCATTCAAGGGAGGCACGGACGCTCGGGGAGAATCAGCAGCGTCTTGATTCATTGGTCGTCTGGAAGGAATCTCCCTTTTTTGACATGTGTGAGAAAGCAGCGCTGGCTTGGGCGGAATCGCTCACGTTGCTTCCACAATCACACGCGTGCGACGCGGACTATCGCGCGGTTTGCGAATCTTTCTCCAGCACGGAGGTCGTGGAATTGAGCCTTGCGATCTCGCTGGCGAACTTTTGGAACCGCATGGCCGGAGGTTTCCGGCGCATGCCGAACTGCACCGTGAGCATCCGCGCTCCTTGGGAACGCCTCGCCGGATGTGTCTGGCTGGCCCGGCTGGCCGACAAGACGCGGTGGATGCGCCAAGGCAAGCTGCCACCCGATTACCTGATGTTGCTTGGACACCCCCGGGGCATTGATGGTCACTTCTTGCGACAATTCGATTTGGATAAGGATGCAACGTTGGAGGCCATCGCGGCACAACCTGATGATCCTAATGTCGAGCAATGGTTTATTGCCCAGACCGGCGTCACAGATGCAACCATCAAAAGGTGGAATGATCTAGCTCCCAACCTTGGAAGGCACGGATGGCCGGGCGAGCGTGAACTTGCGATTGCCATTGAGCGGTTTTACGGCGGAACGGCGGTGGAATCCCCGGTTGAAACCCTGTTTGATCTGATATGCCGCGATGAGAATCTCCCGATGTCACCCCAGAAACTGCATTCCTCCTTAACCTCAATTCCACCATGATCACGCTCTACCAGTTGCCACACAGCCCGTTCTGCATTCCCGTCCGCCTGATATTGAATGCCGTCAAGACCCCCTTTCAAATCCGGAACGTATCCAGCGGCAACCGAGCCGAAATGATCATGCTTACCGATGGCGCCTATTACCAAGTTCCAGTGATCGTGGACGAGAGAGCGGGGCGACGGCTTGTGTATGAGTCGGACGCGTATTCCCAGGACGTCGCCCGCTACCTGAATCAGGAATTTGTCGGCGGCCGATTGTTTCCATCCAGTCTTGAGGGTATCCAGGATGTCATTTTTCACCATCTTGAGGACGAGGTGGAAGCACTGACCTTCAAAATCCAGGACCCGTTCTATATCGATGCTGAAATGGATGTCGTGGAACGTGTGATGATGATACGTCACAAGGAGCGGAAATTCGGCAAGGGCTGCGTGGAGAAGTGGAGGAATGACTGCAGCGAAATGCTCAACGAGGCCGTGCGCATGCTTCTTCCCTATGAGAAGATGCTTCGTCACTCCGAATTCCTGCTCGGCCCAGAGCCTGTGTATTGCGACTACCTTCTCGCCGGAATTCTTGGCAACATCACGTATGGCGGACACAACAGTCTTCCTGATGCGATTCCCTTGCTGAGGGATTTCAACACCAGACTGGAGGCGTATTGCTTCGTCTGAAGCGTGCGCCGATTCAATCGACCAAGGATTGGGATGCGGCGGGCCGCCTCATGAATCATCTGGGCAGATGAATCTTATGCCGAACAGGGAGCTTTGAGAACTTCAGGAATGGATGGCATGCCGCGTTACGACATGACACGTGTTTCACTCTGGGGAGGAATATTCAACTGGTGCGCGATGCCACCAAGTGTCTCGATGGCACGTAGCACCTTTTCATCCAACGCGAGAGCGCAGTTGAGACGAATGAAATGACGGAATTCCCCTTCGACCGAGAAGATTGGCCCCGGGCAAATACTGATGTTCCTTTCCATGGCGGCATCGCGCAGTTTCAGCGAATCGATGCGCCAAGGCAACTCCGCCCACAGGAAGTATCCACCGCTTGGACGGCTGAGCGCCGTTCCCTGCGGAAACGACTTGGCGATGGCGTTTGAAACCCGGCACATCTGCGTTTCCAAGGTTCTCCGCAATCCGCGCAGGTGCCGGTCGAATCCTCCGGAACGCAGGTAGTCGGCAGCAGCGAGAGAGGTCACATGCGGCGTCGTGATCGAAGTGATCCATTTCAGACGGCGCACGTTCTCGGCATGTCGGCCTGCGACCGCCCAGCCGACTCTCATGGCGGGTGAAAGTGACTTTGAGAGAGAACCGCAAAGAATCACATCCCTTGCCCCTGGCAGTGATTTGAGTGGGCGCGGTTGCGGTTGTTCAAATCCGAGTTCCCCATAGATGTCGTCTTCGATGATTGGAACGCCATGCTTGCGAGCGATGTCCACGACGGCTTGGCGCCCCTCCTCGGAAAGATTCGCTCCATGCGGGTTCCCAAAACTGGGGATCAGCACGCATGCCGCGATGCTGTGCTTCTTGATCGCCCTTTCAAATGCCGCCACATCGAGACCGTCGCCACAGGTGGCAGGAACACCAAGGGTCTTCATGCCGAGGCTCTCGATCATTTGCACTAGCCCGAAATACGTGGGCGTTTCGACCAAGACCGTGTCTCCGGGCTTGGCTACGGCGCGCAGCGAGAGATTGAGGGCGTCCATGCAGCCATTCGTGATGACGATTTCATCCGGTGAGACCTCGCCACCTGACCGGGCCAACCGAAGCGCAATCTCGCGGCGTAGCGGAAGGTCGGTGTCGCACATCGAATATCCACCAAACTTGGATGCATGCATCCTGGCCGCACGAGCAACACAGCGGGCAATTTCGGCGGTCGGTAGTAAAGCCGCGTCGGGCGTGCCCGCACCCAGAGCGATGGTGCCGGGTGTCTGGAGATCACGGAATACCCGGGCCACATCATCCGAGAGCCGTGGTTCTCGGGGTTGAGTAGAAACATCGGGCAGTTGTGGCAGCGGCAGCCGCGCAAGGGATTGCACGAAGAATCCAGAGCGAGGCCGGGCTTGCACCAGCGACTTCGCTTCCAAATTGGAGAATGCCTGCATGACGGTGATCTTGCTGACCCCCTCCCTACGGCAGATCTCCCTGATCGAAGGAACGCGGTCACCAGGGCGAAGTGCCCCGGTCTGGATCAGCGACTCGATTCTCGATTCGACACGCTCGTAGGCCAATAGTGCGGTTCCTGACATACCCGCAGACTCGCACATCCATTCTGATATGGACAGGCCCAGATTCGCAAGAATTCAACAAGTACAGATTCCGGAGAGACGTCTGTGATGATTAAAGGGAACGATCACTCATAGCAGAAACTTCGGTTGCTTCAGCGCTCTTCGCGCCGCTTCATTTTGGGCCCATTGCTCCAGATCACCCGGGTAGGTTTTCCATTCGCCACCGACTTGAATGCGCGAATTGTAAAATCCCTTGGCGCTTGAAGTATCCACTTTCCCGCCGATGCTTCGCAGGGCGCGGGCGCAAATGTAATTGGCGCAGGGCGCGAAGAAATCCCCGCCTATGGATCGCAGTTTAGGAACATCGATGGACCTGACGAGCAGAGTGAGAAGGAGGCTTCCTCCTATGGATTCCAAATTGGGAAAACGGATCGACTCGGATTTTGTCAGCACCAGGTAGCCTCCGATCTGTCTGAGATACTTCGACTCGGCAGTGAAGCACCAATAAACCCCAAGCGATTCTCCCACGGTTTCGAGTTGTGGTGGAAACTGTCCCAGCATCTTCGCACTCCCTCCAACCTGGCGTAAACGAGGTATCTTGAGATCGAATGTCTTTATCATCTGGAAATGCTTCCCCACTGTTCTCAGGTTCGGAAGATACACTTTCTTGTTAGTTGATGAAATCAGACTTCCTCCCACATTGCGAAGGCAAGATGCATGAATGATTGCATTTCCCTCGACGATCATGCTGCCACAGATTCTGGTGTAATTCATGCGCACATTTTCATCGCCGCGCCAGATGAATGATGTTCGCAGCATGGTGCCTTGCCTCTCTTTCAGGGTTCTTCTTGAGGCTGGAAGGTATGATGATTTGATGATGTTCAAGTGCGGAACCGTTCTGATGTGAAACCATAATAAGGGAGCACCGTGCCATTTCCCGTGCTGATCATAAAATGGAAAGAGGTCATCGTGGATTTGACCAGTAGCTGCGTATTTTTCTATATGTTTGATGAGGTCTTTTCGATTTGTATACATAAATGACTTTTATTTGGTTTGGATGATTACATGGGATCCATCAGCGGCACTTCCATGCGGTCGAGGATTTCGGCGGTTTTTCTGCGGACCCGGCTCAAGTGCTGGTAGATGTTGCTCCTGTTCGTCCCCAAGCGGGCGGCCACTTCGCTCACGGATACTCCTCCGATGATTACCCCCAGCGCGATCGCCGCATTGGCGTGGGTGATCTGTCCGCGCCGCAAAGCAATCCGGATAGCCTCCCGCATCATTGCCTCGACGGTCGATGCCGACCAATCAGATGGACGTTTCATCACTGGGTGACTAGGAGAGTCAGCATCAGGAAAGGAAATAGAGCAAAGTCTTTTCTGTTCGTTGCCAAGCGCCACCCCACTCGCCCACCAGCAGGAAGCCCTCAATGAAATCACCGCCCGGGCCCGAGCCTATTTCGCAGGGAATTGGCGAGGCCTGCCGATTCGTCCTCGTTGGCACAGCCTCATTTGTGGACCGACCGGTGTAGGCAAGACGGCGCTTGCGGTGCTTGCAGCGGAATCGGTAGGAGCCTCGCTACTGAGAATTGCCGCACCCGGCTGGATGCCTGCCGGTGCCCACCAACGGGGCACAAGGGAGAGCATCACAGTGATCGCCGAGCACCTCGCCCGCTATGATCGCACGCTGCTCGTGATCGACGAAATGGACAAGTTGATGGATGGCGGATCGGCGGCCGGGGCCGGCGGATCATCAAGCGGCGGAAGCGATTCGTGGCGAAGTTATATCCGCGGAGAAATCTATGACTTGACTGACGGGCGATGGCCATCGGGCTTAAAGCCGCCTGATGATGAGGATTGCAATGAGATACCCATCGATTTTCTCACTAACAAACTTCAAGAAAGTGTCTTCATTTTGGGCATTGGAACATTTCAGGCATGGTATGATCACACATCGTCGCACAGACCCATGGGTTTTGGTGCCGAAATCGATGCAAGCCTTCCACACATCACGGCCGATGTGGTGGCGGATCACATACCTCGCGAGTTGGCCAATCGTTTTAACAGTGATCTGATCAAGCTGTCCGGACTACAACCCGAGGACTACCAAAGGATCGCACGTGAAGCCGAAGAAAAGCTTCCAGGCTATTTGCAGCGACCCTTTCGCGCTGAGGTTCACAAGCGACTTCAAGGAGCGATTGAGGCGCAGAAGGGTGTGCGATTTTTGGAGGAATGCGTCATGCAGGTTCTCAAGCAGAATTGCCCGACACAAGTGGTAGAACATGAACCCGTAGTTTCTCTTTGATACAAACATGAACGAACACATTTTTTACTTTAAGGGGCGCGGAGTTGAGGCCGGAAAGCATGACGATCCATGTCGCATCGTTGAATGTTCTGAAGGGGCCGTCATGGCGATCACCTATGTATGCCATGGGGTGGAATTCATTCAGGGTTATTGCCGACGTGCCATGATCGACTCATGGGGCGTTTTCGTCCACGATCCGTTCCGCCGAGCCAGCAATGCGACTCTTACCCGATCATGGGCGGAGCCAAGAGGAGACGGGGTGTTTCTGTTTCGTCCTACTCGGCTTGAGATCATACAGGAGCAGGAGTGGATGCGGACAATCAGATAGTTTCCCCATTACAGAATTTGAGCCGGGCCGTTGCCGGCCCGGCTCTGTTATTACCTATGCTTTTCGTTCAACCTGGATGATTCATCAGCCGACATCATTGCGGATCTGGGCGACCGTTTCAGCATCGACCACGTTCTCCAGAAGTTTCCATTCTTCCTCCATGTCAGGCACATGCACGACATCTTCAAGCGGAGTGAGTGCGGCCACTTCTTCCGAATTCATCTTGGCGAGCATTTTGTCGTATGGAGCTGCTAGCCTCAATGTACAACCCGTTCTCATGCGGCCATCCCCCTTCTTGCATCCCGATCCAGCCATGACAGGCACAGTAGATAGTGGGTTAGGATGTTGTATTCCCCGGGCTTCCAAGGGTTTGCAGCAGTGTAGTGACGCGACCACCGCTGCCAATTGAGACCGTCAATCTGCTGCGTTGCCTCTGTGCAAGGGATGGTCCCACCATCCTCGCGGCGAATCGCGGGGTTGAAGTACGCCATGTCCAATCCGGTAGCCGGGTAGCCGGTCGGAATCTGGATGGCCACCGAAGTGGTCGATGCGACGAAGGCAGACGAGAGGGGTATGGATCTGACGATCAGCCACTTGGATCCTCCTTCGGTGATTGCTTCCCACTGCAAACCAGATCCCTCTAGCAGTTCCACTTCTTCCTCCGGAAGTGCAAAATCTCTTCTCATGGGACGCTCCCTTCCGATTGCTCGTTCGGTAAAGTCGTGAACCGTTCCACGCCGCATGCGGTGAGATCCACTTTTTGATTCAGACCAACTGGCGTGAACGCCTTCCCGATCTTTTGATTCAGCATTGTGGCAGCTGGATCCTTTCCTGCCAAAATGAGGATTTCGCGACCAGTTGGCTCCGGGTTCTCCACCAGGATTCGAGTTTTATCGACCCTGATCAGGTAGCGACTGCTGTGAGGAGGATGTGATCCGTCAGAACAATGCTTCTCAAGATCAACGCAGCTCAAGAACACTGGTCCATCGGAAAACTTGATTGTTTCCCCCTCGTTGATTGGCTCGTCAAACTGCGACTCCCGGTCGCGCAGGAGTTGGACTTTGTCATGAAGACCGAACAAGCGGCGCAACGAAGCCTCGCTTTGCTCACTCCCAACCACAATTTCGAATCTGTCATCCAAAATAAACGCAAGTTTCGGCGGTGGGCAGTCAGCCTCACGATGATTGCCTCCGCAGAGACCGGCCGCTCCGCGGAACACATTTCCCTGAGCGAGGTCAATCTCCTCCTCATCTCGGAATCCCTCGTCGAAAGGAGATTGGAAGTCCCGGATCAGCGTTACATTACTGCCGAGGCCTGCTTGCTCCTTAATCAAGAGCGCGGTTACGATTCGACGCGGCATCGGGATTACCACATCGCCAACGATTGCTGCCCAGCGGGCATTTCCATTCTTGTTCATAGTAGGTGTATTGCTGGTTGTCGCCCCTCTCGGGCTTTGGCCCTCCATGACCCGGAATGAGCTCCGTTCCATTTCGTGAACCGCCAGCACTTTGCGTTCTACATGTCGAACGGTCAAGAAAAATGTTGCCTCCAGTTGAACAACGTGCGCAGATGTTCATCATGAAGAACATCGGACCGCGTGTGGTGGCTCTCCGCACCGAGAAAGGTGTGAGCCTTTCGGAGCTAGCCCGAAAAAGCGGAATCTCAAAAAGCCTGCTCCACAGGATCGAGAACCAGGCCGATTCGAACCCTGAATTGGAGACCCTTCAAAAGATCTCCCGTGCCCTGGGGATTACCGTGGGCGAACTCCTCGGCAACGAAGTGGTTAGGAGTGCCAGGCGCTTGCCCGATGAACGTCCTGAATGGCTCACAAGCCTCACGGCAAGGCTTCGCAGCGAGGGAAAGGAACCCGATGAAGACTTTTTAGAAGCCCTTTACGTGCTTCAGAACCGCAAAGGGCAGGCAGGAGCCAATGTCGAGGACTGGCTCTATCTCTATCAAACACTCGAAAGGAGTTTCAACCGGCACTAGCCAATCGGTAGGCATTTGATATTCTCACCGCATGTCGTTGGAAGAGGGGCACACACACGAATCGGTTCATGCCCTGATGGGCGATGCGTTTGACGGAGAGACGCCGGAGGATGTCATTCGCAGAAAGTCCCGTGAGATCATTGCAAGACACCACACCCTGTGGAAAGGGCCTCCATTTTGTCCAATGCAGCTCGCAGACCTCGAAGGAGTTATTGTTGAAGAGGCCCCATGCGACATTAAAAGTGATGGCAGGATTTTCCCGAAAGGGGACAAGGTCATCATCCAATATGCAAAAGGTCAGTGCGAGGAGCGAATCCGATTCACAGTCTGCCATGAACTGGCACACACACTGTTTCCTGATTGCTACAAACGAATCAGGCTCAGTTCCCCAAAGGAGCGTGCCGAATGGGAGTTTGAAGATCTTTGTAACAAGGCAGCGTCTGAATTTCTTTTTCCACTTGAAGAATTCATGAGGGACCTCCCCGGGCCGAATCCATCCGCTGATCAGATTCGCTACCTGGCCCTTCGCTATAAAGCCTCGATTGACGCCACCGCCTGGAGAATCATTCATCTCATCAAGCGCCCGGCGTGCGTGGTCTTTGCTCAGTATCGTAAGCCAACCGGAAAGTCAGTGACTTCACTCTCCGTTCAGTATGCGGTCGCCAACCCGGGATTTCCGTTCAAAATCTACAAAAATCTGAGGATCAATTCGAAGTCGATTGCGAATGTTGCCTACCAGGAACAGCGGCCTGCCAGCAGTAGTTTGGAGAATTGGAGTATTGGCGGCACGTGGGGACGCTTTAAGGCCGAGGCGCTGCCTCTACCGAAATTCGAGTCCAAAGCCACAGCTGACGTTGCGATCATGCTATACGCCTAAAAGTTGCTGAGTGTGCTGGCTCGGGATTTAGCACTCTTTCGGCACGGATCTCTCTTCGAATTATAGCCGCTTCGCCGCAGCAAAAAACTCCGGAAGCTTGAATCTACACGCACCAGGAACGGATCTGACATTTCGTCAGAAGCATCTCTGGGAACTTTTTCTTGATGGTATTCTACGACGTCAGGAAATTGGCATTTCCCGTTGATACATCTCCTTCACCACCGCAGAAACGTTGCACAAAGCCCGGCCCAACACTTTGTGCGCCGGACAACTGGAGGACGGGACCAACCTCGAAAGCTGCTCCAACTCAAACTTGGTGTCGTTCAACAACGTCAACACCCGGTTCTTATCCTCCTCATCCAGCAAATTGGCCATGGGATAAGCGGCATTATTGAGGCATTGATTGTCAAAAGGAGACGCAACCTTCCGGCTGAAAAGTGGTAGGGAGTCTCGGGTGTTCGTTGAAACGCCAACTCTGTTCCTGACGATCCACTTGATTCTGGTTGGAATGGTCGGCGGCGGGGGCGGGCCGGAGGCGCGGAATCAGCCGGGCGAACTTTTCATTATCTAGTGAAGGCAGCTTTTCCACCACGTTCGGCGCACGGGGAGGAGAGCCGTGTGCTTTGAGGAACAAGTTGCCGTGCCCCTGCGGGGTTGAAGGCCCGACCTCCGAGGCCAAGAATCATCGTTCTCTTCGGCGAGTTGGGGGCCGATTCCTACGTGCTACTGGCCGATGTTCGGCAGGTATTTGCCGATTTGCGAGGGGTTAAATGTCGTCGCCCGGGGTGTTCTCTGACCTAATTCGTACTATCAGTGACCTCCCCAATGTGATCGTCCTCCCACTCATGGACGAGGTCTTTATGGAGATATGTGACATCACTTCAACCCGCCATGCACTCACCCCGGGAGCGAATCAACACACGGCGACCGGCTTGCACAACCCGCGTCAGGTCGGTGAACGAGGAGACTCTGGCAAGCAATTGCGGGACGAGCTTTTCCACCGCCAGCCATTCATGCCAGCGGGTGGTGAACTATCCGCCCGTGAGCAGTTCCGCAAATTGCGCTTTGCGAACGATTTCATGCACCGTGGCGCAGCCCTTCCAGAGGGCGTTCGCGGCGAACAACGCATAATCGTTGTCACCGCACGCGCTCGCCATCGGAGGCGTGAGGTCGTTGCCTGAACAGCAACTCACACTTCTTCCTCCAATATCTGCCCGTGTTCTTTGAGCCATGTCTTGGCTTTTTCTGTGGATGGGGCCTTGGCGCGGACGATGTTCCAGAATCTTGGCGTGTGATTTGTTTCAATCAGGTGGGCGAGTTCATGGACGATAACGTAGTCGATGACAAACATTGGCGCTTTGATCAACCGCCAGTTGAAGTTCACGTTGTCTTTTACCGTGCAAGAACCCCAGCGGTAACGGTTATCCACGATCTTGGCCTCGCCGAACTCCACGCCCAATTCACTGGCGTGTCGTTTCACCCGGGGGAGAATGGTTTCTGTGGCGCGGCTGACATACCAATCCTTCAACACCTTCCGCCGTTTTGCCTGCTGGGCTGCGGGGATCAGAAATCGACGAAAAAACTCAACGCTGCCGGTTTTCGTTTCGGCAATCTCGATAGGGTAATCCCGGCCAAGATATGGAACGGATTCCCCGTTCACCACTTCCTTGCCGGGTGCATGAGGGCGGTCCTGATATTTTTGCGGATGATTTGTTTTCTCGAACAACCACTGTCGTTTGGAAGTAAGCGTAGTCCGAAGCGCCGTGTGGAGGGCTTTGCCAGGGCGGATTCATA
>JBBARN010000135.1:9526-15642 GCA_040399845.1 Luteolibacter sp. | reverse complement strand
CGCCGGTCACCGGCCACCAAGTGGACGGGAAGTCCAGCCAGGAGCGCTTCATTTTCAGCCCGATTTCAACCGCCTGATTCGTGTCGATCATCGCGATGATCGCATCGGTTCCCGACTTGCCCCAGGTGAGCGTGATGTTCGCGCCCTGATGGATGAATGTCGTCTTGAGATAAGAACCGTCCGGGGCTGTGGTGCCGGGCGGTACGTAGGCGGCATCCTGCGGGCTGGTGCTGTATTGCGCTTCGATCAGCAGCCCGGCGCTGTTGTTCACCACCATGGCCATGCCGGTGGGCGAGGTGGCGCAGATGTGCCCGACACGAACGGATGTTTCCTGGGCGATGGATGGCAGCGTTGGCAGGAGCGACAGCAGCAAGGCGGCTGCGGGGATGGACTTGTGAAGTGTCATGAAAGGCTGGTTGGGAAATACTGGCGCGCTCCGGTGTCCGCGTGGCTGCGACGCGGATCACCGGAGCGAACGAGAGCGAGCGTGAGGTCAGGAAGCCGGACGGATTGTCACGGACTTTCCACGACTGCGGCGCGGATGAACTCGCGAGGACCCAAGGGGCCGGGAGCGCGGAAGCTGCGGTAGCTCCATCCGGTGGAGAGAGCAGGCAGGCCGCTGTCGAGTGCGGGCGTTGCCTCGCTGATGTTCATGGTGGTGAAATCGACGAGATCGACGGATCCCTGGATCTGATAGATGATGCCATCCACCGGAGCCGACACGAGGTCGCCGGGACCGTTGAAGACGGCGGTGTTCCGGACCGGGAGGGTCAGGATCAGGGCGGTGGTTTCCGGACCGGCGCCATCGGGGTCGGCGAGGACGGAGACGCGTTTGCCGTCGTTCGCGCCGCTGAGCGGGTTGCCGTCGAAAGCGAATTCCTGCAAGTTGGTGAGGCCGTCGTCATCGGGATCCAAGGTCTTGCCGTTGTTGGCTCCGGTCAGGCCTTTCGCGGTAGCCCAGGAGTCGTAGGCCGATGCGGAAGCGGGCGAATAGACGAGTTCCAGATTGGTGCCGTTCGTTTGCACCGACCAAGTGCCGGTGCCGGGGAAGCCGGGCGCCGAGACGCTGAAGTCGAGGACGTTGAAACCGCTGATGCCGCCGCTGGTCAGAACGATGGGGAAGGTCTTGGCGCTTTCGCTGAAATTCACCAGTCCCGCACTGTCCACGGTGATCACGTGCGGAGTGCCGGATTGGATCACCAAGGACTGCACGCTGAGATCTTCAAAGCCGCTGCCGCCGGTGCCGGTCCAATCGCTGATGCTCGTCGCAAGATTGCCGCCGGTTTCGAGAGTGACCGTACCGCCGAGCGTGCCATTGCCCGCGAGGGCGGCGGAATTGAGCGTGACGGCGGTGTTGCCGAGGCTGCCATCGATTTCCAGCGTGCCACCGGTCACGGAGGTCGGGCCGGTGTAGGAGTTGCCGCCGGTAAGCGTCAGTTTTCCCGTGCCCACCTTGGTGATCGCCGTAGTGCCGCCGCCGCCCCATTCATTGGCGATCGATCCGCTGAAAATGGTGTTCGTGTTCAGCGCGCCGATGCTGAAGGTCACTTGCCCGCCGGTATCATTGGACAGAATGCCACCCGTGCCGCTCAAGGATCCAAGGTTGATCGTAGGGTTGCTGCCTGCGCTATTGACCATGCGTCCGCCATTGAGCACCCACTGGGCAGCGGCGCTGCCGGAGTTTGCCGATGTGAAGCGGGTGATGTTGTCCGGATTATCGGAGCCACTGGTCCAGGTGCCGGTGAAGCCCGAGTTGTCGCCGCCGAGGACGACAGCCCATTGCCCGGCCACCGACACACTGCCGGAGCCGGTCATGTTTCCGTTCAGCTCCAAATTGTTTAGAAAGGGCGCGTTGAACACGTTGCCGCTGCCGTCGATCTGGAGGCCGTTCGCGAGCGTGGTGGTCGGACTGACGCCCGCCCGGAGGGAACCGCCGTTCATGACCAGCGTGCCGGTTCCGAGCGCAGAATTGTTGGCTGCGACGATCGTTCCTCCGGTGAGCGTGGTGCCTCCCGAGTAGTTGTTGTTTCCGCCTAGAGTCCACTGGCCGGCACCGACCTTGATGATGGCGGTGGTGCCGCCGCCGCCCCATTCGTTCTGGATCGAACCGGAGAACGTGGCGTCTGTATCCAGCGCGCCGACGCTGAAGGTCACCTGGCCGCTGGTATTGTTGGAAAGAATGCCGCCGTTGCCGCTCAAGGCTCCGAGGTGGATGGTCGTCGTGCCGCTCGCCGCGTTGAACATGCGTCCGGCGACGAGCACCCATTCGGCCGAAGCGCTGCCGGAGTCCGCCGTAGCGAATGCGGTCAGGTTGTTGGGGTTTTCCGAGCCATTGGTCCAAACGCCCGTGAAACCCGAGTTGTCGCCGCCGAGACCGACCGCCCACTGCCCGGCCGTGGATGCGAAGCCGGATCCGATCATGTCACCGTCCAATTGCAGGTTCGAACCGATGGGCGCGTCGAACACGCTGTTGGTTCCGTCGATTTGCAGTGGATTCGCCAGAGTGGTCAGCGGACCGACACCCGCCCTCAGCGTGGCGTCGTTCATCACGACATTGCCGGAGCCCAGGGCCGAGTTGTTTGCGGCCACGAGCGTGCCGCCGAATAGCGTGGTGCCGCCGGAGTAAAGATTGGCAGCGGAGAGGGTGAGCGAGCCGCTGCCGCTCTTGACCAGGCCGGCGGTGCCATCGATGGCCGAGGAAATCGTGGCATTGATGCCGGCACCGGTGGTGAGGGTGGGAGTGGTGCCGTTGAGCGTGAGCGTGCCGCCTGTTAGATCGTAGCCGCTGGTGTTGAAGGCGATGTCGTTGGCGGTGACGGTCGCGAGGGTCACCGTGCCCGCCGCACCGGCGAAGACCGCGTCGTCATCGGTGCCGCCGGGCGCGGGCCAGTTGACGAGGCCGACGCCGTCCGACCAGTTGGCGGTGGTGGCGGTGTCCCAGGCGTTGCTGGTTCCGGTGGCCAGCCCGGTGGTGGAGCCGGCCCATTCGAGGCTGCCGGCAGAGGCGTTTGATGTCAGTGAAATGACGACCAGAGGGCTGGTCGCGATGAGGGCTAGGGAGCGGAGTCTGAGTTTGAATTTCATGATCGTGTGGTCGGGGTTTTGGTGGTGGAAAAATCTCTTCATGAAGAGTATTGCGATCTTCATGGTGGATTCCGACAGGCGAGGTGCCTTTTGCTTTCCGGCATCCGGGATTAGAGGAAATGCGCTCGAAACGGCTTACGGGATTTTCACGAAAACGAATGGAGCGGAACGCGGAAACCCAAAACCGCGCCCCGCCCCTCATTCCGCCCCTCCAAGGGCAAATCGGGAGAGTAGTGGATCTATGTCGATGCGTGGAAATCGTTCCCATCGACGGATTCGCTGATCTTCAGCGACGGCGACGCAAAAGAGCGAGGAGCCCAAGCCCACCAAGAAGTGCGGCAGAGGGCTCAGGGATCGCCTCGATCTGCAGGCCGTTGAAGGGACCGTGATCCGTGTAATTCGCATCCGTGTAAGTCCCACTTAGAGATGTGACGCCCGTGATGCCGCTGAACACGACATAGTTGGCATTCAGAACATAACTTGGTCCGCCTGCCGTGCCGTTGATGACCTGTGTGCCGTAACCCGAGATTGTGAAGGAAGCTCCTTCGCCGGTGCCATTGCCATTGGAAGAGTATAGGTAAATGTTGTAAGTCAGCGCGCTGTTAAGCCCGCCGACGGTGAACGAGGCGCTATTGCCGTTGAACGCGCGGATCCCATCGTTGAAAAGATCACCGCCACCGCCCCAGGTTGCGGATGCCTCGGCGACTCCGGCACTGAAGGTGATCGTGGTAAGGGTACCATTCGAATCGACAAGGGCACCCGAGGAGAACGTGCCGCCTTGTCCGGTCGCGGGATTGTTCACGCTGTTCCAAGTCGTTCCCAGATCCGGTGCCGCTCCCACGCCGGAGTATGTGGCCGAGCCGCCGTTGTTGATGTCGATATTCACGACTGCTGCAAAGCTCGTGGTGAAGCTCGCCAGCAGGAGGGTCGTGGCGAGGGTCGATAGGATCTTAGTTGCTTTCATGGTTTATTTTTTAGTTCAGCCTCCTCGGAGTGAAAAAAGGGCTTCAATGATAATATTGCGATTCCAGGTCCGGATTCCGACAGGGGGGACAAATTTTTATGCAAAGGTGGTCCGGGAACGCCGAGCCCCAGCTCGGCTGGGTCTCATGGGGACGCCGTCCGGAGCCTGAGTTCAATGGCGGAGCTTGCTCGCTTGCCTCGCGCTGCCACTTCTCGCGCCGAGCTGTGGCTCAGCGCTCCCGGGCGAAGTCTTCCTCGCTCCAGTCGGCTTCTTCCAACAGGGTTTGCAGGTTGAGCCAGTCATACCAGTTGCCGGATCCGTCCGAAAGATTGGCGGGCAGGGATTGGAGATAGGGGGCGGCTTCGGCAGCTGCCGAAGTGAGAAAATCATTCGCCCGGCCGTAGTTGCTGCGGCGCTGCGAGGCTATTCCCATCAGAACTCGTGCGGAGAGAACATTCAGATGAGCCGCTTTGGGGTCTTGCAGGCTGCGGGTCGCCCAGATGGAGGCCCGTTCGTAGTCGGCCATACGATAATGATGTAGCGCCACGGACAAACTTTCCCAGCCCAGTAATTCGCCGCCCGGCTGCTGCTTTGCGATGCCTTCCAGCATGGCTGCCAGTTTCGCGGTCTGTGCCAGATCGGCCTCTGGGGTCGGCTTCAACAAGCAGACTTTCAGGACGCGTTCGGCGATCAGGCGGTCCGGGGTGTTTCCATAGAGATCCAGCGCGATCCGCCGGAGTTCCGCATAGCGTTCGGGATCCGCTGACCGGGCAAGCATCGCGGCGGCGGGCAGGAAGAGGTCCGAGTTGGCGTCGGTGTGCGAGCGGTCGATTTTCGACAGGGCGTGAATCATTCCGAAGTAGCGCTTCTCCGCCTGCTCGGTCCGCCCATGTGAGCGATGCCATTCCGCGAGCTGTTTGTAAACGGACGTGGACTCGAGCGAAGGTGGGGTTTCTCCGATTGGGATGGGTTCCACGATTTTCTCGGCTCCTTCGTGGTCGCCATAGCGCAGGCGCACCGCGCTTTCGGAAACCCGCGAGCGATACTCCCAGCTCTTCCTCGCCAGCGTCTCGGCTCGATGGGCTGCTTCTGCCTGGGTGCGCAGCCGGGCTTCCGCAGCACGAGCTTCCTTTTCCCGGAGGAAAAGCACGGTCGCCACGCTGAAGCCACCCAGCAGCCCGAGAAATGCGAGCGCTCCGGAGCCGAAGACCAGGCGGTTCCGCCCGACCAGTTTGGCCAGACGATAGCGGCGCGTGGTGGGGCGTGCGCTGAGCGCTTCGCCGTGCAACCATCGGAGCACATCGGCGGCGAGCGCAGTGGCCGTGTCGTAGCGTTGCGAAGGATCGTGTTGGATGGCTTTTCCTACAAGCCAGTCGAGTTCCTTGCGGCAAGTTTTCATCAACTCCCCGGGTCGGATGCTCCGATCGCGGGCGATTTCCTTCCGTCGTTCATCGCTGTTCGTTTCCAACGCGACGGACGGTAGCACAGGCCGACTTTCGATCAGCATCCCTCGGATTTCTTCCGGCGAACGTTCCATCAAATCCTCAGGCAGATGCCGATGGGGTCCCGCCAGCAACTCGGCGAGCAGCATGCCGAGGCTGTAGATGTCGCTGCGGGTATCGATCGCATCCGTGCCGCTGACCTGCTCGGGGCTCATATAAACCGGACTCCCCACAAACCCGGCGGGTTTTGCGTCACCTATATCGATGACGCTCCCGCCTTCTTCCTGCGCGATGCCGAAATCGATGATCTTGGGAACCGGGGACGATTCGTGCGTTTCCACCAGCACGTTCGACGGTTTGATATCGCGGTGGATCACGCCTTTCTGGTGGGCATGTTGGATCGCTTGGCAGACTTGCACGAACAACTGAAGCCGCTCCCGGATGCCGAGTTTCCGTGCATCGCAATAGTCGGCGATGCTTTCGCCGTCGACGAGTTCCATCACGAAGAACGGACGTCCGCTGGCATTCGTGCCGGCATCCAGCACGCGCGCGATGTTCGGATGGTTCATCGAGGCGAGCGCCTGCCTCTCCATTTCGAAACGGGCGACCGCCTCCGGGTTCTCAAG
>JBBARN010000135.1:0-9426 GCA_040399845.1 Luteolibacter sp. | reverse complement strand
TCCGCCGGGCTCAAGCCAGTGCTATCATTCCCCGAGGTCATGGCAGATCAGGTCATACAGCCTTGCCTTTGCGAAGGCCCAATGGCGGTCGATGGTCCGCTCAGTGACACCCAACACCGCCGCGATTTCCTTGTTCGTTAGCCCCCCGAAGAACTTGAGCGTCACCACTTGGGCGTGATCGGGAAGTTCCTTATCCAAGCGTTCGAGCGCTTCATCGACCAACAGGACCCGCTCGTCCTGCGTCGTGTTGGCAACCGGCAGCTCGTCGATCCGAACCTCATCGATCCGCATTACGGCGGCCTGCCCGCCGCGTTTGGTGGTCATCTTCTGCCGGGCGCGTTGCACGATGATGTTCCGCATTGCCAGGGCCGCGGTCCGGAAGAAATGCGCGCGGTTGTTCCAATGGCGCGTCTCGTCCCCGCCCAGCCGCATCCAGACTTCATGGACCAGGGCTGTTGCCTGGATGGTTTGTTCGGGTCGGCCCTTCGGCAGCTTGCTTGAGGCGAGGCTGCGGAGTTCGTCGTACACCAAGGGCAGCAGATCTTCCGACAGGGGCCGGTCATCGGTGACCGACCTCGCCAGAATCTCGTGCAGCCTGCTCATGGAGGGCTTTGTATCGGATCAGTCTGGATATGGCGCGGAAAAAATTGCATGGAGACGCTTCGAGTTATCCGCCCCGGAGGGGTATCGGAAATTAGCCGGTGGCGCGAGCCACCGGACCATCGTCGGTAACATGATTCCGCCCCGGAGGGGCATGGGAAATTAGCCGGTGGCGGGAGCCACCGGACCATCGTCGGTATAATCATCCAGCCCCGGAGGGGCGGCGGAATGCTGCGGTTCACCATAGATATTGTTCGTAATAGTCCACACCGCAGCGCTTGAGGAGTTCGAGGTATTCCTCTTGAAAGGTCCGCTTCCGGTGATGCTCCTCCTGGCGGGCAATCAATCGCGATGCGGGGCTCGCGGTTCTTCGTCGAGAAAACGACGTGGAAATGAAGAGAAAGGTGGGTCGATGGCATGGCGGCGGTTTCTGGCACCCCTGCCGGGGTTCGGGTGCCCTTCTATCGAAATCCGGTGGCTCGCGCCACCGGCTAATTTCCACCGCCCCTCCGGGGCTGAATTGTCTTGGTGATCGCTGTCCGGTGGCTCGCGCCACCGGCTAATTTCCGGGTTCCCTCCGGGATTGGAATCAACCCGATGGTTGTTAGATCAAAATTTGATCCGCGTGCTGCCTTGCGGAACTTCAAATTCCTTTGTCGCTCCGTTGCGACGGAGTTTGAGCGTGAAGGGGTGATTGCTTTGGATCGAGATGTCCCCTTCTGCTTTTGGATCGGCGCGCTTGGCGCAGACGAGGCTGGCGGTGATATCGCCGAAGCGGAGATTGCGGATGCCGTGGCGGTCGCTGCGGGTGATCTCCCAGGTCAACTCGCGTTTCGCGCCCTGGGCGTCGAAGCCGAGGATGTTCTCGATCAGCATCGCGATCGGGCCGCAGCCGGTCCAGCCGACGAAGTCGGGGCGCGCCTGGTGCTCGCCGTTGATGCCGGAGGAACCGGATCCGTGGCGTTCCATGTCGGGCGCGTAGAGTTCCCAGACGGTGCCGGTTTTTTGGAAGAGCTTGAACATCTCATCGAGGTAACGCGTGGTCGCCTCGCGGGCGAAATCGCCGTGCCCCTGGCGCGCGAGGCCGCGGATGATGGCGTAGTTGGTGGGTGCCCAAACGCCGCCCAGCCAATAGCCTCCGGAGGGATCGTAGCCGGGTTGGTCGGCGGCGAGGGTCGGGAAAATGTTCTGCCGCCAGAAGGACTTGGGATCCCTGAGATGGGCGATGAGTTTCGCTTCCTGTGCGGGCGTGCTGATGCCGGCAAGCATCGGCCAGAAACAAGCGGCGGTTTTCCATTTCACCGGTTTGCCCTGGTCGTTGATATCATAATAGAGCCCATCCTCCTCGTGCCACATCCAACGGTTGATGCGGGCAGCGATGTCATCGGCGTGCTTGCGGAAGGCTGCGGCTTTCTCCTTCTTTCCCAGCACATCGCACATCTCGGCGAGGTCGTGGTATTGCAGGACCATCTGCGCTGACATATCAACCCAGCCTGAGCCTTCGCGCGGCGTGTTGTCCATGCCACTGCCGAGTCCGTTGCTCCAATAGAGGCCGTGGACAGTGCCTTGTTTGCGGCGGCCGGTTTCGAGCCAGGCGACGTATTTTTCCAAGACTGGCAGGACGAGTTCGAAGCGCGTTTTGTCGCCTGTGACGCGGTAGCTTTCCATCTCCGCCCAACTGAAGAGCGGCGGGTTGATCGATTCATGGCTTTCCTCGGCATGGTAGTCCTCGCCGTTGCCTTCCCGGATCTCGCGGCAGATGAAACCGTTGGTTTTCTGTTTGCCATAGAAGTTGTCCAGCGACTGCACGGACGGAAACACATGATGCCCATAGCGGGCGAACATCACCATGAAGACCGTGTCCCATTGGAAAATGCAGGGGTTGAAGGCCTCGTCGAGATAGTTGGAAACAAAGCCGCTCTCCGGCACTGGCTGCCGCAGGTGCGAGAAAGCAAGTTCCCAGCATTTCCAATACATTTCGAGATACTCCGGATTGCCGTCGAGGATGGGGGCCGGAAGTTTGTCGCGGTTCGCGGCGAAGGTCGGCAGTGGTTCCGGCACGTATTTCTTTTTCGCGAAATACACGCCGCGCCGCAATGACGGGGGCACAAGAACTTCGCCGGAAAGATCGCGTCCGGAGAGCCGCAGGCCGCGGAGGTTCATCACGGCGAGGTTGTTCTTCGGATGCGGCACCACGACCACCTCATATTCTCCGGCGGCGGGGATGTTCACTTGGCCGATCTTCACAGGCTGGAAGCGGTCCCAAGCCCCGGTATCCACGACCCTGCCGCTCGCCTTTGCCTTGCCGATCACCACATCGTATCCATTCCCCGCGCTGCGGGCCTCGGCGGCTTGGAGGCACTCGATCTCGATGGTGCCGGGATTGTCCACGCGGATCGACCACGCGACCGTGGTCTTTTCATCCTCCCACGCGCCGATGCAGTCCTTTTCCTGCTCACACAATGCGGGCCCGCGAATCTCGGCTTTCGAGTGGTGGAGGTCCAGGCTGGCGGCGGAGAGAGGCAGGGTGGGGGAAACGAACAACAAGCAGGGGATCAGCAATTTCATGAGGGCGAGGACGATTCAGGGAGAAGGCTTCCTCTTGAATATTGCGATTCGCGCCGAAAATCTGACACAGGTTTTGAATTTTCCTCTCACTCTTGGACAAGCCTTCCCAAAAGCATCCCGCCTGCACCACAGTTGGTGGACCATCGGGATTCCTCACGGCGAGGCATCCGTCATTGGTACGAAGGCGACGCCATCGGCCACGACGAATTCATCTGCCTCATTGGAAAGGATCACATGCCCGGCGGTGCCTGATTCGAAGTCGTATTCTCCCAGCAGCATCCATTTTCCACCGTTTTCCTCCTGATTCATGCGGACGGTTTCACGGCCATTGGCGTGGTGGATGGTGTAGGGTGCGTTGCTGGCGCGGTTGGGATGGGAGGTCCAACGGGCGAAGACCTTGTAACGGCCGCCGGTCGGCAGGTTCGGGCGGAAGGTGGCGGTGGCGGAACCATCGCCGGCAGCCGTGTATTCGAAACTCAGTTCGTAGCGTTGATCGGTCTCGTTGATGTTATTGTTCACCCAGCTTCCGGAAAGCGTCACAGCGGGTTTGTCATTGTCGCAGATCACGGTAAGCGGAGGCAAAGGCACGGCCGTGCCGGTGGCGGTGAAGATATAGGTTCCGGAGCCGACCTCGAAGCGCGCATGGCGGGAGTCCGCACTGACGAAGCGGATGCCGACAGGATTGTTAGAAGCGCTGCCCTGGCTCCACAGCGGAGTCGTGCCCTCGCGGATCGTGACGTTTTTCATGCCATCGAGCGGCACTTGGACCATCGCGGCGGTGTTGCCGGGAATGGTGCAGGTAAGGCGGAATTCCGTAGGCGAAACCCGTTGCCAATCGCTGATGATATCACCGCGCACCGAGGGGACGCTGGCCTTCGCATGAGTCAGCCCGCGGGTTTCCGGTTTGATGGAGATGGTGGAAAATGCCGGACCTGTGGGCGCGATTCCGGCGATGTAGCGTGGGAACAATTCCGCCGGATAAGCGGTCCAGGCGTGGTTGGTCTCGTTGTCGTGGTGCGGGCGGCCGAAGGATTCCCAGATCGTGCGATTGCCTGCGAGCATGTATTGATAGCGGATCAGATCGGAAACGATCAGGTCGCCCAGCCCACCCGCTTCGTAGGCTCCTTGATAGTAGGTGTAACCGCCATAACCACCGATGTGGGCAGGTTGTTTGCGCAGCCAGGCGATGACTTGCGGGAGCGATGGCTCCGGCACCAGCCCGAAGCGGAGGGCGAAGGCGGTGCCGAGGGCGATGCGCTGGCCGCTACCGACTTTGGTGAGATAACTGGTGCCGTCAAAGAGTTGGCTGTTGATTGCGGTCTTGAGGGTCGTCGCTCGGTTCTTCCATGCGGTGGCTTCCGTTTCATGTCCTAACAAAAGCGCCACTTTGCGGGCGAGTTGAAGATTCCGATAATAGAACGAATTGAGTGCGATGTTCTGGCCATCATTTTCCATGATGCCACCCGCGTAGTCGGCCACGCGCCAGCCGGGGGCGTCGATCAGGCCGGTGGCTTGGGTGTTGGATTCGGCCCAGGCCATCCATTTCACCAGATTCGGCCACAGGTCCGCGAGAAGCTTGGTGTCTCCGGTGAAGGTGTATTGCTCCCAGACCATAAGCAGCCAGTGCATTCCCCACTCGGGGATTTCATAAATCGGCGTGGGGCTGCATGCCCAGAAGCGGCCGTCGGGCATTTGTTCGCTCGCATAGTCGCGGACGATCTTGTCGAGGATGAGGGTGTTGCGGTGGTTGTAGAGAAGGCCGGTGCCGATGTTATAGGAATCGGCAGTCCAGGGCGATTGCTCGCGGTTGGCATCCACACTGATGATGCCCTGTTGGACGTTCTGGCGGGCGGAGCGCTCGGACATTTCGAAGATATCATTCAATAATTCGTTCGAGCATTCGAAGGAACCCGCAATGTCGGCTTCCGTGTGGGCGAAGATGGCGCGGAAATCATCTGCGGTGGGCGTTCCAGTGATGCCGGAGATGCGCAGGGTCTTGAACGAGGCGTGTCGGCCGAAATTGGCGCGCCATGTTTCGGTGCCGCCCTTGCAGGTGTATTCATCCCAACCTGCGGGCATGGAGCCGTCGGCCATTTGATAGTATTCGATGCGGACCACCGATCCGGGTGCCTGATCACGCAGGGTGACCTGAGGCCAACCGGATATGCATTTGCCGAAGTCCACGATCCAGTTTCCTCCGGACTGAGTGATTGAGACCGGTGCCAGTTCTTCCGCCTCGCCCTGATCGGCGACGCGTTGGGCAAAGAGTTGATAGTTCGAGCGATCCACCACTGCGGCGGGCGTCCATGATGAGTCATCGAATGATGGGAGCTGCCATCCGTTGATTTCATTGCGTGCATCGTAACGGATGGCCGCACGATTGCGCACGCCGCCAGCGGAACCGAAATAAGTGGGGGAGGACTCGGTGAAGGGAGTGGAGGCGAGTGTCTTCCAGGTATCGTCGGATTTCACCGTCAAGGTCGTGCCATCATCGAAGGTGATGCGGCATTCAAGAATGAAGGCGGGTGATGCGTTGGTGCCGGAGTCATTCCACACACCGTGCCAATGGGCTTGCGCGGCGAAGGCGTTGGCGCCTTGGACCATTTGCGAGGTGATATCATATCCCACGTATTGGCCATAAGTCGTCGGGTTCGAACGTGCCGGGCCGAATCCGAGGCGTGTGCCATTGAGATGCAGGATGAAATCATTGTGGGCGGAGGCGAACAACAAGGCGCTGCGGACCGGTTTGGTGATTTCGAACCCTTTGCGGAAATAGGCGAAGTTGTTCTCATTGGATGTGCCGTCCCAAATGAACGAAGCTGTCCAATCCGATTTGGAGAGACCTGTGATGAAAGTCGATTTCTCACTGTAAGGGCTTTCGTGGTTGTCCTTGTCCCAGAGTTTTACCTTCCATGTGTATTTGGTGGCGGGGCTGAGAGCGGGTCCAGCGTAGGGTACGGATGAGGAATGGATTGAAACGGTTTTCCCGCTGTCCCAAACCACCGACGTCCCGGATGAAACCACCACCTGCCAGGCGGTCTGCGTTTCGCCGCGGTCCGGATCATTCATCACCCAGGAAAACGAAGGCGGCGCGACATCAATGGCATCTGGCGCGACGATGCTGTTGGTGAGAAGGCCGGTGGGAGCCGTCGGATCGGCTGCGATGGCGGAGGAAATTCCCAGTGCGAAGAGGAAGCAATGTTTCATATGGCTGATTTGTGACGTGTTAGATCGCCCGGATTCGGACGAAGAGTTTCGGAGACTCACGCAAGGGTGGACTCAGTGCGACTTCGACGCTTTCCATGTGGCCGGAAACCGCTAGGACGGCTTGAGCGGCACCTGTGTCCTCGATCCATTCTGTTAGATCGGTGGATGTCCAAATTGTGAACTTCATCCCGCTGAGCGAGTGCTTGCGGCGGGTGTAGGTGAAGGTGCCGGTATTCGGGACGGGCAGGCTGAGATAGGGATGGGTGGAACTGCCGCTTTTCGGATCGAGGCCAAAGGCGTATTCATCGGCGTTGCTCTGGCCGTCGCCATCGTCGTCATGGGTCGGGCCGCCGGTGAGGCCGATGCTTGCGGCCCACGCGTCGTAGTCGGAAACGAGGGTGATGGCCAGATTGTCGACGCGGGTGAGATTCCAGGAGCCGTTGTAGGGATTGGCGGCAAAACTCAGGTAGCCGTCGCCGGTGGCGAGCTGCGGCAGCGGGTAGCTGCCTACAAGGTTGGTGCCGTTGTAAAGCGTGGCTTTGGAGCCAGAGCCGTTGAAGGCGGAGCCGTTGCCAGCGGTATTGGAGAGCACGATGCGGAAGGTGTTTCCACTGTGGCTGGCGGCGGGCTGCTGGGTGCCATCGATCCACAGCTGCAACGAACCGTCCAACACGGGCAGGATGCCAAACCGGGCGCGGTTGTCATTGGCGGTGATGTTCCTAGCTCTGCCGATACAGATGGAGGACCAGCAGGACGTGTTGCCAGTGTTGGTGACGCGAACATCGAACTGGATGGAAAGCGGAAGATCGAAATCGTTCGCGGTAACGGCGAAATCCCGATTCGGGGCGGCGGTGGCGCCGTAGCCCGCGTCGCCCACGAGCAGCATCTCGCCGCCATTGCCATGCTGCGCCTGCCAGTCCTGACCCGCGGTCGTGACGGTGTAGGAAACAGGTGCCAGCGTGCCCTGTTGGTCGGCACCGAGCGTCGCGTTGAATCCGGCGGCGCTTTCGCTTGTGGAGTTGAAATGGTCCTGAAGGAGATTCTGACTGGTGCGCGGAGGAACCGGTAATTCGATGGTCCATTGATGGGGGCCCGAGCCGACCTCGTGGCTGGAGCCGTCTGGGAGCACGACGGTGGCGGTGCTGTTGGGCGGTATCGTCGCGTCCAGGATGAATTGCCCGTTCTCCTTGCGCCAGTTGCTGACGATCCGTCCGTAGGGGCCGTCGTGGTGGGTGTTCACGAAGGTGAGATCACCGACCATGGCGGGTTTGATCAGCACCTTCTTGAATCCAGGCTCCGCGGGGCGGATGCCGCCGAGGATCTGATAGAGGTAGGCGCCGATCGGTCCGCCGAGCGATGGCATCTGGACCAGGCCGGCGTTCCAGGTTTCCTTTTGCACGCCGTCCTGCACGAGTGTATTCCAGCCTGGATAGTCCTGTTGGGTGACCATCGTGTGGGTGAGCTCGGCCTGTCCGAGCTCAGGCAGACCGAGCAAGAGATGGATGTTTCCAACGAAACCGGTGCTCACGTGGTCGCCACGTTCGTGGATGTTGGCGACGAGACGGTTGAGAACGAGCGGCTTGGTTTCCTCGGGAATCATACCGAGGTAGAGCGGCAGGATCTGCGCAGTCTGCGTGTCCGCATTGCTGCCAACCTGGCCGGTGCTTGCATTCACGAAGCGACGGTTGAAGCCGTTCTTGATCTGCGTGGCGAGGGCGGCGTAGGCGGCCGAGTCGGTTGAGTTGCCGAGCATTTCAGACGACCGCTGCATGATGGTGGCGTAAAGATAGTAGGCGCAGGTCGAGGTGATCTGAACCGAGGTCCGGGTCGGGAAACTCGTCGAACCAACCTCGATCCAGTCGCCGAGACCCCAGGAGACGACCTTGTCGGCATCGGCTTGGGTGGCCATGTAGTCCATGAAGGACTTCATCTCCGGGTAGGCTTCCTCGATGTATTTACGGTCCCCGTAGTAGTTGTAGAGGTGCCACGGCGTGTAAACAATCATGCCCGCCCACCACGGACCGTTGTAGCCGGGAACCGCGATGTCGATTTGTGGCATGACCGGATCGAGGTAGCCGTTGGCCTGCTGGGTGTCGCGCATGCTCCGCCACCAGTTCCAGTAGAACTCCTCGGCATCGAAGTCATAGATGCTGGTGTGGATCATGCCCATCACGTCCTGCGACCATCCGGTCTTCTCGCGCGTGGGATCCATGGGATAATCGAAGTTATAGTTCCGCTGGGTACGGAGCAGGATCTGGTATTGCTCGTTGAGGAAGGCGTTGGAGCACTCGAAATTTCCGGCGCGCGGGAGATCGATCCCGACCGAGACGCGGGTGAGCGTGTCCGGCGTGGCGGGCGCGGGGAGGCCCTCGACGCGCACGGATTTGCTGATGGTGTGGAAATACCACTTCGGCTCGAAGGTTTCCTCGCCGTTACCGCTCAGGGTGCATTCCATGCCGACCTGCGGGCCCTCGCCTCCTCCGGACGCACCGAATCCGGTGGGAAAATCGCCACGCTGCAGCACGGTGACCTTGTCGCCCGCGTTGCCGCTGGTTTTCAGGCGCAGCCAGCCGGTGGCGATGTGGTCGAATTGGAAGAGATTGCCATCGATCGATGTCGGCTGTGCGGTTTCCAGGACTTTCACCGGCGCGATGGTGCGGGCGAAGAGGGCACCGCCGGGACTTTGGAGGACATTCGCGTCGAACCAGGTGCTGTCGTCATGGGCCGCCAGTTCCCAGCCATCTTTGGCGAGACGCTTGTCGATCTTCTCGCCCACCCAGAGATCGTTGAAGGTGTTTTCGCCGACGTTCCATTTCCAGGTGCCATCGGAGACGATGGTCTGGCTGGTGCCATCGGTGAACTCCACGAGCACCCGCAGCATCACGCGCGCCGGGGCGGAGCGGCCGTACCAACCGAGGTAGCCGCCGCTGGGGGTGGCGGCGAAGCCGTTGGCGAGCGAGATGCCGAGCGCGTTGTCGCCTGGCTGTAGGGCGGTGGTGACATCGTGCAGGACATAGGGCACGCGCTTCCGGTAGTCCGTGTATTCCGGCG
>JBBARN010000134.1:0-16345 GCA_040399845.1 Luteolibacter sp. | reverse complement strand
ATAACGTCACGCTACCGCCACCGAGAATGGTTCCGCCGGAATAGGTGTTCGCACCCGAGAGAGTGAGTCGTCCTGCGCCCACCTTGGTAAGACTGTTGGTCCCGGCGAGGATGGCACTGATGGTGGCGTCGGTCGTCGTGGTAACGGTCGAGGTGGTTCCACCGGCGAGTGTCAATGTGCCTGTGCCGCCTAGAGTCCAGGCAGACCCGCTGGCTCCGTTGTCGCTGAAGGTCAGGTCACCTATTGTTTTGTTGCCTGTAAGCAACACCGACGTGGCGGCAGTGATATCGGAAGTGAAGTTCGCGATGAACCCTGCACCATCGGCTACGATTCCGCTATCCCAAGGGCTGGTCGTGATATCTTCCCAGTTGCCACCGGTGGTGGAAGTCCAGGTGCCAGTCGCCGCAAACAGGGACGGAACGGCCATAGCGAATGACACACTCACAAGCGCTGCGAATTGGTTGAAACGGGAATCTTTCATTTCAAGGGAGGAATTGATGTTCAAAGAAGGGGAATTGCGGAAACAGCACGCACGGCTAAGCCGTGGATGCAGCGGGCAAACTGGATTTAGCAGTTGCAGTGCCCGGAGCAAGGGGGCCGGGGCTGATTCGGATGTGCTTCTTAGGGGTACAGTTGAAGCGGGGATTCATTCAATCCTTCCGGATGGATTGCGAGTGAAGGGTTGACTTTGATTGGCAATTTCCTTTGAGGTTTCATGCCGAACCCGAGCAGGCCCTGTGACCCGATGATCATGGGCATCATACTGTCGATTCCTTCTTCAGGGTGTCACAAACAATCCCTTGACACTTGGAATCCGCTTAATTTTTGTTTCCACTAATTCGTCATGAAAGTCCCCCTCGCTCTTCCGCTCCGTTTGGCCTTGGCCGTTGGCATTTCCGCATCTGCATCCGCTTCAGTTGTCATCGATTGGGTAAGCATCGGCAACCCGGGCAACCCGGCTCAGTCCCAGGCCAATCGGACGCATTTCATTCGAACCAGTGGAGATGCTGCCGGATCGGTGGATTACATCTATACGATCGCGCGGAATGAGACGTCGATAGCAGACTACGCAAAGTTCCTGAATGCGGTCGCGGCTACCGACACATACGGTCTCTACGACAGCAGAATGGCGAGCAATCTCAACATTGCGGGCATCAGCCGCAGCGGTTCCCCGGGACTCTACTCCTACTCGGTGGTCGGCAGTGGCGAGCGGCCCATCACCTACGTGAGTTGGTTCGATGCCGCACGCTTTGCCAACTGGCTGCACCATGGACAACCCACCGGCTTGCTCGGGGTGGGCTTGATCGAGGATGGCGCTTACCTGTTGTCTGGAGCCACCAGCGGGATGGCTCCCCAGAAAAAAGCGGACGCCAAGGTTTGGATTCCTACCAACAACGAGTGGTTCAAAGCAGCCTATTATGATCCCACCCACATGAATGGTGCAGGTGGATATTGGCTTCATGCCAACCGCAGCGGCTCCATGCAAAGCAACGATTTTGCGGTTCCTGGAGCCGCCAACTTCAGGGTGGGTGACTTCGCAACAACCCCGGGAAATAACACCTCATCAGCCACTCAGAACTATCTTACTGACGCAGGTGCCTACGGAGTCGATTCCCAAAGTTACTACGGGATCAACGACATGGCGGGCAACGTGTATGAATGGAACGACTTGACCGGAACCGCGAGTTTGACTCGCGGTTACCGCGGCGGCGCATGGGACATCACCAACAGCGTCAGTCTGGATTCAGCCAGTCAAGCGTTTGGTAATACAAACTACGCAGCCTCCAACCTCGGATTCCGTCTTGCTGCTGTCCCGGAACCCAGTTCCATGTTTCTCACCCTATGCTTCGGCTCGGCAATCGTCTGGCGTCGGAAACGCTGAAGGCAGATCGTCCTGCGCTGGAGATTACCTTGGAAGGAAGATGAAAACCACTGATTTCACTGATCTTTAAGGCTAATCAACCCGCTCGATCTCGCCGGGGCGCCAGCTCTTGTCAAACCAAGGCTCGAGTGGTCCGTAGAGGCGGAGGATCATGAACCAGCCTTTACCGGGCAGGGTCTGAATCCAGTTCTTCTCATATCCAGCGGGAGCTTTCGGGCCGAAGAAGACGTCCACGGAGCCATCGGCGTTTTTCTTCAGGTCCTTCTCTTGGCTGGTCACGCTCGGAGCTTTCTGGTTGGTTTGAATCATCGAGCGGGTCTGGTTGTCGTAGACAATCACGGACCAGAAGTCCTTCACCGGAACATTCGGCGGGAGGTGCATCTTGTAAGTCTTGCCTCCGTCGAATGGGTCGCCGTTCGAATCCTGCACGGACCACGGATACTGCGAACCTTTGCCAACCATCTTCATCTCCATCGCCGGGGTGATGCCGGTGGCGAAATAATAATAAAAGATATATCCATCCATGTTCGTCACGCCAGGCGAGTTCTCGAACTTGTAGCCGCCGAAGAAAGGAAGGCGCCAGGTGCTATCCGGATAGAAGTATGCTTCGGGCGAGCGGACCTTGAAGGCGATGCTGCGGGCGGTGACGGCACCGATGTTCGCGGCGTCGACAAGGATTTTCTTCATTCGTTCATCGGGGGCGAAGGGCTGGCCTTTGACGATGCCGATGGAGGCAAATAGTCCAAGCATGGTCGGATCACTGCCGATCGGAGGTTCTTCCTGGATGACCTGATTCAGCATTTCCCAGAACTGATAGTCCCCGGGCGCGACGAAGTTGGCAGGAACGCCTGAGCCATTGGCGAACTTCATCGGCGGCGGATTGGCAGCTTCGGAGAGATGATAGATCTTGAGATGCTTCTTCACCAGTTCGACGCCGGGCTTGGTGGAGCCATCGACGAGGAAAGCGCGGAAGAAAAGCCAGTTCCCGAAAGTACTTGGCCGCATGACGATGTAGCCCGGAGGAATCTCGCCTTTGTATTCGGGAGGCAGGACGAGGTATTTGCCACCTTTGCCCAGGTCCTGTCCGGTAATGCCGACATCGGCGACCCAGCGATACCAGAAATCATTGACACCGCCGAGAACCCCGGGCGGAATTTCGACGACAAGCGGGCCTTTTTTGGTGTCGATCCAAATGAAGTTATAGATTGTGTTATCATTGGCGGTGAGCTCGACCGTGCGGGGATCGACGAGGTTTTCCCAGATAACATCCGTCTGGTTCACCGGGCCGAACTGGCCGATCGAGTCGCGCATCCCTGCCTGATTGACGATGGGAATCGCCATGAGGTAAGCCTGCAGGGCGCGGGAACGGTCGAGATTATCGTAAATTTTATCAACAGTTTCTGCGGTCGGATAGCCGTAGTTGAGGTTGAGCGTGCCGAGGGAGCTTTCGATCTTGTCGGGCACGGCCACGCCGGGTGCGCTAGGCGTTGAGAACTTGAGGCTCGGATCGGCCGGGATCGAGTAGCGGTCCTGGCCGGGCAGACTCAGCGTGCCTGCGAAGAGTGCGAGGATCGCCGCACTGGTGATGGTGTGTATGCTCATGGAGTGGAGTGGTTGAAGTGGGGGTATCCGAAAGCGGAATGGCGAGATGGGGTCCGGCTTGCGGTTCGCCACTCTAACGACCCTCAGTTTAGGATGTCCTCAGGGTAAGACGACGAGAAAAAACACTATCCCAATTGCGAACCGAATCCTTGTAAAGTCCCCGCGACTGGGTTTATGAATTGAACCATGGAAAGCATGATTCCACCGGGTTATTCGCAGGCAGTTGAAAATCCCGAGGATTTGGCGGAGGCGATCCGTTCTGCGGAATTCGAGCCGTGTCTGCTGAAACGCTCTCGAACGCCGAGCTGGATCGCCCGGCTGAATTGCCCGCAGGTGTGTCTGGATTTCGCGAAGTTGGGCTCGCCGTTTTTATTCACCGGAGTGATGCCGAGGGATTGTTACACCCTGATTTTCGTCATCGATTGCCCGCGAAAGGCGAGCACCTTCAATTTCAACACCGAGCATCACGACGGTTATCTGGGATTTTTCCCACCGGGATGGGAGTTGGATGCCTACACACCGGATGGCTATTCGAATGCCACATTGACCATATCGGCTGCCTTGTTCCGCGCGACGGTGGAGACCTCGTTTCCTGAGATTCCGGAGAAGTTCCTTGAGCGCGGTGCAATCCTGCGCATCGGACAGGCCGAACAGTTGCCATTGCGGGAATTGCTATCCGAGACCGTGAAGATGATCGGGACTGATGAAGATACAATTGGCAGTCTGGCACTGCGGCGAGAGTTGGAGAGCCGCCTGCTGGATGGATTTCTCGGCATGCTGCGGGCGGGATCGGGTTTGGGTGCGCCGAACCTCACATCACGGACTGCCGGGGCGGTTTCGCACCTGAGGCGGGCCCGCGAATTCATCCGGGAGTTCAACAAAGGGCCGCTACAACTGGATGATCTTAGCGCTGAACTCAGGATGAGTCGGCGAGGATTGGAACTGATGTTTCGCAAATCAATGGGAATCGGTCCGGGGGCATTCATCCGGCAACAGCGGCTTCATGGAGTGCGGCGTGACCTGCTGGTGGGCAATCCCATGTCATCGACCGTCAAGCAGTTGGCAATCGAATGGGGATTTCTTCACATGGGACACTTCTCCAGAAACTACCGGGATCTGTTTGGAGAAAACCCGAGCGAAACCCTGATGCGTTAGGTCGGAAATCCCTTCGAGGCAAAAGAACGTAATCGTGGACTTCAGTCCCCGACAGGATTGAGGGGCTGGCGGCAGAAATGTCGCTGCTCCTTAGGGGAGTTTGATGCTGTGTTCCTGGCCTTCGGGCTTGGTTTCCTGATAGATGGTTTTTCCGCCGGCGGAGATGGTGAGTTGGATGCCATCCGGCTTGCGGGTGGCGATATACTCCCAGGTGCGGGCGAAGGCGCGGATATTGGTGAGTTTGACGCCGGGCCACGCTTTCGGGAGGCGGGGGATGGCGGTGAAGGCATCGAAGCCGGAGGGCCTGATGCCGCAGACGCCTTCGGTGAGGATCTCAACGGACCGGCGTGGTCCGGGTGCATGGACGCGTCATCATCAAGCGGCCACGGGTGATCCATCCCATGAGGAGTCTCGATGCGGGTCGAATGGAAACCTTAAAGGTGCTTACCCGCTCTTGGCCGTACGACGGCTTGCATCGACCTGCTTATCTTTCCGGAGCGGAACCATCCTTTCCTTCGCCTCTTCGCGTGACATCGGTCAAGGTTTTCAGGAAAGCGACCAGGGCTGCCTGGTCGGCATCGCTGAGGCCGAGGCCGTTGTCGGGATGTTTGGCGAGGTTGGGATCGAGGTTCGGGGTTCGCTTCACGCCCTTGTTGTAGTGGGCCACGACTTCCTCAAGCGTGGCGAAGCGGCCGTCGTGCATGTAGGGTGCTGTTAGAGAAATGCCGCGGAGGCCGGGGGTGGAGAATTTTCCGCGGTCCGCCGGGTTGCCGGTGATGCCGCCGAGGCCGAAGTCCTTTTCGTCGCCCAGGCCGTTGTCGTGGAAGCGGTGGTCGGAAAACAGCGAGCCGCCATGGCAATGAAAGCAGTCCGCGCCGCGTTTGCTGTGGGCGGGTTCGTGCTCCATGAAAAACAGTTCCATGCCACGTTGTTCCTCCGGGGTGAGCTGCGCCTTTCCTTGGCGGGCTTGGTCGAATTTCGAATCGGTCGAGACCAGGGTGAGCAGGAATGCCTCAAGAGCGAGGCCGAGTCTTTGGGGAGTGATTTCCGGTGTGCCGAATGCGGCCTTGAAGGCGACGTCGTATCCGGGAAGGGCGGAGAGTTTCGCGGGAATGCGCGAGAGTTTTTCATCCATTTCGATGGGGTTCTCGATCGGTTCCAGCACCTGCTCGCGGAGGAGCTTGGCGCGGCCGTCCCAGAAGAAGGAATCCTTCCACGCGAGATTGAGCAGGGACATCGATTGGCGCGGGGTGGCTTTCCCGTCGAGGCCGGTGGAGAAGCGCCGCGGATCGGAAAAGCCGGCCTCCGCCTGGTGGCAGGAGGCGCAGGAGATCGTGCCGTTGCGGGAGAGTTGGGGTTCATGGAACAAGCGCTTCCCGAGTTCGACGCGCTCGACGGTCAGCGGATTGTCGAGAGGCAGGTTGGGCAGCGGAAAGGATCGCGGCAGGGAAAGCGGATAGGGCGTGAAGGCCGCCGGAAGATCGATGGGCTTGACCTTGGCCCGTGCGGCGCTGAGCGCCTGGGTGTTTTCGAATTGAAGCGGTCGGAGCGCCGCGCGCAAGTTGGTCATGAGTTGTGCGGGCAAGGCATCGCCTTCGTTCGAGTGCGTGCTCCGTCCCGCGGCGGAAAACGAGACCGGGCGCGGGCCATTGAGGAGTTTCTCCACATCGAGAACGAGGTGCAGCCGGCCTGGATCGCGCAAGTCGATCGGAATGGTGACGGCCATGCGGGTGCGGTTGGGATCGCGAGCGACATGATAGACATAACCGGCGGAGGCTTGGTTCCGGGCTTTGAAATGGCCTTCGAGGGCGAAGAATATGTAACCGCCCTCCCAATGCCAGTGCAGGCGGTTGAGTAGGGGATTGAGCGGATGTCCGGCGGCGTAACGGGCGGGATCGGAGTGGTTGGTTTCGGATCCGAGGCCGACATCGAAATGCAGCGCGCGGAAAGCCTCCGGTGGTGCCGAGGAAAGCGAAAACGAGGATCGCTCGTGGGCCTCCACAAAGGCGACCCCATCGAGAGGCACCAGGGTTCCGTTCTCGCGCTCCAGGGAGAAATTCGAGAGCAGATAGGCGAGGCAGGTGATGGAAAACGTCTCACCCGCGGCGGTTTCATAGCGCGCGGACTCCATCAGCAGCGGGGCGTCGCTGAAGCGGTGGTGGATGACGACCTCCAGGGGTTTCGCAAGCGCGGTGGTCGCGAGCAGGATTCCTGTCAGGGCAATGATGGCATGGCGCTTCATGAAAGTTCTCTCAGGCAATGATTTCTTTCACCACGCGCCCATGGACATCGGTGAGGCGGAAATCGCGGCCGGCGTGGCGGTAGGTGAGCTTCTCGTGATCGAGTCCTAACAGATGCAGTATGGTGGCGTGCCAGTCGTGGATGCTCACCTTGCCATCGACAGCGTCGTAGCCGTAGTCGTCGGTGACGCCGTAGCGTGTGCCGGCTTTCACGCCGCAGCCTGCCATCCACATGGTGAAAGCGCCGACATTGTGGTCGCGGCCGTCCTGACCTTCGGCATGCGGGGTGCGGCCGAACTCGCCGCCCCAGATCACCAGCGTGTCCTGGAGCAGGCCGCGCGATTTCAGGTCGGTGAGCAGGCCGCGCAGCGGGAGATCGACGGCGGCGCAGCTCGCGGGGAGGGCTTCGCCGAGATTGAAGTGATGGTCCCAATCGCCGTGGTTGATTTCGACGAAACGAACGCCGGTCTCGATCATGCGGCGGGCGAGCAGGCACTTGCGGCCGAAGTCGTCGGTGACGGCGTTGCCGATGCCGTACAGCTTGCGGGTGGCTTCGGTTTCCTTTTCGAGATCCATTGCGCCGGGCATCTCGCTTTGCATCCGGTAGGCGAGTTCGAAGGACTCGATGAGTCCCTCCACCTGCGGATCCTGATTTTCGCGGGCGAGCTTGGAGGCATTGAGCGAGCGGACGAGATCGAGTTCCTTGAGCTGCGCTCCGGAGGTGAGGCTCGATTTCAGGTTCGCCACCTCGGCGCTGGCGATGGGGCGCTTCTCCACGCCGATTCGCGTGCCCTGGTGTTTCGCGGGCAGGAACGCGCTGCCGTAGTTCTGCGCGCCGCCGAGGCCGCTTGGGGGGGCGAGCGTGATGAATCCGGGCAGGTTTTCATTGAGGGAGCCGAGCCCGTAGTGAGTCCATGCACCGAGAGACGGGCGGACGAACTGTGAGCTTCCGGTGTGCATGCGCAGGTAGGCCTGGGGATGCGCGGGAACTTCGGTCTGCATGCCGTGGAGGAAACACAGATCGTCGGCGCAGGCGGCGAGTTGGGGAAACAGTTCGGACATCCAGTGGCCGCTCTGGCCGTGTTGGGAAAACTTCCAACGCGAGCCTAACAACTGTGTTCCCGGGCGCGGCCCTTGTTTGCCGGAGTCGGCGTTGAGTTTCGGCTTGTAGTCGAAGGTGTCCACGTGCGACGGAGCGCCACGCATGCACAGGAAGATGACGCGCTTCGGCGATTTGCGCGCGGGCTCGGAGGCCAGGGCGGAAAGGCCGAGCCAGCCGAATCCGAGGGAACTGGTTTGGAGGAAATGTCTGCGGTTCATGGCGCTATCGGGATTCAGTTGATGAAGAGGAAATCGGCGCTGCCAAACAGGGCGCGGCAGATGGTGGTCCAGGCGCTGAGGTCATCGCCGCCGATCTTGCGTGCGGCTTCCAGCTCCCCGGGAATTGGTTTGCGGTTCCATGCGAGGTGGCAGGCGAGTTCGAAGCGCTGCTCGAAGCCACGCGTCTGCATGACGCGCCGGGCCATCGCTCCGGCCATCCCGGCGACGAATCCGTCGTTCATGAGATAGAGCGCCTGCGGTGGCACGATGGTGGTGTCACGGGCTCCGCGGACCATGCTCGGATCGCTGAAGTCGAACACGGCGAGCGTTTCCGCCTGTACGGTGCGGGCGATGGGCAGATAAATGCTGCGGTAGTGGTCGTTGGCGGTCTCGATCTGGCTTTCCTTGAGCACCTGGAACCGGTCGCCGCCAATCGGGCCGTCCCCGGCACGCGCGATCATCGAGCCGGTGGGCGGCTTCGCCTCCAGCGCGCCGCTGGCGGCGAGCATCGAATCGCGGATCGTCTCGGCATCGAGCCGCCGCGTGTTCTTCCGCCAGAGCAGCTTGTTGTCGGGATCGATAAGGTGGTTTTTCTCCACATATTTTGAATCGAGCTGATAGACGTTGCTGGTGACGATGCGCTTGATGAGCCTCTTGATGCTCCAGCCGTCGGCGATGAATTGCTGGGCGAGATGATCTAACAATTCAGGATTCGAGGGGGCGATGCCGCTGGCTCCGAAGTTGTCCACCGTCTCCACCAGGCCGCGCCCGAACAGCCAGTACCAGACGCGGTTGACCGTCACGCGGGCGGTCAGGGTGTTTTGCTCCGAGGCGATCCACTCCGCGAGCTGGAGCCTTCCGCTGGAACCGGCGGGGATCTCCAACGAATGGCCGCGGGCAAGGACTTCCGGAACGCCGCGTGGCACCTTGCCGGATTCGTTGTCGATGCTGCCGCGCACGAAGAGCGGGCTTTCGCCGATGGTCAGGAATCCGCTGTCCGCCCGCTTGCTGGCATTGGGTCCGCCCATTCTTCTGGCACGCCGATCCGCTGGAGGGGCGGTCGTGGGCTTGTCGACCACGCCGATGATGCGTGGCTTCGGACTGCCGTCGGGGTTGAAGGCGTCGAGTTCCATCTGGATGCGCTTGGTCTGGGTGATGATGCGCACCACCTCGAAGCCGGTCATTCCCCCCTCCCCTTCGGATCTCGCTCCCGGCCTGCGCGAGGCGAGGGCGGCGTCGCGCTGTTTGATGAGATTGTCGAGCTGCGCTTTCTTGCGCTGCCATTCCGCGGGATCCAGGCGGCGGTCGGCGGCGGGGAGCTTCCACGTTTCAGGGGCGTCGATGAGGGTGGAGGCGTTGCGCTCCCGCACGCCACCGGCGGTGCCGTAGCGCGTGTCCGTGCTGAGGAAAATGCCGGCGATGGAGGTGTAGTCGCGCTGGGAGATCGGATCGAACTTGTGGTCATGGCAGCGGGCGCAGGAAATCGTCGTGGCCATGAAAGCCTGCGACATCGTGTCGATCTGTTCGTCGGCGACATCCACCGCGAACTGCCTGGGATCCGCACCGTTGAGCGACTTCGTGCCGATGGCGAGAAAGCCCGTGGCGATCTGGTGCTCCGCGCGTTCGGGATCATTTGCCGCGGGGAGCAGATCGCCGGCGAGCTGTTCGCGGATGAATTCGTCGAAAGGCTTGTCCTTGTGGAACGATTCGATGACGTAGTCGCGATAGCGCCATGCATCCGGGAGTGTCACGTTCATGTCGCCGCCGGTGGTCTCCGCGTAGCGGGCGACATCGAGCCAATGCCTGCCCCAGCGTTCGGCGAACGCGCGGCTTTCAAGCAGGCGGTCGATGAGGTTTCCCGCCGGCTCGTCCGGAGCGGGCGGAAGCCCTGTTAGATCGAGGTAAAGGCGGCGAACCAGCGTCCCGTTGTCGGCGCGACCCACCGGTTCGAGGCCTTTCTCCTCCAACTTGGCGAGAATGAAGCGGTCGATGTCGGTCTTCGCCCAGGCTTCGTTTTCCACCTTCGGGACATCGGGCTTTGTGAGTGGCTGGTAGGCCCACCAATCCTTGGCGAGCATGCCGTCGTAATGTTTCGCAGCGGCCTTGCCGTCGCGGGGATCCTCCGCGCCCGCCTTCACCCAGGCCTCGAGGTCCGCAATGACCGCATCAGGCAACTTCCCGCCCTTTTTCTCCGGCGGCATCGCGGTGTCGGGGTCGTGCCAGCGGATTGCCTGGATGAGCAGGCTCTGTTCGAGGTCGCCGGGAACGATCGCCGGCCCCGTGTCGCCGCCGGTGCGGATGCCTTCGCGGGTGTCGAGTTGCAGGCCGCCCTTCGACTTGCCCGCTTCCGCCGAGTGGCATTCGTAGCAGTGCTTCACCAAGACCGGCCGGATCTTTGCTTCGAAGAAGTCATTTCCGACGGCCGGGAGCGCGGTGGCGCCGAGGAGAGCAAGCGTCCACGAGTTTTTCATCGCGGTGGGAGTCAAGGGGTGTCGATTCCATCGTAGGCATCCACGCCATCGAAGCGCACGCGGTGGAAGCTGCGCTCCGGGGTGGCGGCGGGCACGGTGGCTTGGGTTTGGAAGGCGGTGCCATCGACGGGGACTTGGGGAAGCGCTGTCCAGGTTGTTAGATCAGCGCTGCTTTCGACGACGTAGTTTCCGCCTTCGGCGCTGTCCCAACGCAGGACGACGCTTCCTCCGCTTTTTTCAAGGCTGTCGATACGCACCGCTGCGTTGGCACCGCCGGTGTAGGTGGTGACGTGGGGTGTATCGACTCCGTTGAAACCAACGGTGCTGGCTGCGGCGAAGTTGCCGCCCTGTTTCACGCCGTAGTACTGGCGGCCGATGATGTAGGGGTAGGCGGGCTGGAAGGAGGCATCGAGGGTGACGAAGTAGGCGTAGGTGCCTTCCGGAAACTCGGGCGTGACGCACCAGCGGCCGTTGGAATCGTCGAGATCGAAATCGGTGCCTTGGGTATAGCCGCGGTCGCCGAGGTAATCGAAGTCTTGGAGATACCAGCCGATGGGGAACGCGGCGCTCACATTGGGGCCGGTGGCGGCATCGGCCGCGTTCGGGTTGTTGCCGTGGCCGGAACGGATCGCCCACTGGGGCAGGCTGCTGCGACCCACGGTATTGAGGTTGGTGGTGCCGAAGCTTCCATCGCGCGGGACATAGCCGCTGACCATGCGTCGGATTCCGCTGCCCGGGTTGTTGGCGTTGCCATAACCGTAGGGGCCGTAGATCGGATAGCCGTCGAAGCTCCACCCGAGGATGGGGCTGTGGGCAGGTGCCCCGGCTGCCTCGGTGTAGGTGTGGGTGGCGGGATTGTAGTCCATGTGATCGCCCATTTCGTGGCGCAACGCGAAGGGGCTGATGTGGTGGTGGCTTTCACCGGTGAAAGGCTGGTGCGCGCCGGCGGGATCGAAGGTGAGACCCTCGGCGAGGCGGGCATTGCGGGTCCAGAATTCGAGACCGTTGGCCTGAGTGTTCACATCCGCGGTGCCGTTCCAATAGAAGGCATCGAGCTGGTTGTGAATGATGGCGGTGTTCACCCAGATGGCGATGGGGCCGAAGTTCGTGTTGGCCTTGGAGGCGGCGGGTGCGGGTTGGCGAGGGATGCGGGCGAGCATGTCCCACTGGTTCGGATAGTTCACGAAGCGCTGGGTTTTCGCCGTGTCGAAGTACCACGGGCCCATGGTGTAGTGTGGCATGGCGGAGCCTTTCACATAGACCCAGTTGGCGCTGACCCGGATACTGTCGATCCCGGCGTAGGCAGGGGTGTCCTGGCGGCCGTTGATCACCCCGACGCCTGGCTCGGGAGCCCAGGTGGTGTCGGAGATGCCGTTGAGTGCGCGAGCCTGCGTGCGGTAGATGCGGGCGTATTCGGCCCCGGTGACGGTTTGCCATGCGGTTTCCACCGGCTTGCCGAGAACATTGGCGGGCGCGATGGCGTCGTCAAGTTGGGCGGTGAGTGCGCCGTAGGCGGCTTGCGCGGTGCTGTCGAGCGTGCCTAACAGAAGATTGGTCTGCTCGTCGGGATCCGTCGTGAGGAGGTGAAGTCTCTCGGTGTTGTCTTGGAACCGGATCAGCTTGTAGTCGCCGGAGCGCACGGTCGCGCCGGCTGCCGCCGGGAGAATGGCGGTGCCCGATGATTCGCTGTAGGCGATGCGCGGTGTGGAGGATTGGTTTTGCAGCAATGGCAGGAGGCTGCGGCTGTCGATGGGCTTGAGGGACGGTTGGGTGGCGGCGACATCGATGCCTGCCAATTCGAGGACGGTGCTGTAAAGATCCACGGCATGGACGACATGGGAGATCTCGCGGTTCGGGCCGACCACGCCAGGTCCGCTGACAAGCAGAGGCACGCGCACGCCGCCTTCATAGAGCGATTCCTTCGAGTGGCCGCTGCTGAACGGCGTCTGAATCACCTGGTTCGGCGTCCCGTTGTCCCCGACGAGGATGACCCAGGTGTTGTCGCGCACCGCGGGGCTGAGGCTGGCTAACAGCCGGCCGATTTCCGTGTCCATCGCCTGGATGGCGGCATTGTAGTGGGTGCGTTGGTTGGAGCCAATGGGCAGCGTGTTCCAACCCGGGACGGTGGTGTCATAGGTATGAAGGTTCGCGGGCGGCTTGTGGAAAGGGCTGTGCGGCGCGTTGTAGGCTACCCAGGCAAACCACGGGGTGTTGCCGCGGGCGGCGATCCAGTTGATCGTGTCGTCCGTGGTGTCGGTGGTGGCGTAGGTGGTGGTGCCGTTCGTCGGGCCGGTGACGCCGTTGGTGGTCTTCGTCCATGCGAAATAGGTTCCGGTGCCGCCGTTTCCGCCGGTGAGTCCGCCATTGAGGCTCCCTGCATAATGAGGCCAGCCGCCAAGGTTCGCGGGGTCGTTGGCCATGTTGTTGCCGAGGGAGAGATGCCATTTCCCGAAATGCGCGAGGCCATAACCGAGGCTGCCATTCGCCGCGAATGCCCGTGGCAAAGTGAACTCGCCCGCCATCAACTGGCCGTCGTTCGCCGTCACCGCCGTGGTCACTCCATGGCGGAAGGGATGCCTTCCGGTGAGGATGCTTGCACGGGTGGGGGAACAGGTGGGCTGCGCGTATGCGTTGCGGAACATCACGCCGCCTGACTTGAGCCCATCAATGTTCGGCGTGGGCGGCAAGGCCGCACCGGCGCTGTTGTTGTAAATGGAGAGGCTGTCGGTGCCGAGGTCATCGGCGATGATCAGCAGGACATTCGGCTGGGCGGCCCGGGAGGGGGCAAACAGAAGAGCCAACAAGGGGAAGACAATGCTCGTGGGTTTCATGATGCATTATTCAACCAGGCCAAGCTAAACCCTGTTGTGACACCGAGATAAATTCCGATTTATTTGTTTACACTTCAGAGGCCGAGTCGCTGATTTGGGGAGATGCGTATCCTGTTATTGGAAGATCAGCCGACTTTGCTTGCCTCAACAAAAAAGGGGCTTGAAGAAATGGGTTTCGGTGTCGATGCGTTCGCCGATGGCGACGATGCCATGGCGCAGGCACTCAGCATACCTTACGAAGCGCTGGTCCTCGATATCATGGTCCCGGGCCGCGATGGCCTAAGTATTCTGCGAGCGCTGCGCGACCGGCGGAACGCGGTGCCTGTCATCCTGCTCACCGCCCGGGCGGCGCTTCCGGAGAAAATCGAAGGTCTCAATTTGGGTGCGGACGACTATCTCACAAAGCCGTTTTTCATCGAGGAACTCGCAGCGCGGTTGCGGACCGTGGTAAGGCGGCGCGCTGGTGAACCCGCCCACCTGCTGCGGGTAGCCGACTTGAGTCTCGATCTGTTGACCCGCAAGGTGACTTGTCGTGGCATCGGACTGGAACTCTCGGTGCGTGAGTTTGATTTGTTGGAGTTTTTCATGCGCGCGCCGGGCCGTGTCTTCAGCCGCGTGCAGATCTACGAGCAGGTGTGGGGTTACGGTACCGACATTGAGAGCAACCTCGTCGAGGTTTATGTGCAACGATTGAGAGCGAAGATCGACAAGGACCGGGAACCCAAGCTCCTTCGTACCGTGCGGGGTGTTGGCTATGCGTTGGGGGAATGAAAACGAAGCGCTCCACCTTCCGTTTGCGACTGGCCATCCACACGATGATCGTGGCGGGAGTTCTCGTGGCCGCATCCGGTTTGGCCGCTTGGTGGTATGCACGAGGGTTGCTTGCCCGAAACCTCGATCTTCGTGTTTCAGACAGCGCACGCAGGCTGTGGACGCAACTCACGCCCCGTCACAGCGCTGCCGAGATGCGTGAGGCGGCGAGCGCGATCTTCGGCAACCAAGCTCTCGACGACGGCACCATCACCGTGGTGGCGCAGAGTCACACTCCGGATCATCCGGTGATTTACTCCAGCGCAGCGGGACTTGCCCGCGGTTTTCCGGATCGTTTGCCGAGCGGCCCGGACTTGATCACCACCCCTGAAGGTTCCACCCCGCTCGAGCGCACGCCGCCCGCGCAGCGAGGCCGCCTTTTGCGGCCGCAGATGCCGGAAATCCGCGAGCCGACGTTTTTCACCGCCAGCACGTCCGGCGGCGAGTGGCGCTACATTGCCCTGAACAGCCCGCGTTACACCGTGTTCGTCGGACTTTCGACACGGGAGTTTTACGCGGAAATGCAGCATGCTGCGTGGAGTTTTGCAGCGGCGGGTGTGGCAGGCCTGTTGCTCGCCGGGCTCGGTGCATGGTGGCACGCCGGACGGGCGATGCGACCGCTTCAACGGGTGGTCGCCACGGCGGAAAAACTGAGTGTGGCGGAACTCGGCGAACGACTTCCTACGATGGAAAAGGATGATCGCGAATTCGCCCAGTTGATCGCGGTGCTCAATGAGATGATGGAACGCCTCCAGGCCAGCTTCCAGCAGGCAGCGAGGTTCACTGCGGATGCGTCGCATGAACTGAAGACACCCCTCGCCGTGATGCAGGCGACGCTGCATGACGCCCTTAGATCGGGAGAGCCGCCTCCGGTTGAAGCGCTGTTGGCGGAAGTCTCGCGCCTCAAGTCCATCACACAAAGCCTGCTCCTTCTTTCCCAGGCCGATGCGGGCAAGCTGCCACTGCAGTGCGTACCATATGACCTTAGTAGCGAACTCTCCGGAATTGCCGAGGATGCCGAGGCGTTTTGCGCCGACGCCGGCCTCACCTGTGAACATTCCATTACGCCCGGAATCGAAATCGAAGCAGACCGCTTGATGATGCGCCACGTCTTCCGCAACCTGCTTTCCAACGCCGTAAAATACAACCGTCCCGGCGGCATCGTGAAGATGAGCCTCCAGTGCGAGGGATCCCGTGCGATATTCATCATCACCAACACTGGCCCTGGAATCCCTTTCGAAATGCAGCCTAGGCTCTTCGAGAGGTTCTTCCGCGTGGACCACGCGCGCCATGGTGAAGGCACCGGCCTGGGACTCAACATCGCCTCCGAACTTGCAAAGGCCAACGAAGCCGAGGTCAGCCTCGAAGAATCCCGGGACGACCGGACCACGTTTCGGGTGAGCACGCCATTCCGCAAGCCGGAATCATGAGCTGCAAGACTTTCGATGCCGCGCATGTTTCGTTGCAGGCTTCGGAGGCTGGATTGACCTTTGTTTGGGCTTTGCAGAACTTGTGAGTCCGATCTCACGGCAGGTTGACCGCGTTCTCCTGACCTTCGGCTTTGGTTTCCTGATAGATGGTTTTTCCGCCGGCGGAAATGGTGAGTTGGATGCCTTCAGGCTTGCGGGTGGCGAGGTAATCCCAGGTGCGGCCGAAGGCGCGGATATTGGTGAGTTTCACACCGGGCCAGGCTTTCGGGAGGCGGGGGATGGCGGTGAAGGCATCGAAGCCGATAGGGCGAATGCCGCAGACACCTTCGGTGAAAATGCGGCAGTAGAGGCCGGATTCGGCTGAGAGGTGGCTCTGGTTTTGCTCGGGGAAGGCCTCGACACAATACGGCACGTGATCCCCTAACAAACGGCGGCGGGCGTAGCGGTCGAGGTATTCGGCGGCTCGGTCCGCATCTCCGGCGCGGAAGACGCCGCGCAGGGCGTAGAGAGTGGAGCGGTCCCAGAAGGTCTTGCCGCCAGCCTCGGTGAGCAGGCCGTCCTTGGTCCAGAGGTCGGGCGAAAAGAGCGCGTCGATGGTGCCTTT
>JBBARN010000133.1:0-16771 GCA_040399845.1 Luteolibacter sp. | reverse complement strand
GGATCTGATAGGCGGATTGATTCCATGCCCGGGATTCGGATGAGACCCGCCATGATAACTGCGGTGTCCCGCTCTTCGTGGCCAGCGGATCCACCATGGAATCGGCGGTGAGATGGACAGGCTCCCCGCCAAAGCAGACACCGCAAGCCGCCAATGCCAGGCTCCGAACGAGGAAGATGCGGACCCGATTCATGGCCGTTGGAGGGTGGCACTCATCAATCCGATCACCACCTCGTTGGCGATGGCCCGGAAGGTCATGGACTTGAGCTCCTTGGAAGGATCCAGCTCCAGATCCAGCACGGTGGCGGCACCTCCCGCGACCTTGCGGCCTTTTCCGGCGAAGGTTTTTTCGTCGAGCACGCGGATTTTTCCGGTTGCAAGATCAACTCTAACAGGCAGTGGGCCCGGACGTTTGAAGGCGTAGTCGTCGATGAAATAGTCCTGATCGATCGGCCACCAGGTTCCCGGATTGTCGAGAGCGAGGCGGGTGGTGGTTCCATCGGTGTAATGGATGAGGATCTCGCCGTTGTCGCGGCGGCTTTTCATGCCATCGGTGGAGCCTGCCATGAGGAGATGGAGTTTGGCGGCCTTGCCTGACAGGGGAACCTCGATTTCCCTCGGGAAGTTGTCCCAGCGGGAAACGAACGCGATGTTTTTCGCTGCGGCATCGCCCGGTGTGGCAAGCGGAACTCCGTTGGGAAGAACGATCCGGTTGTCGCTTGCCGAAGCCAATTTGCGGATCCCGGAATCATCCACATCGAAGCTGTTCTTCGGGTGGCACCATGAACCATATCCGTGGCGGGGAAGCGACAGTGACACGTGCGGTGGTCGCGGACTCACATAGTCCTGCTTGAAGATATCAGCGGCTTTGGAATTGAAGAGCGACTCCAACGAAACGACATCGAGTTTCACCGAGCTTGGTAGCGGTTTGCCCCAATCGGTTTGGAAGACGATGGACTTGGCAGGCTGGTCCTCGATTATTTCCAAAGCGAGTGGCTGCCACCAACTGAGTTTGCCTTGCTGGATGCGAGCAAAGACCGTCCGGTGGCCGATGGAACCGGAAGCCTTGCCGACCAAGCGACTGCCTTCCTTACGGGGCTGCGAAAGCGCGGACTGGGGATCGTGGATTTCAGCGATCGGGGCCTTGGCATCGAGCATGGCCGATTCCCCGGACTTCACCCGAACCTCGGCCGGGACAGATACGAGTGGGCTTCCCTTCCATTGGATCACGATCTTTTGTTCGTCAGCGGCCGGAGCAATCAACTCGATGCGGGGCGTGGCGACAGAGTCTTTCACGACCTCCCATTCCAGCGCCTTTCCGTTGGCAGTCACAGAAGCCACATCATCCCTCAGTGCGGCGATCCGAAGGTGTGTGGCGACCGGTTTCTTGAAACGGGATAGGATATGATAAGTATCCGTTTCACCGGTTCGCTTGAATGATACATCGAAGGAGGGATGGTGGATCGATGCCTCGTTCCAATCGGCAGGAAATCCCGGCCGGATCTTTAACTCTCCAGCGAGCAGATCCGGAGTGATGCCGAAAAGCCCTTCGAGGAAAGCGCGGGAAAGAGCACCGACACCGTCGCCGAAGTCGCGTTGGGATTCCCGACGGTTCACATCATACCACGTGCACATCCCGACATTTCCAGGACAAATCCCAAGATACATGCTATCCAGAATGGCTCCCTTGAACAAGCGGAACGCCGAATCATCCTTGCCTGCCTGCCACAAGGCGTGGGCGGTGTGGATGGATTCCCCCATCACCACATTGTTGAGTGACCAGATCCACGGCATCCAGGTGGTGGTGGAGATGGTGTGATTGCCCGGAGGGACTCCTGGGCCCTGCACGGGAATATGGGGCAGACGGGTATCGACGAAACGGCTCATTTGCCAGGCTTCGAGAGGATCGGGTACCTCCGAGTCGACCGTATGATAGAATGTCCAGGCCGCGGCTTCTTCAGTGGCGGTTTGATCACCTAACAGATCCTTCCACTCGGCAAACCATCCCTTGTCTTTCAGCCAGAGCAGTTCGTTCATTGCCCGCTGGATCAAGTGTGCCTCCTGCTCGTAGATTCCGGGGTCTTTGCCGATCCACTTCGCGATGCGGGCAGCCATCCGGTTGTGATAGAGATTGTAGGCTGATGAATGGCTGCCACCTCCACCGTTGTAGGCCAGAGAGTCACTGGCCCAAATACAGGCGTATGCCTCGTAAAGCGGGAGTTTCTCCGGCCCATACTCGCGGCGGAACAGGCGGCGCTCCCAAGCAAGGTGGCGCTCGATGACCGGCCAGATCTTTCGGGCATATTCCTCATCACCGGTCCACAGAAGATGCCGGATGATGGTATCCACGCCGACCATGTTCATGTCATAGTGCGACTGGGTCATGTCGCCATTCGAGTGAAGGGCGTTTTCATTGCGTGCGAGATAAGCCTCCGGTTCGGCTTCGGGAATGGAGGCGTCGGGAGGAGAAACATCCTGGCGTGCGGCGAAGCGATCGAAGTGGGCGCGCGTCCGATCATGCCACCCGAACACATCGCCCGCATAAGCGACTCGCCAGCCTAACAAGGGAGTGCGCCAGGCCACTCCTCCATGGAGGTAGGCACCGATTCGGTCATCCCAAACTCCGTCCGCGGCAGTCAGCAGCGCCGGCATGGCTGCATTGATGAAGGGATCCGGAGTTTTCACGGAGACGCGGTTCGCGATTTCGGAGAGCAGGTCCTGTTCGCGCTTGAATCGTCCGGCCAGATCCCCGGCCGACCAGTGGATCGTGGAGGATGGTTTTACTGATTCGGCATTTTGTGCGGACACTTCACGATACACATCCAATTGCTCCTGAGCGGTTTTGCCATTCGTCTGCTTCAGCGGCAAATGCTGGAGTCCGAGAAAAGCAGGGGTCCCGGCGACGAGTTCGAAGCTCGTGTGGGCGACGGGGAGCGCAGGTTTCGCATCGGAGGAAACAGCGAGTTTTGCGAGATGGTCCCAAGCTTCGGCCTGGTTGGCGCGCACCTGGGTGTCTTTTGGAAACAATCCGGCCATGGAGCCGAACTCCGATCCGACGACAAAGCAATTCCCGGAAATGGAAACATCGTTGCCCTTGCAGAATTGCGGCGAGAACCGGAAAAACTCGCGGACCGGCAATCGTTCGCAGCCAATATCGCCATCGCGACCACCCCGCAGGCCGTGGATGCCTCCGAATGCAGTGTGAATCTTCAGCGACGGGGATGCGGAGGCGGACTCTATCCGGACTAGGAGCCCTTCGCCTTCTTTGGGCGAGAGTGCAGTGACGCGGAGCATCCCTTTTCCAAGCAGCGGATCGTGGATTTCGTAAACCATGGTGCCACCGTCATAGCGGGCTTCGATTTGCTTTGCTTGATGAAGCCATTTCGCGCCTGAAGCCGTCTGGAATCCGATCCGGAGGTTCCCCCCGCAGCCTGGGAGATAGAACGAAAACTCAGGCATATCTCCGGCATCCACTCGGAAGGGACTGGATCCGCCATAAAGGGGGCGATTGTAAAACTCCTTGCCATTCGTGATCGAGAAAGTTCCATCGACGGGCGTATAGCGCAGCGGACGATCGATATTTCCAAGCAACATCGGGCGAACGCCTTTTTGTATCTTCTGATGCTCATCCGGAGCCTCGTATGCCCTGGCGAGGGAGGTTCCCACCACAGATAACAGCAGGCATGCGGCGGCAGTTTTTCGAAAAGGGTTGTCCATGCCCTCAATACGGAACGCATTCCATGACCTTCGCTACCCGATCGGGTTACGGGATGCGATTCACGGAACAAATTCAATCCTGTAAAATGCCTTTGGAAACGAAGCGGAGTCGGTGAAACTCGCGGTGTTTCCACTGCCGCCCACGACGCTGCCGAGATAGACCCAGCTACTCTGGACGAGCGACAGACTGCGTTTCACAGTGAAGGTGATCCCTTGCGCGCTGGGCCAGGTGATCGTGCGGCCGGAGACCGTGGCACGGAAGGCGCTGGAGCCGCTGTTGGGATTCAGGTTGAGGCGGTATTCGACGAGGTTGCTTGTGCCGTCGCTGTCACGATCCATTCCAGGAGTTTGGGCAAGGTTTCCAAAGTTGGAGATCTCCCAGGAATCCGGAAGTCCGTCCTCGTCGGAGTCGTCGATCACGAGGTCCAGCCCGCCCGGGACCGAGGTGGAGAGGTGGGCGGTGATGGAGGGCACAATACCTGTTAGATCCATGGTGCCGGAGATCTCGCCGGTGGCGGAGAGCAGCCGGTATCGCCCGAAGGCGGTGCCTGGAGCGAGGTTCGCCTGGAGCGTGCCATCGAGCGCGAGGTCTCCGGTGACCTCGATGCGGTCCGGTGAAGCACCGGCGCGGAGGCGAGTGAGCGAGTCCGCGCCGAGGTAAAGGTTGCCCGTGACGGCAAGGGTGCCGGGAGTGCCGGAGGAAAATCCGCGACCGTCGAGGGTGCCGCTGGCGTTGAGGTCCGAGGTGATGGTGCCCCGCCCGGAAAGGGTGGCTCCGGTGGCGAGTTGGATCGCCTCGGTGGTGTAGGCACCGCCCTCGATGCGCAGGGTGGCGGTGTTTTGCAACTGGGTGGCACCGGCGCAGGTGAACGATCCGGTGAGTTTGAGCGTTCCCTGCTCTAAAACAGTGCCGCCGTTCCAAAGGCCAGTGCCGGTGAGAGTCCAGGTGCCGGTGCCGGTCTTCACATAATTCGTCGCGGTGCCGGTGTTTCGTTCAGAGATCGTTCCCGCGTAGGTGGCATCCGTGTTCTTTCCGCCGATCCGGTAGGTGAGGGCACGACCTCCGGTGGCACCGCCTTGGAGGACGGATTGCGAGGTGCCGGACAAGGCCCCGATCGGAATCGTGGTGCCCGCGCCCTCCGCCAGGGTGCCATCGTAGTAGCACCAGACCTTGTCGCTTAAAGAAACGAGCGCGTTGGGAAACCCTGGATAGGAATACGAACTGCCCATGCGCAGGTCCCCGCCGCTGGAATCCGTCAGGACGTTAATCGTGCCGGTGAAAGCAGACCAATTGGAGAACAGCGTGGTGCGGATCCAGGGAACATAGAAGTTGAGGACACCCGCGCCGGAAAGCGTGCCGTTGACGTCCACGCGGGAATCCGCGTGGATGCGGGCGGTGGCACCGGAAGGCACGACGAGGTTCGCGTTGAAGGCATTGTAGGTGTTGTCGTTGTTGAACATCGACAGGATACCGCCGTTGAGGGTGACATTCCCGGTGCCGAGGCCGTTGGCGTTGAGCGTGTCATTGGCAAGAGTGAGAGTCCCGGCGTTGAGCACGAGGCCGCCGGAGAACGGGTTGGCGGCGGTGTTGGAGAGGTTCAGTGTACCACTTCCGTTTTTGACGAGCGAGGCATTGCCCCCGATAGCCCCGCTGCCGGTGAGCGTGTAGCCGAGCGTGGTGGTGATTTCCACAGAACGCGGGGCGAGTGTGCCGGTGAGGATGACGTTGCGGTTACTGGCGCTGTCGTTGAGGGTGACGGCGTCGTTGTTATAAAAAGTGTTTGGAGAGGCACCCGTCCAGTTGTTGGCGGTGACGGTGTCCCAGACTCCGCTGGTGATGCCGGTCCAAGTGAGCGTTGCCGGGTTTCCGGTGACCGTGAGCCATACTTTCGAGGGATTTGATCCGGCGGAGCTTCGTGCGAGCGAGAAGGTCTGCCGGGAATCAACGGGCAGGTTGTGGGTGAGTGAGACGCCGCTAGCGGAACTGCCGGTGGCGGTGATCAGGTCGTAGGTGCCTGCTGTGAGCGGTCCCTGGAGGAGCAGAAACTGGAAGATCTGCGTCCCGGTGAGGGCAAGGCTTCCGCCCACCGAAATCCGGTCGTTCGCACCGGCGGGGGTGTTCGAGAGGTCGCAGTAGATCGTGTTTCCATTCAGCGCGAGGCCGCCGGTGATGTTCAGCGTGGCTCCGGTGAACGGAATAGTGCCAGGGGAAAGGATGGCACCGGCGTTCGCCGTGACGGAGCCGCCGATGGTCCCGTCTCCCCCTAACAGCGCGGCGGAGGAAACAGTGACGGCACCGCTTCCGAGCGAGCCATCGACGAGGAGTCCGCCTTGGGAAACCGTGGTCGCACCGGTGTAAGTGTTGGCACCGGAGAGCGTCCATCTCCCTGATCCCACCTTGTTGATGTTGGTAATTCCTCCTCCGTTGGTGATGGTTCCAGCGAAGGTGGCGCTCGTATTTCTCCCCCCGACATTGTAAGCGCTGGCAGTGGAGCCAGTCTGGGTGCCACTGAGCACGGTGGAAGCGCCGGTGGAGGAAAGTTCGCCAATCTCGATGGTAGCGCCGTTGCGGTTCATCAACTGGGCGGAGCCGCTGCCGAGATCCACAGCCACGGCGGCACTGCCGAAGTTGGTATTGGTGTTGCCATTGATGCGGAACCTCGGATTTCCCGTGCCGGCGAGGAGACGTCCGGTAAAGCCGGTCCACGTGCCGCCGATCGTCCAGAGCTGGCCGGACGTGGCGTTGACGGTGACGTTCTGCGATCCCGTCCAGCTTCCGGACTGTGTGTGTTGGGAGCCCACCGTGATCGATCCCGGCTGGATGAACTCCAGCGGGTTCACAATGATGTTGTTGGAAGCAGGATTGAGAGTGATCGCGCCGCCGTTGAAGGAGATCTTTCCAGAGCCGCCGCCGGTCGAGTTGTTGAGCACCAGCCTTCCGGCATCCAGCGAGATGGAGTGAAAGCTGTTAGCCCCGGTGTTGTTGATCGTGAGCGTGCCGGTGCCACGTTTGGTGAGGGCGTTGGTGGAGGTGACGGCCCCGGTTCCGTTGAACGAGTAGTTCGCGGAGGCATCCACATCGATGGCGGAGGCGAGGACGGCGGCGGAGATATTGACGGCGGGAGCAGTTGCTCCGGAATCGTTGAAGGTCGCGCGATCGCCGTTGGTGAAGGGAGTCGGATTTCCCGTTTTGAGCCAGTTGTTTGCGACATTGTCCCAGTCCGAGGCGTTGCCCCGCCAGTTCAGGTCGGAAGGAGGGCCGTTGTTGGTGATGCAAATCGCAAACCGGCGGGTCCAGGTGGAGCCTTCCGCATCGGTGACGGTGAAATCGAAGCCACCGCGCCCGGTGGCGTTGTTGGCGGTGAAGCGTACGATCCTGCCGCCCGCGCCACTCTGGATGGTGGTGCCGCCGGCGATATTGGTGAGGGTGAAGACTGGATTGTTGGGGAAACCCGCGGTGTAGCGGGTGAGGTCGATGTCCGGACTGGTCGCGGTGTTCTTCTGGATCTGAAGGTGGGGGATGCTCTTGAAATGGAGGTATTCCTCGAGGCGAGTGTAGGCGGCGGGATAGCCGGTAGGGAAGAAGGTGGCACCGGTGACGGGAGTGTTGTGGTCCTGGGTCGCGGAATTCCATCCGAGTGCCGACTCATAGGCGTCCGGCATGCCATCTTTGTCGCTGTCGATCGGCGAGGCGGAGGCGGAAAAGGTGCCGAAGCCTCCGTTGCTCACGCCAGCCAGGTCGCTTTCGCGGGTGATGTGGTTGCGGGTCTGGGAGGTCAGGTTCTGGACAAGGCGGGTATCCACCTCGTCGCGCAGGGTGCCGCTGTAGGCATGGTCCGTCCGCAGCGCTCCACCATTGGAGACGAGCTTTTTGTATCCAAGCAGCGGCGGATCGACGGCCAGCAGGGCGGACCCGGCGACGGGAGCGGCGAGGCGGATGTAATTGCCGGTGGGGTTGGTGGTGGCGTTGTAGGCGGTGCCGGAGACGATCGACCATCCACGGTCGGTGCCGTTGAGGATGCCGTCGCCATCGCGGTCGTGCAGGTTGTTGTCCTGCCAGACGGAGAAGTTCGGATAGCCGTTGCGGTCGAGGGACGCCTTTTCGAGCGGGCTGTTGCGGATGTTTCCGGGCGGGCAGATGAAGTAGTTTCCGCGGACGTTGGCTTTCCAGCCGGCGGGAGTCTGGGAGTCGCCCATGATGAAGCCGATGTCCCAGTCGAAGGTGGTGTTGTTGGTCCACTCGAGCAGCGTGTTGGGACGGGCCTTGGGATTGCGGGTGTGGTTGTGGGCCCAGAGCGTGTGGTGGCAGGTGGCGCGGTTCTGGTCCCAGAGTCCACCGCAGGAATGGGGTTCGAGGCCCCAAGCATTGAGCGACCACTGCATGGTCAGGTTTTCCGGCGGACTGCCGAAGGAGGAGATGTTCTCATCGGTGCTGAAGGACATCGAGAGGTGGTCGAGGATGGCGTTTTGGCAGCCGGAATCGAGGTCGATGCAATCGCCGCCGGAGCCGTTCTTGCCGTGGCGGAAACGAAGGTGGCGGATGACAATGTCATCGCCAGAGATGCGCAGCGTGCCATCCTTCAGCAGGATGCCATCGCCAGGCGCAGTCTGGCCCGCGATGGTAAGTTTGTTTGCGGTGATGCGGGCGCCGACGCCGCTGGCCAGGCGGATCTGTCCGCTGACGGCGAAGACGACGGTGCGGCCGTTGGCTGGCACGGTGGTGATGCCTTCGTAGAACGAGCCAGGACCGGATGAATTGAGGTTGGTGACGACGTAGACGTCGCCTCCCCGGCCTCCGTTGGCATACGCACCGAAGCCTTCCGCGCCAGGAAATGCGGGGATCTGCGCGTGAACGGCGCAGGTGAGGAGGGCGAGAGCTGTAGGAAAGCGGATCATGGATCGAGGGCGATGCGGTAGAAAGTGGCGCCCAATGATGGGGATCGATCAACCTCGACACTGGTGGAAACAGCGGGGGATTCTGCCGCTGGGGCTGGGGAAAGGGTCGTCCAGGGTCCCGCGGGTGAGGTTGCGGACTCTATTCGATAGATCCTGCCGGGCACGCTGGGCCATGAAAGAAGGATCTTATTCGCGGCGGCAGGCACTGCGGTCGCTGCAAACATTGAGCTGCCGCTGGCAGGATTGGTTCCTGTGAGGAACTCGGACGCGTTTGATTGGCCGTCGCCATCCTCGTCACCGGACGGGGTTTTGGAGAGGGTGCCAAAATGGGTTTGCTCCCAAGAGTCCGGTAGACCGTCCTGATCGGTGTCGTCGAGGTAGAGAACCACCTCGTTGGCGGCGTAAACGAGCTGCGCGGGGACTCCGCTGGGAGCGCCGGTGAGCGAGAGCATTCCGGTGCGTGTTCCGGCGTGGGTGAGGATGGTGAAGCGTCCGAAGGTCACGCCCGGTTGGGGGGAAACCGCGAGGGTTCCGGCGAGGCTTGCGTTTCCTGTTAGATGGAGGGTTCCCATCGAGGATCCGAGCGGGCGCGCGAGGGTGGAGGTGGACTGCATCGTGAGCGAGGTTGACGAGACCGCGCCGGTGACTTCAAGCACGGCGTTCGCGCCCACGCTCATGGATGATGGACCGAAGGAGCCCGCCACCTTGAGCGTGCCGGCGGAGATGGTGGTGGTTCCGGTGTGGGAGCAGGTTCCCGCGAGGGTGAGGGTGCCGGCTCCGGACTTGGTGAGGGCGACCGTAGCGGTGCCGTTGGCGACATTCCCTGCGAAGTGGGTGGAGGCTCCGTTTCCACCGACGCTGAAGGTGACGGATGAGGTGGTGCCAGTGCTGTTGAGAACCGAGCCTGCCAGTCCGGTGAGCGCTCCGAGATTGTAGGTGCCGCCGTTCCGCGCCTGGAGGGTGCGGGTGCCGAGGTCGAAGGTGGCAGAGGAGGAACCGGAGCTACCGTTGAAACGCACGCTGCTTGTGCCAATGATCCTGACCGCACCGGTGAAGGTGCCCATGTTTCCTTCCAGATCGAAGACGTTGTTCGCCTCCAGCGTGAGGATGCCGCTGCCGGAGACCGCCTTGATGCCGTGGAGACCACTGCCACTGCCGCCGCTGATGGTGGAGTCCGCCGTTATGACGATGGAATTGTTCGGCGTGAGGGCTCCGGTTTCCCAGCGTCCGCCATCGAGCGTGACCGTGCCGGTGCCGAGGGCGGCTGCGTTGGTGATGGCCAGCGTGCCGGAGCGGATCGTGGTCCCACCGGTGAAGAGGTTGGCGGAGGTGAGTGTGAGCGTGCCCGTGCCGTTCTTCACAAGGGAGGCGGATCCGCCAATGGAGCCCGCGCCGCCGATGCCGTGGTTGAGGGAGGAAGCGAACTCGATCGCGCCGGGAAGGACGGCTTCAGTGAGGTTGACGGAGGTGGCGAGGCTGCCGTCATCAAAGCGGGTGGCGATGCCATTCTGATAAATGGAGGTCGTGCCGGAGATGTCCCAGTTCGCGGCAGAGAGGTTCCAATCAGGGCTAGCGCCGCCGCGCCATGTCGCGATCGGGACAATGGGTGTCCAGACGAGGGAGAGGGATTGGCCGATTGTCTGGAGCGAGAACACGCCATGGACGGCGGCGGAACGGCCGCCCGGATCCGCGCTCACGGTGCCGAGGGAGAAGGAGCCGGTGAGGGTGGTGGCGTTGAGGAAGACCCATGAGCGCGGGGTATCCCAGAAGGGCAGTGAGAAATCCACGGTGCTTCCCGCGTCGTCAAAAACCAGGTCGAGGGCGGCCCCCGCGGTGATGGTGGCGGAGGCGGCGGAGACCGTGTCGAAGCTGCCAGTGACATCGCTGTTGGAGAGCAGGTTCCACTTGAGGCGTGAAGTGGCGGCGTAGGTGAGGGAGCCGCTGACCGACGATCCGGCCCCGGGGTCGTGGAAGCCCTGAATGGAGGCATTTCCGGAAACCGATCCCGCGCCGCGGAGTGTCTGCGAGAGAAGGATGACCGCACCGGAAGGCAGGCTGGAGACATCGAGCGTGGCTGAGGCTCCCACGATGAGGAGTGGGGAAAGATCCGGCCAGGCGGCGGAGGACTCGGGACGCAACGTGCCGCCGGTGACAGAGATGGTGCCGGTGAGATCGAGGGCAGAGGCAACGCTGAGGATGCCGGTTCCGGTTTTCACGAGGCCGCCGGAGCCCCCGAGCGTGCCACCGGTGAAGGAGTAGGAAGCGTCCGTGGAGACGGTCATGCCGGAGGGCGAGAGCGAGCCGTCGATTTCCACTGTGTTGACGGTGGAAGAGTCGTCGAAAAGGACGCTGTCTCCTTGGAAGAAAACATCCGGTTGGCTGGAGGCATTCGCCCAGTTCACCGAGGTATGGAGATCCCATGAGGTGCCGGAGATTCCGGTCCAGGTGAGGGTGGTCGGCGCGCGGTCGGTGAGGATGATGCCGGTGTTGACGATGCCGGGCGGGATCGGCTGAGACGAGCCGATGAGATTGAGCACGCCGGTGTTGGTGAAGGTGCCGGTAACCGCGAGCGAGGCGGGTGCGCGGACGCGGAAGTAGCCGTTGTTGGTGATGGTGCCGGTGACGTCGAAGCTTCCGGTGGAAAGCTCGACGAGGCCTTCGTTGACGAGGTTTCCGCCAAGGGTTCCCAGACCGCGGAGGGTGCCGCCTGATTCGACCCGCAGGGTTTCCGCGTTGAGCGTGCCGTCGAGAGCCATGACCGCGGAGTCGAGCACGCGTGCGGTTTTCCCGGCGATCATGCCGAAGGTCCCTGTTAGAGAGAGCGTGCCGGCCTCGGCGGTGAGCTCGCCATTGATGTTGCCGGTTCCGCTGAGGGTCCAGGTGCCCTGACCCTGTTTGACATAATTGGTGATGCCGTTGGTTTGTTCGGAAATCGTTCCGGCGAAGGTCGCGTCCCCTCCCCTGGCACCGATGCGGTAAGTGAGCTGACGGCCGCCGATGGCACCGCCCCTGAGGGTGGATGACGCGCTGCCGGAAAGTTCACCGATGGTGATAAAGGAACCCGTCCCTGTGTTCAGGTTTCCACCCCAGAGTGCAGTCACGTTGTTGCCAAGATCGAGACGCGCGGCGGGAAGTCCGGGCCATGCATAATCGGGCGCGACGCGGAACTCGGCCGATCCAGACAAGGTGGAGGCTTCAATCACGCCGGAGAATCCCGACCAATCGCCGAAGATCGACGAGCGGACCGCGCCGTTGGGAAGCCTGTAGCGGAGGGTGCCGCTGCCGGTGAGCTTGCCGCGGAGTTCGCATCGCCAATCGGTTTCGAGCGTGCCGGTCTGGCCTCCGGGGACATCGATGTTCCAGAAGGATGCGTTGCTGGAGGAGGTTGCGCTGTTTGAAAACATCCGCAGGGTGCCACCACGGAGGGTGACATCGCTGGTGCCGAGGCCGTTGGAGTTCGCGGTGTCGTTGGCAAGGGAGATGACGCCGCCGTTGATCTCCGTGATGCCGGACCAAGTGTTGTCCTGTGAAATGGTGAGTGTGGAAGTGCCGGATTTGAAGAGCGACATGGGTCCGGACAGATCGCCGGTGCCGGTGAGGTTGTAGTTCTTGCTACCGGAAATGGTGACCGAGTTCGGCTGGAGGACTCCTGCTAGAGTGAGCGAGGTGCTGTTGGATCCGGAATCGTTCAGTGTGACCGCATCGCCGGCACCAAAGGCGACGGGTGTGGTGTTCTGGCGGAAGGAGAGCGTCGATCCCGAGTCCCAGGTGTTGGCCGCAGCGTTCGAGCCCCCAGCCCAGACGATGGATCGTCCGGAATCGGGTGGAGGCGGCGGAAAGTCCGGCAGATGAAGGCTGAGGTAGTCATACATCACATTGGGCGAGAAGCCGCTGTCGCCGGTGAAGCTGAAACGGAACGTATTGGCCCCTTGGCGAAGACGGGAAACGGGGATGGGGATGCGGAGATAGGAATACTTCGCATGGATGCCCTGGCGAAGCAGCGCGTTGCCGCCGCTGATGGTGGGTGAAATGCGGGTGAAGGCGGTGGTCTCGCCGTTGATGTAGAGGAAGAGTCGGGGATACTGAGCTCCGGCAATGGCGACCGTAAGCGTGGCATCCCCAGTGCGCGGCACGTTGGGCAGGTTGAAGTTCACATCCCAGTTCCAGCCGGTGGTCGTTCCCGGAGTGGCCCCCGGGTAATTACTATGGACATAGTTCCAATCGGTGGCCGGGTCGCTGTTGCCAACATTATAAACGAGCGGATTCGGAAACTCCTGTGGATAGACGTCCCAGAGATATGGGGTGAAATAATCGTTTCCATGGCGGAACTCCTTCGCCGTACGGTCCGGCACGCCGATCTCCCAGGCGATGCTGGTACCGGGATTGTTGATGTTCCAAGCGAGGTCGCCCTGGGCATTGGTGGCTCCGGCGGTGACGGTGATGTTGGTTTTGGAATACTCCTCCACGACACCGGTGGTGTAAGCGTAGAGCGTGTAGGTTCCTGGACGAATGGCGGGAATGGTGAAGTTTCCGTTGGCATCGGCCTTGGTCCAGTATTGGTATCCCTTGCTCTGTCTCTGCCAGTTGCCGTGGGTCTCCTCGGGTGCTGCGAGTCCGACCATGGCGTTGGCTCCGGTGATGGCGGGCTTCAGCGGATCGTTGATGAGCAAGCGGCCTGTCACCGTGCCGCGGCCCGAGGCGGCGGGATGATCGGAATTGACCAGCCAGGAATACGGCCAGGCGGCCTTTTCCGCTTCGACCTGTTCCTTGGCGTCGGCCCAGAGGACATCGCCGGAATTGGTGGTGGCGTTGGTGCCGTTGCAGTAGAGCAGGAAGGGGCCATACATTTTCCGCCATGCCTCGCCGGCGGCGACGCTGGTACCGGAGCCGCCGTAATGGTTTCTGCCAAAGTGCATGAGAATATAACTCTCCGAAGAGGTAAGATCCTGATGGGTGGGACCATCGTTGAAATAGTCATGGCCGCCGAGCACGAACCAAACGCCCTTCTTGTAGTTCTTGCCGGTGTGCCCCCAAGTTCCGATATCGTAATATCTTGCCGAATATGTGTATTTCCCATCGTATTTCCCGGCCATGACGCCGGTGTTGAGCTTCACGATCTCTCCGATGCCAGTGGGGGATGAGTTCTGATAGTCGAAATACGACGGCATCTCCCAGTTCCGGAGGTCATCGATGTAGGCGCGTTCGAAATGGAAGGTGGTCGAAGTGCGGGGGAGTTTCCAAACGATGCGCCACTCGCCCACACTGGTTGCCGGATAAGCGGCCGGATGATCGAGGATGGCATATGCATAAAGTCCGGTATCACCACGGCGGAGGACGTAGTGGAGATCGATGTCGAAGGCTTGCTTGTAGCCCGCGGTGGCGTTCCAAGTGCGTTTGAATGAGACATCCACCATGTCGGATGTCTGGGTGGTGACGGAATAGACGCAGTTTGACGGCTGTGAGTAGTTCGCGCCGCCATCCATCGAGTAGTAGATCGGATTGGCCGGATCCACCATTTGGGTGCCGTTGAAAAGGTAGGAAGAGACCTTGCCGCTGCTCTTCTGGATGACGGCGGTGATCACGCCGTTGGAAAGAGTGACGGTGGAACTGGTGGAGCTGAGGGTCACGTTCGCGCCCACGCCGGGAGCCCCGCCGCCGGGGTCATTGGCGAAGAGCGGGAGAGCTAGGGCGCAGAGCGCGATGAGGATGAGTCTGAACATGGGTTTTCAGTGAAAGATGGCGTCTTGTCGCGTTTCCGCAATGCGGATCAGGGGTCGGTGCGGAATGGCGCTGCGGGAAGTCCTTCGGCGTTGAAAAGGCTGGCGGTGGCCGGGTTGTCCGCCCAGGCGTAACGCACATGGACAGGGCGGGTGACGGCAGGGTTCGATACGACCACACTTTCTCCATCGATGGAGGCGTTGGCAGAAACGAATTTTCCATCGGCCGCAGCGATTGCAAAGCCTCCGAGTTGGGGAGTTTTGGATACTAGGCCTCCGTTCACATGATCGAAGTGGATGCGGATGGAATCTTTCTGAGGTGACGCATCGCGGAGAACCGGGCCGGATGGGACACCGGGTTTCGCATAGGTGCCGGCAAGGGCGAGGCGAGCAAGGCGTTCGCCAACATCGAGTTTATTGCGCGGATGGATGTCCTTGGCATCGCCGATATCGATGGTCACCGCCATGCCAGTATGGAGAATGGAGAGCGAAGCTGCCTGGGCCTCACGCATCTCGGCGATTTGGCCGCCAGGCGCGGGATCGGCGGAGGGGTTTTTGTAGGCCGCGAGCTGGACATAATAGAATGGCAATTGCGGGTTGTTCCAGAGAGAGCGCCAGTCTTCGATCAAGGCTTTTTGAAGATCCGGATAAATTCCGCGGGTGCCTAGATTGGACTCACCCTGATACCAAATCGCACCGCGAATGGCATAAGGAGCGATAGGGGCGATCATGCCATTGTGAAGCACATAGGGATTGTGCTGGTCCTGGGCGGGATCCGGATTGCGAGGCGGGCGTCCTTTGGTGAACTTGGCAAGCGCGATGCCATAATCCTCGAACTGCTTGGGCGCATCGCGGAATGCCGTGCGTTTGCGGCTGAATTCCTGCAGCCGTTTTTCAAACTGCGGATGGGGTTGCAGAGTGCTTTCACGAATCCACGCCTCGATGGTGCTGGCTCCGTAAGCGGAGGTGATCAGTCCGATGGGGGTGTTGAGTTCCTTTTGCAGTTTGCGGGCAAAGTAATAGGCAGCCGCGGAGAAATCCCCGGCAGTTTCGGGCGAGCAGGTGAGCCAGCGCCCTTCGACATCGCGCTGCGGCATTTCGCGCATGGTCCATTCCGCCGTGAACATGCGGATGGCAGGATGATTGGCGGCGGCCACCTCCTTTTGCCAATCCGTCACTCCCGAGAATGAACGTTTGGCGGTGGATGCCAGGGTGAAATCCATGTTCGACTGGCCGGAGCAAAGCCAGACTTCGCCCACAAGGATGTCCTGATAGACCCGGGTCACTCCAGAAGATGACACCCGCATTTCATAGGGGCCCTCCGCAGCCTGTTGTTTGGCGCTGATCGCGGGCAACTCGGTTGCCCACTTGCCGGATGCGTCCGCCGTGGCGGTTGCCTTTTGACTGGCAAATTGCACTTCCACTTTTGCTCCCGGCTTTGCATATCCCCAAACGGGTACAGGCACGCCTTGTTGGAGGACCATGTGGTTGGAAAAAATCGATGGAACAAACAACTCCTCCGGCAACAGAAGTCTGGCGAGAGTTTTGTCCGAGAGGGAACGCAGAGCCGATGCCATCCAGCGCGCATTGAACTCCGCGCCATCGGGTCCGGTATGGGTGTGGTCTGCCTTGGCGAACAAGGCCGTGGTTTCCGTTTCCCCTAACAGATCATACTGGTCGGAGAGCAAGTTATGGAAATCGACACAAAGCGTTCCGGTTTCCGCAGCGACCTCAAGAGCCCAATTGGCATGGCCATCCTTGGAGCGGGCGATGCTGCCATTTTTCCAAATGTTGCGCGGGATGGGTGAGACGATAACCGGGACCGCGCCTTTGGAACGGGTCTCGTGGATGTAGGTTCGCAGGTATGCTCCGAAAGAAAGTACCGTCTCCGGCTTGCCGTCGGTCTTGCGGATGATGTCCTCGGTTTCCTCACCCGTGCCACGGAGGGAGGCGCGGCAGCGTTCATCGTTGAGGTCGCCGCCGTCATTGTGGCCGAACTGAATGAGGACATAGTCGCCTTGCTTGAGGTGTGCCTTGACGGCTGCCCAGCGGCCCTCGGTGATGAAAGTGCGACTGCTACGACCGCCGATCGCACGGTTGATGACTTCCGCCTTGGCGGGATCGAAATGCGCCACCAAGGGGTCGCCCCAACCCATTTGACCAGCGCTGCTGTTGCGCACGGTGGAATCGCCGATGATGAACACCGTCGGTTTGGCAAAGCCACACGCTGACATGGTGATCAGCAGGGCGACGAGATTCGCGAAGATTCGGAGAGGCATTCCAGAAAAAGCTATCGCGGAAACCGGGTTTCTGTCTTTCACCCGAAAGGGGTACGGTTGAGGCCGACTCCGCCTCCAGGGCGGCAGAAACGATCTGGCCTGAATCTTGCTAGCAGCCTGTCGGATTTTGAAACGTCAGAAATTTACGTCTATATGTGGACG
>JBBARN010000132.1:0-16895 GCA_040399845.1 Luteolibacter sp. | reverse complement strand
CTGGACCCAGTTCGGCGGCAACAAGACCATCTCGATGTCCACCAGCACCTACCTCGGCCAGGCCGTGACCAGCGGGACGAACTCGGCGCTCTCCACCGGCGTGTTTTCCAACGTCACCGCCACACCTTGATCTGCTACCACTTTCTGAAGAGGTGTTGATCAAGCTTCTTGCTGCGTCGTGTCCAAGGTCACGACGCAGCGCCCTCTTCTCTGATAAACACCTGAATCAATTTCAGATCTCCGAGAGCCTTGCAAAGCTCAATCGTTCGTCCGGGGGCTGAGAATCGAATTCCCATCCTCCAAAGGAAAAATCCACCGAAATCCTAATGATCCCTTTCATCGTTTCTGAGAACCCGCAACATCCGAACCCATCTCCCGCATTTCCCCACTGCCGCTCAGCCATGCTTCGATGCCGACGCCTCGAAGCCGGTCATTCAGCCTGCTACCGTCGCTTGTTACTGATCATCGCCGCATGTTACTCGCTGCCCGCAACCCAGGGCGCTCCCTACTTTACCGACAACTTCGATAGCGGGAACTACGATGCCAGCACCTTCAACAGCACCCTCACGCTGGATCAATGGGGGACGATCGCGCCTTTGACCTACACGACTGCCAACAGCTCGCAGGGTTGGCAAATCCAACATGGAAACGGCGGCCAGATGCTTCTAGCCGGCTGGCATGCGGGAATCAGCAGCGACCTTTACGCCAGCCTGAACCACAACTTCGCCGTCGAGGCGAATTTCGCCAATCTGCCGTTGTGCGTGCGGTTCGATCTGAAAGTCACCGAAGCGTCGCATCCCACGAATTGGGCCGCCATCGCCATCGGCAGCGCTCAGAACGTCTTCATTTCCTCCGCGACAAACAAGTTCGGCAGCTTCTTCCGGCTCAATGGAGCCACTCAGCAAATTGCTTCCGGAAACGATGTGTCAGTCAGCGGGGCGACATGGACACCCACGGGTTCAACCATCACCGTCGTTCTCTCCAACACGGCGGGAACCGGTTCGCCCTTCAATGGTTCCGGTTCTGTGGCGAAAATTTCCGTCAACGGAACGCTTGTCGGCACTCGGACTCTAGCCCAAATGGCGCCGACCGATGGTTTCATTTCGTTCGAGGCCTATGGAGCCATGGCGGTCTACGACAACCTTGAGATCTCGACGGGAGGAAATGGTTTCACCTGGGCTGGCGGAGACGGCAACTGGAGTTCCCCCAACTGGAATCCCGGTTCAAAGCCTGGTCCAACGTCGCCCTACGAATCCGCGGTCATCCGCAACGGCAATGTCCATGTTGACGTTCCCAACCTGGGGAATATCGGTGGACTGACACTGGCAGGAGGCACGCTCAACACTTACAATTGGAATGGAACAGGGACCTACACCGCCTACCACAATCTCGTCTTTCAAGGTGGCAGCCTCAACGGCATCGGCAGCCATCACAACTGGGGCGCTGCCATCCTCGGACATGTGACCGTAAATGGCAGGAGCGCATCCAGCATCAACTCGTCCTCGTTTTTCAATCTCAACGGCACCGACACGAACAGCTCGGTGTTCGACGTATCCGACGTAACAGGTAACGCGGATCCCGATCTTTCGGTCTCGGCGGTCCTGGCTGACGTCTCCGCCGATTACAGCTGGAATCCAGCCTCATTGCTCAAGATCGGCACCGGCACGCTGAAACTCGCAGCGGACAACAGCTACAGCGGCGGCACCACGGTCAACGCCGGCACGCTCGCGCTCGACGGCGCATCCGGCGGCAACTCCCGGATCCGCGGCGCGCTCGTCGTGAACGCCGGTGCCACGGCCGCATTCACCGGCAGCGACGGCACCGGTCTCGGCTGGAACAATGGAGCCAAGATCACCTCGCTCGCCATCAACGGCGGCACCGTGACCTCGCCGGGCATGATTCACGTATGGAACCTCGGCAACAGCCTTACGCTCACCGGAGGCACGCTCCAGAGCAACAACGGCACCAGCGATGCCGCCGGGCCGCAGCTTGAATGGTCAGGTACCACGATCACCAGCCAAGCAAGCGCGAATCCCTCCGTCATCGCGGGCCGCATCCGCTTCCGGCCGGACGCCGGAACCCTCCATACTATCGATGTGGCCGATGGAGCGGCCTCCACCGATCTGCTCATCAGCGCCGCACTTACCGAATCGTCCCGCAGCAACCTGGTCAAAACCGGGGCCGGCACTCTCCGCATCACCGGTGCCGTCCAAATCACAGGCACGATCAACGTGGAAGCCGGCACGCTCGACTTCGCTCCTTCATCGGTTTCCCAATCTCTGCGCATCTCCGTGGCGGACGATGCCAAGTTGAAACTCTCCAACCCCGGCACCACGCTCGTAAAGAACGTATACCTCGCAGGCCAGCGCCTCGCATCAGGCACCTGGGGTGCGCCCGGCAGCGGAGCCGCCAACGTGTCGTCCGCGTTCACCGGCACCGGCATCCTGCAAGTCACTGATACCGACATTTCCAACCGCGAGCGCTGGAAGCGGATGAAGTATGGCCAATTCACGCACTATGTCTGGGACGGCGGCGGATGGGTCACCCGCAAGACGGACGGAAGCAACTCTCCGAACATCGACTTCGTGGCGGACAATTTCAACGCCACGAAATATGCCGACGACTTGCAGTCGATGGGGGTCGAATACGTCATCTTCACCGCCTGGCACGCGAACTTCAACCCGCTCTTCAACAGCTCGACCTTCGACAAATACGGTTACTGGTACCGCCACTCGCAACGCGATATGCTCGGCGACATGATCACGGCTGTGAGAGCCAAGGGCATTCGCGTGCTGTTCTACACCCATCCGAACCAGCCCATCGACTTCAATTGGTGGACGCACAACAACATGATCAACGACATCTTCGCTGAAATGATCGACCGCTACGGTGACCAGATCGACGGCTTCTACATGGACGAGAACGATCCGGGCGGCAACCAGGACGGCATGGTCGATTTCGTGCGCTTGGGACAAACGATCCACCGCCGGAATCCCGACTTGATGTTGATCCAGAATTTCTACGGAAACCTTTATTGCAACAGCGTGCCGATGGGCGAATCCGGCCCCGCCACGGCGAATTTCAGCAAGGACGTTTCCTGGCCATCCGTCACCTCCTATGCGCAGGTGATGTCGAACAGTTGGAGCGCCCAGGTGCCGGTCACCCAGTATGCCGCCACCCGCAGTGCGGAAGGGATCTTCCGCGGTGCCGTCACAGCAGCCTGCTCTTGCACGGACGGAGGCGGCACTGCATGGGCGGCTGGGCCGTATCCTGGCGGTTTGTGGGAAAGGGGAGTCCTGGAAGCCATGCAAGGCGCGGGCGCCTTGCTGGCTCCCGTAGCGGAGTCGGTGAAGAACACCTACCCGAGTAACTCGTTCACGTTCTCAGGGACATGGGGTGGAGCCACCCGCTCGGTGGATGATACAAAGGAATACATCCACGTGCTCTGGCCGCCATCTGGAAACACGCTCACGCTCCCAGCTCCCGCGGATGGCAAGGTCTTCGCCAACGCCCGCTTGCTGGCCAATGGCCAGCCTGTCACCTTGAAACAAAATGGTCGCACCGTGCGCCTCACCCTCACCGGAACGAACACCTGGGATGCCAACGACACGGTCATCGCCATGGATGTTGTTTCCGCCGGTGATCCCTATCTTGCGAACAACACCACGCCCGACGCCACCTACACGGGTTCCTGGGTTTACAGCGGCAGCCGCGCGACCGGTGAGTTCGGCAGGGATGTCCACTCAACCACCGTCAACGGAGACTTCGTCGAATACAAATTCAACGGCACCGACATCGAACTCGTCGTCTCTTGCGGGCCGAACCGCGGCACGATGGACATTTACGTCGACGGCGTTTTCAAACAGAGTGCGAACGCCACCGATCCCACCGACGGGCTGCGCAAGACGATCTATCGCGGCACCGGCCATGCGCGCGGCAACCACACGCTCAAGGTGGTGAAAACCGGCGGCACCTATCTGGCTATCGACGCATTCAAAGCTACCGAGCTCATCGACAGCGCCGATCCGGACGTCGGTTACCAAGCGCTCACCTTCTTCAACAACACCGACACCACTCCGAATCCCGTCGGTTACATCGAATACGGTGGTGGCTGGTCGTGGCAGCAGCGCGACCGCAATGAATACAACTACGATGTCCACTGGTCACAATGGAACGGCAGCACTTTCTGGATTCATTTCAACGGCACCGGCGTCCAGTTCATCGGCACTTACGACGGCATTGTGGATTTCTACCTTGATGAAGTCTTTGTGAAGCGGGTGAACATGAAGGAAGTCGGCGGCATGGCCCGCTGCCTTGGGCTTGATATCAGGGGCCTGCCGGCCGGGAATCACACGCTCAAGGGCGTGAAAGCAGGCGATACTTATCTGCTCGTGGACGCGTTCTTTGTCTACAACAGCAAGCACTCGAGCTGGTCCAGCCAGACGGACAGCGCATCGCTCGGCGGCAGCTATCGCCGCTCCTCTGCACATGGCGATGCGGCCACGCTGGCCTTCAAGGGCACCGGAATTGAAATCATCGCGCCCCACCAACCTTCCGGCGGCACGGTGGCGGTCGATCTGCAAGGATCGGCCTATCAGACCGCCGCCCGGCAATTCGTCAGCCAGAACTCCGGGGCATATCAGCCACAAAACCTGAGCTTCTCCAGCCGGAACGTGACGCCCCTGGGCCTGGACAATTACAGCCTCAGCATGTCGCACAACCGCAGCTTCGGCAGCATCGCCGTGGATGCCTTCCGGGTTTACAAGAACCGGCCTGGCTCCGGCCCAGCGCTCAAGTGGGGCTCGGCCGGTGGCGGCGGGAGCGGCACGTGGGATGTGAACACCACCGCCAACTGGTGGGATGGAGCCAACGCCACCGCATGGTATGATTTCGGCGCATCGGATTATGCTGCGGTCTTCCAAGGTTCGGCTGGCAACGTGAACCTCGCAACAAACATCAACATCAACCGCATCACGTTCGCCACCTCCGGTTACCACCTGCAAAACAACGCCCTCAATTTCACCGGTCGTAACGCAGGTGTGACTGTAATTGGAAATGGAACCGCAACCCTCGCCTGCACGGTCGCGGGGTCCGGCGGCTTCAACAAGGACGGGTCCGGCACGCTCAAGCTCACCGGGATCAACAGCTACTCCGGCGGCACGACGATCAGCGGCGGCACGCTCGAATCAAACGGCGCATATTACGGAAATGGCAAGCTCCACGGAACCGTCACGGTTAATCCTGGGGCAACACTCGCACTCACCGGTGGCGATGGCACCGGTTTCGGCTGGAATGATCCAATCCACAGCCTTACCATCAACGGTGGAGCAGTCAGCGCTCCCGGAGCCTCGCACATCGGCTTCGGTGCCTACTGCGGTGTTTCACTCAGCCAAGGAGGTTCCATCACTGGCAATTGGCAATGGAACGGCGACGGTTTGCTGGGCTTCTCCAGCACCGGAGACAGCACGAACACAATTTCCGGTTCCCTGACCCTTCGCTCGGATTCCGGAGCCAATCATACCTTCAACGTCGCGAACGGCACAGCTGCCACAGATCTGCAGGTGAACGCCAACCTGAGCGATCAATGGCCGGAATACCAGTCGGTGCCCGCGTCAGGTCTCGTGAAAACCGGAGCCGGAACCATGGTTCTCGCAGGAACGAACACATTCGACGGAGCCACCACGGTCAGTCAGGGAGTTCTCTCTGTCACCGGCAGCGTCCACTCCACCTCGTCCATTCAAATCGCCGCCGGCGCGGAACTTCATTGCAGCGGCACGCTCCAGACTTCGGGAAATGTGACCAACTCCGGCACGCTCGTCTTCTCCGGATCGGCGGGGTTCTCCGCAGGCGGAACGATCATCAACTATGGGACCATCATCAACAATTCTCCAGCGTTGCTATTGCCTGCCAATCTCGTCAACTATGGTACGGTTCTTTCACCTCCGGGTTTCTTCAACAATACGACCACCACCCCAAACGGCGTTGGATATATTGAATACGATTGGAATTGGTCGTGGCAATGGCGTGATCGTGGTGAATACGATTCGGATGCACATTGGGCTTCCGCAAATGGCAGCACGTTCAGGATTCACTTCAATGGCACTGGAGTTCAGTTCATCGGCACTTATGATGGCATCATCGATTTCTACCTCGACGATGTTTTCGTCAGGCAGGTGAACATGAAAAGCATTGGCGGAATGTCGCAGGTAGTCGGAATCGACATCAAAAACTTACCGGCTGGCAAGCATGTGCTGAAGGGCGTAAAAGCAGGGGATACTTATGCTCTTATTGATGGATTCTTCGTGTATAAGACTCAGTATGCCAATTCGACTCCCGTCTCCGCGAGCACCATTGTGAGCCGTCAATCACTCGTCGCACCTGATTTTGGTGTTTCGACTGGAGAGACCACAGCCGAATTGCCCGCCAAGCCCATCGAACTCACAGCCACTGCAAACGGCACCTCGGCCGTGCTCGCCTGGACCGCAGTTTCCGGTGCCACCAGCTATCAGGTGAAACAAGGCAGCTCCGCCAGCGGTCCATTCTCGGTGATCGGATCCCCCACCACGAATTCGTTCGCTGCTGCCAGCCTAACCGGAGGAACGACCTACTACTTCGTCGTCAGCGCCGTAAATGCAGCTGGCGAGGGCGCGGACAGCAGCATTGCCTCCTGCACCATCGCCACATTGCCCTTTCCATGGGTCACGGCGGACATCGGCTCCGTGGGCATTGCTGGCTCCGCATCCGCGATGAGTGGCGTTTACACCGTCAACGGCTCCGGCACCGGCGTCTATGCGAGCAGCGACAAGTTCCGCATGGTCTATCAGAACTCGACCGGCGACTGCCAGCTCATCGCCCGGGTCGACAGTCTCACCGCGGCATCGACGAGCGCCAAGGCAGGCGTGATGATCCGTGAATCACTGTCCGCCAACTCCCGCTGCGCCGGCGTCTACGTCACGCCAACTTCCGGCGTGCAGTTCATCTGGCGGACCAGCACAGGCAGCATGGTGAAGATCGCCACGGCCCCCGGCATCACCGCCCCCCGCTGGGTGCGCATTCAACGGGTCGGCAACTCGTTCCGCGCCTTCCATTCCGCGAATGGCAGCAACTGGACCCAGTTCGGCGGCAACAAGACCATCTCGATGTCCACCAGCACCTACCTCGGCCAAGCCGTGACCAGCGGGACGAACTCGGCACCCAGCACCGGAGTGTTCTCCAATGTCACTGCCACTCCGTGATTTTTCCGTCCATGAGCAACTGCAAAAAGCTGACGATCATCGGAGTGCTCCTGTCGACAGGAGCCGCCGCTTTATGGATCCATACCTGGAGTCTTGGCCCGCCCACAACAACTGCTCGGAATGCCATTGCGGTTGGCGATGGTTCCTCGATGGTTCCGCCAGCTTCCGCCCGCACCCGCTTACGCGATACCAGAATGACTCACGCTTTCGATGAACTTGATGCGGCAAGCGAGGAGGAACTACCGGTGACCTTGGAAAAAATCGTTGCCACTTGGCCCGAACACGAAATCCAACAAACGGTGGCCGAACTTCTGGATCAGCCTGCCGATGATTCACGGCTCGAAATTTTGCGGGTTTCACTCGTCGATCGCTGGTCGGGAAAGGATCCTGCGTCTGCCGCCAGGTGGGCAAGTTCCCTCCCTGAAAGTCCCGACCGCCTGCAAACCATCACCAAGGTTGCGTTGATTTGGAACGAGTCGAATCCGGCGGAGGCCTGGAACTGGGCGCTGTCCCTGGCTCCCGAATCGACCCGTCAGTCGGCCCTTCTGGCGCTCGGATACGAGGTGACGAGAGAGGACCCGGCTCTCGCTCTGGACCGGCTCGCCGTTCTTGAAAATGGCCCGGACCGGCTTCGATTCATCGAGCATGCGATCTCGAATCTGGCTGCGACGGATCCCGACGGCGCGCTGAATCGAACTTCCCAACTCACCGACCCGGTCGAAAAAAACCATGCCATGGCGGCACTGGCGATCGCTTGGTCCGATTCCGACCCCTTTGCTGCAGCGACCCTGGCCGTGGAGGAAATGGGTGCGGGCCCGGAACAGGATCGTGCATTTGTCGCCGTGACTCAGCGGTGGGCGCAACAGGATCCCGACGCTGCACGCGCCTGGGTGGAGGAATTTCCCGATGGTTCACTCAAGGCTGGTGCGATGGAGCAAATCGTGCAACAAGCAGCGGCGGCCAAGGAGTCGAATCGCCTGCCCGACACCAAATAGTCAGGCTGTCATTCATCCATGCCGCCCCAAATGTCTACCGAAAGCCATTCCTACGCTTCAAACCCAGCCACGGCGCTGACATGGAGCCGGTTCTGGAGTTCGCTCTCCCGGGCAGCATTTGCCCACCCCCAATGATTCATCAGGGTATCCGATTCGTCGCCGTGAAATCCCTTGTAACCATTCTCCTTTTAGTCACCCCCGGCTTGCACGCCGCGATCTCTCCCGTGAATTTTGGCTTCGAAGATCTCTCGGGCACTTTCCCCAAGGGATGGAGCTTCTCGGGCTCCCTCTCACAGGCCGTCGGCATGGGCAGCCCCGTCGCCGCTCAGCTCGCGAGTGGTGCCTCCTTGCACCAAGACTTCGCGCCGACCCTCGCGGATGGACTCCGTTTTTTCAGCGCATCGTTCTTGATTCGGCTCGAAGGCAGCGGGGCCATTCCCACCGATACCGCTCGTGTGCGCGTTCGAGGTAACAACAATGCTGGCGACCTGATCACGCTCCGGCTTTCAAGCAGCGGCCTGATGTGCGCGACCAACGGCACATGGACGCCACTCGCCCCCTCGGCGAACCAACTCGGCACCGTTTATCAGATCACTCTGGAAGTCGGAAACCTCGATGGCGATGCGGCCATGGAATACCGTGTCACCTGCGACAACGGAACCAGCACGATCACCAGCACCGCTCAGAACGTTTGGCATGCCACCAACTCGACCGCGAACTTCCCGTTCGAAACCATCCGCTTCGAATCCGGCGCAGGAAACATCATGACCGTGGACCATCTCTTACTTACGGATTCCCCGCCACCCGCCCAGCTGGTGGCCAATCCTGGATTTGAGATCCTGCCCTTTCCCACCTCTTGGACCTCCACCGGTGGCGTGGTTTCGGTCACCGGGCTCAATGGTACGCCGACCGCCGCGCGCCTTCCCTACAATACATCCGCCGCCATCGGGCAATCGGTCGCGGGCGTCCCTGCGGATTTCACGGCGGAAACCTCGTTCCAGATCGCAGGCACTGGCGAAGCCCAGGCCTTCCGCTGGCAATTGGGTGACGGGACAAACGCCGCCATCGATCTCCGCACGGCGACCGGCGGGGCATTGCAGGTCAATCTCGGAGGTGAATGGAGCACCATGCAGCGGCTCACCGATAACGCCGCATTCAACGTGACCGCCAACCAAACCGTCCGTATCCGCGCAACCGGACGCAACTTCGGCACACCGGCCGCATCCTACGACATCGTCTGGTCGGATCCCGGATCGACTGCGTTGGTTCATACGGTGACCGGGCTCACCACCTTCGCGTCGGGAGCGCCGCCCGCCGCGGCTCCGACGCATGTCAATTTCCTCAGGGACGTCCCGTCGGCCAACTCGTTCGTGGTGGATGACGTCACGGTGCTTGCCAGCGCGGCCGAGTCTCCCGTTGCCGACCACAAGGCCGTCATCGTGGTGCCGCCCACCCAGTCGGGAACCCTCGCGGTTTCCGGAATCTATCCGCACCTCGCGCTCACCCACGCTCACAATTCGGAGCTCGGCATCAGCGGTGTGGTTCCATGGGCCGGAAAACTCTGGGCCATCGAATACTTCGCGGGTGGCGGAAACACCGATGGTTCCCCGCATTTGTTCTCGATCAGGGACGACCTTACCCTCACGCCGCACCGCAAGTATTACGGCGGCTCCATCGCCTCGCGCCTGCTCCATGACAACAAGCTCATTCTCGGTCCCTACATCATTGATGCAAACGGCGGCATCCGCGAATGGCGCGTCTATCCGGACATGGGCGGCCAACACGTCAGCGCCGTCGCCACCGACTTGAACAATCCTAACAGGATCAACACTGCTGGCTTGTCCAACGAGCGCTGGGCCATCGATCTTTCCGGCACTGCTGATCCCATGCCCGGCGCACAGGTGATCCAGCAACATACCCTCAACGCCATCAGTTCGCCGAAATACGGCTTCACCGGAAAACACTGCAAAGGTGCCCGCACGGGTCAGGGCGTCACGGTGTATGGTTCCAATGGCGAAGGTGCCTGGCCCGGCGGCGCGGGTTCGCTCTTCGAGTGGACCGGCGTGGAAACCGGCAACCTCACCACCGACCTCGCCCAGTGGAAACTCGTCGAGCGCATCCAAATCAATGAAATCACCGGCCCCGGAGGCATACATGGCGAAGTCACTCCCAATGAACCGATCTGGGCGATGGGTTGGGACCACCGTTCGGTCGTCCTGATGTGCCGCGATGCCGTGACCGGTTGGCACAAATATCGTTTCCCGAAAGCCTCGCACACCCACGACAACACCAACGGTTGGCATGTGGAATGGCCGCGCATCCGCGATGTTGGCCTGCCGTCCGGGAAATTCCTCATGAACCAGCACGGGCTGATGTATGAGTTCCCCGCGACCTTCTCGCCTAACAACACCGGCGGCATCCGCCCGCTTTCCACCTTCCACAAGATGATCGTCGACTATGCCGATTGGAACGGCCGCCTCGTCATGGGCTGCAACGATACCTCCTCTTTCAGCAATCCCCTCTACGGCCGGGTGAACTCGAATTTCCTCTTCATGGAAAAGGCAGATCTCCCGTTCTACGGCGAGCGCCCCGAAGGCATCGGCAGCGTCTGGTATCAGGAAAACGTCGCCGCCACACCCGCCGCGCAGTCGCCCATCGATCTCGTCGCTCCCACCCGCAATCCGAGCGATCCGATGTTCGTCTCCGGCTTCGCCAAGCGCGTGCTGCATCTCAGCCACGGCACCGCTGTCCCGATCGACTTCACCCTGCAGATTGATGCCACTGGCAGCGGCAACTGGTCCGATTATCAAACGATCACCGTGCCCGCCAACGGCTACCGCCATCTGATGCTCCCCGCAGATCTAACGGCCACATGGGCGCGCCTCGCCACCACCAGCGACGCCACCAACGTCTCGGCCACCTTCTATCTATCCAATTCGCGCCGCGCGCCCGATCCCTTGCTCACGCAAGGTCTCGCCGACGCCGCCTTCACCGGCGCGCGCTCGGACGGATTCGTCCGCAGCCTGCCCTCAACGGACTACACCTCGCCCATCGACCTCGAATTCGCCGCCAACATCATCGGCTCTGGCAACACCGTCACATCCACCGGCTACTATCGCGTGGATCAGAACCTGAACATCACCCCGGTCACAAACGCAACCGCCGAGACCGCCCTGCGCACGGCCGCCGTTACCAGCCAAGACTATCAGGTCGATGCCGCGTCGGTCATTATCGACGACGCCACCTACGGCCGTGTCCGCCTGCCGAAGAATTCATCGGCATACGACACAGCTGGCCCCACCGGATGGTTCCGGGGCCGCCGCGAAGTCGTCACCGAGCGCGCCGTCATGAACATCCACGGCACCTTCTACGAGCTGCCGCGCAGCGACGCCTCGTCCGGCGGCATCCGCCGTATCCGCCCCATCACCACGCACAACAAGTTGATCCGCGACTTCTGCTCATGGCGAGGTTTGCTTGTTCTAACAGGCCTGCCCGCCTCCGCGGTGAACAGCGAACACGTCCGCGTTTCCACCGACGGCAACGTCGCCCTTTGGTTCGGCAATATCGACGACCTCTGGCGCTTCGGCCAACCCGCCGGCACCGGCGGACCGTGGAAAGACGGCGCCGTCACCGCGAACACGCCCTCCGATCCCTATCTGATGCGCGGTTACGATTCGAAGTCCCTCGAAATCTCCCACGACTCGGCAAGCCCCGTCGATTTCACCGTGCAGGTCGATGTGCTCGGCAACAACACCTGGCGGGACTACGCCACCTTCAGCGTCCCGCCCGGTGCCCCGTTCACCCACGTGTTTCCCGAAGGCTACTCGGCCTATTGGGTCCGCCTCACAAGCAGCGCCGCCACCACCGCCAGCGCCCAGTTCACTTACGGCATCGCTCCCGGCTCCGCCTTTCTCGACTGGATGGAAACCCAGGGAACCACCTCCGCCGAATCTGATAACGACGGCGACGGGCTGACCGCGCTCATCGAGTATGCCTTCGGCCGCTCCGCGATCCTCCCCGACGTGCTCGGCGACGCACATTCCCTCTCGCCCGACGGCGGTCGGCTTAACCTCGTCGTCCGCGACAATGATCCCGATCTGGAAATCGCCGTCGAAACCTCGACCACCCTCGAAGCCGGATCCTGGCAGGTTTTGCCCGGTGCCAATGAACTCGTCGCGGTTGATCAAACCAACGTCCCCGCTGGCATGCGTCGCCGCGTTTTCGTTCTTCCGCTAGATGCGGACTGCAATTTCGCCCGTGCGCGCGTCCGTAAAGCAACCCCCTGATTCACCAATTGTCTGACACCATGCGATTCCTTCTCCCTATTCATCTCATCGCCTTGCTGGTTCCTCATGCCTTTGCCATCACTCCGATCGCCCTGCGCTGTGAAAACCGCGAGTATCCCCACGGCATCGATGTCGCAAAGCCTCACCTGAGTTGGATCCTCGATTCCGGACAGCAATCGGCCTATCAGATCGCCATCGATGGAGTTTGGGATTCCGGCAAAATCACATCGGATCAATCGGTTGCGGTGGAATATGCCGGTCCGGGTTTGAAATCCCAGAAACGCTACGACTGGCGTGTGCGGGTTTGGGACAAGGAAGGCGTCGCAGGGGAGTGGAGCAAGCCATCACGATTTGTGACCGGAGTGCTCGCCGAGCCATGGCAGGGAAAATGGATCGCCGGAGAATACGGTGTCACCGCAGCCAAGGGCATCGGCTATCACGCCGCAGAAACCACTGTCGATGAGTTGAAGTGGGTGCAGGTGGATCTCGGGGCAGCAGTGCCTGTGGAATCGATCGTGCTCGATTCACTGCGCCATGAAAACCAGAGTGGCTTCGGTTTTCCGCTGCGCTATAAGATCGAAGGATCAAATGATCCGGGTTTTTCAGAACCGATCCTGATCGCCGACAATACCGGCAAGGATGTGCCCAATCCGGGCAGCACCTCCGTGCCTCATCCCGCAAAGATCACGGCCCGCTATGTGCGTGTCACCGCGACCAAGCTTTATCCATGGAACAACAAGTTCTGTTTTGCCCTGAGCGAACTGAACGTCCTTTCCGCCGGCAAGAACATCGCTGCAAATGCTCCGGTTTCCTTCAAAGACACCGTGGACAACTACGGTTGGCATCATCAGGCACTCACGGATGGCCATGGCAGCACTCCGCGAAGCCTTCCGGTCTTCAAACGCGACCTCGTGCTCGACAAGAAAGTCACCGAAGCGGTTCTGAGCATTTGCGGGCTTGGTCACTATGAGTTGTTTCTCAATGGCAAAAAGGTGGGTGACGACCTGCTCGCACCGGGTTGGTCGAACTATCGCAAGACCTGCCTCTATGATACTTTCGATCTGACAGAGCAATTGCGGAACGGAGAGAACGAGTTGAGGGTGATGCTCGGCAACGGATTCTTCAATGTGACCGGCGGACGCTACGTCAAGCTGACCGGGTCCTTCGGCCAACCGATGCTGAATCTTCAGATGCGCATCCGTTTTGACGATGGCACCGAACAAGCCCTCATCAGTGACAACTCGTGGAAAACCGCAAGCGGCCCGGTCACGTTCTCCTGCGTGTTCGGCGGTGAGGATTACGATGCACGCATTGAAAAGCGACTCAATGACGAGAGCACCTGGACGCCAGTCACATTGCCAGACGGGCCGGGCGGCGCGCTGACCGGACTTTCTCAAGCTGCCGCTCCGATCGGCGCGATCGAGACACTGAAGGCGGTCAAGGTGAACAAGATCAGCCAAAACCTTTGGGTTTGCGACTTCGGGCAAAACGTCTCGTTCATGCCCCGACTCAAAGTGAAGGGCGCGGCGGGGGCAGCGGTGAAAATGATTCCCTCCGAACTGATCGGCGGAGACGGACGGATCCACGATCCGATGTGCGGCGGCAACTCTTTCTATTCTTACACCCTCAAAGGCGATCCCGCGGGCGAGACATGGTTCCCGCAATTCTTTTATCGTGGCGGACGCTATCTTCAAGTCGAGTTAAGCGCACCCGAAGGCAAGCCTTTGCCGGAGATCACTTCATTGGAAAGCGTGGCCGTGCACAGCAAGGCAAAACCGGCCGGCGACTTCGAGTGCTCGAACGAATTGTTCAACCGCATCCGCACCCTCATCCGCTGGGCACAGCGCAGCAATCTGATGAGTGTGATCACGGATTGCCCGCATCGCGAGAAACTCGGCTGGCTCGAACAATATCATCTCCACGGTTATGCGCTCCGTTACGAGTGGGACATGGCCGCGATGTATGTGAAAGGCATGGGCGACATGGCCCAGGCCCAACTCGATGACGGCCTCGTGCCGGACATCGCCCCGGAATACACCGTCTTCGGCGGCGGCTTCCGCGATTCTCCGGAGTGGGGCTCTTCCTTTGTCATCGTGCCATGGCAGCAATACGAAACCACCGGCGATACTTCCCTCTTGGCCACTTACTTTGACCGGATGAAGCGCTACTGCGATTATCTCCAGTCGAAGTCCCAGGACCTGATCGTCTCGCACGGCCTCGGCGATTGGTATGACATCGGCCCGAACCCGCCGGGCGTCTCGCAATTGACGCCGCTGGAAGTGACCGCCACCGCCTATTTCTTCCGCTGTGCCGATATCATCTCCCGCAGTGCGAAACTGTTCGGCAAACCCGAAGACGCGGAAAAATACGGCGCGCTCGCCGCCAAGATCCGCGAGGCATTCAACAAAAGGTTCTGGAACGAGCAAGCGGGCATCTTTTCCACCGGCTCGCAATGTGCCAACTCCGTGCCACTGGTGATGGGCATCGCCGAGCCGCAAATGCGGCAGCGCGCGCTCGACGCCATCGTCAAGGACGTCGAAGCGAAGGGCCTCACTGCCGGAGACGTCGGTTTCCACTACCTGCTCCGCGCACTCTACGAAGGCGGGCGCTCGGATGTCATTTATGCCATGACCAACCAGTCGGACAAACCCGGCTACGGCTATCAACTCAAGAAAGGCGCGACCGCCCTAACAGAAGCATGGAACGCCGAAGTGCGCTCGTCCCACAATCACTTCATGCTCGGTCACATCACCGAGTGGTTCTATGCCGGCCTGGGCGGCATCAATCCGGATCCCGCCGCACCGGGTTGGAAGAAATTCATCATCAAACCCGCCGTGGTCGGCGACCTGACGTGGGTGAAAGCACACTATGATTCACCCTACGGCCGCATCGTCAGCCACTGGAAGCGCAGCGGCCGCAATGTCACGATGGACATCACCGTTCCCGCCAACAGCAGCGCCACCATCATCACGCCCGACGGCAAGGTCCACGCTGCCGGTCCCGGCAAGCACCAGTTTAAGGCAATTCTCCCGTGAGATTGAACCAAAAGCCGAACTTACGAAAGGAACCTGAACTTTCCCTTTCGATGGAATGCTATGCATTACCCCGTTGTCGCGGAAATACGCGCGATTCGGCTCCATCATTACCTGCACGTTTTAACGGGTAGTCAGAGCTGCCCGGTTCTGTCCTTTTAATCTCCGGGGCCGTCCACAAACGAATCCCTTACTTGCCATGAAGTTTTCTCTCTTTGCAACCATTGCCGCCTGCTTGGCTTCCCAAGCCTTCGCGCTCGCACCGATGTTCCTGCGTTGTGAGAACCGCGTGGATCCGCTCGGCATCGAGGCCACCCAGCCGCGCCTTTCATGGCAGCTTCAGGCAGCAGCCGGAGAAACCAACAAGTCCCAGAGTGCCTATCGAATTCTGGTCGCATCGACGGCAGGAAACCTAACGTCGGATACCGGCGACCTCTGGGACAGCGGCAAGGTGGCGTCCTCGGAATCGAAGGCCATCCGCTATGCCGGACCCGCCGTCTCATCGTTGCAGGCGGTTCATTGGAAAGTCCGCGTGTGGGACGAGGCGGACCAGCCTACGGACTGGAGCGGTCAGGCGTCGTGGACGGTGGGATTGTTGGACCAGACCGACTGGAGCGGAGCATCGTGGATCGGTGCGGCGAATACCACGCCCGTGCTCGGCTACGCCGTCGAGTCCTCCACCGCCGATGCCGTGAAGTGGGTGCAGGTGGATCTGGGCGCTGATGTGCCGCTCGACTCGGTGGTGATTCGTCCGCAGTACCACAATGATCCCGGAGCGGGCGGTTGGGTCGCGGGCTATGGGTTTCCGGTCCGCTTCAAGGTCGAGGTTTCCAGTGTGGCGGACTTTTCCACAGCGACCGTGATCGCGGACTATACCGGCGAAGACTTCGCCAATCCCGGACACACCGCGCTTTCATTCCCGGCCTCTGGAGCGACGGCACGTTACGTCCGCTTCACCGCCACGAAGCTCTGGCAGCGTGGGCCGGGACTGAATTACGTGTTCACCCTCGCGGAAATCGAAGCCTTGTCCGCCGGATCGAACATTGCCTTGGGCAAACCGGTCGACGCGAACGACAGTTACGAAGGCTCGGGCTGGAGCAAGAACCAACTCACCGATGGAAAGTGGCAACAAGCGCTTCCTCCGGCCCTGCTCGCCAATCCCAACTCCGCCATCCTGCTGCGCAAGGAATTGGCCATCACCAAGCCGGTGAAACGCGCGCTCGCCGCCATCGGCACGGTGGGCTATTCGGAACTCACGGTCAACGGCACCAAGGCCAGCGACGCGCAGCTTGCGCCGGAATACACGGACTACCGGAAGCGCGTGCCCTATGTCCTGCACGATGTCAC
>JBBARN010000131.1:5719-17406 GCA_040399845.1 Luteolibacter sp. | reverse complement strand
GACGGAACGGCTTTTCTTGGGCAGAAACGTTCGCCCCCCTTTCGCCGGTTCCCCCGGCGGTGGAACCCTACCTTTTTCGCAGCGGCATCGCTTGGGCTGGGATGGCTTCCTCTACGCTGAGTCCTTGGGAATGGGTTGGGACAGAAGTCCCCAAGACTTTGCGATCCCAAGGAGCATGCGGAGTTTCATCTCCGACGAGTCATGGGCCGATTTCACCCCGCGCCGAAGAGCCGCAGCATGCGCTTGAGGGCGGGGAGGGCGAGTGGGGAGGGGGGGTAGCGGAATTTGGGGTCGAAGGCGCTGGAGCGTTTCATCACGGCGCGGCGGTGGGTGAAGGCATCGAAGCTGGCTTTGCCATGATATTGGCCCATGCCGCTCTCACCGAGACCGCCAAAGGGCAGTTCGCGGGCGAGTATGTGGCTGATGGTGTCATTGATGCAAACGCCGCCAGAGCGGGTGGATTGCAGCACTTTTTCCTGCACTGCGGCGTCATTGGAAAACAGATACAAGGCCAACGGCACAGGTCCCTGGCGAATGGTTTCCAGCTCTTTTTCGAGATCATCGTAAGCGATCACCGGCAGGATGGGGCCGAATATTTCCTCTTCCAAAAAAGTGGCTCCATCCTTCGGGTTGCCCAGAATCGTGGGCTCGATGTAGAGATCATCGACATGGTGCTTGCCACCAGAGATGACTTCGCCTTCCGCAAGATAGGCGGTGAGCCGGTCGAAATGCCGACGGTTGATGATGCGGCCGTAGTCCGGGCTTTGGCTGGGATCAGCGCTGTAGAATGCGGCGATGGATGCCTTGAGCGCATCGACCAAGGCTCCGTGAATTTTCCGATCCACCAGCACGTGGTCCGGGGCCACACAGGTTTGGCCGGCGTTCATGAATTTTCCCCAAACGATGCGCCGGGCAGTGGTTTCGATGGGGGCATCCGCAGCGACGATGCAGGGGGATTTTCCGCCGAGTTCGAGAATCACCGGGGTGAGGTGGACTGCCGCAGCGCTCATCACGGCGCGGCCGGTGCGGGTGCTGCCGGTGAAAAAAATGCTGTCGAATTTCCCCCGCAGCAGCGCCTCGGCGGTGCGGTGGTCGCCCTCGATGGCGGCGATGTAGTTTGTGGGAAAAATTTCCTCCACGATGCGGCAAACCACCGCCGCTGTCTGTGGGGCCAGTTCGGAAGGCTTGAGGATGGCGCAATTGCCCGCAGCGATTGCTCCCACCAGCGGGGAAAGCAGGAGTTGAAACGGATAATTCCAAGGTCCGAGGATCAGCGCCACGCCCATCGGTTCCGGATGGATGGCGGATTTGGCGGGCCAGGCGATGAAGGGAGTGCGGCGGCGCGCGGGTTTCACCCAGCGGTAGAGGTGGCGCAGCGCGTGACGGATCTCGCCAAGGACGAAGCCGATCTCCGTGGTGTAAGCGTCTTTTTCCGACTTCCGAAGATCGGCATGGAGGGCGGCGAGAATGTCCGACTCGTGGCGCTCGATGCCCGCGAGCAGGCTCTGGAGTTGGAGACGCCGGAAGTCCGTGCTGCGCGTTCCCCCGCTCAGGAAAAACGCCCGCTGGTCTGCGATGTGCTCGGTAAAATCCATTTCTCGGGTTGCGGCATGGATGCGATAGCGTATGGCTTAGTCAAGAAATGATTCGCAAACTGCTATCCTCACTGTCCGAGAATGCAACCGGTGCCAAGGCGGATGGCTGCTTGATTTGTCGTGGGAAGTCATTGCCAATCCGATGCCACGCTCCCACCATCCCAACGTTTACCGCCCAACCATGAGCAGGAAAGTCATTGTCATCGGCTCCGGTCTCGGAGGATTGTCCGCCGCCATTTCCCTGGCTCAGGAAGGTTACGACGTCACCATTCACGAGAAAAACCCGAAGATCGGCGGCAAGCTCAACGTGCTCAAGGAACAAGGATATACCTTCGATCTCGGGCCATCGATTCTCACGCTGCCGCATATTTTCGAGCGGCTTTTCGAGCGTTCGGGGAAAAAAATGAGCGACTACATCCCCATCCGGGCGCTGCGTCCACATTGGCGGAATTTCTTCGAAGATGGCAAAGTGGTGGATCTCTATCCGGAGCCCGACCTGATGGCGGCGGAGGCGCGCAAGGTGGGCGAGGACCCTGCCAATGTGGAACGCTTCCTCAAGTATTCCTCGGATCTCTACGATCTCGTCAACGCGGGTTACTTCGAAAAGGGCTTGGACAACTCCAAGCAGTTCCGCGAATTTTACGGATTGGGAAATTTCCTCAAGTTCGATCTCTTCCGCACCATGCACGGCGGCGTGGCGAAGTATCTCAAGACCCGTCACATGCGGGACATCTTTGATTATTTCATCAAATACGTCGGCTCATCCGCCTATCATTGCCCGGCATTCATGAACTGCATGCCGACCATCCAATACCGCTATGATCTCTGGTATGTGGATGGCGGTCTCTATCACATCGCACTGGGCTTGCAGAAGCTGATGGATGAACTCGGCATCCGAGTGCATCTCAACAGCGAGGTGAAGGAAGTGCGCAAAGAAGGCGGTCGCGTTACGGGACTGGTTGCGAATGGCGAATTCCATCCGGCGGACATCATTGTTTCCAACATGGAGGTGATTCCTGCTTATGCCAACCTTCTTGCGGAAGATGATGCATTCATGAAATCGCTGGAAAAATACGAGCCCTCTTGTTCCGGCCTGGTGCTGGAACTCGGGCTCGATCGAAAGTACCCGCAACTCGCGCATCACAATTTCTTTTTCTCCGATCACCAGCGCGAGCATTTCCACACCGTGTTCCGCAAGCGCCAGCTTCCGCCGGATCCCACCATCTATCTGGTGGCGGCCTCTCGCACGGATCCCACGGTGGCTCCGGAAGGTTGCGATTGCCTCAAGATCCTGCCGCACATCCCGCACATCGATGATGAGCATCCGTTGACGCGGGAGGATTATATGGTTTTCAAGGAACGGGTATTGGACAAACTCGAACGCATGGGTCTCACGGATCTCCGCAAGCATGTGGTGTTCGAGCATTGCTGGACGCCCATCGACATCCGCGAACAATATAACTCCAACAAGGGCTCCATCTACGGGGTGGTGAGCGATCGCTTCAAGAACCTCGCCTTCAAGGCGCCGAAGCAGAGCACCAAGTATCCCAACCTGTTTTTCGTCGGAGGCTCGGTCAATCCGGGTGGCGGCATGCCGATGGTTATCCTGTGTGGCCAGAATGTGGCGAAGAACGTGGTAGCCTGGGACCGATGCTGATCCTGCTCGCGGCAACAGTGGTCCTGTGGGTGGCGGGTTTCCTGCTGCTGCCCCGCCTGCGACCTTGCCGCGATGATCGGAGGCCTCCGGGTGGTGAAAAGGTCAGTATCATCATTCCGGCGAGAGATGAGGAACATAACCTGCCCTTGCTCCTTGAGTCCCTATCAAAACAAAGCATCCCGCCGCACGAAATCCTTGTGGTGGACGATGGTTCCACGGATCGCACGGCGGCGATCGCAGCGGAGATGGGCGCGAGGGTTATCTCGTCCCAAGCCCTGCCGGACGGATGGCGGGGAAAAACCTGGGCCTGCCATCAGGGCGCCGCCAGTGCGCAGGGAGATTTGTTTTGTTTCGTGGATGCGGATACCACTTTTGCTCCCGGCGGGCTGGAGCGGATGCTTTCCTGTTATAAGCACGGTGCCTTCTCGGTGGGGCCATGGCATGCGGTGGAAAAGAGTTATGAAAACCTTTCCCTGTTCTTCAATCTCAACATGGTCGCCGGCACGGTGCCTCATGGATTGTTTGGACAAATGCTCTTGGTGGATCGTGGGAGTTATCACAAAGTGGGCGGACACGAATCCGTGCGCGGGCTGATTCTCGAAAACTTCCGCCTGGCGGATCATTTTCTAACAAACGGCATACCGGTGAGCAGTGCTGCAGGGCGCGGTGTGTTGTCGTTCCGCATGTATCCTGGCGGCATCGGGGATTTGATCGAAGGCTGGACCAAAGGCTTCGCATCCGGCGCGGGAAGGACTCCGCGGGCGGTATTGATGTTGTTGGTTTTCTGGATGAGCGGGCTGATGTTTGCACCGGTCGGGCTGGTCGTGAGCGGCTTGGCAATGGAATGGGTCTTGATGTATCTGGCCTGTGCCTTGCAGTTGGCATGGTTCGCGCGGCGGGTGGGCGGATTCCATTGGCATGCCCTGTTGTTTTATCCGGTGCCGCTGGTGTTTTTCTTCGGCCTCTTCACCCGCTCGGCGAGGCGATCCGGCAAGAATGTGACGTGGAAAGGCAGGGAAATGCGTGCTGATTGAACTCCCAGTCGGATGGATCGTGGTGCTGAATGCAGTGGGTTGGCCGGTGATCCAGATGGGGCTGGCTTTCGCATTCACGCGCATGCCGGTAAATTGGTTTGAACCTCCGAAAGCATTCCGTTGGGAAAAACGCGGGGCGGTTTATGAGAAGGTTTTCGGCATCAAGCACTGGAAAGATCGACTCCCGGATGCCGCGCGATGGTTCGGCGGTGGTTTTGCGAAAGGCCAACTTGACGGAGTGGAAAAGATTTATCTCGAACGCTTCATTCGCGAAACCTGGCGCGGCGAGTTATGTCATTGGTCCGCCATGGCATTCACGCCCTTGTTTTGCCTCTGGAACCCGTGGTGGGGGAATGTCGTGATCGTGATCTATGTGTTGGCAGCGAATCTTCCCTGCATCCTCGCGCAGCGTTACAACCGCATTCGCTTCCGTCGCCTGCTGGCGCGAGCTACATGCTCCGCCGCCCCTGCATCGCACGCATGAGCGTGAGTTCATCCGCATGTTCGAGCCCGCCGCCTGCTGGGAGGCCTTGGGCGATGCGCGTGAGGCGGCAGTTTTTTCCACGCAGGAGATCGGCGAGATAGTTGGCTGTGGCTTCGCCTTCCACATCGGAGCCGAGTGCGAGGACCACTTCGATTTCACCATCGGCGGATTCGATTCGCCGCAGGAGTTGTGGGATGCGCAAGTCTTCCGGCGAGACGCGATCGAGCGGTGACAGCTTGCCGCCGAGGCAATGATAGCGGCCCTTGAACGATCCGGAGCGCTCCAGCGGGAGCACATCGGTCGCCTGTTCCACCACGCAAAGCATGTGGGGATCGCGTCTTGGTTCATCGCAGACGATGCAGCCATCCGCCGTGGCGAAGAATCCGCAGGTGGGGCAAGGGCGGACGGCTTCCTTGGCTTTTTGCAGGACGCTTGCGAGCAGGTTGGGATCCGCCTTGGGACTTTGCAGCAGCCAGACAGCGATGCGTTCCGCGCTGCGGGGCCCCACGCCGGGAAGACGCTTGAGTTCGCCGATCAATTCTCTAACAGGTTCCGGATAGTCCGCGCGCGTCATGAAGTGGGAGTAGGGGAGTCATCACAGGGCATGTGATGATTGGCGGAATATACCAATGCGCAGACACCGGACCAGATCGTGGCGATCCATGGCACGCCGATGTCCGGTGCATGGGCAGCGAGACTGAGAACCGGAGCCCATGCCGCGACCAGAACCACTGATGAAAGCCATAACACCACGCGCCGCCAAGTGCCCGGGGTGCTCAGGATGGCCCATGCCAGGCCGAAGGCGAACAGCGAGGCGGCACTCCAGATGACGGCTGCATGGAGATGTTTGGGAAACGTTTCCGCGCCTCCGCGTGAGACAAAGGAGGCGATGCTTTGATCGAAGGTTTCCACTGCTCCCAATGTGGCAAGTCCTGCGGCGAGGACCATCGACAATCCCCCGATGGCGGCGGAGGGCACGATGACGTGGCCTTCCGAACGATGCTGGGATTTCTTTGCGCGGTTCAAAGTTATAGGAAGGCAGGATTCAATTCCGCATGAAACTCTCTTCGTAGGGAGGCTCGGCAGGTGCGGCATTCTCGACGATCAGCACGGGATGCAAAACGCCCTCCTCCATCGGAAAACGCATGGTGCCGGAAACTTTCATCCATCCGTTTTCCGGGAAATCAGGCGGAATCTTGCCAAACTCGAGAATGATCGGAATCGCCCGGCTGTCTGCCGCACAGCAAGTGATGAAAAGCCGGTAGAGCCGCTTGCGGGTGCCATTCGGATTGCGGGTTTTCTCCTCGATCCAGCGGCCTTCGGTTTCCACCTTCATGCCATCGATGGCCGACTGAAGTTCGCGATCGCCGGTGGCAAAAAAGAGTTCCATCAGGCTGAATTCATAAAATCCCTCCGGCGTTTTGCGATGGCTCTTTTCGATCTCCTCACGGGTGAGTGGCGGCATGGCATTTGCGAGGAAACTCGGGCTTGCCTGCGAGGGGGAATCGTAGAGCCCCTTGCGGGCAAGAGCAGCGGCGGAATACTCGTCCTTGGTCCAAGCCACGGACAATCCGACAGGCAGCAACATCAACAACAAGGCCGTGATGGGATGCATGTCGCTGGTTTCATGATCGTGCCCGTGCGCATCCTCCTCGCCGCTGTGGTCGTGGCCACAATCCACCGTCTGCCGGGCTGTTAGAAGGTTGAACAAACCCATCACTGCCAAGCCGAGACCACCCACAAATGCAATCGGCCTGAAATCCGGTGCGAGGTATTTGGTGATGCGCCCGCTGGCGTGGAAATACAACAACACCGCAGCCCAGATGAGCACGGCGATGGCGAAAAGGATGCGGCGGAGTTCGGGTTTCATTTCGCGTCGAAGACCAGTTGCTGCCAGAAGATGGTGATGCCGCCGATGGCGATGAATAGCCCGATGGCAAGGGCCGCGATGAAGCGCTTGCGCATGACGGTTTGATAGAGAAACAACAGTTTCACATCCATCATCGGGCCGAAGGTGAGGAAGGCCAACTTCGCGCCCCACGAGAATTTATCGAGCGTGGCTGCGATGAACGCATCCGAAGTGCTGCAAAGGCTCAAAACAAACGCCAGCGCCATCAGGGCGGCCGGGGCTCCCACGGTGTTTCCGGCAAGGCCATCCAGCCATGCGGCACCGGGAGCGATGCCTGTATTGAATAGCGCGGTGATGGAAACGCCGATGGAGAAATAGACTCCCACATCGATAAAATCCTTCATCGCCGAACGGAATGCCGCCACTAGCCTGCCATCGCCGGAAGTTCCGTGATGGTGATGATGGCCGTGGCCGTGGCCGTGGTCGTGATCGTGATCGTGATCGTGATCGTGACCGCAGCAGCCGTGATGATCGTGATCGTGGTCGTGATCGTGGTGATGCGATGAAGTTTTTTCCGGTGCCTCCAGGCTTTCCACGAGCTTGGGTTTCAGCACTGCGGCGATCGAGATGCGGGAAACAATCAATCCCACCGCCACCGCAATCAGGAACCCCAGCAGCATCCGCGAGCTGGTCATCATCGCGGCATTCTGCCCTTGGAAGGCCTTCCACGTGCTTAGAGCCGTGATTGGATTCACGATCGGCGCGGCGAGCATGTAAGTCAGCGCGCAGGAAACCGGCAGGCCCTTTTTCACCAAGCGCCGGATCACCGGGACCACTGCGCATTCGCAAACGGGAAATACCGCACCGAGCAAACCGGCTACCACCACCGCCAGATTGCGGTTTTTGGGCAGAAAGCGGTCCATGGTCCCGGCCGGCAGATAAATGTCGATGAATCCACTGATCAGCGTGCCAAGCAGGATGAACGGAGCGCCCTCGAAGAGGATGCTCAGAAAGGCGAGTGCGAAATCCTGTTGGGAGTCGGCCGACATCGTGCAGAGCAAAGCCCGCCAAGCCGCGCCTGTCAATCGGCGGCCGACAGGGGGAGGGCGGCCATGTGGCACGATTCCCGCTTGCAACCTTGTTGGTTACCTTTTCGTCAATCTTCCCGGGTTGCATTTGTCCCCTGTAGTTTCCAGAAGTCCCTGTTCATGAGTCCCCCAAAAATCCGCCGTTTCTCCGTTGTTTTCTTCGGTGCGTTGCTTCTGGCCATCCCGTTTGTCATGTGGGTGAAGACGGATTCCCGTGAAAAAGCCAGGGGCGATTCCACGGGTGTGGACTCCGCCGCCAACGCGGACCTCGCACCCGAAACCCGTCCGCGCATGGAAAAAAAATCCCGCGCACAGAAGCGGGATGGGGTGCCCGTGATCGATTCCGATGAGTCCTGGGATTTCACCACCACAGGGCAACCGCTGGCGATCCGCCTCGCGCTGGATGAAGTGGTGTTGCGCCAAGTGGATGGCAAGGATCGGATTCTCGCGCTCAATCCGCCCGCGACGATGGAAACACTGTCGGCTCGCATGGGCGCCATCCGTGAGGAGGGATCGGTTTTCCCGGTGGCCTACCTGGTTGGTGAAGAGCGCTCCGATGGGTCGCGCCGCATCGTCACGCCGGATCTCAGTGTGCAAATGAGCGGAGCTGCTGCGGAGAAAGTCGCCGCAGCCCATGATCTCATCGTCAAGAGCCACCCGGAATATGCGCCCGGCTGGGTCATCATGAGTGCCGACAGCCCACTCGCCGCACTGGATGCCATGGTCAACCTGCGCACCGTGAGCGAGGTGGCAGCCGCCGATGTGTTGCTGGCCTCGCAACGCCAATTGCGCGCTCTGCCGAATGATCCTCTGGTCACCAGCCAATGGCACCTGAAGAAAACTTCGGCTTCCTCTGCGGGCACCGATGTCAATATCGAGACCATCTGGAATTATCCCTCTACCACAGGCAGTCGCGGTGCAGGCATCCGCGTCGGCGTGGTGGATGATGGGTTGCAGACCGCCCACCCCGACCTCTCGGCCAATGTGGATGCTGCCAATGACAAGGATTGGAATGGCAATGATGCCGATCCCAACCCGGGAACCGGTGATGACCATGGCACGGCCTGTGCCGGCAACGTTGCTGCCAAGGGCAACAATGGAATTGGCGTCTCCGGCACCGCACCAGATGCCACTCTGGTGGGCATGAGGCTGATCGCCGCCGCGACAACGGATTCCCAGGAGGCCGAAGCAATGTATTATCTCCCGCAGTTGATCCAAATCAAGTCCAACAGCTGGGGTCCCAATGATACGGGCTCCACTGTCGAAGCTCCAGGTGCGCTCACCATCGCCGCACTCAAAAATGCCGCAGAACTCGGCCGCGGCGGCAAAGGCAATATCATCCTCTGGGCCGGTGGAAACGGCGGTGATGTTTCTGATAACTCGAACTACGATGGTTATGCGAATTCGATCCATACGATTGCCATCGGAGCCACCGATTCATCGGGAAATCGTGCTTACTACAGCGAGCCCGGCGCGAATCTTGTGGTTTGCGCTCCATCGAGCGGCGTGTTGGGAATCACCACCGTCGACCGCACCGGAGCCAATGGTTATGAATCCGGGGACTACACCAGCACTTTCGGGGGCACCTCCTCCGCCACGCCGACCGCTGCGGGTATTGTCGCATTGATGCTCGAAAAGAATCCCAATCTCGGCTGGCGCGATGTGCAGGAAATTCTCATCCGCAGCGCAGCGAAGATCAAACCCGCCGATGCTGACTGGGTGACCAATCCAGCCGGTTTTTCATTCAATCACAACTTCGGTGCAGGGCTCATCAATGCCACGGCGGCAGTCAATCTGTCCCAATCCTGGGCAAATCTGGCGTCCCAGGCCAATGTGGTTTCCACCCAATCCGGGCTGAGTGTCGCCATTCCCAATAACAATACGACCGGCATCACCCGCTCCTTCAACCTAGCGAGCTCCAATCTCCGGGTCGAGCAGGTCACCGTCAAAGTCAATATCAACCACACCGCCCGCGGCAACCTCGCCATCACGCTCACCTCCCCCGGCGGGATGACCAGCCGGCTTGCGGAAGTCCGCGCCGACACGAATGATAACTATGCCAATTGGACCTTCAGCACGGTCAGAAATTGGGGCGAATCCTCCACAGGCACTTGGACGCTGAAGATTGCCGATCTTAGCAATACCAGCAACTCGACCGGCGGCACCTTGACCTCGGCAGAACTCACTGTCTTCGGGTCTGCGGCCGCACCGGTAAATCCGGCTCCACTGGTGCAGATCACGCAGCCTTCAACGAACCAGGTTTTCAGCCCTGGTGCGAATGTCGTTGTCAATGTCAATGCGAGCGACCTCGCGATCGGCGGTGCGGCCGGAACCATCACCTCGGTTCAACTGTATGACAATGAGGTGTTGGTGGGCACCAGCAGCGTGGCACCGTATTCGTTCAACTTGAGTCCGGCTCTCGGCCAGCACAGCCTTGTCGCCACTGCCACGGACAGCGAGGGTGCAGTGGGCACATCCGTTTCCGTTGGTTTCAATGTGGTCAACCAGACTCCAACGATCACGGCGGTGAGTCTTTCCGCCACTGGTCAAAGTTATGCCGATGTGCCGCTCACGGTTGCCTCGGTGAGTGCATCCGATCCGGAAAATCAGGCGCTCCAATATGCCTATCAATGGCAGGCGAGCAGTAATCAAGTAGTTTATGCCAATGTTCCGGGGGCGACATCATCGACCGCCCCGGCGATGGCGGGATCGCTGTTGCGCTGCGTCGTCACCGCCTCCGATGGCAACTCCAGTAGCGAGCCGTTCACCACTGCGGCAGTCAACTTGCTGGGTCGCCCCGCTACGAGTGTTACGGTGGGCCAGAACTATCAATATGCAAGTGGCCTCGTCCTCCGCGGAACCGACTCCCAACTCACCCGCCCGGCCCTCATCAACGAGTTCAGTCAGGGTCCGGCCGGTGGCAGCGCCGAGTGGATCGAAATCCTCACCCTCCAGGATGGCAGCCTCGCCTATTGGGACATCAGTGACGGCGGTGGAAACATGCTGGTTTTTGCCGATAGCCCGGTGTGGGACAATATCCCTGCCGGCACCTTGATCGTGATCTACAATGGTGCCTCCAAGGACCCGCTCCTGCCTGCCGATGATCTCGATGCCACGGATGGACGAATGGTGGTCGGCAGCACAAATGGCACGTATTTTGATTTGGTTCAATCCGATGGCTGGCCACCACTTGGCAACAGCGGGGACTCGATTTTCCTCAATGATGAAAACCAGGAAGAAGTGCATTCCGTCGCCTATGGCAACAGCGTGGCCACCACGCCGAATGTGGGCAGTGTCGGCTCCGGCAAATCGGCCTTCTTTTCGGGTGATACGGATACGGGTGCAGACATCGTGACGAATTGGATCGTGACGACGAGCCTGAGCGCGAGGTTTCCAAAAATCGTCAAAGCGGCTGGCGATCTCTTCATCTCCGAATACGTGGAAGGCTCCGGTAACAATAAGGCGATTGAAATCTACAATCCATCTTCAACCACGGTCACTTTTAGCACCACGCCGTATAAATTGGAGTTTTTCAACAATGGTACCTCAACCAACCCAACCAAAATCGACCTAACGGGATCGATCGCCCCCAATTCTACTTATGTGATTAAAAACAACAATACCGATGCCCTAGCCGGCGTGGTCGCCCAGCTTACGAGCATCAACGTTATTCACAATGGGGATGATGCGATTGTCTTGAGCAAGGGCACCACGCCGGTCGATTGTTTCGGACAAGTGGGAATTGACCCGGGAAGCGCGTGGACGTCGGGTGGGGTGACGACACTTGATCGCACACTCCGTCGCAAATCCACCATCAGCCAAGGAGACACTACAACAACCAATGCGTTCGATCCATCCCTGGAGTGGGAGATGTTTGGAATCGATGTAGTTTCCGGTCTTGGTAGCCACAGCGTCAATCCCACCAACCCCGCGCTCACCCTGAGCATCTCGCCGACCACTTTTGCCGAGAATGCAGGAGC
>JBBARN010000131.1:0-5619 GCA_040399845.1 Luteolibacter sp. | reverse complement strand
GACAACGAACCCATGCTAACCGGCGTGACGCCCGGTAATGGAAATTCACCCGCCAACCTCGCCTTCATCGCGACGCTCCGCAGTGGCGGTCTCAATCTTCCCTCGCTCTTCCGCTTCGGCAGCGGGGCGCCGATTCCTGCCGGTCTCTCGCTAGACCCTGCTACGGGTGTGCTTTCGGGAACCATCGCTTCCGGCAATCCGGCCGGAGTGTATGAAATCATGATCGAACGATATAACTCCCTCGGCGAGGTGGTTTCACAAAGTTTCTCCCTCACTCTCAGCGCGGCATCCGGGAATACTTATCTTGCTTGGATCGCCACACAAAACATCGGCTCGATGGCCGGGCTGCTGGATGACGCCGACGGGGATGGCCTGGCCAATGGCATCGAAAACCATCTCGGCACTGCCGCTGGGATCCCCAACACGGGACTCACGCAGGTTTCCGCGAATGCATCTCCGCAGTCGCTTGTGTTCCGTCACAGCCGCAGCAATTCACCTGCAAGCGACCTCGCGGTGGCTTATGAATGGTCGGCCGATCTGACCCAGTGGCATGCATCCGCCGCGACCTCGGAAGGCACGACGGTGATGATCACGACTGAGACGATCACGGACGTTGCCGCGCCCGCCAACGATCTCGTGGAAGTGACGGCAACCGTTACGGGCTCACCGGGCACACGGATCTTTGTCCGCATCAAGGCCACGTTGGCGGCATCTTGATGGGGACCGGCGCGATGTTAGAATTTCCAGTCGTGCTGGTCGAGGTCGCAAACGCAGGCGGTGAGCAGTTGAATGCCGGCGGCGAGGTCTTCCTTGTGACAGGATTCGATAGTCTGGTGGATGTGGCGCGTGGGAATCGAAACCGCTCCGGCGATGGAGCCGCCCGCGACCATGCGTTGCAGGCTGGCGGTGTCGGTGCCACCCGCAGCGAGGATTTCCGGCTGCCACTTGATCTTGTGGCGTTTGGCGGTGTTTTTCATGAACTCGATCATGCGGTAATCACAGATGACCGATGAATCCATGAGCTTGATGGCCGCTCCCTCACCGAGGGCCGTGCAGCGTTCCTGCGGAGTGGAGCCGGGCACGTCGTAGGCGATCGTGGTATCCAAACCAAAACTGAAATCCGGCTGCACCAGCAAGGCGGAAGCCTGCGCACCGCGGAGACCGACTTCTTCCTGCACGGTGAACACGGCATAAAAATCGTAAGCTGGCTTGGCTTTGGCCTTTTTGAGAGCGCGCAGGGTTTCGATGAGAAGAAACACACAGGCCCGGTTGTCGAGCGACTTCACATTCACACAATCACCCAACTCGATGAGCGGCGAGTGGCGGGTGACAAAATTGCCGACCGAGACGAATTTCTCGATTTCCTTTTTGGGCATGCCGACATCGATGAAGTAGTCCTTGATTTGCGGGACCTTGTTCTTCTCCTCGGGGGACATGATGTGCACGGGCTTGGAGCCCATCACGCCCATGATGTCCTTGCTGCCGTGGATGATGACCCGCTGCGAAGTGAGTGTCTTGGGATCGAATCCGCCCACCGTATTGAAGCGGATGAAGCCCTTGTCATCGATGTGGGTGACGATGAAGCCGATCTCGTCCATGTGGGCGGCGGCCATGGTTTTCTTGGCGGATGAGCGGCCTTTTTTGAGGGCGATCACGTTGCCCATGTTGTCCGTTTCGACCTTGTCGGCGAGGCCTTTCAGCTCGGCGAGCACGAGTTCGCGGATCTTTTTTTCGTAACCGGGAGCTCCGGGGGCTTCACAAATGCGGGCGAGTAACGGTATATCGACGGACATGACAGGGCCGAAACTAAGGCATGTTAGGCATCTGACGAGCGCGAAATCATCAAGATATCACACGAAGGTGGGCCACTCCGAAAAAAGGCGATGGCTCACAAGCCCCGGAATTCGCTGGCCAGCCGTTTGGCAGTGGCGATGGTGTTGCGGTGTAGCTTGGCCGTGAATTCAGGCTGACGGTTGTAGCCGCCGCCATACAGCACTGCCACCGGTATGCGGTTGCGGATGAAGGCTCCTAACAACACCTCGTCACGCCGCTGGATTTCACGCAGCGAAAGATGCATCTGCCCGAAGCGGTCATTGCGGTGGTTGTCCGCGCCGGAAATCCAGATCACCAGATCGGGGTCGAAGGCATCCAGCGCATTGGCGAGGCTGGTGAACAATTGGTTCAAATACATGTCACCTTCGACGTAGCGCACGGTCTCGATATCGAGCGAGCTGGTGGTTTTTTTCGTGGGATAATTGCGCCCGACGTGGATGGAATACGTGAACACCCGGGGATCGTGCGCCAGCAACGCCGCCGTGCCATTGCCCTGGTGGGCATCGGTATCCACCACCATGACGCGGATGTTTGGCTGCTTGTCCTGGAGATCGCGGATGGCGATGGCCACATCGTTGAAAACACAATAGCCCTCGCCGTGCCCGCTGAATGCGTGATGGGTGCCGCCCGCGAGGCAGACGCCAATCCCCTCCACGAGTGCGGCATGGCAAGCCAAACGCGTGGCCTCGACCTCGGTGGCACTGCGGGTGTAAAGTTGCGGCGTCACGGGCAGGCCCAGCAGGATCTGTTCTTTTCGATCCAGCGTGCCGGACTCGATTTTGCGGATGTAGTCCAAATCGTGAACCCGCTGGAGCAAGTGGGTGTCCGCTGTCCGCACTTCGATGATTTCCTCAGGCCGGAGGATGCTGCTTTCCAAAAGCATGTCCTTGGACACCCGGAACTTGTCCATCGGAAACGGATGTCCCGATGGCAATTCCAGTTCCAGTTTCTCCGAGTAAAAGCAGCGCATCGTCCCGCCCCAAACAACAGCGGAAATGACACAGTGGAAAGAGCAATCATCCACACCACCACTCCCCATCCGGCCCACAGCTCTTGATTTTTCGTGCCCTACCCGCAAATTCCTGCTTTCACTCCCGCGCCCGCCGATTTTACCCACCACCCATGTCCACCGAGCTGACACGCAATTTCTCCATCATCGCCCACATCGACCACGGGAAAACCACGCTTTCCGACCGGCTCATGGAGGCCACGAGCACCGTGACCATGCGGGAAAGCAGTGCCCAGCAGCTCGATTCCATGGATCTGGAGCGCGAAAAGGGCATCACCATCAAGTCCCACCCCGTCGCCATGGAATACAAGGCGAAGGACGGTAAAACCTACAAACTCAACCTGCTCGATACTCCCGGTCACGTCGATTTCTCCTATGAAGTCGCCCGCTCGCTGGCCGCCTGCGAAGGGGCTATCCTCATGGTGGATGCCGCCCAGGGCGTGGAGGCCCAGACGGTGGCCAACCTCCACCTCGCCCACGCCCAAAACCTCGTCATCATCCCGGTCCTCAACAAGATCGACCTCCCGGCCGCCGATGTGCCGAAGTGCAAGAAGCAGCTCGAAGACATCCTCGCCATCCCCGCCGAGGACGCCATCCCCGCTTCTGCAAAGGCTGGCATCGGCATCGAGGACATCCTGGAAGCCATCGTCCACCGCGTCCCAGCCCCGGTGGAAAACCCGGACAAACTGCTCCGCGCGTCGGTTTTCGATTCGATCTACGATACCTACCGCGGCGTGGTTTCCTACGTCCGCATCTTTTCCGGCAGCGTGAAAAAAGGCCAGCGCGTGCGCCTTTTTGCCACGGACAAATCCTACGAAATCAAGGAAGTCGGCGTCTTCACCCCCAAGATGAGCGCCCGCGATGTGCTCACCGCCGGCGATGTCGGCTACGTGATCGCCAACATGAAATCCGCCGATGAGGCGAAAATCGGCGACACGCTCACCGACAACACCCATCCCTGCCCAGAGCCGCTGCCCGGCTACAAGGAAATCCAGCCGATGGTGTTTTCCGGGATCTATCCGGTCGATTCGTCCGACTACGAGGCGCTCAAGGCCGCCATGGGCAAGCTTCAGATCAACGACGCCGCCTTCACTTACTCTTCGGAAAGCTCCACCGCCCTCGGCTTCGGCTTCCGCTGCGGATTCCTCGGTCTGCTCCACATGGAAATCATCCAGGAACGCCTCCGCCGCGAGTTCAACATGGATGTCATCTCCACCTATCCATCCGTGATCTATCAGGTCACCATGACCGATGGGACGGAGAAAATTGTCGATAACCCCACTCTTTTCCCCGATCCCCAAGGCATCCAGGAAATCCGCGAGCCCGTCGTGAACGTCTATATCATGGTCCCCGGCGAATACATCGGCGACATGATGCAGCTGGTGCTGGAAAAACGCGGCGAAGTCACCAACACCGAGACCATCGATGACATGCGCGTCATGCTTTCCTGCGTGCTGCCGCTTTCGGAAATCCTCGTGGATTTCAATGACAAGCTCAAGTCCATGACTCGTGGTTATGGCTCGATGGACTACGAACATTCCGGCTATCGCCCTGCCAAAATGGTCAAGATGGACATGCTCATCGCCGGCGATCCCGTCGAGGCCTTCTCCACCATCGTCCACCGCGACAAAGCCGAGTCTTATGGCCGCATGCTTGCCGGCAAGCTCAAGGAGGTCATCCCGTCCCATCTCTTCGTCGTCGCCATCCAAGCCGCCGTCGGTGGAAAAATCGTCGCCCGCGAATCCATTTCCGCCATGCGTAAAAACGTCACTGCCAAGTGCTATGGCGGCGACATCACGCGGAAACGCAAACTCCTTGAAAAGCAGAAGGAAGGAAAAAAGAAGATGAAGATGTTCGGCAAGGTCAACATCCCCCAGGACGCCTTCATCAAGGTGCTCAAGAGTGGGGATTGACCACACTCCCCATGTCCGAATCCCCCCGCATCGACAAATGGCTCTGGGCTGCGCGGTTTTTCAAAACCCGGGGCATCGCTGCGGAAATGTGCTCCATGGGCAAAGTCAAACGCGCCGGCCACGCCCTCAAGGCCGGTTCCACCCCACAACCCGGCGATCTCCTCGAGATTCCCTTCCCCGAAGGTCCCGGCCTGCGGACGATCCGGGTGCTGGCCATCCTCCAAAAACGAGTCGGAGCTCCCGAAGCCCGCCAGTCCTACGAGGAACTCACCCCACCGGATGCCTTCGAAACCCAGAAAAACTGGCACAGCGCCCGCCTCGAAAACCCCGGCGGCCGACCCACCAAAAAAAATCGCCGCGATCTCGATAAAATTCACGGCTTTTGGGACTGAATCAAAGAGCCCACAGCCCCCGTCCCTCAACGAACCAAACCGCGTTCTCCTCACCTTCCCGACCCAAGCCACTCTATTTGCAGCATCCCTTAAGATTTCCGAATCGATACCGGGCACATCTCACGTTCCGGGAGATCTCCCAAAAGATGCTGAAAATTATTCATAAACGACTATCAATCAATGGGTTGGAATCCAGTTCCTCATCGCTTGTCTAAAAAAAATGCTCTCACTTCGAAATTTTCCGGCTTTTCGCAAAATTTCCTTGCCGTCCCCCCCCTTGATCGCTTTGATGTTGTCGAAACCTATGAGAACGCAGAGGTGCTGTGTGGTCGAAATACCGCACAGGTCTGAAGCAAGGCTCATAACGACAAACCAAATACCTCGACCAAATACCTAAAGAATAAACCCTAAACACTGTCATGAAACTAAACACCTACGCATTTCTCGCCGCCGCACTCGCCTGCGGAATGGC
>JBBARN010000130.1:0-17620 GCA_040399845.1 Luteolibacter sp. | reverse complement strand
TCCGCGCCCGATTGATTCGGGGATTCTGAATTCTAAGTCCGACAGGCTGCTAGAGGCTTGGGAGGTGCTACTTAAGGTTTTCGCCCGGTGATCTCATCTTTCACAGCGCCCTCGCCCGTCCCGGGGCCACAATAAAGCGACGGAATTCCGCCATGGTGCGGGGTTGATCATGGTTCAGGCCAGGATTCAAACGACTCACCCGAGAACCGGAGAGCAAACGCTGGCTGTGATTTTGCAACGAATCTGCAATCCATCCGGATCAAGCTTGGCGCGAACGGGTTTGCTGTGCATCTTCCGCCACCGCTCACAGGTATGAAGATTCTTTGTTACAACGATCCCGGATACGCAGCCTTTGTCCGCCGACTCAACCGACGCGCGCTTCCCGAGGATGGGGTGCGGGAGTTGGTGGCTGACATCATCGCGCAGGTGGCTGCCAAGGGCGATGATGCATTGGTTACTTTGACGAAACGCTTCGATGGCGCGGATCTTAACCGAAAGTCCTTGTTTGTGACGGAAACCGAACTTGGCACCGCCAAGGCGGCCGTTACCCCGGCGACCCGCGAAGCGGTCACTCGGAGTCTGAGAAACATCCACGCCTTTGCCAAACACGGCCTGCGCAAGGATTGGTCTGCAAAAAATGCTGAAGGAGCCATCGTGGGTGAACGGTTCACTCCCTTCGATCGCGTCGGCGTTTACGTCCCGGGAGGCAAGGCTCCGCTTGTTTCCACGGCCCTGATGACCGCTGGCTTTGCTCAAGCTGCGGGTGTTCCCGAAATCATTGCCGCCACTCCCTGTGGAGCCGATGGTTCGGTCAATCCAGCTTTGCTTTACGCCCTTCACGCCGCCGGTGCCACCGAGATCATCAAGGTGGGGGGGGCTCAGGCGATTGCCGCTCTCGCTCTCGGCACCAAGTCCGTTCGGCCGGTCGATCGGATTTTCGGTCCAGGCAACCGCTTTGTCGTCGAGGCCAAGCGCCAACTGGTGGGAGCTGTTTCCATCGACCTCCTCCCAGGCCCCAGCGAAATCCTCATCCTCGCGGACAAATCCGGCAACCCGGATTACATCGCTGCCGACATGCTCGCCCAAGCGGAACACGGTGGCGACAGCGTGGTGGGATTTGCCACCGATTCCAAAGTTCTGCTTAACAAGGTGGTCAAGGCGATCGGCAAACAACTCACGACCCTCAATCGTGGGAAGATCATCCGAGACGTCCTCAAAACCGGCACCTTTCTCCTTCATGTGAAATCCCTTGAGGAGGGCATCGCCATTTGCAACTCCTTTAGCCCCGAGCACTTGTCGCTCATCACTGCCGACGAGAACAAGTGGCTGGCAAAAGTCCGCACGGCCGGGGCGATTTATATTGGAAATGACTCGCCGGTTGCTGTCGGGGATTTTCTTGCCGGTCCCAGCCACACCCTCCCCACCGGCGGAGCAGGGCGTTCTTTCTCAGGCCTTCGTGCGGATCAATTCCAGCGGCGCACCAGCATCGTCCGGCTTGATAAAAAATCCATCAGAGCCTCGCTCCCCGTGGTCGAGGAATTCGCCCGCATCGAAGGCCTCGATGCCCACGGTCGTTCCACAGCCATCCGCTTGGAACTATAACCTGCAAGACATCAAACGGATCGATTTGCTTTTGGCGTCGCCAGGAATTCGGCCACTTCCTGGGCGCTACGGGTGTTGAAAACATTTTCTTTGGCCAACCATCCCTTGCGGGCAAGTCGTGCGCCGATGCCCAGATGGTGAAGTCCCATCGTGGAGTGGGCATCCGGATTGATGGAACACAGGACACCCTTGTCACGGGCGCGCTTCCACCACCGCCAGTCCATGTCAAGTCGCCACGGGTTGCAGTTGAGCTCGATGATGGTCCGGGTCTCTGCTGCGCAATCGATGATCATCGCGTGATTCACCGCATATCCTTCGCGTTTGAGTAAGAGTCGTCCGGTGACATGTCCCAGCATGGTCACGTTTTCATTCTCCATCGCACGGCAGATTCGGCGCGTCATTTCATCTTCGGTGAGGTTGAACAGGTTGTGCACCGATGCCACGCAGTAATCGAGCGCGGCAAGCGTGGAGTCTTCGAAATCAAGCGAGCCATCGCGAAGAATGTCTACTTCGGAGCCCGCAAAAAGGCGGAAATGGGTATAGGTGGAATTCAACTCGCGGATTGCCTCCACCTGTTTCATCAGTCGTTCCGCATCGAGACCGTTGGCAATGACCATCGACTTCGAGTGATCCGCGATGCCGAGATACTGCATGCCAAGATCCATCGCCTCTTCTGCCATTTCTTCGAGACTGTGTGTACCGTCGGACTCGGTGGTGTGGTTATGGAAAGTGCCCTTGAGTTGTTCCAGTTGCACAAGTCGTGGCAAGGAGCGTTCCGTAGCTGCTTCGATTTCGCCGCGATTCTCACGCAACTCGGGCTCGATGTATTGAAGTCCTAACACCTGATAGATATCACGTTCCTCATGGATGTCAGTCGGCAGTGTTACGGGGATTTCACCTGCGGGACTGAAGCCGTATTCATTGAGTGAGAGGCCTTTTTTCAAGGCCAGCGAGCGAATGGCGACATTGTGCTCCTTGGAGCCCGTGAAGTATTGCAGGGCAAACGGAAACTGGGAGTTGGAAACCGCCCGGAGATCACACTGCATGCCATTCTTCAGTCTTACAGAGGCTTTGGTGTCCCCGCAAACGATGATCGATTCCACTTCCGGCAATGTCGTGAAGTCCTCGCAAACCAATGCGGGTTCCTTCGTGGCGACGAGGAAATCCAGGTCGTGGACTGTTTCCTTGGCCCTGCGGAAGGAGCCTGCCACCGCGACCCGGGAAATCTCGGGATGAAGTCGCAGTGTTTCCAGCATGGTGCCGACCAACGGCGTGATATCCCCTAACAGAAAGGTGTCTGCAAAGGTTTCCTTGAGGGCGATTGCCTCCAGAATCTTGGTCTGAGTCTTGGTTCCAAAACCGGGCAAGCCTGCCACACGGCCCTCATCGCAAGCCTTCTTGAGGTCAGCAATCGAACCGATACCAAGCGTTTCATGGAGTGCCTTCACTTTTTTGGGGCCCAGTCCCTGGAGATCGAACAGGTCAAACAATCCTGCTGGAAACTCTGCACGAAGTTTCTGATGGAATATCAGTGTTCCAGTGCCCGCCAGTTCATGCAACTTGTCCCGCAGGGCATCGCCGATTCCCTTGATGCCCGTCAGTTGATTGTCCGCCGCTAACGCGACAATATCCCCGTCGTAATTGCGAACTGTCTCAGCTCCCTGGCGATAGGCCCGGACTTTGAAGGGGTTTTCATTTTTCAGTTCCAGCAGGAGGGCGATTTCCTCGAGAACCTCAGCCATTGTCTCGCGCGTCATGCGCCAAGCATGCGTCACCAACCCGCGTGGTCAATGGGTAAGAATCGGGGAATCTTCCTGGTCCGCATTTCTCACAGGGCAACTGGAAAGCGCGTAAAAGACCGGTTTTCTAACAGAAAATCGGGATTATTTCCTGAATTCAGTCGCGACATGGGCGTGCTTTCGTTTGGAAGGGCCAGTCCGCATCGAATCACCTGACTCGCGGGCGGGATTCGAACAGCAGCTGCATCTGGCAGGAGATGGCTGCCGGAATCAAAGTTTTCGTGGAAAGAGATTGGGTTCTCACAGTTTGGATTTCGTGTTGGACTTGGAATCTAGCACGCCCGTTACCCCTCCGGGCTTCTTCTTCATGCGGAGGATTTCAGCGCCAGCTAACAAAAAGCTGCCGAAACCATGCAGATCGCCCTGAAGACGGGGGCGGTTGAGGTAGAAGGCAAGGTCGCCGACATCGGTGGAGCCGCAGACATCGATAAGGTCGCCGTCCGCGTTGACTTTCGTTTTCAGCGCCTCCCAGCCCTTGCGCGCGGACTCGCTGAATGAGTCATCCAACCATCCCTCATTCACGCCGCGCGCCAGGCCGTAAACAAACATGCCGGTGCAGGAAGTCTCGATCCACGATTCCGGATGATCGAGCACCTGATGCCAGCCACCCGCCGCGTCCTGGCAGAGCCGGATGCCCTCCATGTGCCGCACGAAAGCCGCCAGCACATCGGCGCGGCGCGGATGCTCGCGGGACATCTTCGCCAGCAACTCCGCATGCGCCAAGACCATCCAGCCATTGCCTCGGCCCCAGAAAACACCGGCCGGTTGTTTTGTCTTCAAATCCCAGAGGTGCCGCAACAATCCGTGACCACGATCGAACAAGCGGTCATGGGTTCCGAGGATCTGGGCGATCGCCAGTTCGAGATCACGCGCCTCGCCGCCCGCTTTCCATTTGCGCAGCAGGAACGGCACCGTCATGAACGGATCGTCTGTCATCATTCCCTTGCCCGCGCGGTAAAACGCACCGTCCTCGAAGCGAGGACACGTTTCGATAAACCTTGTCACCCGCTCCCGATAGGGTTCGTAGCGAGGGTCCTTGGTTTCGGCATAGCGCTCCATCACCAACGGTGCGAGGCCGGTGTGCCAAAGCGCGTCGATTTTGAAATAGAAGCCGATTGGTGACAACTTGCCATCTCCCACCGGATCCATCCGCATGCCCGCCGCGTGCTGTTTTTCAAAAAACGCCATGTGCTGGAAGATGAAATCCAGATTGCGCTCACCGTAGTTTCGGAACCCCGGCTCATCGAACACCCCGGCGACGCGGCGCATGCCATCGGCCAGCAGCCATGTCTGATAGAACCAGGCGTTGAACTTGCTCTCGATCCTGATTTCAGGAGCTGGCTCGAGTTCCCCACTGTCCATGAAGGTCCGTCCCGTGCGGCCGTCCAGCAGCCTGCACGTGGTCTGTTCCACCACCGCATCGGCGACACGCCGCAGCACCTCCTCGTCATTCACTGCCATGGCGCGCAATGCGGATGCGAACAACACCCCTGCAATCCATCTGCGGGACCGTGACTGAGAGGATTTCATGACGCGTTCAGTGAAGGATATCGAGATTGCGATCAAGTTCCCGGGTTTCACCCGGCTTGATGATGAGAGGGATCGATTTGCCATCATACCGCACTTGGCATGTTTGCCCTCCCACATTGCGGATCCGTGCCATCTCGAGCTTGCCTCCCTTCCATGAGAGGCCCACCTCGAAGCCGCCCCGTGCGCGCAGCCCAGTGACCGATCCGTCAGGCCAAGCCTTTGGCAGGGCGGGCAGAAGATGGATGATGAACTCCTCGCTCTCCGCAGAGGCGCCGGACGGGCGTTCATGGCTCTGGACGAGCATTTCGGCAAGGCCCGCCGGAGCGCCGAAATTGCCATCGATCTGGAATGGTGGATGGACGTCGAACAGGTTGGGCAGCGTGCTGCGGCGCAGGAGTGTCAGGTAGTGTTCGCGTGCGGCGTCGCCATCGCCGAGGCGGGCGCTGAAATTGATGATCCAAGCGCGGCTCCAACCCGTGCCGCCACCGCCGTGAGCAAGGCGACCCTCGATGACCTTGCGGGCTCCGGCGAAGAGCTCCGGCTGCCCGCGGGTGATGAGATCGAAGGGATGAAGCCCGATGAGATGGGAGATGTGACGGTGGCCGGGTTCGGCTTCCGGATAGGGTTCCGCCCATTCAAGGATGCGGCCGTCCGGGCCCACCCGGATCGGCGGGAGCTTGGCACGGGTGGAGGCGAGGCGTGCGCGGATGTCTGCTCCGGTGCCGAGAATGGCGGCGGCACGGTCCGTGGCGTCAAAGAGAGCCCGCACGATGCTCATGTGATAGGTGGACCCATACGTGATGCGCATCGGTTTCCCGGTCACGGGATGGATGTAACTGTTCTCCGGCGAGGTGGACGGGCAGATGACCAGCGAGCCATCCGGAGCGGCGACCAGGGTGTTCAGGACAAAGCGGGAAGCGCCTTCGAGAATCGGCCAAAGCCGGGTGAGGAATTTCCGGTCACGGGTGAACTGATAGTGATCGAACAATTCCGCGGCCATCCAGGCACCGCAGAGCGGATCGAGCGCCGAGTTCTCGAACTGCGACTGCAAACTGGAAGCGGAGGGGGAAACGCGGCCGAAGGGATTCGTGGCGAGGAAACAAAGCCAGCCGTCGGTCTGATAGAGACGGCGCGCGGACTCGCTGCCGCGTTTGGCGAGGAGTTCGAACCAATCCAGCAGGGGTTCCGCGGTTTCAGCCAGATTGGCGCAGCGGGCTGGCCAGTAGTTCATCTGGAGGTTGATGTTGAGATGGTAGTCGGCCTCCCATGCGGCCCACTTGCTCTCGCTCCAGATGCCCTGGAGGTTGGCGGGCAGGCGGCCGGGCCGCCGCGAGCTGCCCATGAGGAGGTAGCGGCCGTATTGGAAATGCAGCGCGATGAGTCCGGGATCGTCTCCACCTTTTTTCACCGCCTCGAGACGGGCGTCGGTCGGCTTGGTGTCGAGATCCGGATTTCCCCGGAGATCGAGCTTCACACGGTCGAACATATTGCGGTGCTCCGCGACGTGGGCGGCGCGCAACTCCGGCCAGCTCTTCCCGCGGGTCGGGGCGAGGATCTTGCCGGCGACGACGGCGGGATCGATCGACGGGTCACTGTCCAACAACTTCAGGTTGTAATCGGTGGCCGCAGTGAAGACGAGCAGGGCCTCATCGGCGGCGCTGATGCGGAGCTGATTGTTTTCCGCGGTGATCTTCCCGCCCTTGCAGCGGGCATGCAGGCGGCCTGCGAAACGCATGTGGGCGCCGCCGGGCCCCGAGCCGCCCGGGTTGTCATCGTAGCCGCCGTCCTTTTTCTCCACGTCGACGATCTGGCCGTCGAAATTCAGAATGCCTTCCGGGAGTGCGGTGGCTTGGGCATCCTTGTGGCGTGTGAGCCCCACGTTGAAATTCAGGACACCGGGTTGATCGGCGGTGAGATGGATGATGATCGCGTCGTCCGCGGCGGAGGCGATCACCTCGCGGACGAATGTGGCAGTGCCATGCCGCCAGGTGGTGCGGGCGATGCCGTCAGCAATATCCAGATCCCGGCGGTATCCGGGCAGTGGTGGATTTTCCGTTTCGCCGAAATCCAACCACAGGTCACCGAGCGGTTCATAGGAACGGAAGGAAGTCGGGCCGGCGGTGAGATGCTTGAGGCCGTAGGCGTTGGCTTCCGCATTCTTGTTGGCGAACACCAGCTTGCGCACCTCGTTGAGATGTTTCAGGTAGTCCGACGGCCAGGCTTCGGTGGGGGTTCCCGCCCACAGGCTTTCCTCGTTGAGTTGGATCCGTTCCTTTCCGGGGTGGCCAAAGACCATCGCGCCAAGGCGGCCATTGCCAAGCGGCAGCGCCTCGTTCCAGTTGCGTGCCGGTTGTTCATACCAGAGTCGAGGAGAGGAGGGGGCTGCGTGAATGGAAACGCAGGTTGCGGACAGGATGGAAAGTGCGAGGAGCGCGGTTTTTGTGATCATGGATGGGGTTGCGGCCGATCAAGCCGCATTCTGGCTACGGTCGTGCGTGCCGCCGGCTTTCCATGGTCTTGGCACGCTGCTGCATGTTTGTGAGATTTCCATTTTCACAGGACCCTGGAATCCGGATTGGATCTCTCCCCGGTAGTGCGTGGTTCAGTTTGGGCTGCCAGGCAAGACGCTCTCTGGTCAGCAGATCGCCGAGCCACCAGAAGAACGGCACGGTTCCATAGCCTGCCGGCGGATACCTGAAACCGGGCAGCATGTCGAGCGATGGAGAGCAGTCCGCGAAGCCAATCGACCCGGCAGGGGCTGTTCACGGATTTTTGCTGCTACGGAACACCACAGGGCCGAGCAGGCCCGATGGAACCAAGGAATCGGATGATTTGAACGGACTCCAGGTGGCCCATGTGATGCGCTGTGCCTCCGGCAGGGCGGCGTCACCGATGAGGCGGTTGACCCAGGTGTTCACGACGCGGATTTCGAGTTCGTTGAGTCCGGGGCGCAGCCCATCCGTCACATCGATGGTGTAGGGTTCCTTCCAGGCGACACCGAAATCGCGTCCATTCAGTTTCACCGCTGCGAGCACCGCGACTTTTCCAAGATCGAGGATGATGCGCTCACCTGTCGTCATAGGCGGCATGACAAATTGCTGATCGTAAAACGCCGTGCCTGAAAAATTCCTGATGCCGGGGTCCTTGTGTTTTGACCAGGAAATCAACTCGGCAAATCCGACTTGTGCGGGTGCGCCGCGTCCGGGTGTGAAGCGCACATTCCAGGGTCCTGACAACTTGTGCTTCACAGGCAGATCCGAAATCAAGCCGGATGCGGCTGATGGCAGACTGCCTGCCGCTGTGCCTTTCCTGCGGAAGGTGATGAAGGTCGATTCGTTAGATTCCAGTGCAAGCGGGACATCGGTGCGACCTTCGATTTCCTTCCAGCCTTTGATTTCAAACATCGAACCGGTGACTGGATCCCAGCGTTCGGGAATTCTGCCCGTCACGCGAAACGCAGCCGTCAGTTTGATGGGGGCGGGTTTGTGATTTGCCACGAAATAAATGTCGCGCTCCTCCGTGCGGCGATGAGCGAAAAGTATTTTGAAGCCCTTGCTGTCGCCACGGATTTCGAAATCCTGCGGAGTCTTAAGGGATGCCAACGCCGCGGCGGGAGTCATGCCGTGGAGCACCCGGCCCGTATCCCAAAGTTCATCGGCGATTTTCCGAACCTCTTCATCACCCGCCGGACCATCGGCGAAGGAGGGTGAGCCTTCGGGCTTCAGCGGTCCCAATACCGCCGCGCCATCCTCGACGAGCGTGCGGAGTTTCCTCGCGGCAGCAAGCGTCATCCGCTTGCCACCGGCGAGCACCAACATCCGGTAGCTCATGCCGTCCGGCAAGACGATGCGGCCGTCCTTCACCGCGGCGCGTTGGATCAGGACTTCATCGCCGCAGACGTCGTAGTCGTATCCAGCGGGCGGCGCGGGGCGCATCCGCCAGGTGGCGATCTTGAGCGGCGTGTCGTTGCCGAGGTGATAGAGAAGATCCATCACCGGATGCCCCTGGCGCATGAGATATGACGAGCGCGCGAGCGAGTTCCAGAAACCCGCGCCATCATCCCACCAGGTATTGTGGCGCTGATAGGGCAGGAAGAACCGGTCCTGGGTGACGCCGGGTTTGCGGTCATCCCACGGCTGGTGCACGTAGGCGAGCACGACGAAACGGTTGATGCCAAGTGAGAGCGCCGCGTTGGCAAAGGGAGCCATGATCGCCGGATTCACATCCGGGCGGCTGCCGGTGAACGACTCGGCCGCGGCAACGGGCAGGCCATAAACGTGCGAGGCGCTTGCAGCCTCCTTGCAATCGATCGTGCCATCGGGCTGGCTCATCCAGAACTCGCCCATCGGAACATCCGCGCGGCCTTTCGCCTGGATGTTGTCGCTCGGCAGACAGGTCGCGAGCCCGGGAGCCTGGGCCATCGAGGTCATGCCTTCGGCGTGGCAGAGTTTCTGAAATGTTCCGAAGTATTCATCGCTCATCAGGTCGGCGATGGTGCGGCGAACATCAAAGAGGAACTTGTCAGATGTATCGCGATTTCCGACCACGCGGCCCATCATCGCAGGCAGGTATTTCCGCATGGAATAGCCCCGGCGTTTCTGAAACTGAGCTTCGAAATCCGCAGTCCAGTTCTGCGAGCCGTGCTCCGCGCTGTCGATATTGATGCCGCTGAGTTTTGCACCCGGAACGCGGCGCGCTTCCCGCAACAGCACGCCGACATAGTTTTCAAACTGCACCTTGGTGGCTACGGCGCTGAGTTTGTCGCATTCGAGGCCGAGTCCTTCGTGGCGGCCGTGTTTTGTCCTCGCTCCAGTCGGCGTGTGGCCGAGGCGCAGGATCGTCCAAGGTCCCGGCGGCGCATCCCAAGTCAGCTTGCCGTCGGCATCGCACTGGTTGGTTAGATCAAGAATGGCTGCCGGATCGATCGTTTCATTGCCGGCATAGTCCGGGGTCTGATCGGGGTTGGAAAAGTCCGCGATGTTGCCCGACTTGATTTCCCACTGGTCGATCCTGGCATCGCCGCACAGTGCCACGCCGCTGATCGTCAGTTCTTCATCCTTCACGTCCAGACTGAGGCGGAAGAACCGCGCCGTGGTGGCGGGAAACGCGGCGGTGCGCTGCTGCCAACCATCGATCTGGGTGCCAAACGCGGGCAACTCGCGGATCACGCGCCATGTCGAACCGTCATCACTCGCTTCGATGCGGCCAAGCGGCGGGATGAAACGCATGCCCTGCCCGTAGAAATCATCCGCCCACGACGAAGGCACTTGCGTGGCGATGATGAGACCCTTCGCTTTCGCGCGCGACGACCAAGTGACGCTCCGAACAGTGTATGGCCGACCGTAATCGAATTGAACAAGCACGGGGCGCTTGTTCGCGGGCGGCTGGATGACCGCCTTTCCATCCGTGCTGAAAATCCCTTTCAGATCGACTCCCGCGGGCTCGCTGGTCACGACGGGTTCTGGCAGTGCGCCGGATTCTCCGCCTGCGGGCGTGGGCCAGGCGAGCACCGCGACATCGCGGTAGAATGTATGACGCGTCTTGGGCTTCGGCAACGGCACGCTAACAACCTTTCCGCCGTCCACGGTCGTCTCGCTTGCGATCAAGCGCTGCATGCCCAATTCCTGGGTGATCCACGGGCCGCCAGCGACATAGCCGTTGCTGGCGTTCACCTCGAGTGTCATCCCCAGCCGCGCACATTCGGCGGCCGCAAAACGAAAGCGTGCAAGCCATTCCGGCGAAAGGCTTTTCAACGCGCCCGGCCGGTCGGTGAAGAGTTGTTCGTAAACCACCACGCCGCCGAAGCCGACGCGCTTGAGCGCCTCAAGGTCCTGGGTGATCCCATGGTCGGTGGTGACCGATTCACCCCAGAACCACCAAATGGAAGGCTTGGTTCCCGCAGGGGGGGTGAGAAAGGACTTCTCCAGTGGTCCCAGAGGCAAAGGCGCCATCATGGATTCGCGGGGCGTCTCAACTGCGGTGACACTCAAGGAGCTGGCCGCTATAGTTAACAGAAACTGAAAGTAGAAACGGCTTTTGATCATTGAATGGCACCGATTCTACACCGACTGAGATAACCGACTACTCCCCGTACGGAGTATTCTTTTCGAAGAGGCTCATCGTTCCGCGCCGAGCAAGCCGAGTTTAATAGACATTTCTTCCCGGTGGCTGACAGCAAGGATGGAAGTGAGGATTTTAGGAATAAACGGGGATCATTGCGACAAGGACGGTCGTCTGATCTTCTTCGATTCCACCACAAAATCTGAAGACCGCCGCGCGTTTGTGGTTTGTTGGGACCGATTTTCAGTGCTCCTGCATCAAGAGAGTCTGGCAATACAATGGATATTGCAAAATAGCGCCGTCAAGAGATGGCGATCCCATAGGATCGCATAGCGAAAAAGCACCGCCGACGTGAGGTTGTATCTTCAGATGCGGCACTTCCAGCGCCCACCCGATCGGGTAGTTGGCGGGGCGCTCAAGTTATCGCATATTTCATGAAAATCGACAGGCCAATGGCGACTGGCATTTCCAGCTACGTCATAGCCGGGCAATTAGGTCACATTGATGACGAATCTACGGAATTCTTCATCAGTGATCTAATTTGAAGTCCACCACAGAACCACCAAATCTCATGAAAAACCGCTTCAATCTTTTCTTCGGAACCTTCGTCGTCCTCCTCTCGATGCAAACCACCTATGCTGCATCCGCTACTTGGAACGGCAATACAGATGCTACCTGGGGACTTGATAGCAACTGGTCTGCAACCCCTGCCCCGGGCAGCAGCGATACAGCCACCTTCGACAATGCGGGCGGAGCCGTTGATGTGATTGATCTTGGCACGGGCGTCACCATCGGAAATATCATTTTTGATACCGCTTCGGTCGCAGCCTATACCATTGGCTCAGGCGCGTCCGGCAGCCAGTCACTCACATTGGAAAACAACGGCGCGGTCACCGCCAACAGCACCCTTGGCAACAACCAGACGTTCAACTCCAAGTTGCTGCTCGGGGCGGATGCAACCGGCGGTTCCTTTTCCATCACCAACAGCAGCACCACCAAGACATTATCCTTCGCCGGCGGCATCTCCGGAGGATCCACCGGCACGGCCGGAGCCAAGACCCTCGATGTCAGCACGGCCCCGTTTGGCAATGGGGGCATCACCTTGAGCGGAGCCATCACCAATGGCGATGCCAGCAGTCTCGCACTGGCCTTCACCGCAGTTTCCGGCAATGTTCAGATCAATCTGGGGAATGCGGCAAACACCTATACAGGTGGCACGTCTGTCGCCACCGGCGTGCGCCTCAATGTGAACGCTGGAGCCGGGGCGGGCCTGGGCGGCACCGGTGACGTCACCGTGGACACAGGCGGGCAGGCCTATTTGAACTCGGCCGGAACTTATAACAAAAACTTTGCGATCAGCGGAAGTCAGTGGGCGGGTGATGGCGCTACCCCTTTCGGCGCCATCCGCATCGGCAATGGCACCACCACCATCAACGGCAATGTGGCCCTGGGTGCCAATTCCACCATCGGCGTGGACTCTGGCAGAATCGGCATCATTACCGGCAACATTACCGGAGCATTCAATTTGGATAAGACATCGACGGCCGCAGGCACCGGGAGCCCGCTCACACTCACCGGAGTCAACGACTACTCCACGACGACAATTACCCGCGGGGTGATCTCCTTTGCCAAACAGGCAGCACTCTACAATTCCACCACCAGCAAGTGGACGAAGGACTATCTCGACGTGGCCTCGGGAGCCGGTCTGGCCTTGGGCGTCGGCGATTCCGCGTCCGGTTACTGGGATGCCACTGCAGTGGGCACCTTCCTCGGGGCCTCGCAAATGGGCGGAAGCACGACGACAGACGGGTTCAAATCCGGTTCGCTCATCGGCTTCGATACCACCAATGCCACTGCAGGGACCTTCACTTATGGAGCCATCGGAAATATCGGCACATCGACTAACAATGGAGTCGTGAAACTCGGCGCGGGAACCTTGGTTCTCGATGCCGTCAACACCTACACCGGTGCGACCGCGGTCGATGGTGGAACCCTGAACCTTGCATCGAACGGTTCGATCAGCGGCACGACAGTGACCGTCAGCGGCGGTGCAACATTCAGCAATACCGGGGGCACTGCCGCATTCACCACCACCGTGAATCCAACGGGAGGAACGTTTGCACAATCCTCCGGGACCACCACCACGCCCAGCGTGACCACCAGCGGAAGTGCCGATTTCGGATTCATCAACATCACCGGCGGAAGCTTCTCGGCAAGTTCCGCCATATCGCTGGGTCGTTCGTTCAATAGCAACACCGTTCCGTCCTTTGCCACGCCGCTCGCTGCACCAACCACCAGCGGTCTCTATGTCAATGGAGCCACGGCGTCCGTGAGCGCGGCCACCTTGAATATTGGCACCGCGAATTCCTCATCGTCCGTCCGCGTGAATGCCGGCAGCCTGAGCGTCACCGGGGCGGTCACCATCGGCAAATCCACAAGCACGACGCGCTATGATGTATTGCACGTCAGCGGTGGAACCTTCACTGCGGCAGACACGACGAACGGCATCATTCTCGCTCCCAACAACGGAACCAATATCAACAATGCGGAACTCTATCTATCCGGCGGCACCACCACCGCGGGCAGGATCGCCTTCGGTGCCAGCACGGATACGGTTGGCGGAAATGGTCTCGTGATTGTGGATGGCGGTGTCTTGTATGTAGGTGCCAGCGGCATCGTCAAGGCCTCCACCATCGCGGCCTACAACGCCACCGTCGGCCTCAAAAGCGGCACCTTGGGAGCGGCTGCCAATTGGTCGTCCTCACTCAACGTCACTCTTGGAACAAACCCGACCATCAAGGCTGCCGACTCTGCGGACGTCGCCCGCGACATCACCTTGAGCGGCGTCCTTTCCGGAACTGGGCTCAACAAGACGGGCACGGGCACGCTGACGCTCTCCGGCGCGAACACCTACACCGGAGCCACTAACGTCAAAGCGGGAACTCTCATACTGTCAGGGAGCCGCACCGCCGGTTCAGGAACGATCACAGTGGCGGATACCCCCGGAATCAATGCCACGCTGAACATCGAGAACGGAACCATCGCACTTGGGGCGAATGCGTTTTTTGTCGGTAATGCCGCGACCACGGCAGCTACGGCTACGGTCACCCAGAGTGGAGGAGCCGTGTCTTTCACAAGCGGCAACGCGCTTCTCTTGGGACAGGCCGGGGTCGCCGGCAGCACCAGCATTTATAATCTCAGCGCTGGCAGCATCACCACCTTTGCCAGTGCCTCCCGTGGCATCATCATGGGCACCAACATCGGCACCGGAAGTTCCACCTTCAACCTCAGCGGCACCGGCGCCCTGAAGATGACCGCGGCTTCCGGCGGCGGCGATGCCATCCTGCAGATCGGCCGGTCGGATAACACGGCCAGCAACACGACCAACCTCTTCAATCAGACCGGCGGCACAGCAAACGTCGGCATCCTTGCAATGGGCGGAAAAGTTACTACCGGCACAGGTTCATCCGCCGGTGTGAATTCCACCCTGACTGTGACCGGAGGCATATTCACGGCAAATTCATTCACCGTCATGGGGGCGGGCAATACGAACACCATCGCCATCAACATCGGCGGCACCGCGGATGTGACGCTACCCAATTTTCCAACTACCGCTCTCGGCGCTGGCTCCACGGCCACCATCACCTTCGACGGCGGCACGCTCCGGGCGGGTGCCTCCTCCGCCAATTACTTCGGCAGCATCAGCAGCGCCATCATCAATGGAGGCGGTGCAAAATTCGATGTTGCGTCGGCTAAAGACATCATCATCACCCAGCCACTGCAAGCGGGCACTGGCAGCGGTGGCCTGACCAAGGACGGCCTTGGCACGCTCACCCTTCCCGTCCCGAACAGCTACACTGGCACCACCACCGTTTCCGCCGGCATCCTCAGCCTCGGCGACGGCACTGCCAACACCTCGCTTGCCGACGGCTCCGAGGTTGTCATCGACGCTTCCGCCGTCCTCAACCTGAATTTCCTCGCCTCCAACACCGATACCGTCAACAAGCTCACCATCGGCGGCGTTAATAAAGCCGCTGGCACATGGGGCGCGAGTGGCTCAGGTGCCGCGAATATCGATAACATCCATTTCTCCGGCCCCGGCACACTGACCGTCACTACCGGCCCTGCCGCCGGATACACCTCTTGGGCCAGCACCAACGGAGTTCCCGGGCAGGCAGCCGATCTGGACCACGACAACGACGGCGTTTCCAACGGAGTTGAGTATTTCCTCTATGGCCCCAGCACCGTGTCCACCGGTTTCACAGCACTTCCGGGTGTCACCACCGACGGGCCAACCCTCAGCGTCACGTGGACCAAGGCTGCCAGTTACACCGGCACCTATGGCACCGACTTCGTTGTCGAAACTTCCACTTCTCTTGCAACCGGAAGCTGGTCCGCCGAATCCTCCCCGGGCACTGTCAACATCAGCGGAAACAATATCACTTATACTTTTCCTGCGGGGGCTGTGAAATTCGCACGCCTCAAAGTAACCGGGCCGTAAGCCGCTTGATCGACCATCTCCACGCGCAAACCCAAAATACAAATCATGGACGACCCCACCGACCACTTAGGAAATCGCACCGGCAAGGGAATATATAGGCCTGTTTTTCTAACAGCATTGGCTCTGGCCTTTGGGAGTCCACTTTGCGCCGCTGGGAAAACATTGATCGACTATTTCCAGCCGATGCCCGTTCAAGGGAAGCTGGCATCGGACGTTTGGGGGGCTCCCGGTGTCCTTCCGCGCGACCCGCAGAACGGCCTCGAGGATCAGTCATTGAAGCAATGGGTTTACTGGGACGGTCAGATCATTAAGGGCCCAGAGGGGAAATACCACATGTTCGCCAGCCGTTATGAGCAGACCAAGGGCCACCGGGGATGGGGCAGTTCATCCGCTGTCCACGCCGTCAGCGAGCGCATCGACGGACCTTATGTGGACAAAGGTCTGTGCTGGCCGGACAATCGGGGCGGCAAGGGGCACAACGTCACCGCACTTGTCCTGCCGGATGGCAGATACGCCGTGGTCGTCAGCGAGACGCGGCCGGGCGACGTGTTTGTTTCCAAGTCCCTGAATGGCCCGTGGGAGCACATCGGAGCCATCCAGGTGGCGGCCAACGAGTTTAGCAAACTGGGCAGGATGTCCAATGTGAGTGTGATGCTCAGACCTGATGGCGACTTCATGATTGTCGCGCGTTCCGGTGCCATTTGGATCAGCAAGTCGGGCATTCTCGGACCTTATGTCATCCAGGGGCCGAGCGTCTATCCACAGGTGGTGGGACTACCGCTGAAGAACCTTGAAGATCCCGTCGTCTGGTTCAGCGGCGGACACTATCACATTGTGGTCAATGGTTGGAGCACACGCAAAGCCTACCACATCACGTCCAAAGACGGCATCACCAACTGGAGATTACGCGGCCTCGCTTACGACCCGACCACGGATTTCCTGCGCTACACGGATGGCACGGTCAATCACTGGGACAAGATCGAGCGACCTGCGGTATTCCTGGAAAATGGTCACGTCACGCATTTCACCTTTGCCGTGATCGATGTCCCCAAGGATGACGAAGTGGGTAACGATCGCCATGGCAGCAAGGTGATCGTCGTTCCGTTCGACGGAGCGGCACTTGACCGGGACTTGCTCAACTCCGGCGACTGAGTGTGATCGTCCATGCTTCCCGCATTGCATTCTGATAGAGCGATTCCGTGAAGTTAAGATATCCTCCTCCGTTTGGATTCTCTCTGGTGGGACCTATTCCCGAGCTGGTGGTCCCGACTTGATCCCGCAAAAACGCCGACCATATAGATCTACTCTCAATCTCGATGCCTACTCCCTACCCGATCGGGCAGTAGCCGGAAGCGAGCATTTCCTGTCTTTTAGGTCAGTCGTTTGAATCGTTAAGCCCATTGGATTCGTGCATGCATTGCAAGGGATGTTACCCCTTTCGCAATTCGAAATCTATCATTCAATTTTAGTCATTCGGCCTCTACCTCCCATGAAAAACCGCCTCAATCCCTTCCTCGGAACTCTTGTCGTCATCGCGATGACGCAAACCGTCGCTCAAGCCGCCAGCGGCACCTGGGATGGCTCGCAGAACACCGGAACATGGTCGGATGTCTTGAACTGGTCCGCGCTCCCCGGCACCGGCGACACCGCCACCTTCGACAACGCGGGCGGCACGGTTGACACGATCGACCTCGGCGCGGGCGTCACCATCGGCGGCATCCTTTTCGATACTTCTTCAGTCGCCGCCTACACCATCGGCTCCGGCACGGTTGGCAGCCAGACGCTCACTCTGGATAACAGCGGCTCCATCACGGCGAACAATACGATCAATGCCAACCAGATCTTCAACGCCAAGCTGGTGCTGGGCACGGACGCAACTGCACAGTCGTATTCCTTCACCAACAATGACACGTCCAACACCCTGACCTTTGCCGGCGGAATCACCGGCGGCACCGGCGGCACGGCCGGAGCCAAGACGCTCAATATCAGCGCGGCCGCGGTTACCAACGGCGGCATTATCCTGAGCGGTGCCATCACGAACGGCGGAGCCACCAGCCTGGCGCTCAACTTTACCTCTAGCAGCCTGTCGGATTTTGAAACGTCAGAAATTTACGTCTATATGTGGACG
>JBBARN010000129.1:278-17657 GCA_040399845.1 Luteolibacter sp. | reverse complement strand
AAAGCTATAATCTAGATCTGGCAGCGATTATGGCCACGCCTGCCAATCGCCCTGCAGGTATTTCCGCTCGGGGAAATTGAGGTTTGCCCAGAAATTCTCGGCCTGGTAGGGGCGGATGGATGGCCCGCCGATGTTGTCAGTTCGGAGCAGGCCTGAGATGGCGAGGGCGTTGTCACGGACAAACTCCGCATCGAGACGGCGCGGGGATTGTTCGGAAAGCAGGCGGTTGTCGGGATCGATCTCGGCGAGTTCTGGATTGGAGGCGGAAGTTTGGCGGTAGGTTTCTGAGGTGACGATCAAGCGCACCATGTGTTTCACGTTCCAGCCTGAGCTTTGGAATTCGGTGGCCAGCCAGTCGATGAGTACCGGATGGGATGGCCATTCGCTTTGGTTGCCGAGGTCATCGAGGATGTTGGAGAGCCCCTTGCCGAAGAATTGCTTCCACAGGCGGTTCGAGAAATGCCGGGAAGTGAGAGGATTCTGAGGTGCAAGGATCCACTCGGCAAGATCGAGGCGGGTGAGGCGGCGGTCGGCGGGTTTCCGATCGTTTGAAAGAAAGGCGGGGAAGGCGGGTTCGACTTTTTCAGTGGGGTTCATCCAATCGCCACGCGGGAGCAGATATCCTTGCGGGATCTGCCCTGGTGGAAGGCTCTGTGCGATCATTGAATGGGCATAGCCGGCATGGGCATCGAGCATGGCAGCCCGGGCCTCCCGGTAGGCGGGCGGGAGTTTCGAGTCCGGGGTTTGGGCGAGGACAAATGCCGCCACGATTTCCGGGTTGCCCGCATCGCCGGTGTTGAACGCAGACACGAGAGTGGGGCGCATGGCAGTGGGTTCCCCGGGAACGGGATCGGCAAAGGGGCTGACGCTGAGGCGGAATTTGCCGATATCGGCTGATTTGAGAGTGAGGGTGAGAGTGGTGATTTCCTGAGAAGAAACGGCCTGATTCAAATGAAAGTGGGCGTGGTGGGGCAGGCTTGCGGCGTTGGAGGGTTCCTCGAAAATCGCCGGTGCGGATTGCCACGTGTCTTCCAACAAGGGTGATTGGTAGCCATTCTGATACTTCGCCGGGGTGCGGCGGTCGGCTTGTCGGTAGGAGAATCCCAATTTCCCGTGACTCCATGCGAAAGTCGGTGTGACGGAAAACTTGCCGTTCTCCCGTCTTCCGACCCGGTTCTTGTTCGCTGGATCCGGCAAGACCTCCAAGCGCAGCGTCTTCATGGAGGTGTTTGCGGGTAGGGAATAGGTCACGGTGATTGTCTCATCCTTGATCGGGCTTCCGGTGACGAGGATGCTGCCATCGGCAGAAGCCGTGGGCGGTGCGGAGGTTGAACTGCGTTGGATCCCGGCCGCCTGCAACGGCATCCAGCCGTCGCGATGGCGGATGAGAAAATCAGCAGTGGACTTGCGCCAAACTTCCAAAGCGGCGGAGTCGTGGGGCAAATTCTTCACCGCTGTGACGGACGCATCACGGGCGTTTTCCAATCGTCGCGCCGCCGCGCCGTTTTTCGCAAACAACTCGGGTGGAAACGGAAACTCGTTGTTGAAGCCCGGAAGATCCTTGTTGGGCGTGTTGCCATAGGTGGTATAGACGCCCCACTGGCGCACGTCGTTGAAAAATGCCGCCAGCGAGTAGAAATCACGCATGGTAAACGGATCAAACTTGTGGTCATGGCATTCGGCGCAGCCTGTCGTGAGTCCGAGCCAGGCCCCCCCGATGGCACGGACGCGATCCCCGGCATATTTGGCGAGATATTCCTTTTCCTGCGCACCGCCCTCGCGGGTCATCAGATTGAGTCGGAGGAAGCCTGTGGCGATCTTTTGTTCATCGGTCGCATCGGGCAACAGATCGCCGGCGAGCTGCTCGCGGGTAAACTGGTCGAATGGCTTGTTTGCATTGAACGAATCGATCACGTAATCGCGAAACGGAAAGATCCGCGCATTCTGATCCCCGTGGTAACCAACGGAATCGGCATAACGAACCGCATCGAGCCACATGACCGCCATCCGCTCGCCGTATCGAGGTGATGCAAGCAGGCGATCCACCTGTTTTTCGTAGGCATTGGCTCCCGTGTCGGAAAGAAATGTCTGCAACTCCTCGGGTGTGGGAGGAAGTCCGATGAGATCGAGCGAAAGGCGGCGAAGCAGAGTGGCTTTGTCCGCTGGGGGGGCGGGTTGCAGGCCGTTTTGCTGCAGCCCGCTGCGGATCATGGCGTCGATGGGTTGTTGCGGCCCGATTTCCGGCACGGTAGGCTTGGACACGGGTGCGAAAGCCCAGTGTTCCTGATACTTCGCTCCTTGTTGAATCCACTTTTGGATCAACTGCTTTTCCTCATCGGAAAGCGGTTTATGGAAATCCGGAGGGGGCATGATCTCGTCGGGATCGACCGTTTGAACGCGCTGCCAAACGACACTGTCCTCCGGCTTGCCTGGGACGATAGGGCGTTTCGAAGCATCGCTCTCAAGCGCGGCGAATGCTCCTTCTTCGGTATCGAGTCGAAGGTTTTCCTTCCGAGTCGTCGAGTCGAACCCGTGACAGGAGAAACATTTATCTGAGAGGATCGGCCGGATGTGGGCATTGAAGCCCACCACTTCCGGCAATCCCGACGTGACCGCCGTCTCCACTTTCGTCGGCGCCTTTCCGGGGCGAAATTCAAGCTGCGGAGAGGGTGCCGAACGCATGCCCATCCACAACAATCCCCCAATCAGGGAGCTGAGGCTGAGTGCGGCGCAAGTCAGGGCTGGCTTGCTGGAGCGGGACATGGCGGGTTTCGTCGGGGGATGAAACCCACCCTCCGACCGCAATCATACAGGGTCGATAGGGTGCTTTTGTCACGTCTGTTGTGTCGCGAGCCCAGCCAAATCTATTCCAGCTTGCCACCTCACGATCAAGAAGCGTCCGCCGCAGTGCTTTGGGATGGCTCGCCGGGTCGTCGATCGACAACGGATATCACCCGAGCGCCTGCCGGTTCGGTTGTTGCCCGGTTTTCGTGGATCAATCACGCGAGCAAGCCCCGCGGGCGGAGAGGAGAAATCCGGTCAATGCTCCTGCAATAACGCCCACCGCCAGAACTTGATATAAGTGGTCATGGAGAATCACATCTGCCGCACGGGATCCGTGCATTGTCCGTCTCCGCGCGACGGTGAAAATCTCCTTGGTTCGATTGATTCCCGCGGACAGCCGTTCCCGTGCCTCCTCGACTTTCACTCCTGCGATATCGGCGGTGGCTTCCACCATCGCGTTTGCGTCGTGTGCCAGTTGTTCGAGGTCATCAATGATCATTTGTGTTGTCTTGTTCATGGTATCAGTGCTTTCGCATGTTTAGAATCGCATTCATCCTCTCCGAATCCATGGGGTGTAGCCCTACCCATATCCATTCGAATTGGTTTGTCATGGGGGATGTCATTCTAACCGATTCCATCTGAGGGTTATACCCCATGGACCGACTGATCATCAGTTGCCAGTCTGTTCAGGTGAGAGGACCTCGAATCAGGTTTTCTCGAAACCAATCATAAACAAATCACAATCATGAAACCACATCCGAAAATGCTGCCCACCCAATATGCCCATGCAATTCCAGCAGCGCTCTTGGTGGCCTTCGCTCCCATGCTGCAACAAGGGGCATCTGCCGCTGTTCTTGCCGTCGATCTAGGGGCTGCCACCGACTTCGCTGTCCTTGCCGGAGCGGGCATTACGGCCGCCGGAGCCGTGGATTCGACGTCGGTCATCGGAGATATCGGCAGCTTTTCCACCACTACCATTACTGGCATTGAGAATATTGCATTGATAGGAGTCAATCATGTTGGGGATTCTGTGACCCAACAGGCCAAAAACGATTTGGGAGTGGCTTTCGCCGATGCTGCCGGAAGGACCCCTAACGCAATATTCACCCCGATCTTCGATCTGGGAGGATTGACTCTCGGGGCGGGCGTTTACAACGATCCGAGTTCTCTTTGGATCACCGGAAACCTGATACTGGATGCAGGTGGAGATCCCAATGCAGTTTGGATCTTTCAAGCGGGTTCGACATTGATCACCGGAACCGGAAGTTCGATCTCCCTGATCGGTGGAGCCCAAGCAAGCAACGTGTTCTGGCAAGTGGGCAGTTCTGCAACCTTGGGCACAGGTTCCTACTTCGTCGGTTCAATCCTTGCTGCCGAATCCATCTCGCTCAATACAGGAGCCGAGTTGATTGGCCGCGCACTGGCGCAGAATGGAGCGGTGACTTTGGACTACAATACGATCGTCATTCCGGAGACTAGCAGCTCGATGTTGTTAGGTTTCGGAATCCTGCTGTCGGCAGCGCGCAGAAATCGCACCGCCAGTAAGGGATGCCTCCGGATGATTTGAAACTGATTCGAAGATTCCGAAACTTCATCCTTACCAAACAGCTCTTAACAGGATCTTGATCATTGATCGGCAGAGTCAGTCGATTGATTGGATGTCTCCATCGATGGGTTTTCCTTCCCAAAGCCACTTGCCGGTTGCGGAGCGGGTCAGTACGCGACCCGCTGCGCCTTTGACGTGAGGTGCGGAGCTTGAGGGGAGCATCTTCTTCAAACGATCCAGCTCCGTCTTGAATGCCGGATCGCCAGACAGATTCTTCCACTCATTCGGGTCATTCTTGTGATCATATAACTCCTCACTTCCGTCGGCGAGTTGGATATAGCGCCAGCGGGTGTCGCGAACCGCATGATTGTTCGGATTGTGGGTGGTGATGGCTGCACGCCTCGGTGTTGCTGGTCGCTGAATCTGGGGACGAAGGGACAAGCCGTCCAGTCCCGGCTCCGGAGGCAGTCCTGCGAGATCAATCAGGGTTGGATAGATATCCAATAACTCCGCAGGTTGGGCGCTCCGGGTGTGGTTTGGGATTCCGGGTCCTGCGAAGATCAACGGCACATGGGTGGATCGTTCCCAGAGCGAGTTTTTTCCTGAAATCGCCTTTTCCCCGAGATGCCATCCGTGATCGGAAAACAAGACCACCAGCGTGTTGCCGCTCAGACCGGAATCATCGAGTGCTTTCAGGATGCGCCCCACTTGGGAATCCACAAAAGAGGTCGATGCCAGATAGGATCGGACAAGCGGTCGCCACTGGCCGGAATCCCTCAGCCACGAAAGACGGGGTTCGGGAAGCTTCCAGTGAAGATACCATTGGAAATCCGACACGTCCTTGCGATCTCCTTCGAGGACGGGCGGCATCTTCAGATCATCGGGCGGATAAAGGTCGAACCAGTGCTGAGATGCATAACATGGAACATGCGGGCGGCCGAATCCCACCGCGAGGAAAAATGGATCTTTGGCGGCGTCCGGATTTTTTTCGCGGGCCAGAAACTCGGTCGTCCATGTGGCGATCTGATAGTCATTTTGGTCTTCATCGCGCTCCGGGAAAACGCCCCAATCCACCAGGCGTGTGGGATCGGGGGTTTCAACCAGTTTCTTCGGCGGCAGCGGGCCGAAGTTGCAGGCCGGGCCGTAGTCGTCAAACTCGGCGTTGCGGTCCTTGGGCGGTGGATAGGTATGATAGACCTTTCCTGCGGTCGCGGTTCGGTATCCTTGTTTTTTGAACGCTTGGGGAAGGGATGTCAGATTTTGCAGAGATGGAACGGATCGAAACCAAGGTGACAAACCATAGATGCCCGTGGTGGTCGGCCGCCGCCCCGTCATCAATGAGGTGCGGGATGGATTGCACAAGGGTGCTTGGCAGTGGGCGTTTGTGAACAAGGCCCCGCGAGCTGCGAGCGCATCCAAGTGGGGTGTGCGCACCTGCGGGTGGCCACCGAGGCAACCGGTCCAGTCGTTGAGATCATCGATCCCGATCAATAGCACGTTGGGTTTTTCGGCCGCATGGCCGGTGGCTGCCATCCCGGCAAGCAGCAGGTTTAACATGAGCCGTTTGAAAACGATCGTGCGTTCCGTGTTCATGATGATTTCTGGAAATGATCTGAATATGGATCTCACTTCTTTTTTCCGCGGATGGATTTGCCGTCCGCGATCCGACTGGCGGCGACGCCATTGAGAGGCCAATCCGCTGATGGCGTGTGTTGGGCGGCCATCAACGAGGCGGCCTTGGCCACTTCGGCGGGGTGGTCGCTGGCGATGTTCTGTTTTTCACCCGGATCGTTGGTTAGATTATAGAGTTCGATCGGGGCTTTGTGGCCGTTTTTGACCGCTTTCCAGTGGCCGAATCGTAAGGCTTGGATGGGCTTGCCTTCGTGAAGCTCCCAATAGAACGATTCGCGCTGCGGGGCTGGGCCGCCCTTGAGGTGGGAGACAAGGGACAAGCCATCTGTCTTGCATTCCGGTGGGATGCTCGCTCCGGCGAGTTCTGCTGCTGTCGGGAGGAAATCCCAGAATGCCCAAGGTTCGTCGGAGACTCTTCCGGCTGGCACCTGTCCTGGCCAGCGTGCAATGCATGCTTGGCGCAAGGCTCCCTCGTATAGACTCCGCTTGAATCCCCGCAGGCCGTTGGCACCTTGGTTGAAGCGTTTGCCGAGCACGGAATCCGGAGGAAATGAGGATCCATTGTCTCCTGCGATGATGACGAGAGTGTGATCATCGATCTTGAGCTCTTTCAACAGATCCAGAATCGCGCCGACGTCCGAGTCGAGTCGGGTGACTTGCGCGGCATAGGATTGTTCCTGTTTGCTCCATGGTTTGTTTTTATAAACTCCCAAGTCATCGATCTCATGACTGCCGTGAGGAAGGGTGACAGCGTAGAACAGGAAAAAAGGGTCGGATGAGTGAGAGCGGATGAAATCGACTGCGGATTTCTGGATCAGATTCTGGGCATAGGTTCGCGGCTGATCGTTTGCATTCTGTTTGCCAGAGATTTGGTTGCCTGGGAGATCCACCCGTTTGTCATTGTCCCACAGGAACTCGGGGAAATAGCTATGGGCATGGCGTTGGCAGTTGTAGCCGAAAAACAGGTCGAATCCCTGTTTGAGAGGACTGCCAGTGGTGTCGAAGAATCCCATGCCCCATTTGCCGACGACGCCGGTGGCGTAGCCGCGTGACTTGAGAATCTCGGCTACGGTGACGGTTTCCGCCGGAAGCGGCTTCTGTCCTCCGGTTTGGATTTCCCAATTTCCACGTACGGGGCAGTGGCCGCTGTGCAGCCCGGTCATCAGTGAGGCACGGCTGGGCGCGCAGACGGAGGTGCCGCAATAGGTTTGGGTGAAGCGGGTTCCTTCGGCCGCCATTCGATCGAGCCGTGGCGTGAGGATGGTTTTCTGGCCATAGACCCCCACGTCCCCTTGGGCGAGGTCATCGCTGAGGATGAAGATGATGTTGGGTGGGCTCGCTTCAAGGCACGAGGCAAGAAGCCATGCCGAAAAAAGGTGGTGGATGAGTTTCATGGTGGGTTTTTCAGGTGGCGGCGTTTCCCGCAGGAATCGTCTTGCTCCAAGTCAAAGAACTCGTGAATGGATGCTCTCAGATCAAGCTTGGAATTCCGGTTCACGGGGATAGGCTCCTTGAAGGTGCAGGAGGATTTTAAGGTTTTCACAACCGGATTCCCAAATCATGGGCGGCGTACTGATGAAAATCGCGCTCAGGCATCTTCCCCCTTCAATCATGAAATTCCGAGTCCAATGCCAGCTTGAATACGCCCTGCACAGTGAAACGACCTTTTTCCTGGCAATCCGGAGCGTGGCATCCGGCGGGCAGCGGGTTCTCCGAGAGTCGTTGATGACTCATCCGTTCGTCCCGCTGGAGGAATTCAACGACGTGGGAGGGATGAACCGGATCACCCGGCTGCAGACGAACTATCCGGGGCACCTCAGCATCAGCTATGAAGCGGAGGTCAGCAACTCGACGCGGGTGGTGCCCGTATCTTCGATCCTCGCGGACGGACCGGCAAACTTGAGCCAGGACGCAATTCCGTTTTTGTTTCCAAGCCGCTATTGCCAGTCGGATCGGTTGCGGCATCACGCTCAGGATTTGTTCGGTCACTTGGAAAATCCTTATGTGATCGCGACTGCGGTGAGTGACTGGATTTTCAACAACATCGCCTATGTGAGTGGCAGTTCATGGGAGACGTCCTCAGCCATGGACACCTTCGAAGGCAGAAGCGGGGTGTGTCGCGATTTTTCGCATCTCGGGATTGCCTTCTGCCGGGCCCTCAATGTGCCTGCACGTTATGTGAGTTGTTATGCAAACATGCTAACTCCACCCGATTTTCATGCCTGCTTCGAAGTTTATGTCGATGGGTGGTGGTATGTATTTGATGCTACCCGGATGGCACAGCTCAACGGATTGATCCGCATCGCCACCGGACGCGATGCTGCCGATACGGCGGTTGGCACGATCTTCGGGAACCCGGATCTGCTGCTGAGTTCGGTCTCCTGCATCAGCCTCGATCTGGATTACGTTCCTCTCACAAGAGACGACCTCGCCATGCGGCATGAGGCCATCGCCTTGTTATGATCGAGTCTGAGTGGGAAAACCGAATGATTTAACTCAGCAGATACTTGGATGCCTGTTCGACATCCTTGTCACCGCGGCCGGAGAGGTTGGCGATGATGATGGTTTCCTTGGGCAGGCTGCCGGCGATTTTCGAAATGTAGGCCATGGCGTGCGCACTTTCCAACGCGGGAATGATGCCCTCGCTGTGGGCGAGTTCCTTGAAAGCCGCGAGGGCCTCGGTGTCGGTGGCGTAGGTGTATTCCACCCGACCGATGTCCTGAAGGTAGGCGTGCTCCGGGCCCACTGCGGCGTAGTCGAGGCCCGCTGAGACTGAGTGGGTCAGTTCGATTTGGCCATCCGCGTTGGCGAGCAGCCAGGTCTTGGTGCCTTGGAGGACGCCGAGCTTGCCCCCTTGGAAGCGGGCAGCATGGCGTTCCGGAATGATGCCATCGCCGCCGGCTTCCACGCCGACCATGCGCACGGATTCATCTCCGAGAAACGGATGAAACATGCCGATGGCATTGGAACCACCGCCGACGCAGGCCACCAGGAGATCCGGGAGACGGCCTTCCTTTTCCAAGACCTGACGGCGGGCTTCCACGCCGATGATGCGGTGGAAATCCCGGACGATCATGGGAAATGGATGGGAACCGAGGGCCGAGCCGAGAATGTAGTGGGTGTTATCGACACTGGCCACCCAATCGCGCATGGCCTCATTGACCGCCTCCTTGAGGGTGGCCTGTCCGGCGGTGACGGCGCGGACTTCCGCACCCATCAGACGCATGCGGGCCACGTTGAGAGCTTGGCGCTCCATGTCCACCTTGCCCATGTAAACCACGCATTCCATGCCAAAGCGGGCGCAGACCGTGGCGGTGGCTACACCGTGTTGGCCGGCACCGGTTTCGGCGATGATGCGCGATTTTCCGAGTCGCTTGGCGAGCAGAATCTGGCCGAGGGCGTTGTTGATCTTGTGCGCACCGGTGTGCAGCAAATCCTCGCGCTTGAGGTAAATTTTTGCGCCTCCGAGAAGTTCCGTCCAGCGTTCGGCAAAATAAAGCGGCGTTGGGCGGCCGACGTAGTTTTGCAGCAAATCGTCGAGTTCGGCGTGGAAGGCTGGATCGTTTTTCGCTGCCTCGTAGGCCGTCGCCAGTTCCTGAAGCGGGGCCATCAGGGTTTCCGGAACGAACATTCCGCCGAACTTGCCAAAGTGGCCGTTGGCGTCCGGAACGGTGACGGTATCGGGTTGAGGCGCGGTGCTGAGGGCGGTGGCTGCGGTAGACATCTGGCGCGACTCTCATGCGGGCACCGCCGGGAATCAAGTGTCGAAGCGGGGATTTTCAAGCCTCACGGCAGCTTCCACCGGCTGCGGTGGCTTTCGTATTCCGCGCGGGGCAGCAGCACGTAGAGAGGACGGCGGGTGGGGTCGATTTTGGCAATCAGGCCGCGGAGTTGCGCTTCGCTCATGGTGGTGCAGCCGGCAGTGGGCTTGCCGCCATTTGCGCGCCAGATGTGGAAAAAGATCGAGGAACCCGCGTTCGGCACCACTTTCGGCGGGGCGTTGTGGGCAATGAAGAGCTTGAGCGCGTGGGCAGCATCGTTTTGCTTCATCTGCTGCTTTTTCTCCCACGGAGTGGAAGGGGCCTGCTCAAGAACCAGATGACGGTTGTAGTGTGGCGATGCGGCGTCCTCGACCCACAAGTCGCGCGGAGTGACTTGCCGATAGAACATCTTGGGGTGCTTGTTGATCGCGGAATCGTAGCCCCAGACGCCGCCGAGGCTGAACACGCCAGCCGGCGAGCGCATGTCGCCTTCTTTTTTGGTGGCGCCTCCGACGGGAACCGGGTTCAGGCCGCTGCCCCAGATGAGGCCGTTTTTGCCGAGCCTGGATTGCCAAGCCGCGCCATCCGCCACCCAGCGATTGCCCGATTTCTGATAGAAACGAAGGGTGGCATGCGAGCTGTTCCAATCTTCCGCGATGCCAACGACACACTGAGACGAGGACGAAGGGAGCTCGAAGGCATGGGCCGTTGGTCCGAGCTGGAATAAGAAGGCTATCAAGGCGACAAATCTGAATATCGTCTGAGAAAGGGCGAACAATGATTTCATGAATGGGGCGGCGTTGAATATTGGAATCACTTCTATTTTCCGCATCGGTGGCCAAGCCTCTTGGGGAACCTCAGTTGATTTGGCCAGACTGACGGTTGTCTGACGACGGGAGTGGCCTTTTGTCAACTGCCCGTCCAAAATAAAACTTGCAGCTCCCTTGCCTCCCCGTCCACGCAATCGGGACAGAAAACCACCCGAACACGGTGCGTCCCATGCATTGTGTTGGGTTGATTTTTTATTCGGATTTTCCGATGTCGGTGGATATCGATTCGGCGTGTCCTTGATCCTCGCCATCGAATCGTCCTGCGATGAAACCGCAATCGCCGTCCTCCGCGGAGTTCCCGGGAATGCTGCGGTAATCCTTGCATCGGAAATTTCATCCCAGATCGAGCTCCACCGCGAACACGGTGGCGTCGTGCCGGAACTGGCGTCCCGCAACCATTCGCTGCGGCTCCGTGGCCTGGTCGAAAAAGCGCTCGTCGACGCAAAGGTCACCATGGCCGACGTCGATGCCTTCGCCGCCACCACAGGGCCTGGGCTTGCGTCGTCCTTGCTGATCGGCAGCACCGCCGCCAAGGGCATGGCCTGCGCTTTGGGAAAGCCCTTTCTCGGCATCAATCACCTTGAAGGCCATTTGCTCTCGCCTTTCATCGATCGCAGCGCCGTCCCTCCTCACTTGGCACTCATCGTCTCAGGAGGACACACCCTCCTGCTCGATGTCGAAACCGCCGGACGCTATCGCAAGCTCGGCGGGACCCGCGATGACGCCGCTGGTGAAGCCTTCGACAAGGTGGGGAAAATGCTCGAACTCCCCTACCCAGGGGGGCCGGAAATCGAGAGAGCCGCCCGCAGCGGCAATCCCCGCGCCTACGATTTTCCCCGCTCGATGCTGCACGATCCGCATTTAGATTTTTCCTTCTCTGGACTGAAAACCGCCGTCCTTTACACGCTTCAACGCCAAAAGGGCCACGTCTCCATCCCAGATCTCTCCGCCTCATTTCAACAAGCCGTCATCGATATCCTCGTCGGAAAAACCCTGCGCGCTGCGGAAATTTCCCGCCGCCGCATCGTCGCTGTCTCCGGTGGAGTCAGCCTCAACCAAGCCCTCCGCGATGCCCTGCAATGCGGGTGCGATCAGGCCGGCCTCGAATTCGTCACCGCACCCCGCGATTTCTGCGCCGACAATGCCGCCATGATCGCTTTCGCCGCCCTGCTCCGCCACCTCGCAGGGGAATCCTCGCCCCTCGATGGCGACATTCACCCGAATTTGCCGCTGGTCGAGCCCGCGATTCTGTAGGAAACTCCGATCCCACCCATGAACTACCGCACTCTGGTTTTCGATTTCGATGGAACGATCGCCGACACGCTCGGCGAATCGCGGCGTATCTTCAATCAGATCGCGCCCGATTACGGCATTCGCCAGATCGAGGAAAACGAGCTCGATCACCTGCGCCACCTTTCCCTAAAACAACTCCTCGACCACCTCGACATCCCGAAACGCCGCGTCCCCGCCATCATCTCTCGTGGCACCGGCCTCATGCGGGGAAACATCACCCGTCTGCAAATGATTGCTGGCATGACCGAGGTGATCATCGAACTCCGCAAGCACGTCCACAGTTTTGGTATTCTCACGTCCAATGCCACCGCCAATGTGGACCTCTTCCTCCGGACCCATGGTCTGCGCGAGCAGTTCGACTTCATTTCCTCCACCTCCAAACTCACCGGCAAGGCCAAGCACCTCAAGGCCATTCGCAAGACATTTTCGCTCCGCCCCGAGGAACTTCTCTACATCGGCGATGAAATCCGGGACATCAAGGCTTCGCAAAAAGCAGGGATCCCCGTCGCCGCCGTCACCTGGGGCTTCAACTCCCGTGAATCGCTCGCAGCCGAAGCGCCGGACTACCTTTTCGAGCAACCCACGGATTTTCTCCGTCTTCTCCATCATCACTAAGCTTCGCCAACGGCATCCGTCTTATTGACACCCGGCGGCCCGGCGGGCAACCTCCGCCCATGTCGGACGAGAAACCGCCCATCGATAAATACGCAGCGGATGCTCCCGCCGAGTCCAGCACCTCCAAAAGCACCATGCCACCTGCCGTGGCCTTGGCTTTTGTGATCATCGCCCTGCTCGGTGTGCTCATCGTCATCAGTCTTCGTGCCACACGCAGCTCGGGCCCCACCGGCAGCCGCGAACTCACGGAACTCGAAGCCGAGGCCAATGCCCTGCGCGACCAACTAAACCGCGAACGCATGGCCATGGGACTCCGCCCACTCGAAGGCAGCTCGGAACCCGTCGAGGAAATCGCCAAGCGCCTCAAAAAGGATGCGGATACGATGGTTGCTCTCGCCTCCACGTTCCAGGAAATGCTCTCGGAAAAAGAAGCCGAACTTTCCGCCAAGAATGCGGAAATCATCCGCTCCGAGCAGTCCCGCCAAGCCCTCACCAACGAGACCGCCCGCCTCTCCGCCGAACTCCAGCGCGCCCTCATCAGCGGCTCGGATAGCGAGCTCCTCCGCCGCGATCTTGCGGATCTGAAGGCCCAACGCGATGCCCTCACCGCCGAACTCACCACCGTCCGCAACGAACTCGCCACCAAAGGCCAGGGCGTCTCTGCCGATGACTTCGCCGATCTCGAGCGCCAACTCGAGGAAACCAAGCGAGCCAAGGATTTCTTCGAAGCCAAGGTTGCGGAACTCGAAAGCCAGCTCAACCAAGCCAGGCTTTTTGCTTCCTCCGAAAACGAACTCCTGCCCGCCGCCGTCGAGTTGTTCCGCAGCCTCCGCGAATTGGAAAAACATCCGGACTCGGACCTCATGAGCTCCTACAGCAACCTCGGCGTGAAACTCGGCGCCAGCGTGCTCAAGACGATGACCTTCGCCACAGGCTCCAGCGCCCTCGCCCCGGCCGATGAAGAAGCCCTTCGCACGATGGTCGATGAGATCCCGGATGGCGACCTCGTCCTTGCCATCGGTTATGCCTCTGAGACCGGAAACGTGGATGGCAACCGCGTGCTTTCCTCGGATCGTGCCACTGCCGTCGCCCAATCGTTCTCTGCCAACAAACGCCCGGGCCAACTCGTCCAGGCCGTTTACCTCGGCCAGACAGACCGCTTCTCCAGCCGCATCCCCGAGCGCAACCAGTTGGTGGAAATCTGGCGAATCCGCAAAAAGTAATCGCCATGCCCCAGCCACATCGCCGCCCATTCCAGCATCCGAAGGGACGGCAATCCGGCCCTCCGCCTCAGGGAAAATCAGGACCTCCGGGTAAAACTCCCTCTGCTGACCGTGGCTGGGACCCTGTCGCCGCATGGTATGACAAACTGGTCGGTGAAACGGGCTCGGACTATCATCAAAACGTCATCCTGCCCGCCACCCTGCGCCTGCTCGATGCGAAAGCCGGCCAATCGATCATCGATGTCTGCTGCGGCCAAGGCGTGTTGGTTCGGCATCTGTTGGACAAACAAATTGCCCGCTTCACCGGCGTCGACGCCAGCCCGCGCCTGATCGAAGCCGCCAAGTCCCGCCACGGCTCAGACCCGCGGGTGAGCTTCCTCGTGGCGGATGCCTGCAAGCCCGGCCCATGGGCGAACGGAAAAAACGATGCCGCCACATGCATCATGGCCGTCCACGACGTGCCGGATGCCGCCGCGCTCTTCACCAATGTCGCCCACAGCATCAAACCCGGCGGACACGCGGTCTTTGTCTTCATGCATCCCTGTTTCCGCATCCCCAAAAAGACCCACTGGGGCTGGGATGGCGATCAGAAGATCCAATACCGCCGCATCGACAGTTATACTTCTAACAACGCCATCCCCATCACCACCCATCCGGGCAAGGCGAGCGGCGAGGAAACTTCTTTCTATCATCGCCCGCTGGCGGAAATCATCAGCTCGCTCGGTCAGGCCGGCCTTGGCATCACGGCTTGCGAGGAACTGCACAGCCATCGCCGTTCCCAATCCAACGGCCCCTTCAGCAAGGCGGAACACAAGGCCGCAGAGGAATTCCCCCTCTTCATCGCCTTCAAAACGGTTCGAATTTCATGATCGTTCGAGCCATCCTTCTGCTTTCACTGCTAGCCGTTTCACTCCGCGCGGAAGTGGCTCTAACAGACAAGGGCAAAACGGTGGAACTCTCCAACGGCACCATCATCGCCACCATCGACAAGGCAGGCTCCACCATCACTTCGATGAAGCTCGGGCCGCACGAATTGATATCTCCCAAAAAGCCGGTCTATTACAGCATGGGCGGTGGAAAATCCTATCGCCAACCGCGCGGCGCCAGCTTCCGCATCGTCCAGCAAACTCCGGAAATCACCGAAGTCGCCTTTCTCCAGAAATGGACGCCCGGCAACAATCAGGCCGTGGACATCGAAGTTCGCTACGCCCTCAAACAAGGCGAATCCGGTATCCACACCTATGGCATCCTCTCCCACCCAGCCGACTACCCGGAAACAGTCGTCGGCGAGTGGCGCATGGTCTGGGGCATGCCCGCCCGGAATGACAAGGAATGGCTGATGGAAAAAATCCGGGTCGATTCACTGCGCAATTGGGAAATGCCATCCCCCGCCGATCTCTCCAAAGCCAAGCCCACCGACATCAAGGAGATCGTGGAAATCACCAGCGGCCCGCGCGCCGGGAAGTTCGATTGCAAGTATGACTTCAATCTCGAATATTATTCCACCGGTTGCTGGGGCCACGCCAGCGATCGCAATAAGGTCGGTGCCTGGATCGTCCTGAGCAGCCACGAGTTTTTCAACGATGGCCCGCTCAAACAGGACCTCTCCTCCGCCTCCAGCCTCATCCACATCCATTTCGGCATGAATCATTTCGGCGGTTCATCCACCCGCCTCGCCGCCGGAGATGACTGGAAGAAAATCTACGGGCCCTATTTGTTATATGGCAATCAAGGCAAGGATGCCGATGCCCTCTGGGCGGATGCCCGCGCCAAGGCCGCCTCGGAGCGCAAGCTCTGGCCGCATGCCTGGGTGAAGGACCATGATATCTATCCGCCAGCCGGGAAACGCGGAACCCTGACCGGAAAAATCACCTTCAAGGATCCTCTCAAGCCCGCCGTTTCCTCCGCCGGTGCATGGGTCGGACTCTCCCAATTGAAACCCGGTGGCAATTGGCAGAATGAATCCAACCATTACCAATACTGGGCCAAAGCGGACGCGTCCGGCTCGTTTTCCATCCCTCACATCCGCCCCGGAACCTATACATTCTCCGCCTTCAACAACGGAGCCGTGGGCGAGTTTACCCAAACCAATGTCACCATAGAATCCGGCAACAACCGCATCGATGACATGACCTGGAACATCCCGCGCCATGGCAAAACCATCGCTTGGGAAATCGGCACACCGGACCGACGCGCGGCCGAGTTCCGCCATGGCAATGATTATTTCCAAGGTTATCTCTGGAAGAACTTCTCCAAGGAATTTCCCAATCCACTCGTCTATCAGATCGGAAAATCCGATCCTGCCCGCGATTGGAACTACGCCCAAGGCGCTTACCTTGTGAATGGTCAATGCGTGCAGTGGCCATGGAAAATCCAGTTTCCCCTTCAAGCCATCGACACCGCAGGCAAGGCCCGACTCAACATCGCATGGGCCAGCACCGACCGCGCTCGCGTCATGGTCCAAGTGAATGGCAAAAGCATCTTCAATTCCTACCCACCCGTCGGCGGAGGCAATGCCCTACTCCGCGAAGGCATCCATGCGAAGTATGGCTTCAGCACCCTCGACTTCCCCGCATCCCTGCTCAAACCCGGCGAAAACGTGATCACACTCACCCAGACCAGCAACCACGGCCCAGGCAGTCATGTGATGTATGATGCGCTCTCGCTGGAACTTCCCTGATCCCAAAAAGCTCCCACGCCGCACTGGTTCCAATCCCGTCCGTTTTTTCCAGATCCCCTCATTGGGTTTGCGTCATCCCTCTTCCACGCCAAAATGCGCCCGCCTGACAAGGCAAGTCATGTCCAAGGAAGCCACTGAAATCGAAGTCGAAGTTGTGGAAATCGATGGAGCCGCGCCCATCGTCGCCCAATCGCGCCCGCGCGCCGACACGGACATGAACTTCGACGATGAAACCTCACCCTCTTCCCAAGGATTCCGCGGTCGCGACTGGCAACAATGGCAAGGCCGCGTCCGCTCCCTCGACAGCCGCTGGTGGCCCCTCTGGGTTCTCCTCGGCATCATCGCCGTCTTCCTCCTCCTGACTCTCGGAGTCGTCATCGCCGCGATTTACCTCATACTGCGAGTCATCAGGAAAATCCTACGCCTCATCACGAGGTGATGGATGAATCAGTCCCGGAATCCTATGGATGCAGCGACCTTAAGGAGGCACCACATTTCTGTGGTACAGGCGAAAACGCCGCCTCATCCGCTGGCTCCGCCCGGACGACAGTCGCGCTCCCCCCAAACCCTGTAGTAGCGCGTCTACGACCGTCGCACTTCCCACACACAAAGCCTGTAGCGGCGTGTCTACGACCGCCGCACTTCCCCTTTCTCCCGCGCGTGGGGCGCAGTCCTTTACGCTGCTTTACGCGGCCAAATGCCTCCGTGACAAGCCCACCCAAACCAGCTTACTTCACTCCAATACCCCGCACCCTCCTCAGGTTTCCGGCTCACCCCGTACAACCAAAGGCGGCAGCGTCCCAACTAAGGAGATGGGACGTCTCGTCCCATCCAGAACCCCTGTAGCGGCGCGTCTATGACCGTCGCACTTCCCACACAAATCCTGTAGCGGCGCGTCTACGACCGCCGCACTACCCCTTCTCCCGCCGGAGGCTAATCGTTTCGGGGTCGTAGATCGTGGATCGTGGATCGTGGATCGTGGATCGTGGATCGTGGATCGTGGATCGTGGATCGT
>JBBARN010000129.1:0-178 GCA_040399845.1 Luteolibacter sp. | reverse complement strand
GGATCCAAGTTGGTTAGATCCTTCCTTCAAACCTCAACATTCTACATTCTACATTCTACATTCTACAATCGATCCAGCGGACTCACCACTCCCAGTCCATGCTCACCCACCGCCACGTGAAGGTAAATCTCCGTGGTGTTGACGTGTTCATGCCCGAGCAATCTCTGGATGGCCCGAA
>JBBARN010000128.1:0-18034 GCA_040399845.1 Luteolibacter sp. | reverse complement strand
CGAGTGTCGGACTCTACGAAGGGATTTCCACCTGCTCGCAGGTTTGGATGAGCCACTCGGACACGGTGAAAATTCTGCCAGAAGGCGCGAAAGTCATCGCTTCTAACCAGCACGGCACACCCGTCTCGCTGCAATGGGATGATCTGTTTTTCGGCATCCAGTTCCATCCGGAAGTCACCCACAGCCATGAGGGACTGAGGATTCTGAGGAATTTTCTCGATCACGCCGGTGACCTATTGCCGTTCCGCATCGATGACTTCAAACGGGAGATGATCGAAAGCATCCGCGAAAAGGTCGGCACCAAACAGGTTGTCTGCGGTGTGTCCGGCGGGGTGGACAGCACGGTGCTCGCCGTTTTGCTCAAGGAGGCCGGTGTGAAAACCCGTGCGATTTTCGTCGATAATGGCCTGCTCCGCAAAGACGAAGCGGCGGTGGTGCAGGAGAATTTCCGGCGCATCGGTCTGGAGATCGAAACCGTCGATGCTTCTGAGAAATTCCTCACCGCTCTCGCAGGTGAGGCGGATCCCGAGAAGAAACGCAAGATCATCGGCAATATGTTCATCGAAGTCTTCTGGGATGCGGTGGGCGATGCCGAAATGCTCGCGCAGGGTACTCTTTATCCGGACGTGATCGAAAGCGCGTCCAACGCGAAGTCGAAAGCCTCCGTCATCAAAACCCACCACAACCGCGTTGCGAAAATCCTCGAACTCCAGGCTGAAGGAAAAGTGCTGGAACCACTGGCAGAGCTCTTCAAAGACGAGGTCCGCGAACTCGGCACCGCGCTCGGCATCCCCGAGGACATCCTCCAGCGCCACCCGTTTCCAGGCCCCGGCTTGGCTGTCAGGTGCCCCGGTGAAGTCACTGCAGAGCGTCTCCGCATCATTCGCGAGTGCGACGCCATTTTCATCGGCAAGCTCAAGGAACATGGCTGGTATGACCGCGTCTGGCAGGCCTATGCCGGGCTCATCCCGGTGAAAACCGTGGGTGTGAAAGGCGATGAACGCAGCTACGAATGGGCCACCAACCTGCGCGCGGTCGTATCCGAAGATGCGATGACCGCCGATTGGGTGGATCTTCCCTATCAACTGCTTCGCGAGACCAGCCACAAGATCCTCAACGAGGTCAAAGGCATCAACCGCGTCCTCTACGACGTGTCGACCAAGCCACCTGCGAGCATCGAGTGGGAGTGAAACAGGTTCCTTGATCGGCCATGGCCTGAAACAAGCCTCCGGTTTCCTTCGTAGGTGGACGGCATTTTTTGTGCTGAGCTCGCCTGCGTTTCATGTCCCCGTTCAAATTGCTGCTGTTCTCGACTGTTTTGCCTTTGGGTTCGATCCAGGCAGCCAATCCTTATGGAGAAGCGCCACTTCGAGGCAACTTGAGCCATCTTCCTTATTGTGCAACGGACGGCGGAAGAGAGCGGCATCGATTCTCGAAGCATGCAATCAATCAATACCGCCTTTACGATTTCTACGTCCGACAGGCTGAGTATTACCTTTCGAATCCGGCAGATTCATCAAAGGTCCTGCCGCCATTCCCAGGGCTGGATGGCGGGCGTCGTGGCCATTGGGGCGTGACCAATGAGAAAAGCACAACGGCCTTTATTCGTTCCCAAGCCCCGAAGTTCACGAGCGTAACCATGCGCAATGGGAATGGTGAAATGGCGATCCTCACCGGTTCTCAGGACCGCCCCGCCCTGATCTCCTACAACACGCTTCAACCGGCATTGTCATCCGCATATTTGGATGCATCACTTGAAGTGCCGGAACATGCTTTCGACAAGGGAGTCAATCGATTCGGAATGGCTATGACGGTCCAAGGCCGGAAATGGTTGGAGACGGATCGTGCGGAATGGACCACGGGCGGCCAGGCGATCGGACGTTTTGCCGGCTATTATCTCCACGGCGAATCCGTGGTGCTGAAGTTAGAGTTTGGCAAAGGAAATCTGCTCGATATGCCATCCATCATCCATTCGCCGGATGGCAAACACTCATATCTTCTCAGGAACTTCGAGTTCTCCGAAAACATGCCTGCCACTCTGGACTTCATGCTTCCGAAGGCAGCCGAAATGGTGGATCGCAAGCTTGGCACAACCCGGGTGGAAAATGGACCAAACAGGATTCTCATCCGCACCGAGCTGCGGGAAAAGACGCTCCTCCACCTCATTGCGAGTGAAGGCGGGATTCGCCTGCGAGTGAAGCCGGATGGCAGTGGCATCTCGCTTTCCGGGATCCTCGCATCAGACCGTCTCGTCATCGCGAGTTGGGCAGGAAACTCCGGAGACGCACCCTTGGCTCAGGAATTCCTGACGCATGAAATCGCGAAGTCAAAAACCCGTCTCCCATCATCATCGATAACAGGCGGGCCATCCCGTTTTCCAGAAACGATGACAGTTTCGGGCACGTTGAACGCCGATCCGGCAGCCAGTGGAAGTGCATATGAATTGGATGATATTCCTGTTCCGTCTTCGAATCCTTATCATGCACCGATGACCTTGAGCGGAATCGCGTTCGATGGGGCAGGATCTGCTTTTGTTAGCACTTTGGTCGGAGACGTGTGGAAGATCACGGGTTTGAATGGGGATCTCAAACAAGTGGTTTGGAAACGCTTTGCAAGTGGTCTGGATCTTCCTTTGGGTATCGAGGTCGTCGATGGTGTCCCTTTCGTCAATACCCGCCGGAATATCTTCCGCTTGGTGGACAGCAATGGAGATGCAGAGGCCGATTTCATGGAGCGCTTCAATCAAATGGACCTGCCCACTGCCGCCCCATGCGGTCAGGACCTGCGGCGCGATGAATCAGGAAACTTCTATTTCAATTCCTTGTCTGGCATCTATCGACTGAGCGCCGATGGCAGGACCCTTGCCAGAATTGGCGAAGGTTCGAGAAACCCGCTCGGATTGGGCGTCCGATCCGATGGATGGGTGCTTTCGGATTCGTCTGAAGGTGAATCCAACGGAACCTGCTCGATCTATGAATCCTCATTTCCGGGAAATGAAAATTCCTCGGCCGAACTGCGGCGGATTCTCTATCTTCCGCGCGGAGTGGACAATTCTCCCGGCAGCCGGATCTTTTCGAACGATCAACGGATGGGGCCATTGGGACAGGGACTTATCGGAGTGAGTTTTGGCAGCGGCAACTGGCATCACATGTTGTTAGATGAGGTGAATGGCACCCGGCAGGCAGCCCTCGTTCCCATGCCGGGTGAGTTTTCCAGTGGTGCCTGCCGCTTGGCATTGAATCCTCTCGATGGCCAATTGTTCATCGCCGGTCTCGATGGCTGGGGAGATTATGGCATCACGGAAGGTTGTCTTCATCGGATCCGTTTCACAGGACGCAAACAGCCGCAACTTATCGGATGGAAGGCCTTCAGGAATGGAATCGAATTGCGGCTCGATCAACCACTTGCGGATCAAAAGCTCACCCCAGCTAGCTTCTTTGTGCAACAATGGAACCATGTTGATTCCAAACAAACTTACGGTTCTCCTGAGTATTCAGTGCGCGATCCAGCACAGCTCGGTCACGATCGTTTGGAAATCCGCTCGTTGAAGATCCTCCCAGGCCAGCATTCGATATTCTTGGAAATTCCCGATATCTTGCCAGCGATGTGCACGCAAATCTACGGGCAGCTCACCGGAGAAGATCATACAACAATCAAGATTGATTTATATGCCACGCTCAACCGCCTTCATCCGGATTCCCCGCACGCCCCGAGCGCGGAATCCGGAAAGGTCGATACGCTACGAGTCCCGGAAAAATCAGGCAACGGGAATACCACCCAGCAACTCATCGAGCATTTCGACAAGCTTGCGGGTCGAATCAGTCAACAGCGTCCCGTCGGGCCAGAAGCTCCCCATGCGCCTTCATCCATTACCTATACATGGATAAAAGAGAATCTGATCAATAAACAGTGCATGCCTTGTCACATGGCCGGAACCCAGCACGACTTGACGAGCCATCAAGGTTTGCGCGCAAAGATCAATCGCACCGATCCGGAAAAAAGCGCACTCCTTGGAATGATAAGCACTCACAGCATGCCGCCGTATCCATTGCCAACCGTTGCATCTGGAGTGCAGGACGCCGTGCGCAAGTGGATCGCAAACGGAGCCCCAGAATGACATTGGAGGGTGCTTGCAGCCAACCATTGAAACAACCGGATCAAACACCCAGCGTGGCTCTTTTTGATCTTTGACGCGCGGTTGTGTTTCCTTCGCTCAAGGCTGCGTCGAATGCGTTTGTCCGGAATTGGGATGTTGTGGTGTGGTGAGGGCGGTGATGCATGGAGACAAACATCTTGGAATCGCAAGAACGGGAAATCTCCGCTTCGGTCCGCACGAGACCGCGATCATCAATCGGAGTTTGCCCGTTACGCAACTCCGTGTATGTTGCGCGCGAAATGAAAAAGTCGCTTTGGGTGCATGGAAGTTGGGCAGTTGCTGTCGGGTCGGCTTTCATGCTGGGAATGCGCAATGCCGGGCCGACGGGAACGGGTGTCGAAAACACCACTGCTGGCATGGCTCAGCGAAATGGTGGTGGAGTAGAAGTTTCCGGAATGGCCGATGGCAGTTCGGAACGTAGATCCGGCGGCCGACTTGCCGACCGGACGAAGACGGCCCGCGAAAAGGGAATGCTGGAGGAAATGTTCGGCACTTTGGCGTCGGTGGCCGGTGGTTTGGATGCATTGGTTGAGCAAGCCATGAAGGACCCGAACCCGCTGACTCGGCGCTTGGCATTTGCGAGATTGTTGGAATCGCTGACTCCTGAAAACGCGGAATCGGTGCGCAGCCAGTTGGTTTCGCTCGGAGCCGAAGGTGGGGAGTGGCGCGACTTTTGTTATGCTTGGGGAGCCATCTCCGGCAAGGCGGCATTCGATCTTGCCGCCTCAAGCCCTGAGCCCGACTTGGAAGCCACCATGACGGGATGGGCCGCTGCAAACCCGGAGGAGGCAAGAAGCTTGCTTGCCAATCTTCCCCAGGAACTGGAAGGCCAGCGCGATGGATTGACGGCCAGTGTCGTCGCCGGCATCGCTCAAAAAGATCCGGATGCCGCCACTCAACTCGTCCTCAAGCTGGCGGCGGATGGAAATGGACGCGCCAATGATTTTATGCAAATGGTGGCCAACCAAACGCTGCGAACCAGCGGCCCCGAGGGGGCAGCGCAGTGGTCGGAATCACTGCCCAATGGCCCGCTCAAGGGGGCGGCAATGAGCCGGATCGCCGATGCGTTTGTGCGTAAGGATCCTCAGGCGGCAGCAACTTGGGCGCAGCAGTTTGCGGCAGAGGATTATGCGTCGCGGACCATCGAACAAGTGGGTGGACGCTGGGCCCAGACGGACCCACTCGCGGCGGTCTCGTGGTTGGAAAGCCTCCCTGCCGGCCAAGGCCAAATCGCAGGACTTCGCAATGCGTTCAGTGATTGGGAGGATCGGGATCCTGCCGCAGCTGGTGAGTATTTGTTGGCGATGCCCCAATCCGCGAAACGCGACTCGGCGATCAGTGGATTTGCCACTGGCTATGCATGGCAAAATCCACAACTCGCTCTCACTTGGGCTCAGGAAATCAATGATCCCGGACTTCGCCAGAGTTCTCTAACAAGAGCCGGTGAGGCTTATTTCCGTACCGATCCCAATGGTGCCCGCTCTTGGCTGGAAACCAGCGGCCTGCCTGCGGATTTGCAACAAAGCATCATCGATGCCGCAAGTCGTCGCCGATAAGCAGTTCTGGTCAGGGAATCGCAAGCCGGTAGAATCCATGGGGCTTCGGTGGAGAAGGGTCGGTGAACAGGATGACTCCATTCGGGGCGGCAATGATAAGTTGGAAGCAAACCGGCAAGATTCGCCTGCACACTGGCACCCCAACCGAGCAGCCGGGTATTTGACCATTGCAGGATCAGGTCATTGCCGGAGCCCCCCATGGTAGTTGGCTACAAACCGATGACGAATGCCCGCTTGATGTTTCAGTCTCTGAAAATCGCTCCGATGTGGATGCTGGAAATTGAAACATTCTGCCGAAAAACCGATTTCCAGTTCGAATTCGTGCCCAAACACTCTGTTAAGCGCTCAAAGAATGCGCATTCTATCGTGGATTCCGACTTGTCCCCAGCCCGACAAACGAATACAACCAAGGCGTTATGCCAATCGCAACTCCCGCGCAATACCGCGCCATGTTGGACGCCGCCCAGAAAGGCGGCTACGCCTACCCTGCCATCAACGTCACTTCCCTGCCCACCATCAACGGTGCGCTCAAGGCCTTTTCGGAAGCGAAATCTGACGGAATCATCCAGGTTTCCACCGGTGGTGGTGAATTCGCATCTGGCACTGCCGTTAAGGATGCCGCGTTCGGCGCCATCGTGCTCGCCGAGGCCTGCCACCTGCTTGCGGAGAAATACGATGTTCTCATCGCCCTCCACACCGACCACTGCCATCCCGCCAAGGTGGATGGATTCCTAAAGCCGCTGCTCGAAGCCTCGCGCAAGCGCATCGCCGAGGGCAAGGGCCCGCTTTTCCAATCGCACATGTTCGATGGATCCGTGGTGCCACTTGATGAGAACCTGAAAATTTCCAAGGAACTCCTCAAAGAGTGCGCAGAACTCGGCATTATCCTCGAAGTGGAAGCCGGCTGCGTAGGCGGTGAGGAGGATGGTCACGACACCTCCGGACTCCCCAGCGAGAAACTCTATACCACCCCGGAAGACATGTTGGAAGTGTATGAAGCCCTCCAACCAATCGGCCGCTTCCTCTTCGCAGCCACCTTCGGCAACGTGCACGGTGCCTACAAGCCCGGCGCAGTGAAGCTCAAGCCCTCCATTCTCCGCGATGGCCAAAAGGCCGTCATGGACAAACACGGTGCGGGCGCTGAAATGGACCTCGTTTTCCACGGTGGCTCCGGCACATCGGAAAGCGACCTCCGCGAGACTCTCGACTACGGCGTGGTAAAGATGAACATCGATACCGACACCCAATATGCCTTCACCCGCCCGATCGTCACTCACATGTGCCAAAACATCGAAGGCGTGCTCAAGATCGACGGCGAAGTGGGCGACAAGAAAAACTACGACCCACGCTCCTATCTCAAAAAGGGCGAGCAAAGCCTTTGCGTGCGGATGAAAGAGGCCTGCGACGACCTCAAGTCCACCGGCAAGACCATTTTTGGAACTGTCTGATCGAATTTCAAAAGGGGCGGCCTTGGTTTCCGAGGTCGCCCCTTTCTTCTGTTCCCACTGATAAAAAGCCCATGCCAGAGTCCAAACCTGCTCAGGAAAACCCGCTCGCCAACATTCTCATCAATGTTCTCATCCCGGTGCTTGCACTGAGTTATCTGAGCAAGGATCCGGAGTTTCAGCAAGCCATCGGTAAGGCCGTCAAACCCTGGCACATCGGCCCGGTGAAGGCCTTGGTCGTAGCACTTGCTTTTCCAATCGGTTACGGCATCTGGCACTTCGTCAAAACGCGCAAAGCGAATTTCTTTTCCGGTCTCGGGCTTGTATCGGTTCTGCTGACCGGCGGCCTCACAATCTTCCTTTGGAACAAGGATGGCACGGTCAAGCCCCATGCCGATATCCTGTTTGGACTCAAAGAAGCATCGATCCCACTCCTTCTCGGCTTCGCGGTGATTGGTTCGCACTTCACCAACAGCCCCCTCTTGCGGGTATTTCTCTACTCGGACACCATCTTCGACATTCGCAGAATCGAGGATCGGGTGGATGAAATCAACGCGCGAGACCGCTACCAAAAGATCCTGTTTCAGGCGACCCTGCTATTCGGGGGGTCGTTCTTCATCAGCACTCTGCTCAACTTTGGGTTGGCACTCTATTTCCTCGGCGACTTGGACCACACTGCCACCAACGCCCGGGAAATCTACAATGAAAAGGTGGCGAAGATTACTGGCTGGGGATTCGCCGTGATTGGAGTCCCCATTCTCTTGTTCCTGTTCGTGACCCTTCGCCGCTTGCTCGCGGCTCTCGGAAAACTGACCGGGCTCAAGGACGATGAATTGATGCTGCCGCGCTGAAGGTGCAAGCGTATGCCGGAATCCGGCGACGCAGGTCCGTTCCGGCCTCAGTCCACAAGATTGTCCACACGCTGGGCGAGCTCGATGTCGAGTTCGGTAACGCCACCCGCATCGTGAGTGGTGAGCTTGAGCGTCACCTTGGTGTGGCGGATGGTAATGTCGGGATGATGTTGCGCTTCCTCGGCGATCTCGGCGAGGTCGTTCACAAAATCAATCGCATCATTGAACTCCTCGAACTCGACAGTCCGGGTGATCGATTTTTTTTCATACTCCCATTCCGGGCACTTTTTCAAGGCGGCGGTGAGATCATCGGCTTCGAGGAGGTCAGACATATTCGGATCGGGGAAAGGATTTCGAACGGAGGATGCGGCGCAGGATTCAGGCTTGGCAAGCAAGTTTCCGCGGATGTTTAAAATCAATCATCTCAAAGTTGCACATCCCGTCGGAACCCACTAGCGTCGTCCTGTGAAAAATGCAACCAACTCCTTGATTTCAGGGCTTCTTCTCGCGGTCAGCCTGTTTCTTTCATCCTGTTATCCGGCCACGCCGCATGCACGGATTGAGCGCAATCCCGAAAAATTCAAGGCACTGCCCGCCGCCCACCAGGAACTGGTAAAACAGGGCCAAATCTCCAACGGAATGTCGCCCGACGCCGTCTACCTGGCCTGGGGAACCCCATCGCGGACTTTTCAAGGTCAGCGGACGAATCAGATGACCGAACGCTGGGACTACGCTGCCAGCGAGGCGGTGCCGGTTTATGGCAACTACGGCATGTATGGGAATGAGTTCACACCCTACGGCCCCTATGGTCCCCCCTGCCGGTACGGCCACCTCGGCCAAGGGTATCACATCGGCTCGGACTTCACCTACGTCCCCTATCGCGTGGCCTCTGTGTGGTTCACGGATCGCAAGCTCGATTCCTGGGAGCGCGTGCGCTGATCTCTCCCGGATGTAGGGCCCCGGCCACCCGTGACGCCGCTTTCAGCGCGCTACGCGATGATTGCGCCACCGGGATGAAGGACCCCATTGCAACGCCCGAGCGCCGCGCCGCTGCCGCGCCCGCCTCGTGGGAATCATCGCCCTCCATGGCAACACCCTCCACCGCCTGGGATACAATCGCCAAAGCGGGGAAATGACCGCCCTCATCGCCGACCTCGCAAAACCTGCTCCCACTGCGGTCAAAATCTTCGGCACCAGGAAAGCTCCAACAAGTCCGGCAGCCCGCGTTGACCGTGGAGCGCCCGGCGGGATCCTAGCGGTGGAGTGAGTTTGGATGGAACGATCGAGTGCTCCTACGGGCGCGATTGAAAGGAAAATGGAAAGATATTGAAATGCTCACGGCCCGTTAGGAGGCAGGGTTTGTTCGCTTCTTGGTTTTCCATTCTCCAATTACCGAATGGCGTTCATCGTCGTAGCTATCGGCCATGTGAGAAACCAACCGGCAACTGTCGCAGCGAAACGGAAAATGCCAAAATTGGTTGGAGCTCTCTGTTGCGTGCGAAGTCCGCCAAGCTTTTCCGCATCCGGGGCACTTACGGCTCTCTTCTCCGAGGCGTCTGCCCCAGTAGCGCATCAGGAAATAGTAGGTCGGTTGGCCTGTTGTCGATTCGATCTTGGCGCAAATCTGACGGCCTTGCTGAGAGAGTTCGCTACTGGGGGATGCCAGTTCGCGATAGGTTGGCATTTCCAGGTTGCCGCATCCCATCCAAATGGCATCATATTCTTGATATGTGCGCTGCCAGAAGTAGATCGCTTCTCGGTCCTCATGAGTCCCTGGCAGACGGTAAATCGGTATCGCTTTGCCGTTATCTCCTCGACAAAGTGGCGATTCCCAATCATCCATGTTGGTGAAGAGATAAAGGAATGGTGCCTTCGTCCATGTGACGTCGCGCTTGGGTGCCTCATCGTCTATGATGGTCCATTTCGGGGGGTGTCCAAATACCTCTACAATCGCGGCTATCCGCTTTGCAGTATGTGCGCTCTCATACTGTAGCTTCAGAGCATTGAGTCCTGCCAACTGCACGTAGGCACAGAGCACTCCGTCCTGCACCACGAGGAAGTATGATCCGACGGCTTGACCATTGTGAAGCAAGACGGAGATGTAACTTTCGACTGCGTATTCCGCATCAGACCGCCTTCTCTGCGGAATCACACCGAATATGACTTTGTGGGCTATCATGTCTCTTTTAAACGAAGTTCTAGCTCATTCACGGCGGAAAGGGAAGTCTGAATTCTAAGAAGGACGCTGCCCGCCGTTGGATGTGCCGGCTAGTTGCGCATCTGGTTCTAGTAGCTGGCAAATGCGGAGGAGACGAGGACAGAAGACGATCATCGGGAATGATGCAACAGCAAGAAACACAGCCAACCACTGAAGAGAGTGCCAAAATGGAGGCTCGGCAGCGTAGAAAGTCTCGCTGCCATGAAAGGCCCCAATCATTGTGAGAAAGGCGAGGCCGGACGCTAACATGGACTCATAACGCCACGCATAGACAAGCGCGCCACACCAAACCAATCCAGCGATTGCAGAAATCGTCAGGTATCTCCAATCGGCAACTCCGTCCGTAAAGGAGAACGGAAGCAGAATGAATGCGCCTATCCCAAGCCACTTGATGAGTGCAATGCTGAATCGCGCCTCTTCAATATATTTGGTTGAGTGCCGACTCATTTTTTGCAGAACGTATAGGCCATCCACGGTGGGGAGGGAAGCCTGAATTCAAAGAAGGACGTTACCCGCCGCTGGATGTGCAGTCTTGTTCGCTGATCGGATTCATGCAAATAGGAAGTAAGCACCAGAGCAGATCGCCACCAAGAAGCTAAGCAGGGAGAAAACTGTTCCAATTTCGAACACACGATAAACTGGTAATAACCCCCAAAACCATCGGAAATGGCAGAACAGACCAACACTCGTATATGCCACACCAAGAGACTTTGCGGTAGGCCCGTGGACGACGATGTCCGAACTCCCACGTCCGAACCACGTGGCCTCCTCAGTGATCCACGCATGAACACCGAAATACCATATGACTAATGGAAGAATAATCCCAAGAAGGATCATCTTCGTTCGTCCGCCATTCGGGGGATACGAAAGATCCTCTGCTTCGGTGGCGGTATGCCGATATGGATTGCCCATCCAGTTCATGATTTCTAAAGCGAACAGCGTAATTCGTATGACCTCCTGACATGATAACCGTCAAAGGTTGTGATGGGAGGGTGGTAGGAATTCCTTGATGCTGCAAGGAATTGTTCATGGGGGTGCGTCCATCAGGAGAAATCCGATGTGGAGATCCGGGTGGGCTTTCCGGTGCTGATATCACCCGGTTTCGCGTTTCCGCGCGGTGGCGTTTCCTGAGTCGCGGCCCAGCCCGGTGGCCAGAGCCTGGCAGTTGCGGCAGCTCATTTCGCACCTACCAGAGGAGAGGAAGGAGGAGGCCAAGGCGATCGAGGATGATTTGGAAAGGGTCATCAACCAGGCCACCAGCGAAGTGCCGAACCGGATGTTGCATGAAATTTCCTCCCAAGGCCTGCTGGATGCCAGATCCCGGTTCCTTGGCTTGCCTTTTTCAGAATCGCTGCAAACCTCGCCCCATTCCCGCATATCATGAATTTCAAAACCACCCTCATGCTCGCCACCGCGGTTGCCACTGCGGCCCTCATGTCGTCCTGTTCCACGTCCACCAGTGGCGGGGGATCCGGCCTTGCGGCGTATCACGCCTATGACCGCCCCACCAAGCTGCCCAGCAATCCCAACAACGTGAAGGTCAAGGTGTCGCTCAGCAAGCAACGGACCTACGTCATGGAGGGATCAGAGGTGCTCCTGTCGATGCCTGTTTCCGTCGGTGCGCCAGGGTCGTCCACCCCTGCGGGCGAATTCCGCATTTTCAACAAGGTGGAGAAGAAGCGCGCCAACACCCACGGCTATGCCTACAATGGCAACCAAATCAAACAAACGCTTCTGAGCAAGCGCCCGGCGGGATGGTCTTTCAAAGGCACGCCGATGCCCTATTGGTGTGAATTCAAAGCCAACTACGGATTCCACACGGGCTGGGTCAAACACCACCCTTGCACCCACGGCTGCATCCGGATGCATGAAAACCTCTCACCCAAGTTCTACCGCCTCGTCAAGATCGGCACGCCGGTGAGCATCGCCTACTCCCAGCCTGAAGATGCCACTCACGGCAATATCCCGCTTCCTCCGGATTCAGGCCCACTGCCTGATTACAATGGGACGATGTATGTCGGCGACGGCTATTTCAAACAACACAAGTCGCCAAAGTTCGATTGAGGTGGATTGAAAAGCACATCCCGAATTTCCCGAAAGCCCCCGCCATCACGCGGGGGCTTTTTCGTGGTAACGTCATGCGCCCATCAGGCGGATCGCCAAAGCGACAAGCACAAGCGCAAACACGCCATCGATCCAGTGGGCGCTCCGTTCGTAGCGACTCCTCAGCGGTGCCCATTGAAGGACGATCACCCAGAGCGACCAGAGACTGATTGCCAGGCCGACCACGATACACCACATGGCAAAAGGCCACCAACCGGGCCTGCTGCCGGTGAGAAATGGCGCGCATACCGCCGCAAGAAACACCGCTGCCTTGGGATTGAGCAAATTGCAAATCATCCCCCGAAGGAACGGCGAACGCTGAGGAGCAGGCGTGTTGGTTTCCTTCGATGCGGTCGTCTTGTAAGAGGAAAACAGGCCCCGCGCCATCCCAAAGGCCAGCCACAACAGGTAGACGGCGGCCCCCCATTGCAGAAAACTTCGCAGGACAGGCAGGCTCTCAAATGCAAGGGCCATGCCCCCGATCGCGACGAGCGTATGGAAACACAACCCGCAGGCCACCCCGGTCGCCATCTGGAGTCCCGCCGCTGAACCTTCTTTCAGCGCGGTCCGCGTCAACAATACCATGTCCGGCCCGGGGCTGAATTGGCCCAAGACCATTACCCCGGCAAACACCCACAAGTCCCCTGCCCCATTCACCGTTTTTTTGCCGCCAACACGTAGTTCAATACCGCTTTCTCATCCGCAGCGGACAATCCGGCATTCCAGCACATCCCGGGAACGACGAGTTTCCAGTCGGACGTCTTTACCGCGTCCGGAGCAATGAGCTCGTGGCAGCGTCCACACTGCGCAAGATACACCGTCCGTCCCCGCTCGAGCGATTCACGGGGCTCATCGCTCCTCATCGCCATCTCGGCAGTCACTTCCGGTGCGAACCCTCGGCCCGGCGCACATGCCCCCACCAGCAGCCCGACCCACCCGCAAATCCACAATTTCATGGAGTGAATGAACACCCGAACCCTCCCATTTGCAATCCCCCATCCCCCTAGCGACGACGAAAAGACCCCGCCCGACAATCGATTTTGACAAATCCCCCGCCTTTCCTACCCTCCGCGCGACTTCGTCAAGCGGTAGGTACGATTGCCGCTTTGCGATTCTCGCAACATCAGCCGCCCCTCACGTGGCGTCGTCTGATCTTCCAGTGAATTTCCATCGCCCGAATCAAAAATATGCAGCTATATCAGGACTACTTGGCAGAAATTGAGGAACGCAAAGCCGCTGGCCTGCATCCCAAACCCATCGACAGCGGCGCGCTCACTGCCGAGATCATTTCCCAGATCAAGGACCCGGCCCATCCCCACCGCAAGGATTCACTCCAGTTCCTCATCTACAACACCCTGCCCGGCACCACCAGCGCCGCCGGTGAGAAGGCCCGATTCCTGGAAGAAATCATCCTCGGTACATCCAAGGTGGAGGAAATCTCCACGCCCTTCGCCTTCGAACTGCTTTCCCACATGAAGGGTGGGGCCTCGATCACCACGCTGCTCAATCTCGCGCTCGGCACCGATGCCGACATCGCAAAACAAGCCGCCGAGGTCCTGAAAACACAAGTTTACCTCTACGACGCCGACGCCGCACGTCTCAAGGCCGCTTACGAGGCCGGCAGCCCGATCGCGAAGGAAATCCTCGAAAGTTACGCCGCCGCCGAGTTCTTCACGAAGCTCCCCGACGTGGCGGAGGAAATCCAGGTGGTCACCTTCATCGCCGCCGAAGGCGACATTTCCACCGACCTGCTTTCCCCCGGCAATCAGGCGCACTCCCGCTCGGATCGCGAGCTGCACGGCAAGTGCCTGATCAGTGTAGAGGCTCAGGACACGATCAAGGCGCTGCAAAAACTCCACCCCGACAAGAGCGTCATGCTCATCGCGGAAAAAGGCACCATGGGCGTCGGATCGTCGCGCATGTCCGGCGTGAACAACGTTGCGCTGTGGACCGGCAAGCAGGCCAGCCCTTACGTGCCCTTCGTGAACATCTTCCCCATCGTCGCGGGCACCAACGGCATTTCCCCGATCTTCCTCACCACCGTCAGCGTCACCGGCGGCATCGGGCTCGACCTGAAAAACTGGGTCAAGAAAACCGACACCGAGGGCAAAGTGGTCAAGGACGCCAACGGCGACCCCATCCTGGAGCAGGCCTACTCGGTGGAAACAGGGACCGTGCTCACCATCAACACGAAGGAAAAGAAACTCTACGGCAACGACAAGGTGCTTGCCGATATCTCATCCGCCTTCACCCCGCAGAAGCTGGAGTTCATCAAGGCGGGCGGCTCCTATGCCATCGTCTTTGGCAAAAAGCTCCAGACCTTCGCGGCCGAGACGCTGGGAGTCCCCACGCCGACCGTCTTCGCCCCCGCCAAGGAAGTCTCCCACCCGGGCCAAGGCCTCACTGCCGTGGAGAAGATTTTCAACCGCAACGCCGTCGGCACCACGCCGGGCCTTACCCTGCACGCCGGCTCCGATGTCCGCGTGAAGGTGAACATCGTCGGCTCGCAAGACACCACCGGCCTCATGACCTCGCAGGAACTCGAAGCGATGGCCGCCACGGTCATTTCGCCGACGGTCGATGCCGCCTACCAGTCGGGCTGCCACACGGCTTCCGTTTGGGACAAGAAGGCGCAGGCCAATATTCCGAAGCTGATGTCCTTCATGCAGGGCTTCGGCCTCATCACCGCCCGCGACCCGAAGGACGGCTACCATGCGATGACCGACGTGATCCACAAGGTGCTCAACGACCTCACCGTGGACGATTGGGACATCATCATCGGCGGCGACTCTCACACCCGCATGTCGAAGGGTGTCGCCTTCGGCGCGGACTCCGGCACGGTCGCTCTCGCTCTCGCTACCGGTGAAGCCACGATGCCCATCCCGCAGTCGGTGAAAGTCACCTTCAAGGGCACGATGAAGCCCTACATGGACTTCCGCGACGTCGTCCACGCCACCCAGGCGCAGATGCTGAAAAAGTTCGGCGAAAACGTCTTCCAAGGCCGCGTGATCGAGGTGCACATCGGCACCCTCCCCGCCGACCAAGCCTTCACCTTCACCGACTGGACCGCAGAAATGAAAGCCAAGGCCTCCATCTGCATTTCCCAACCGGAAACGCTCATCGAGTCTCTGGAAATCGCCAAGAGCCGCATCCAGATCATGATCGACAAGGGCATGGACAACGAGTCCGGCGTCCTTCAAGGGCTCATCGACAAGGCAAACGCCCGCATCGACGGCATCCGTTCCGGTGAAAAACCGCCGCTCGCCCCCGATGCGAACGCGAAATACCACGCCGAGATGGTTGTGGATCTCGACCTCATCGACGAACCGATGATCGCCGACCCGGATGTGAACAACGAGGATGTTTCCAAGCGCTACACCCACGACGTCATCCGTGGCCTCTCCTACTACGGCGGCAGCAAGGCGATCGACCTCGGTTTCGTCGGCTCCTGCATGGTCCACAAGGGCGACCTCAAGATCGTTTCCAAAATGCTCCGCAACCTCGAACAGTCGCAGGGCAAGGTGGAGTTCAACGCACCGCTCGTGGTCGCTGCGCCGACCTACAACATCATCGATGAACTCAAGGAAGAGGGCGACTGGGACATCCTGCAAAAGTATTCCGGCTTCGAGTTCGACGACAACGCGCCGAAAACCGCCGCTCGCACCGAGTATCAGAACATGATGTATCTCGAGCGCCCCGGCTGCAACCTGTGCATGGGCAACCAGGAGAAGGCCGAAAAAGGCGACACCGTCATGGCCACCTCCACCCGCCTCTTCCAAGGCCGCGTCGTGGAAGACTCGGATCGGAAAAAAGGCGAGTCCCTCCTCTCTTCCACCCCGGTCGTCGTCCTCTCCGCCGTCCTCGGCCGCACGCCGAGCCTGGAGGAATACAAGACTGCCGTCGAAGGCATCGACCTCACCACCTTCGCCCCTCCGGTGAAGGAGCTGGTGGCGGGATGATACGTCGATTTATCCGTCATTCTCCAAAAATCCGTCCCTGCATGCAGCGGACGGATTTTTGTTAGATCAACTGTAGCATTGGTCTTTGATCACATTCGCATCGGCGGACAGATTACGCCGCTCGCTGATGAGAAAATGGTGCCCATTCGCGGAAACGTCCGCAGCCCACATTTCCGGAAGACGTGCCGGTGGCTTTGCGTTAGCGTATGTCCATGGACGTTCTAAGCACATTTAAGACAGGCTCCGGCACCGAAGGCAAATTCCACTCGCTCCCCGCACTGGCTGGCCTGGGTTTTCCGAATCTCTCCAGGCTCCCGGTTTCCATCCGGATCGTGCTAGAGTCGCTCCTCCGCAACAACGATGGCCTCAAGGTTTCCGATAAAGACATCGAAAACCTCGCCGCATACAACGCCACCTCTCCCGGCGATTATGAGATCCCCTTCGTCGTCGCGCGCATCGTGCTCCAAGACTTCACTGGCGTGCCGCTCCTCGTGGACCTCGCCGCCATGCGCTCGGCCGTGCATGGCATGGGCAAGGATGCCAAAATGATCGAGCCGCTCGTGCCCGTGGACCTCGTCGTGGACCACTCGGTGCAGGTCGATTACGCCGGCACCGGCTCGTCGCTGGAAAAGAACCTCGACCTCGAATTCCACCGCAATCGCGAGCGCTACGAGTTCCTGAAATGGGGCGAACAAGCCTTCGATACCTTCAAGGTCGTGCCTCCCGGCATCGGCATTGTCCACCAGGTGAACCTCGAATACCTCGCCAAGTGCGTATTGGAAAAAGACGGCGTGTTTTATCCGGACACCCTCGTCGGCACCGATTCGCACACCACCATGATCAACGGCCTCGGCGTCGTTGGCTGGGGCGTGGGCGGCATTGAGGCAGAGGCCGGCATGCTTGGCCAGCCCGTCACCTTCCTCGTCCCGGAAGTCGTCGGCGTTTACCTCACCGGCCACCTCGCCACCGGCGTCACCGCCACCGACCTCGTCCTCCGTGTGACCGAACTCCTCCGCCAGACCAAGGTCGTCGGAAAATTCGTGGAATTCTACGGCCCCGGTGCCCGCGCGCTCTCGCTGCCAGACCGCGCCACCATCGCCAACATGGCCCCAGAATACGGTGCGACCATGGGCTTCTTTGGCATCGACGACGTCACCACCGGTTACCTCGAAGGCACCGGCCGCCCGCCGGAACTCTGCAAAACCGTAGAAAACTACTACAAGGCCCAGGACCTCTGGGGCATCCCGCTCAACCGCGATGCGCTCGATTTCTCGCAGATCGTCGATTTGGACATTTCCACTGTCAAACCCGGCGTCGCAGGACCCAAGCGCCCGCAAGACCGCATCGAGATCGATTCCCTGAAAACCAAGTGGGCCTCCCTGCTCACCGGCCCTGCGCCCGATGGTTACGCCAAGGCTCCCGTCGTCGATACCCGCACGCCGGAAAACCTTCCCGACACCCTCGACAGCATCCCGGACGAAACCAGCGGCATCGGCCGTGCCTTCGGCGCGGAAGTGGGCGTGGTCACCGAGCCCAACGAAACTCCCTCCTACCCGCTCTGGGAAGTCAGCGTAGACAGCAAGGGCGGCATCAAGGACACCATCACCCATGGTTCCGTGCTCATCGCCGCCATCACGTCCTGCACCAACACCTCCAACCCCAGCGTGATGCTCGCCGCCGGCCTGCTCGCGAAGAAGGCCAATGAAAAAGGCCTCACCGTGAAACCCGCCGTCAAAACCTCGCTCG
>JBBARN010000127.1:0-18197 GCA_040399845.1 Luteolibacter sp. | reverse complement strand
GCACCGTGAATGTGAACGAACCCGGTCCTTGTGCTTCAGTCGGCGTCCATGAAAATGCGCCGCTGTTCGCGTTGATCGATGCTCCTGTCGGCGCATTGATCAGGCTGTAAGTCAGTGTGTTGGCTGGAAGGTCAGCGTCCGTGGCAGTAGCGGTGAAAGCGAGCGCCGTCATTTCATGGACTGTCTTGTCAGTGATAGAGGCAAGAACCGGCGCGACGTTCACCTCATTGACCGTCACGGTCAGCGTTCTGTCGCTATTCAAAGCTCCATCGCTGGCCCTCACGGTGAAGGTGAACGAACCTGGACCTTGTGCTTCAGTCGGCGTCCATGAAAATGCGCCGCTGCTCGCGTTGATTGATGCTCCTGTTGGCGCATTGAGCAGGCTATAGATCAGTGTGTTGCCAGGGAGATCAGTATCCGTCGCGGAGGCGGTAAAAGTGAGGGTAGTTAATTCGTTGACGGTCTTGTCCGTGATCGCGGCAAGAACCGGCGCGACGTTCACCTCGTTGACCGTCACGGTCAGCGTGCGGTCGCTATTCCAAGCACCATCGCTGGCCCGCACGGTGAAGGTGAATGAACCGGGACCTTGTGCTTCAGTCGGAGTCCATGAAAACGCGCCGCTGCTTGCATTGATCGATGCTCCGGGCGGCGCATTGAGCAGGCTATAAGTCAGTGTATTGCTAGGGAGATCAGCATCCGTCGCGGCGGAAGTGAAAGTGAGCGCCGTCAATTCATTGACTGTCTTGTCAGTGATCGCGGCAAGAACCGGCGCGAGGTTCACCTCGTTGACCGTCACGGTCAGCGTCCGGTCGCTAATCAAAGCACCATCGCTGGCCCGCACGGTGAAGGTGAACGAACCGGGACCTTGTGCTTCAGTCGGCGTCCATGAAAATGCGCCGCTGCTTGGGTTGATCGACGCTCCTGTCGGCGCATTGATCAGGCTGTAAGTCAGCGTGTTGGCGGGGAGATCCGCATCGGTGGCCGAGGCGGTGAAGGTGAGCGCCGTCAGTTCGTTGACCGTCTTGTCCGTGATGGCGGCGAGACTGGGAGAGGTATTGATAAGAACCTGCACTGGGTCGGAAACTGAGGAAAGAGCCAGCTCATCGGTCGCTTGGACCGAGAGATTCAGCAATCCTCCAGCGGTGAGATTGGGTTGCCAGGAGAAGGAACGGTCTTCAGCAGAAGAGGAGGAAAGGACTGTTCGGTCTTGGAGTAGCAGGTGCAGCGATGTGAGAAGATGTTCACCTGGAGAGACGCGGAATTGGATGTCATTGGGCGCACTGTTGACGAGGGCGGCACCTTCGGCAGGGCTGGTGATTTCAAGGAGAGGGAGCCAATGGCAATCGATGAGAGAGGCAGCAGGATTGGACGTATCCCGTCGGACCAAGGCCGCTCCGGTGGCTTCACTGTGCGCGAAGGTTTCAAGCAGGCGCACTTTGACTCTGGCAATTTCGCCCTCGGGCAAAGAGTTTCCAGCCGGATGAGTTATGAGCAGACGGACTTCATTGGCAACGGTTTGCTCGGAGTCGAGACTCCAATCTGGCGTTGCGGCACCTGGCAGGACTTCGAGCAGTTCCATTTTTGCCGGATCGAAGCGGAAATCCACGTTGGCACCCGCAACGGCATCGGTGCCTAAGTGGAGGATGGGAATCGAAATCTCCGAACCAACCGTGCCCTCCATGAATCCAATCTGCAGGGCATTGGACGCCACAAGGCGTCCGGCGCAAAGCAGGGACAGGACCAGCAAGAGGACTTTCATCGGCGCGGTTTGGGTGGAATCAGAGAGAAAACCGATGGATTACGGTGTAGCCGCAGGTTTTTGGAAGGCTGCGGACGCTTGGATGTGCCCGAGACCGGTAGGAATCGTTATATTCGGGAAAGTCGCACTGCCCGCTTGCATGGTCACAGCTGGTTCACCGGAAAGGGGCAGAGTGGTGTTGATACCATTGCCGCCAATCATGAGCTTTATCTCGGTGCCGTCCGGGATGTTTCTGCCGTTGACTACCACCGTGATGGGCTGATCCGAGCTGAAAGAAACGTCTGGATTTCCGGTTTGACCGGTTGGGGGTTGGCGCACCGCTGTTTCGGCGACCTGAGTGACGTTGAGTTCATATTCGAGTTGGGATGCCAGTGATGCTGGGGTCCAGACCGGGCTGGTGGCGTTTGAGGCAAGAGGTGAGGCGTTGTCCACCATATCCGTTTCGTAGGCCTCGATGCGGATGCGGCCGGAGGAGCCGATTTTATTAGGGTAATCGTTGTAAGTATTAATAACCCACCCAGAATTAGCAGCGAGACTACCACTGCCGCTGACCCGATCACCAACCAACTTAATTGAACCACCAGAACCGCTACCAGCTCCGTCTTCATAGTAGCCGGGCTTACCTTCGCTATTCGCCAAAATACTACCAGTAATGATAATATCACGTGAAGACGCTATCAAAATAGCCCCCCCCCCGCCGGTTCCTACCGTAGAATTACTTTCCATTCTTCCTCCCCCTGAGCCACCGATGAGCGGTTCGATTTGAGGATTGCCATAAATGCCGAGATAGCGGCCTCCCATTTGATCGGTAGGGAATCCACCACCTGGGCCTTGGCCGATGGTCATGAGTCCGTTGGCACCGTCGTAGCCACCGGGTCCGCCGGAGAAGCCGCTACCGCTCACATCCACAGTGCCGTTGATTTGTACAAATCCACTTGCGAGCCAGAATACTGGAGTGTTGGCGGAGTTGCGAAGGAATTTCACTGTCATGCCTGTGGGCACGACGATGTCGGTGTAGTGGAATACACCATTCGGGCGGGTGGAGAGGTCGATGTAATAGGGATTACCGGCTTTGAAGGTCCAGACATCGTTTTTGAGACCGACGACCTGGCTATTGAGGATGGCCAGGAAATCGCCAGTGATAGGATTTTCGATTCCCACGTAGCCGGACATGGATCCTGTGGTGAATCCGGAGGCGTGTTTGAGTTCCCACTCCGAGCCGGTCCAAAGCCAAAGATTGCGACCGGTTTCCGGAATCACAATGCCTTGATAGCCCGAGTGCCAGTAAGCAGGATGGTTGGAGAGAGAGGGAGGAGAAAAGACCGTTGGTTTAGAAGTCCATGTCGTGCCGTTCCAAACCCAAGTATCCGAGGCACCTTCTCCCCCATAGAGAAGAGTTTCTTGGCGCACCGAATCATAAGCCATCTGTGGATTGATCCGCCCGGATGGAATGGTTGCCGGGGTTTGTTGAGTCCATGAGGTGCCGTCAAATGTCCAAGTTTCGTTGTAGGAGCTGCCGACAGCAAAAACCACGAGTTGGTCACGAGCGGAATCATAAACCATGCGTCCGCGGTTCCACCAGTCACTGTCATAGGTAAGCGACTCCGGAAGTCCGGTGCTGGCAAGTTGCCAAGCACTGGAAGCCCACTTGTGGCACTTTGGTTCCCAGTAACCTGTGTTTTGGTTGTAGGTGTTGACCAGCGCATAAAGAGCCTCCTCCTGAGAATCATAGGCGAGTTGCGCTCTAGTGTAGTCACCATGGTTGCTGTAATTTCCCGGGATATCCGGCAGGCGCGTCCATGCTTTGCCATCGGTGGATCGCCAAACGTAGAAGCTGGAAGCATAATAGAGTGCATTTTCTCCCGTATGGAAGGCAGCGCCACCACGGGGACCAGCGTTTGGGAAAATGGTCGGGATGGCTAGAACCCCATCGGCACCGGTGGAACCGCTGGAGTAGGGAAGATCCTGAGCCGTCATCGGCAGCGACAGCAAAGGGAGCAACGACAGCAGTGACGCTGCGAGGACGGAATGAGGATACGTTTTCATAAATGGTGGGCTTTAGACTTTGGATGGTTGGCAATAGCGATTAGCTGTTCTCATAGGAAACGACGCTGGAAACCACAGTGACGGTTTCGGAACCTTCAGGATTCAGTGTTTCCGGGCTTAGGTTGGAATAGGATATGCCCGGAGAAATCACGGATACCCAGCCAGCGGGCGTTCCTGTCGAATCGGAATTGGCAGGAAGATTCGCGTAGGAAACCACTGGTGAGTTGATGGAAGCCCAGCCAATCGGCGTATTGGCGGATGCAGAATCGACCGGGTGGTTGGCGTAGGAAATCGCAGCCGATGAAATCGTGGTCCAGCCAGCCGGAGTTCCCGAGAAATTGGAATTTGCAGCAAGGTTGGCATAGGAGACAATCGGTGAGAGTACCGAAACCCACCCTGCTGGGGTGTTTTCTGAAGCCGCGTCAGGAGTTAGATTGGCATAGGTAGTGATCGTGGAAATGACCGAGATCCATCCCTCCGGGGTTATGGAGTTTGCGGAATTTCCTGGCAAATTCGCATAGGAGATCGCTCGGCTGAGGTGGACTTTTTTTCCTCCCAGATCTTGTGGTAGGTTCCACGGATCCAGCGGATCCGTGCCCGAATTCCTTTCCAGCAGATCATCGGCGAAATCGCCGTCGGTGTCTGATAGCAGGGGATTGGTGCCGGTTGCAATTTCTTCGGGGTCCGGGATGCCGTCGAAGTCGGAGTCGCGCAGCGGATCGTCGCCGGGGATGAGGAATTTTCCGGCGAAGGGAATCATCGGTCGGCCTTGGAAGTCGGCGATGGGAGGGGATGCGTAGAGACCGTAGGTGCCGGACGGGAGTGTGGAATCGAGGTTCAGTGAAAGCAGCGGCGGGGCGGCGGTGATGGAGTTTGGGATGGAGATGTCATCTTCGGTTCCCAGGTGTTTGTCTGGACCTGCCTCGGTTAGGCGGATGCCATTGGCGAGGTTGCCGTCGTCGTGATAGCGCTTGTTGAAAGAGAGTTCGAGACGGTTGGAGGGCGAGGTGACCGAGAGGTGGGCGGGAGAAGAAGATTTGACGGCTGGTGGAAAGCGCTCGAGAAGAAGGTCGCGGAGAGCCGGGAGGTCGGCTGAGGAAATCGAACCGTCTGCGTTGGCGTCAGCGGCTTGGATTTGGGAGGGAGAAAGTTGGATTTGGGCTCCGAGGTGTTGCTGGAGCAGCAGGTAGTCCGCCGAGGTGACGCGGGAGTCGCCATCCAAATCGCCAAGGGTCGTGGCACTTGCCGGTGGCGAAGCAAAGAGTCCGGTGCAGGCAGCAGCCAAGAGGGCGCGGGCTTGGATACATCGCCCCGGGAATTTCCACCCTTCAAGGCCCGAACAATGCAACAAGAGATTGGATCCGCCGAAGCTGAAGCGGGTCATGTAGAATCGCACGCAAACTGCTGGGCGAAGTCTCATCCGAGATGAAGTTCAACAAAACGGAAGGCATGATGCTGCGCATATTCGGGATAAAACCACGCATCAGTTTGCAGATTCAACTGCTGTCTGAGCCGACAGCGGTAGAATTGATCATCTAACAGATAGAGGGGCGTCGCAGGTAGCGCATGTCCCCACCTTCGGAAATGGGCGGCTTCATTCTAACGAAGTCTAACAATTCATGCCCTCGGTTGGGTTCCTGCCCCCCTGAATTCAACCCTCGCTGCCAATCACGGTGGCGAGGAGTTGGATCATGGCTTCGGCCGCTTGTTTTCCGGTGGCGAGCACGTCCTCGTGATCGAGGTGGGCTTCGGAGATACCGGCGGCCCAATTGGTGAGGCAAGAAAAGGCAGCGACGGGAATCCCGAGCGAGCGGGCTTGGATGGTTTCGAGCACAGTGCTCATACCGACAGCGTCCGCCCCGAGCGTGCGCAGCATTCGGATCTCGGCAGGCGTTTCATATTGAGGCCCGCGCAGACCGGCATAAACGCCCTCGTGAAGCGGCATGCCAATGGACGAGGCGGCGCTTTGAAAGCGGGCGCGCCATTCCGGATCGTAGGCCGCGGAGAGATCGACAAAGTCCGCGCCTTCCAGCGGTGAGGTGCCGGTGAGGTTGAGGTGATCGGATAATGCCATCCAAGTTCCGGGATGGAACTCCGGATTGAGAGTGCCGGCGGCGTTGGTGAGGATGAGGCGTTCGATTCCCTGTTGCTTCATCCAGCGAATCCCGGCGGTGGCGACACGTGCCGGGTGGCCCTCATAGAGATGCACTCGCCCCTTCATGAGCAGCACCGGAGTTCCGGAGAGTTTTCCAAACAAAAACCGGCCCGCATGCCCAGGGACCGATGAAACGGGAATACTCGCCTCTACAAAGGGCACTTCGCGTTCGATTTCCACCACATCCGCCAATGGCCCGAGTCCGGATCCCAATACAATTCCAATCATGGCGCGGAGTGTAGCCATTTTTCGGGAAATGACCATCCGCATCTTTGGTGGATTTCGGCGGATTGTGCCGGGTAGGAAAATGATAGTGGAGTCATGACGGACGTGATCCGCCCGTGTTCGAGATGGGTCGAGACGCTATCGCTCGCTCCAATGATGTCTCCCAGGGTTTGCTCAGAACCCCAGTGATTCCAACAAGGCCTTCGGAGAGTTTTCTGGCTTGGATGAATCGGTGGCGAAGCGAATGCGATAGCTGGCGCTGCGGCCATCGGGGGCGGTGGTGCGGAAGGTTTCGGTGCTGAATTGCATGGCTTGTCCGTCTCCGCCGCCTTCTGCGATGCAGTAGCGGACAGGACGGCCGTTGATGCTGGTGAGCTGCCACATTTGTTGGACTTCGCGCGGGGCGTAGGTGTTGGTTTTCTGATCCCTTCCCAGTTCGGTGTAGGGGGGCGGGGTGAGGCCGGCGATGGGGAAGGAATCCGGGGATCCGAAGATGGTGACATGGCACTCCTTGTTGCGCGGGTCCTGATAGCGCATGGCATAGCCACCCTTGGGGCCGGAAAGGGTGCGGGGTTTTCCCCAGCGTTTTTCGAGGGCGGCGGAGCGGAGGATGGGAATGCGGATGCGGCTCAGATCGCGGTTGGTGGGGCCGGCTTGTTGCTCAAGGACAGGAAATGGATTGGGGTCGATCCCATCCGCGCGGCCAGGGAGATTGCAGGAACTCAGGCAGGGAAGGATGCAAACGGAAAGGGTGACAAGATACTTCATGCCACAGACTTCCGGGAAACGGGCAGCACGGCAAGACTGGAAAAACTTCGGGAAATCATCACGCGACGCCGGTTCAGGGGCTGTTGGGGCGATGGGCGGAGTAATGGTTTTCCAATCCCTTTGCCAGGGCGTCGGCATACTCGCGGAAGATCGATGGCTGGGACTTGCCATTGATTTCACGAAGCCCCTCGTAATCGCCCGCTTGCAGTCGCGGGTGGTCGATGGTGGAGTTCATGACGTAGGGTTCCATGAAGATCACCGGGCAATCGTAGAGGCGGTTGGCAAGCAGGTTGCGGGCCCACAGATAGGGGTGGCCGTTCACTGGCAGGGCATTAGGAGAGCTGGGCGGATAGAGAAAGGGGGGCAAACCACTTGCTTCGGCGAAGGTGTCCGCAACGCTGGCACCCACCCGCGCTTCCTCTTCGTGGCTGCGGCTGAGGAGTTTCTCGATCATGGCAAAGCGTTGATCGGCGAGGGAGACTTCCTCATCGGTGTAGGCACCGTTCAACAGGAGATGAAGGTGAGTGCGTTCGACCAGAGTGGGCTTGGTGGGGTCGCCCCAGGGATCGGCGTTGAAATGGAGGCAAAGGACGAGATCGGGCTTGATGGTGTCGTTGACGAGTTTGGCACGGGCGCGGATTTCCGCAGTGCGGTAAAACAAGCGCTCGGCCAGTTTCATCAATGCGGCGGGCGAATCCGAAGGGCCTTGGGAATCCTTGGCGAGGGTGACCAATGAGTCCGGCCGCAGTGGCGTGACGGGCTCGTTGGAATTCCGGACCAGTGAAACTTTCGCGCCTAGTGATTCCAGTCGTGGCTTGAGCAGGCGGGCCACCACGAGGGTCATGTCGCCTTCGCAGATTGGTGTGCCGCCGTTGATTTGCAGCCAGCGTTCTTCGACCTTTGCCCATTCCCCGCCGATGTGGCCCGGATCGATGGCGATGTGGAGGCCATCAAGCGGTTTGCCCGCTGGGGCAGCGGGAAGTTCGGTGGTCATGCGCCAAGCGCGGGGCGTGGATTCCGCCAAACCATCGGGGGCGAATCGAAGGTGGAACCAATCGGCCGAAGGATCGTTGCCGGTGCGAATGCGCGCGGCGGTTTCATCGATTTCGATATAACTCCTCCATGCCCCGCCCGTGACGAATACGGTGGTGAGCAGCCGTTCGAAATCCGCGCGGGTGATCGTGTTTTGGAAAGCGTTGAGCGAGGACCAATCCGGCATTTCCGCAAGCGCGGAAAGTGCGGGGGAGGGGACTTGGGGTGTTTGGGATGCTGCGGATGGCAGTGCAGCCGGTGTTGGGGCGGGTGCGGGCTGCTGCTGGCGGAGCAAAAGCAAAACGACTCCGGCGAGGGCAAGTGCGAGGAGCAGGGGCGTCGAGCGTTTGAGCAATGCAGTCATGAAGTGTTGCCCGCAATATCCACGGGTGGATGAATCCTGCATCCGATTTGTCAATCGATCACGGATTGGCTCATTCGTTTTCCTCCTCCGGCTTTTTGGCAGCCTTGGCGGCGGGTTTGGCTTTGGGCTTGTGGCCGGCTTCCGACCATTTCGCGCTGGCGAGCTTCCAACCATCGTCGTCGTGCTGCCAGCGGAAGATGACTTCGTATGAACCATCGGCCGGGCGATAAGCGGGCAGTTCGACCACTGCTTGAAGCGAAAATGCGACCTCCGCCGATTGATTTGCCACATTCACCGAGTGGAATGAAATGAGATCGAATTGGGTGTGTTTCGCCTGTTGGCAAAGCCACGAAAACGCGGATTCCATTTCGGAGCGTTCGAAGGTTCCATTGGCCTCGCGGATGGCCGTGCTTTCGAGGCTTACTTCATCGGCCAGCAGGGCATTGAGCGAGTAAACTCCAAGCTGTCGGGTGGCGGTTCCCGTGCTTGCCTGGAGGGTGAGAGTTTCTAACAGGTTCTTTGTTTTGCGTTTGATGATCTGCACCGGTGAGAACCACCAGAAGAGGAAGGCCCCCAGCAGTGCGGCGATGATGACGGGTAGTCCGAGGCGTTTCATGGGTTTTGTTTCGGGATGTTGGGATCGTAGAAAATCCGGATGTCGGCCTTGTTGGTGCCGAGCAATTGTTGGGCGCGCTTGAGGGCACCCCGGGTGGAAAGATTCGGATTGCGAGGATTGGCAAGGAACAGGTTGCTCTCCCCTGCACGCCGATCACAACCCTCCTGCAAGGTGTGCAGGACCCCGGATTTCTTCAAGACCCGATAGACGTCCCTGCTGGCTCCGGAGATGATCAGGTAGAGCCCTTTTTCCCGCATGAAACGGATCAGGTCCTCCAACGCCATCACGCTGGTGGCATCGAGGTGGCGGGCATTCTTGAGGCGGAGGATGATCACCTGGATCGCAGGATCCGAGACGGTGCGCTGGATCTGAGTACGGAACAATTCCGCCGCCCCGAAAAACAGGTCGCCTTCGACGTGCACGATCGAGATGGCGGGAATCGGGCGTTTGCGTTTTTCGCCCATTTCGCGGAGTTCTCCGGCTTCGCTGAATTCATACTCCACGAGGTGGGGGCGGCTGGCCTTGCGCAGGAACAGGCTGATGGATACCGCCACGCCAATGAAGATCGCCACATGGAGTGGAGCCAGCAAGGTGGCGAGGAAGGTCACGATGAGGACCGCCGCATCATCCGAGGTGGAGCGCAGGCAGATCTGGATGTTGCGGAGATTGAACAAGGACAGCGAGAGCGCGATCACCAGGGCGGCGAGCGCGGCCTTCGGGACGAAATCAATGAGTGGCACTCCCCAACCGGCGGAAAGGGCGATGAGGATGGCAAAACACAGGCTCAAAACCCCGGAAAACAGCGAGGCAAAACGGGTGCGCGCTCCGGATTCGAAGTTGAGGGAGGAACGGGTGAGGGAACCGGATGCGGGCATGCCACCGGCAAAGGCACTCGCCATGTTGGCCATGCCCACGGAGAACATGTCCTGATTCACATCGGCATGATCGCCGGAGCGTGAGGCCAGCGCCTTGGCCATCAGGGTGTTTTCCAAGGTCGCGAGAAATGCAATCGCGAAGGCGACACCGAGCAGGGCGGAGATATCATTGAAGATATCACTTCGCATGAGGTGGGGGAGACGCGGGATGATCTCCTCAACTCGGAATGTCGTGAAGGTCGCTTCACCCGCAAACGGTGCGATCTTGAAGCGGATGAGACTGCCAAAAATGGCGGATGCGAGGATCAGTGAAATCGCAAATACCGGCCATGTGGGTTTCCATTTTTGAAGGCCGTAGTAGATCCCGAGAGTGCCGGCACCGATGAGGATGGCGACCCAATCCGTGCGATGGAGGGTGGTGGCGATTTCGATGATCAAACCCACAAATGAAGACGACGAATCCGGATCCATGCGATGGGCGATGCCCAGCAAGTGGGTGGATTGGTTGGCAAGAATCAGTACCGCCGCGCCTGAGATGTATCCCACCAGCACGCTTCTCGAAACAAACTGCATGAGATCCGCCACGCGGAGCAGGGCTCCGGCGGTGGCGATGATGCCGACCATCAGGACCAGCAGCGGGATCAATTCGCTCCAGCGCCCTGCCAGCCCCGGGTTGACGGAGAAGAAGCTGAAAAGCATGAAGGCCGTGGCATTGGTGGGCCCCATGATGGTGTGGCGCGAGGCCGAAAACAATGGGGCCACCAGTGCGGCGATCGCCGTGCAGAGCACACCATAGACCACTGGCAGGCCGGCGATGGCGGCGAAGGCAATCGCCTGGGCCACGGCGAGAAGAGTGACATTGGCCGCTGCCCGCGAATCCGCTCGGAACTTCCCGAGGTCATACCGGCGCAGGGATCCCACGAAGGGAAACAGCCTCACGTGCTCCTTCGCGAAGTGGTTCCTGATCTGGCGGCCTGCCTTGGCGATGGGGCGAAGGGCTTTCATCAACCCTCGGAGCTTACTTGAAACGGGCGCGACGGAAAAGGAATAATCCTAACAACACGCAGGCGATGTTGGGAGCCCAGAGCGCGGCGGTGGCTCCGGCGTCGGACTTGAATTGTTCCGCCTGCATCGTAACGAGGAAATAGCCGGTGCCAACCAGCAGGCTGATGATGAGACCGCTGGACGTGTCACGCCGCCGTGAACCCAGCCCGAGGGGTACGGCGATGAAGGCAAAGGCAAGGCAGGCCATCGAAAACGAATAACGCTTGGTGATCTCGGAGCGAAACAACACTTGTTTCTCTTTTGGCAGCTCGGGATTGGTCGCAATCTCAGCGAGGATCTCCTTGTTCGTCATCGCACTGGCGCGGGACTTTTTGAAACGCGGGTTCTTGAGATCGATGAGCAGCGGCTCTGCCTCGCGGGCGATCACCCGGTCTACGGTTCCATCGGACTTGTGGGTCTCGAAATACGCATTCTGCAGTTTGACGCGGAGTTGGCTGTGGACTGGGTCCACCTTGAGCGCGGCACGCGCGGCGTGCACATAAGTGCGTTCCTTTTCATCGGTGCCGGAGAGTTGATACAAATGGAATCCTTCCACCCACTCGCCGCTCTTGCCCTCGATCAGGGCTTTTTGCACATCCGTTCCATTGCCACCGAAATTGCCTTGGACGACGCCGGGTTTGAGTAACGAATCCGGATCGCGGGTGGCTTGTTCATATAACAATTGCACGGTGGACGCCTTGGAGGTCGGGACCACATTGATATTGAGCCAAAGACTGCCGAGGGACAGCAAGGCGCCGATCACGAACACCGGCGCGGACAAGCGGACCAGGCTGACACCTGCGACGCGGAAGCTGGTGATTTCCTGATGGGCGGAGAGCCTGCCAAATACCAAGAGAACCGCGGAAAGAAATCCCCACGGCACCGTGTACATCAATGAAAGCGGCAGCACATTGATGACGAAGCGCAGCACCACCTCCAGAGGTGCTTTCTGATCCACCAGCAGCGGTTGGATCTTCTTGAAAAGATTGCCGAGAACCAGCACCAGACCCAATACCAAAACGGCATACAGGGTGCCCAGAAGCACCTGTTTTCCGATATAGCGGTCCGAGATTCGCATGAAGTCGAGGCACCTTGTACATGCGACCGGCGGCTGTCCAGACAAGAGAACGGCCGCCGGTAGCTGTGAAAAATGAGAGCTGAAATCAGGCTGGCACGGAATTCACCATGCGATTGAGTTCGCGCATCATGGCACGGGTTTCAATCTGCCAATCGCGGAGGACCTGACGGGAAAGCTCGACCCGGTCTGCGACAGCCTTTTCAAGCTCGTGGTAGTTGGCGGTGAGACGTTCGACGATCTCGTGAGCTGCATCGCTCACCCGCTGGGCAGGGCCGGCACCATGCTGGCGGAGTTCCGCCAGATGTTTTTCGGCACACAAGCGGGCTTGGCGCATTTCCGCCAACAGGATCTTGCTGTCCGGCACGCGGCGCAGGCCTTCGACGAGGCCGAGCTTGGAGAGTGTCCAGATCGTCCACTTGGAGGGATCCCACTGCCATGGCTTCACGCCGTTGCGGTAGTCGTGTTGGAATTCGTGGTGATAGTTGTGATACCCTTCACCGAAGGTCAGGAAAGCCATGATCGCGGAATCACGAGCACTGTGGGTTGAGGAATAGGGCTGGCGACCCACGGTGTGGCAAAGGGAATTGATGAAGAACGTGCAATGCTGGGCCACCACGATGCGGGCGACGCCAGCGATGAGGAAGCCGCCGAGAGCACCTGTCCAGGCATCCATGCCTTGGTAGTGGTTCCATGCGTATCCAAGGATGGAAGGAACGATGAGGCCCACAACGAAACCGATCCAGTGGACATACTTGTATTGCCACATGACCAGCTTGTCCTTGCGGAGGTCGTTCACGTTGTCCATCGGCGGTTCCGGATTGAGCTTGAACATGAGCCAACCGATGTGTGCCCACATGAAGCCTTTGGAAATATCGTAAGGATCCTCATCGTGGTCCACGTGCTTGTGGTGGCGGCGGTGGTCGGATGCCCAGTCGAGGCAGGAGTTCTCGAAGGCGCAGGCACCGAAGATCAGGGTGAAGAGTCTCACCGGAGTCTTGGCCTTGAACGAAAGGTGGGAGAACAGGCGGTGGTAACCGACGGTAATGCTCATCATCGTAGCGACCAGGTAGAAGAAGAACATCGAGAACTGGAACCAATCGATGCCGAACTTCACGAGGTAAATGGGAAGGCCGATCAGAGCGATGAGCGCGGTGCCGATGAGGAAAGAACTGGTGATCCAGTTCACACGGTCAAATGGAATGCGATACATAGATAAGGGTTGGAATGGAAGAATCCCGGACATCGGGAAGCCACCGGAGAGCAGGTTGTCCCGCCGGACGGTGGAGCGGGGGATGCATAGCGCAAATGATGATTGATGGCAACCCCCCATTTTTTGGAAATCAGGTGGGTTCTTTCTTGACAAGGAGGGGTCGATCCCGCATCAACCGCGCCCCGACAAACCTGCGGAACCAACCAACCAACCAAGAATCATCGCATGCGAGGAGTGACTCTGAAGAAAGGCGAGCCCGTTGACCGTGCTCTCAAGCGCCTGAAAACCAAGCTGGATGCCGAAGGCATTCTCGAAGAAATGCGCCGCCGCCGCGCGTTTGAAACTCCCACCGAGCGCAAACAGCGCAAGCTCCGCTCGGCTTCCAAGCGTAATAAAATTCGCTGGCGCTACTCGAACGCTCCTGCTGTCGAGAAAGCTGAAGTCGCTGAATAAGATTTCCGGTTCCGCAGCCGGGGAAGAAAACGGGTGCCTAATGGCTCCCGTTTTTTTGTGCCCGGATTGCAGGAAAATCAGATGATGTAGAGATTCAGCCGGCCGCGTGTTTGAGGGATCGTGGTTTCGGGTGGGTGCGTTCGTAGGGAGATTCACCCGCTGCAAGGCGGAACAGGCGTTCGGAACGGGTGCGGATGGCTTGCTGGATGAGATAGCCTGCATAGACCGCAGTGGCGGTGACGAGGGTGATCTTTTCGAGATGTTTCATGGTTCACGCGGGGTGAGATGGATGGGAGTCAGAGATCACGGTTCTGCCGGGTTCTCTGGAACCCGGTAATAAAGTAAAAAATGCGGAGTCGAAAGCAAGGGGATTTCCCCGGTTTGCAAAGAAATTTTCGGACAAATCCGCATTTGTTGGCTCTTCGCTTGTGGATTGGCGGTGATTGCCTAGGGTCTGGGGCCGATGCCCAAGATTCGCGTGCTATCTGACATTCTTGCCAGCCAGGTGGCGGCTGGAGAGGTCGTTGAGCGTCCTGCTTCGGTCGTCAAAGAGTTGGTGGAAAACAGCATCGACGCCGGTGCCCGCGAAGTCCGCGTGGATGTGGATCAAGGGGGGGCTGCCTTGATCCGGGTGAGTGATGACGGTTGCGGCATGTCGCGGGAGGATGCCTTGCTATCGTTGGAGCGACATGCAACCAGCAAGCTTCGAAGTTCCGGGGATCTCGCGGAGATCCGCACTTTGGGATTCCGAGGTGAGGCGGTGCCGAGCATTGCCAGTGTTTCCCGCTTTCGAATGGTCACCCGCGAGGCGGAAGCGGTGGCTGGGACTGAAATTCTGGTGGATGGTGGCAAGGTGCGGGATGTGCGGGATGCCGGCTGCGCTCCGGGCACGATGATTGAAGCCAAGGCCTTGTTTTTCAATATGCCTGCGCGGCGGAAATTCCTGCGGGCGGAGGGGACTGAGTCCGCGCATGTCGAACATCAACTCCGCTTGCATGCGTTGGCTGCACCGTGGGTGAGGTTCCGTCTTCGGCGCGATGATCGCGAGATTTTCGATTTGCCGGCTGCCGAAAAATCGGTGGACCGGGTGAGGCAGTTGCTGGGACCGGAATTGTCCCGCGAGTTGATCACGATGTCGCCGACCCATGGAAACGGGGTTTGCGTGGAAGGGTTCGTGTTGCCAGCGAGCCATGCGCGCAAGGGGAGGCGGCATCAGTTTGTGTTTTTGAATGGCCGCCCGGTCGAGGATTCGATGATTTCCCGGGCATTGGCGGAGGGGTTTCGTGGCGCGCTTTCGGAGGGGCTGCACCCGGCCGCTTGGCTGTGGATCGATTTGGAACCTCAGTTGGTGGACGTCAATGTGCATCCGGCCAAACGCGAAGTGAGGTTTCATCGGCCGCATGACATCCGGGATGCAATTGTCGAAGCCGTGGTGGGAGCGCTCAAGCCGCCGCTTCGGTCCCAGCCAACGGTCTCGTCCCCTGTGTTGACGTCTCCTGTTTCTGCTCCGGTTCGGGTCGCCCCTGTTTTCCACACGCCTCAGGCCACGCTCGCGGAGTGGGTGCGTCCGGCTCCTTTGAGTCGCGTGCCATCTCCGGAATTGCCGATTTCGCCAGAGGTTTTGCCGCCCATTTCTGAGTCACCAGAGTCTGTCGCGCCTACGGCGGAGGCACCTGCGCCCTCCGCGACATCGGGCGGGGCTCCGGATTTCCGCATCATGGGCATGCTGAAAAACCGTTTTGTAGTGCTCGAAAGTGAAGGTGGCTTGGTGCTCTTCGATCCCAAGGCGGCACACGAACGCATTTATTACGAAACCCTCCTCCGCCAACGCGAGGAAACATTGCCAACACAAGGTTTGCTAGTGCCGGTGTTGTTGGAAATGGATCCGCGTGATTTGGATCTGCTGATGCGCTCGCGGGCGGCATTGTCCGAGGCTGGTATCGAGGTGGATCCCTTCGGGGGAAACACCGTGCAGATTCTCACGCTGCCTGCCTGCCTGGGAGTGGACGATCCTCGGTCATTTCTTGGCGAGTTGCTGGACGAGTTGCTGCACGACTCGACCTCCGGTGCGCGTTTTGCTTTCGAGCGCCTTGCCCGGGTATTGGCCAAGCGGGCTGCAATGAGAATCCAACCACGGCTGGCCGAGGCACGTCCGTTGCTGGAAGAATTGTTCGCGTGCGAACTTCCCTACTGCGCAGCGGATGGCCGCCCGACGCTTACTGAATTCGGGACGAAGGAAATCGAGCGCAGGTTCGGGTTGTCGCGCTGATTGCCGATGGGGTGCCTTTGAGTTTCATCAAGGGGCGGACGGACTTGTCCGCCCCTTTTTTGAAAATCACTGTGCGGCAGCGATGACGGCTTCCTTGGTGATGCCGAGTTCCTTGAAGACGGTGCCACCTGGAGCGCTCATGCCGTAGCGGTCGATGGCGATCACCTTGCCGTGGGTGCCAACGTATTTCCACCAGAGGCCGGAGACGCCGGCTTCGATGGCGATGCGTTTGGTGCAGGCGGCGGGCAGGACGCTTTCGCGGTATTCGGCGCTTTGGCGCTCGAAGAGCTCGAAGCAGGGCAGTGAAACGACGCGCACGCCCTCGCCGAGTTCGTCAGCGGCAGCCATGGCGTATTGGAGCTCGGAGCCGCTGGCGATGAGCAGGGTGGTCAGTGTGCCGGTTTCCTGTTTGGCGATGTAGCCGCCCTTGAGGGTGCCGTCGCGGCGGGTCGCCACGGAGAGGCTGTTCATCAGCGGGATGGCTTGGCGGGTGAGGATGAGGGCGGTCGGTCCATCCGTGCGGCTCATGGCGGCAACGAAGGCTCCAGCGGTCTCTTCGGCATCGCCGGGGCGAATCACATCGAGGTTGGGGATCACGCGCAGGCCGCTGACAGTTTCCACCGGTTGGTGGGTAGGGCCGTCCTCACCGACACCGACGGAATCGTGGGTGAAAATATAGCTGACGGGCAGTCCGGAGAGGGCGGCGAGGCGGATGGAGCCGCGGAGGTAATCGGCAAACACGAGGAAGGTCGCACCGCTGATACGGAAGAGGCCATCGTAGGCGACTCCATTGCAAATCGCGCCCATGGCGTGTTCGCGGATGCCAAACCAGATGTTGCGGCCGATCGGGTTGGATTTGGAATAATCGCCGCCATCCTTGATGTAGTTCTTGGTGGATCCGAAAAGATCGGCGCTACCGGTGAGCACCTGCGGCATTGCCTTGGCGATGGCATTCAGCACCGTGCTGCCTGCGGAGCGGGTGGCGTCTTTGTAATCGGCGGCGAAGGTGGGAATCTGTTCGCTGAGCTCGGTGGGAACGGCGAGGGCGAGGCCATTGGTCAATTGTTCGGCAAGCGCGGGATTGGCCTTGGACCAGGCATCGTAGATGTTCTGCCATGCTTCGAACTCCGCTTGGGAGGCAGCTTTCTTTTCCTCGAAGAAGGCAATGGTTTCTGCGGAAACATAGAAGTGCTCATCGGCGGGAAGGCCGAGTCCGGCGCGCGCGCCTTCGATGAATTTCGCACCGCCTTCGCCGTGGCCCTTCGCGGTGCCGGCGACTTCCGGGATGCCCTTGCCGATGATGGTCTTGGCGATAATGACCTTCGGGCGACCATTTTTCTGCTGTTTGGCATTCGCCATGGCGGCAGCGATGGCACCGAGGTCGTGGCCATCGATGGTGACAGCGTCCCAGTTTTGAGAGATGAAATAAGCTTCCGCATTCTCGCTCTGGGTCACATCGGCCATGGCGTCGAGCGTCACGTCGTTGGAATCATAAATGAGGATCAGATTATCAAGTCCGCTGTGTCCGGCGAATGCGATGGCCTCCTTGGCCACGCCTTCCTGAAGGCAGCCGTCGCCGTGAAGCGCGATCACATGGTTGTCGATGATGGTGTGATCAGCGGTGTTGAACAAGGCGGCCGCGCGTTTTCCGGAAAGCGCATAGCCGACCGCATTGCCGATGCCCTGGCCGAGCGGGCCGGTGGTGGCTTCGACGCCAGGAGTCTCATGGAACTCAGGGTGGCCAGGGGTGATGGAGTGGAGTTGGCGGAATTTCTTCACATCGTCCCGCGAGACCGCATAGCCGGAAAGGTGGAGCCAAGCATAAATGAACATCGAGCCATGGCCGGCGGAAAGGATGAAGCGGTCGCGGTTGAGCCATTTGGGGGCATCCGGGCAGTAGCGCATGGATTCACCGAAAAGGACCGCACCGATCTCGGCGCAACCGAGCGGAAGGCCCAAGTGGCCGGAATTGCAGGCATGGACGGCGTCCATGGCGAGGCCACGGGCTTCATTGGCGGCTTGGGCAAGCAGGGAGGTATTCATGGGAATGGAAAGCCCCGGGTTTGGTTTGGTTCCGCAGAGGCGCGGACAGCCTAGGAATCCGCACCCTGATGACAAGTCACCATTGCGGGGAAATCCCGTGAAAATCCCTCATTGCGGGCATGCTTTAAAATCGATGAAGATTTCAGTGAAAAAAACCTTGCCATCCTCGCTGCGGTGGAGTTCTTTTCCGCCCGCACCGCGACAAACGACCCGTTCGTCTATCGGTTAGGACTCCAGGTTTTCATCCTGGCAAGAAGGGT
>JBBARN010000126.1:0-18443 GCA_040399845.1 Luteolibacter sp. | reverse complement strand
CATGCCGGGATGTTTCTCTTGCCATCGAGCCAGAATCTGATCGGAGGGCTCGATCAGGAATTCGTCCGATTTGCCATTACCGATTCCGGGCCCTACGCCGAGATAGAGCACGGGGCCCTGAGGGTTCCGTGCGCTGATCGCCGCTTCACGGGTCAGATGCACAAGGTCCGATAAGGTGGAGCCCTCCGGAATTGCCTCCACCTCGCACGAGTCATGTTCCAACAACCAAAGCGGCCAGAAATCACGATGGAATCCATTGGCCACCGCAAAGCCCCGCCAGGATCTTCCGCATTCTACCGCCCGGATCAGGGGACGGGTGGGCAAGCGTTCATGAGCCAGAAGATGGGGCAGCACCGCGTTGATGCGGCGGAGACGGCCGGAAAGAACCTTTCCCAGACAAAGATAAAGCCCGCTTTCCAGAGTGGGGTCCTGACGCAGGAGCGAGTAAAGGTCATCAAGAGCCAAGTGGGCGAGCACCCCATCGCAGCTGGCCACCACTTCCGCTCCGGCTGGTTCGTTTTCCAACATCGACATTTCCCCGAATATCTCGTGCCGCCGGATCCGGGCGATGACCAGCTTGCGCATGCCAGCGCTATTTCGGACATGGGCTTCCCCGTTTTCCATCAACATCAGCCCCGGCCTTCTTTGCCCCATTGCGATGATCACCTCACCCGCTACAACCGGCCTTTCCTTCATGGCCTGGCGGAAACGACGGCGCTGCTCATCGCCCAGATAGCGGAACACGGCTTCGAAGCTGCGCTCTCGCCCCTCCCAGGGATCTTCCAGAACCCGGGATTCGGTCTGCTCGATATGCCGCTGCATCGTGGATTCGAAGATCTTCACGCGGTCGTTTTCCACCCCGACAACCAGCCCGGTAGATGCGTAGTGTTCGACTCTGTCCTCCGGCTTTCCCTTGAGATACATCGCCCCGCGTTTCTGATGACTGCGCCGCCAGGTCAGGAAGGTGCCAACACAACCGTTGAACAAATCCGTGATGTGGCTATCCCCAATCCGTTCCACATAATCGCGCAGAATGGGTTGACACTGATCGGTGAGTTCTAGCAACCGGCGGTGTTCCGGCAGCATGTAGCGCCTGCTTTTGAGGATCATCTCCCCCAATTCGGATTCCCTCGGGACGCCGAGAAAATTATCCAGCAGTTGCACGGTACACGCTTGGGGTCCGCTGGCCCCTTCGAGTGGGCCGTCGCCGTGATCCAGAAGCCAGAGCATGGTGGGCTGGACCAGCTTGAGGAAGTTGGTGATGTCCATACGGTCTTTGCGGATCAATCCGTTGAAGGCATCAAGGACGGTTTTCAATACATCGCGGCAGGCCACCAGACGGTAGGCGACTTCCTGAGGGTCATCCCGCAAGATTGCCTCGAAGGTCTGCAACATGCAATCGGCAGCACGGCGGCCTTGGGCTTCCATTTTCAACGCCGCCACGATGAAGGCCGTCAACTCGCTGTCCTCCGGAGGAAGCAACCAGGCATCGATCAGCCGGACCCGCCCGTCTTCCAATTCATCCGCCCCATAAGGGCAGCCTTCGCCCCGGCCTTCCAATCGCCAATTGCAGGTGACCATCGTGTAAAACATCCCGACGCGGGGAATCCCGAGAAGCCCGGCGGCCTCGGCCCAGATCCGATCCAGCGCCGGGGGCAATTCCAAACTCTTGAGATGATACAAAGACGGATCCGTAGGCATCAAACGCCAACGGTAGGCATGGCAAAGCAGGCTGGTTTTGGTCATCAATGCCTCCACGACGGGTCGTGGCGCGCTCTTCAAGGTGGCAAGCCAAGTCCCGGGCATTTCCGCAAACAGACTGTCCAACCAAGGGCGGCAATCCTTGCCCGATCCATGATAATGGAACGCCAGCTCATGGGAGGCATCGGATAGAAGCCTGAACGGTGCAGGCAGATCGATGAGGGGAGTCACAGGAGGAAGGAAGCCAGTGCCCGCGTGCAACGTCGCACGAAACTCCTCCTCCACACGACCGATTAATCGAGCGTATCTCATGCAATCGGAGACTGAAATCGAGTTGATGCCCCGTCAAGATTCGAAGGCGTTTCCGAAACAAAGAAACCAGAATTGAGGTGGTGGAAATCACCAGTTGTGCTGATAAACCATTGCAAAACGCGGAGTTCCAATTGAGGATGATGGCGTCGAGGCAGTCGGCTGCCTATTGTCTTTCCCCATCTGAAGCCATGAAGTTACCCAACATCTTCGAATCCGATACCCAGCCACTCGAATTCTCCGCAGGTCAGGTCATCTTTGCCGCTGGCGATTCCGGTGATGCGATGTTCGTCGTCAGGCGAGGCGAGGTGGACCTCCAGATTGGAGGCGTCAGCGTCGAGGTCGTCGGCGAGGATGGTTTCTTCGGCGAGATGGCTCTCATCGAAGCCGGGCCGCGCACGGCCACCGCAGTCGCCCGCACCGACTGCGCGCTCATCCCGATCAACGAGCGCCGCTTCCAATTCATGATCCAAGAGGTTCCGTTCTTCGCCCTCACGATGTTGCGCGTCCTCAGCCGCCGCCTCCGCAACATCGACAGCAAGGCTGACTGAGAAAATCGATTTCACACTCAGCGAAGTTTCCCGCCATCAAGCGACAATCAGTTCCGCAGGGCGGAAATCTCGATGTTTGCCTGACGTAGGCGACCGCTGAGCATGAGTGCGATTTCATTGAGAATCTTCGCCTTGATGCCAGGTGAGCTCACGGAGAGTTCCTCAAAAAATTCCCGGTCGATGACGCGGCAGGAAACCGCGCCAAGGGCGATGATGTCCGCCGAGCGGGGTGACGCGTCGAGAAAGGCAAGTTCCCCAAAGCTCATCCCGGCTGCAAGGACTTCGAGGCGTTGGTGGCGATTGCCTTCGAGAAGAAGCCGGACTTCCACGCTCCCCGAGGTGATGACGAACAGTTCTTCCGCGTTGGTGCCGGTGTGGAGGATCGTTTCTCCAGGGGAGAAATCCCGGCTTCCCATCCGAGCTTCGAGCAGTGCGAGCTCGGCAGCATCGCATTGAGAGAAGAGCATGCACGAAGCGAGCGGTGTGGGTGGCAAGTCCAGCGTGTAGTCCTTCATGACGCTCGCCAGCACCAGGTTTTCACACGACTCAAGGGCGGTGTCCTCGCTGGAGAAAAGGCTGGTCTCGTCGAGCTCGAGGGTGGCGATTGCCTTGGAGATCTTCTCGGTATGGCAGAAGACCAAGCGCACGTCCTGCGACGCCAGGCGCTGCCGGACATCTTCAAGCATCCGCAAACACACGGAATCGATGGAGGATACGAAACTGAAATTGAGGATCAGATGCTGGCAATAGGGAGCCTGCCTGATGAGCTCCCGGATGACGGGTTCCAAGGTGGAGAAAAGCAGAGAGCCTTGAAGTTCCATCACGCGGATCCGCTCGCCGTAGCGGCGCAGGGTGTGGAATACCTTGTTTGGCAGGCGGCGGCGCGAGCTCACCTGGGTGCCATTGTAGGTGCGCCGCAAGGCGGGCGGGGTGACAGCGCTGGGATTAAACATGTGCAAGGCCAACTCGCGGGCGAGATCCATGCACACACGGATCGCGCGCACGCTGTTTCCCTGCGCATCAAGCCGTGGCGAGAACACGCTGATACCGAGCTGTCCGGGCAGGACCGCAAGAATACCGCCGCCGACGCCGCTCTTGGCCGGGAGCCCCACACGGTAGAGCCACTCGCCGGACCAGTCATACATGCCGCAGCTCGCCATCACACCGAGCACATTGTCCACATACTCATGGGCTATCGCCCGCTCGCCGGTCAACGGATTGACTCCTTGGTTGGCAAGGGTTGCCCCCATGACGGCGAGGTCCGCGCAGTTGACCAGCAGCGAGCACTGCTGGAAGTAAGTCTCGACGATTTCCCGCGGATCTTCATCGATGATGCCGAAGTTTCTGAGCATCCAGCCGATCGCGCGATTGCGGTGGCCGGTTTCGCTCTCGGAACGGTAGATATCCTGGTCGATCTCCAGATTTTCACCGGCGCATTTCGAAAGATATTGGGTGATGCGCTCGATGCGGGACTTTCCGTCGGTCTTGAGAATTTGCCCGCAGGTCGCGATGGCACCGGCGTTGATCATGGGATTGAAGGGCGCGCCGGTATCGGGCTTCAGGCTGATGGCGTTGAAGGCGTCTCCCGAGGGTTCCACCCCGATTCGGGAAACCACGTGATCCTCGCCCCGGTCCTCGAGCGCCAGACCATAGCTGAGCGCCTTCGAGATCGACTGGATGGTGAAACGATGGCGGGTATCGCCCACTTCGTAAATGTGACCGTCCCGGGTGGCGATGCAGATGCCGAAAAGCTCGGGATCCACCTTGGTAAGTTCCGGGATGTAGTCGGCTACGGCGCCATCATTGAGGGAACGGTAACGATCATGGAGAGTTTGTAGGATTTTTGAAACAGGGGATTTCATGCGTGAGAGGTTGTGCCATTAGCAGGTCGCATACCCAAATCGAGAATTAGACGCCCCAAGCGAGGCGATGGTAATTGAGCAAATGGTTGAAACTGACGTTGTCCGAGGTGGAATTGCCGCCGAGAAATCCGCAACCCAAAGTAAACGAAGGGGTTAGGCCGGTACCGAAGCCGATGCACCCCTGGGCGGAGCCGGCGTTGACCAGCAGTCGGCTGGCCGCAATTTCACGGGCAAAACGCCCGGCACGGTCATCCGATGCGGTGTGGAGGGAGGCGGTGTGGCCTTTTCCGGAATGGTCCAGGATCCGGCGGCACAGGGAAATGGCTTCGTCGTCGCCGTTCGCCATGAAAAGACTGATCATGGGGGCGAGCTTTTCGGCAGCAAGAGGGCCGGAGAGTTCCTCATGGCTCGCGGGAATCACCACCAGGCGGATCGGGAAATCACGCTTGATTCCGCAAGCGGCGGCGGTTTCGGCAGCAGGGCGGCCGATGATTTCCTTGCGGAGGTGCCCATCAGCCGGATCGAATACATGAGCGCAAAAGCGTCGCTTTTCATCGGGCGAAAGGACAGCCGCACCGTGGCTCTCCAAGGCGGCGCTGAAGTCGGCGCGGATGGAGGCGTCCACCACCAGATTGTTTTCCGATCCGCAAATGACCCCGCAGTCAAATGACTTGCTGCCGACCACCAACGCGGCCGCCTTGGCGGGGTCGGCATCGGGAGCAATCCAGCATGGCGCGTTCCCGGCACCAACTCCGATGGCAGGCGTGCCGGATGAATAGGCGGCCTTCACCATGCTCGGGCCGCCGGTGGCGAGAATCAAGGCGACCCCGGGGTGCTTCATAAACATGGCGGTGGTGCGCCGGCTTGAGCGGGCTTCGATGGGGAGCACCAGCTGGGTGGGTGCGCCGTGTTGACTGAGAATCTCCCGGATGAGGGCTGCGGACTTGGCGCCGACTTTTTGCGCACTGCGGTGGACGGACAGGATCAGTCCGTTGCGGGATTTAAGGGCAACGAGGGTTTTGAAAACGATGGTGGCCACCGGGTTGGTGACGGGAATAAGACCGAGCACGACACCCGCCGGCGAGGCAAACGTATCCACGCGGCCCTTGGAATCTTCCGACGAAAGCAGGCCGCCAGCGGGCTTGCCACACAGCGAGCGGGCCACTTCGAGCGCGGAAAACCGGTTTTTCGCCGTCTTGTCGGCGACGTTGCCCATCTTGGTTTCCTCGACGGTGGCCTCGGCGAAGTCCGCCGCTTGATCGGCAAATGCCCGTGCAATGCCATCAATGAGCGCGTCCACTTTTTCCTCCGGCCAGTCGGCGAATTCACGCTGGGCAGCGGCCACCCGGGCGACGAGGGAATCGGTGGCGGCGTCGATTTCATCGGCGAACAGGTATTCGGACAGGCGGCGATTCATTTCCCGCATCTTGCCGGAAAGAGAGCCAGCCAGCGCACGGCTGACGGCCAGGCCGGTCGCAGGGTGGGCGGCACAAAGCTGGTTGAAATCATCGATACTGAACCAACGGGCGGCGACATCTGTCTCCGCAAAAGCACTGGCCGAGCGGGGTTGGCCGTCGCACAGGCTGAATTCACCAAGGAAATTCCCAGGCTTCAGGTAACCGAGGACGCTGTCGGAATCGGTTTCCGTGGATGTCAATTCGAGCCGGATTTCACCGCTGTCGATCAGGTAACATCCATTGCCAGGCTCTCCGATTTCCATGATGCAGGCTTCCTTCGGAAAGGAAACAGGATGGAAGTAGGATTCCACCGTGGCGACTTCGGCGGGGGTCAGGGAGTCAAGAAAGCTCATGGGGAAGATAGGGGGTTAGGATTCGCATACGCTAACAGATGAGTCCGGACAGGCAATCCAATTCCCGCTACATCCAATTCCCGGACTGGGCCGGAACTCGGGCCGGGATCGCCTTTTTCCGCATCCGCTCGTTTCGTCCCGACGGATGAGAACTGGTTCGAACTGGGATTGTTGCAAATTTTCCAGTTGCTGCTTATAGATTCTGGACGCCTGCAACGCACGCATCGACATGATGTTTACAACCCTCACCCTGAATATTCAAAACGGTCTGCCTTGGAACGAGGTGGCACCGGATGACGGGCAAATCGACTTGCTCAAGACGGCGGATTTCTTGAAGGGGCAGGATGCCGATGTCATCTTTTTGCAGGAAGTGGAAATGGGGCATGATGGAGGCGCACAGATCGAGCCCCCCCCGAACTTCAACTCACTGCGGGCAGCACTCCCCGGTTACGACGCGGTGTTTGGTTATCCCTTGAAAAACGATACCGAGCTACCTTTCGGCTTGGGCTTGGCCATTTTCAGCAAAACGAAGTTGAAGAATCCCATGCGCATGGATTTGCCCGCACCGGATATCGACTTTGAGTTCGATGGCACGAAACGGAAACCTTCCTCACGTCTGCTGATCGGTGCCACGACCGTCTTGGGCGGGCGCGAGGTGAGGCTGATGAATACGCATTTGCAGGCGTTTTTCATGATTGGGGCATCCAGCACGCAGCACCGGGAACAACGCGATGCCGTCGCAAGAGCGCTGAGCGAAACTCAAGGCCCCACCCTTCTCGCTGGGGATTTCAACTGCATGCCGGAAGAGGGCCTGATTGAGCAGTTCGAGGCCATCGGATTCCGCCCCACACAGAATTGCGAAGTCACATGGCGGCGCATGCCCTACGTGCTCGACCATATCTTTTACAACGCCCACCTTCACTTGCAGCGCAGCAAGGTGGTCCCGACGCTGGCGTCCGACCATCATGCGGTCAGAGCGGAATTCCAGTTTGCCTGAACGCCGGGGCTTCCCGGATTCAAGCAGGCGGGTTCAGGGCGCTCCAGGATTGATCGATCTCTGCCCGCTCGTTCTTGGTGGTGAGCTTTTCGTTCATCGTCCGGATCCGCTTGCAAACCTGAGCCAAAAGCCCTCGCAGGACCCCCACTCCGATCCCCGGATCTGCCTCAAGGAATGCATCCAGCTCGGACCGTGAAAGCGACCAGACCACAGCGCTGGCTTTCACCACTACGGAGGCGCTTGCGGTTCCGGGATCAAAAAGATTCACCTCGCCAATCGAGTCGCCCGCCCCCAACGCCGCCAACAGGATTGGACGCTCGGCGGTGTTGGTGACGATATGCAACTTGCCGGAAAGAATGACATAGAGGGAATCCTGGGGCTCGCCCTCGGCAATCAGCACGTCGCCATTTTCAGGACGATGGTATTTGCCGAAGCAGGCGAGAAAGGATCGATGCTCCGAGGGTAAATCAGTGAGAAAGCCGATGGCAGGAAGTTCCGTCATGGATGAGGAAGGCTGGTTCATGGTCCGGGAGGTGGGGTGGATGGTGAAGTGCTGTGTGGTGGAGCGCCTCGTGGCATATCAGGAACGACCGGGATTCCAAGGCACTTTGCAACGAAAATGGCAATTCCTGGTGGATGAAGGAGTTGGAGAGCGCACTTGCGGTCATTTTTCAATCTGGCAGGCGGTTGCCCAGGCCGGAAAACCCCACGATCAGGCAGAGCGAACCAATCGGCAGTAGCTTCCCCACAACGCTGAGCCTCACGCCGATTTGCCGAGCATTTCCAGGAGTAACCGCGCAAAGCCGGTCTGCACGGCCTTGCTGGAGAGGAATTGGGCCATGAGTTCGTGGTGCGCGTCACCACTGGCGAGTACGGCTTCTTCCACGGCTTTAGGGAAATCGCCGAGCATGGCCTGATCCGCGCTGTTGTTGCGCACCTGCGCCATCACCCCGGCGTTTTCCTGGATCTTGGCGGCGATGGTGGTGGCATAACTCACCATATCCCCATCGCTGAGGTTCTCTGCGGCAAACAAATCGTTCATCCGGGCGATGATGAGGGAGAGCGGCTCCAGTTGCTTTTCGCGGGCTTGGCCGGTTCCAAACTCTCCACCTGGGTGCAGCAACTCGTCGCCCTTGGCATCGTTGAGCATGAGATCCTGCTCGCGTTGCTTCTGGAGGCGGTAATGGGTGAGATGGACGTTGGTGAGGTCCGGCGTGTCGTCTTCCTCCTGCTCCTCGCGCAAGAGCGGATTGAGGTGGCGGGCGTAGAGGTTGAGTTTTTCGAGGTCCTTGTCGTCGAAGTCCACGATCTGCGACATGAACTCGTAAAACCTCGCAAAGGTGCCGAGGTCCTTTTTGAAAAGATCCAGTGCATCCTTGCGGCCCTTGGCATCACGTTGCTCGGACTCGGCATTGGCAACGAGCACGGCATCACCGGATTTCCGGGCGCGCTTGACCAGATCTCCCGCCTGCTTGAGGTCGCGCGAGGCCTGCCGGTAGCGCTCACGCCAGCGGTCGCGGGCGGGTTTGCAGATGGACGAGAGGGCCTGATCGCTTTTCTTTTTGTCGAAATATACTTTCGAGAACTGCTCCACCTCGCTCCATTGATAGATGCCAGAAGAGCCGAGTTTGTCGAAAAGCACATGGACCTGATTGGGATCGGACACATCCGATAGTGCGGCCGTCTTGTGGTATTTGAGGAAGGACTCGAGCACCTCCTGCGGATCGTTCACGAAATCCAAAATGAAGGTGCCGCTTTCCTCCTTGCCGGGAAAGGTGCGATTGAGGCGTGAGAGCGTTTGAACGCAGTCCACCCCGTTGAGGCGCTTGAGCACATACATGGCGCAGAGTTTCGGCTGATCGAAACCCGTCTGGAATTTGTTGGCCACGATCATCACCTGATAGTCGCCGGTATCGAAGGCCTTGCGCATGTCACGCCCTTTGAGACCCGGATTCATGTTTCGCTCGGTGAGGGGAAAATCCGCGGACTCCGCATCGATGACCTCGCCGGAAAATGCGACCATCGCCTGCAAGTCCTTGTAGCCGAGGCGCGAGATATACTTGTCGAATCCCAGCTTGTAGCGCACCGCCTCGATGCGGCTGGAAGTGACCACCATGGCCTTGGCTTGGCCGCCGAGCAGGTGTTGCACGTGGTTGCGGAAATGCTCGACGATCACCTGCACACGCTGACCGATGTTGTGCGGATGGAGTTTGATCCAGATGCCGAGTTCCTTGCGGGCCTTCTTGCGATCCACTTCCTCGTCCGCCTCGTCGTTCTTGCGGGCCAGTTTGTAGGCCGTGGCGTAGGTGGTGTAGTTGCGCAGCACATCGAGAATGAATTTCTCCTCGATGGCTTGGCGCATGGAATAGACATGGAAGGCCTGCGGCAGGTTGTCCTTGGCCGGCGGGCGGGTGGGATCCGGAAGACGACCGAACAGTTCCAGGGTCCGTGGCTTGGGTGTCGCGGTGAAGGCGAAGTAGCTGATGTTCTTGGTGCCACGACGGGCTTCCAAGGCAAGGGCGAGCATGTCCTCCGAGCTGATTTCCGCTTCGTCTCCTTCCTCGCGTTGTTCGGCCATCAGCACCTCGCGCACCTTCCGGGCGGTGCTGCCTGTTTGCGAGCTGTGTGCCTCATCGGCGATGATGGCAAAGTTCCGCTTCTTGAGTGTGGCGTTCTTGCGGATGGCTTCCAGCACGAAGGGAAATGTCTGGATGGTGACGATGATGATCGGCTGCCCCTTGATCAAGGCGTCGGCCAGTTTTTCCGATTTGGATCCCTCCCCTTCATCGCGATTGATCCGCCCGACCACTCCCTCGCGGTGTTCGAATTGATAGATGGTGTCCTGAAGTTGCGAATCGAGCACGGTGCGGTCCGTGATAACAATCACCGAGTGAAAGACCTTCTCGCCTGCCGTGTCATGCAGCGAGGAAAGCTGGTGCGCGGCCCAGGCGATGGAGTTGGACTTGCCGGAGCCTGCCGAGTGCTGGACTAGATAACAATGGCCCGGGCCTTCCAAAGAGGCGGTATCGACCAGCAGCGTGACGAGATTCCATTGATGATAGCGCGGGAAAATCAGTGTTTCCTTTTTCGACTTCCTCCCCTGCCAGTCCTCTTTTTCCTCCACTTGGAGATGGACGAAGCGGCCGAGGATCTTGAGCAGCGTGTCGCGTTGCAGGACCTCGCGCCACAGATAACTCGTCGGGTGCGAACCATCCGCCGGCACATCGTTGCCCGAGCCACCGTCCTTGGTGCCTTGGTTGAAGGGCAGGAAAACCGAGTCCATGCCCTCAAGACGCGTGCACATCGCCACCTCGTATTGACTGGCGGCGAAGTGAACCAGCGCGCCCCGCTTGAATGTGAGCAGCGGCTCCGCCTTGCCCGTCGCCGGGTCCTTGGGCAGACGGTCTTTGCGGTATTGGTGCACCGCCCTTCCGGCCCATTGTTTGAACTCACTCTTGAGTTCCATGGTAGCCACCGGGATGCCGTTCACGAAAAACACAAGGTCGATGCGCCAATCCTTGCCACTGGTTTCAGACGTCCGCCCTTTGCTCGGATACTTGGTGTGGGGCGAATACCTCAACTCCGGCACCACCCGCAGGCGGTTGGCGGCGTAGGCGGCGAGTGTTTCCGGGTTGAGTGCGTGGTCCGGCTTGAATTGGCACATGCGCAAGGTGACGCCGCGGTCCTTGATCGGATGGCGCAGCACTCCCAGCGTGCCATAGCGGCGCAGGTCCTTCGCCGTGGCATTCGGGTCCGCCTTTTCCAGCTGCCGCGTCACCAGATCCAGCAGCGCCTTTTCCGTGTCCTGCGGATGCAGCTTGCCGAATTTCTCCCATGCGTCCGCCTGGGTCTCTTTGACATAAGAAATGACATCCTCAGGATACAGTGCCCGTTCGCGATCATATTGATCCGAAGAACCCAGCAACCAGCCATGGGCGGCGAGATGGGCGATGATCTCATCCTGAAACTTCTTCTCGGCGGCGGGGTCGGACATGGGTGATGGGGTGCGCTTGGAATCACATCGCCGCACACGGACGGATGCCGGACAAAGTGGATTTCATGGCCTCTTGAACGGATTGCTTGTCGTAGTGGGACTGGAGGTTGAGCCAGACCTCGGCGGGCCAACCGAAATAGCGTTCGAGTCGCAAGGCCGTATCCGCCGTGACCGAACGCTTTCCCTTGACGATTTCGTTGATTCGGCGCGGCGGGACGCCGATGTCCTTGGCCACGCGGTATTCCGACAGACCCAGCGGAGTCAGGAAATCCTCGCGTAGAACCTCGCCGGGATGGATGGGAGCTTGCGTTTTCATGGAATTTTCAGTGATCATCGATGATCTCGACCTCATGCGGACCGTCCGCCTTCCAGACGAAACAGATGCGCCATTGGTCATTGATGCGGATGGAGTGTTGGCCTTTGCGGTTGCCTTTGAGAACTTCCAGCCGGTTGCCCGGAGGAATGGAAAGATGGTTGAGTTCGGTGACGGCGTGAAGTTGGGCAAGCTTCCGGAGGGCGACGCGCTGGATATCTGGCGGAAACAAGCGGGTTCTCCGGTCGTTGAAGAAAGAAGCGGTATCCTTGCATGCGAAGGAGCGAATCATCGGTGTGCCGCCAACCATAACGCGTGCCGTTCATAGGTCAACCTTTATCCGGATGGCTCTCTCCGTCGCAGCGCGACAGAATGATGGTAGCCGTGGGTTTCTGTAAACGTGGGTGGCCCGGAATCCCAGGGCGTTGCCCTGGGCTATCTTCGTATGCCCCTTCGGGGCGTGGACCATCAATTCGCCTTGGTGGGCTACTGGAACACAATATGTATATCTTGGAATGCCCGTTGGGGCGGACAAACTGTGCCCCAACGGGGCAAAATACGTTAGCCCAGGGCAGCGCCCTGGGTTATGGCCGATGAAATGATTTCGAGCCCTGAAGGGGCGGCACAAACATGGCGGTGTTCACATCTCGCGCACATCAATCTTCCCGGTAACCGCGGCGGAGATGAGAGCGCTGCGGCGCTCCTTGAGCAACTCGATGCCTCGCTCCGCCTTCGCCTTCAATTGGTCGATCTTCCCGCATTTCTCGTCGAGGTGCGCGACGATGGCGCGTTGCTCAGTGAGTGGTGGGAGGGGAATGGCTAGCTTGCGGATGGACGCCAACGATAAATTGAAAATGGTTGTACCTGTGACTTCTTGGTGCAGAAATTCCAGAGTCACCGGGGACTGGAAAAAATAGAAGAGATACGTTCGTTTCAGCATTTTGCCGCAATTGATGTACGCCGCGCTCTTTCCGAGAATGATTTTCTCACCTTGATACAATGCAAGACTTCCAATCGTTCCGTTGATCGACATTAGCAAAGAACTCTTGTTTAGTTCAACTTTATGAATTTTGAATTCAGCTTCACTGACGCACCGTGTTGAGTTTTTTAGGCTGATTTTGCCATCACCAAGATTGTTCCCGTTAATGAAAATGTATGGTGATTCATCAACGTATTGTGGCGTGCCGTGGAGGCCATCTCCAATTCTTACGCAGCGGTAGGCAAGGCGTGGAACAAGCCAATGCTCCGGCACCTCCCCCAGCCATTCAATACCGGAGGGTTTGAGTTTGGCGGTGGGGTCGAGGCCCTTGGTGACGGCGTGGCTGATGAGGGCCTGGCGCTTTTCCTTGAGCAACTCGATCAGCCGCTCCTGCTTCGCCTGCAAGGCATCCAGCTTGCCACACTCCCGGTCGAGGAAGGATGCGATTTGGTGCTGTTCGGGGAGGGGCGGCACCGGTATCGTTATTTGTCCGAATTGCTCATAGCTAATGCTTTTCCCTTCCCTGATGCCATCAGTGCCCGCTTGCAGTGCCGCGATGTATTGAGGGCACTTCAAAAGATGGGCGTTATACCGCGGCGAGTGCATTCTCTTGCTGCGTAGGACGGTATAGGCCGGGCTAACACAGCCTGAATATGCGCTATGCTCAATCCCGCCTTGGAAACTGCGGAGACTGATGACGAAATCATCTTTCTCGACGTGCTTAAAGCTACCAATTCCACTCAACGCCAAGACGACTTTCTGATCCTCTCGCTCCATAAAAAGCGCTTGAGGAAGGACACCATACTTCTGAGTAGCGGAAAGTTGCTCATCTAACGGGAGAGCAGAATCTCTTCGTTGTTCGAAAATGCGCCGACCGGGTAAATGCTCCCACCCTTCCGGCACATCGCCGAGCCACTCGACGCCGGAAGGTTTGTATTTCGGATAGGGTCGGTAGTTGCTCATCGATTGTGTCGCCCTTTCAGGGCTTGGGATATGTGGGTGGCCGTGAACCCAGGGCGATGCCCTGGGCTGGTGTGGGTCGCGCCGATGGCGCTAGTATGATTCGCGCCGTTGCCGTTGGAATCGATTGCCCCCTTGGGGCGTAGGACTTCCGCCCCGAAGGGGCATTCCAAGATAGCCCAGGGCAACGCCCTGGGATTCCGGGCAACCGCACGCCCCGAGCCCCAATGGGGCGGCCAATTGGATGGATCAATCCCAAACATACCGTTCATCAAATGGAATCCGGTGGCGTTCGAGGAATTGGCGAAACTCGTCCTGGTAGCTCTTTTTTCGGTGATGCTCGCGTTGATTTGCGATGTATTGGCGCACAGCTTCGACGTTGGATCCAGAAACTGCGAAGGCACCGTAGCCGCCCTGCCACGCAAAACCGGCGAATTCCGCTCCTTGGGTTTTGATCCATTTTGACGATGACTTTTTGACATCTTCCACGGCTTTGCTGACGGATGTGGTGCGACCAAGATCGAATAGGAGGTGGATGTGGTCTTCGATGGAATTGATGAGGACGGTTGTGGAACCAAGGTTTTGGAGAACCGTGGCCATGTAGGCGTGGAGGTGAGAGCGAACGTCATCCTTGATAAGGGGCTCTCGGTTTTTTGTGCTAAAAACCAGGTGGATGTGGAGGCTGGCGAGAGACTGTGGCATCGGTTGGATCGCCCTTTCAGGGCTTGGAATATGTTGCGGGTTAAAGACCCAGGGCGATGCCCTGGGCTACCTTGGGGTGCCCCGTTGGGGCGTGGATTCGAGAGATGAATAGGAAGAAGCGGTAATGGTCGCACCAGTGGCGCTACAATTGGGTCCGCATCGTAAACCGCGCGATTTTCGAATAGTCTCGCCAGTGGTGAGACCATTGGGAATCGGCGACATGACAGAAGGTTCGCGAATTGTGTCATCAGTGATGACACAATTTGTCGAAGGGCTGTCGATGGCGTTGTAGAATCAATCATGAGCGTGCAGTGGTGACGCTGCGCACGGTGCGGAGGCTGTGGCCAGCGGCGAGGGTTTCCTCGATGAAAGTGAGGAAACCACCGGCGGGGTGGCAGGGGATGACATCGAAGGGGATCAGGTCCTGACCGGCGCGGACGAGGTTCTTGTCGTGGGCATCGAAGACGCCGAGGTTGTCGGCGATGCGGTAGTAGGTGCTATCGGTGATTTTTTCGAAACCGAGGGCGGCGAACCATGCATCGATTTCCGGCACACTCACGGGGATGATCTCGAAGCGTGGCTGGGAGGTGACGATGGCGAGGTCGCCGTTGGATTGGTGGATGATGCCTTCGAGGAGGTTGAGGCCGGGGACGAGCAGGTTCTGGAGGGCGAGGCGTTCCAGATACTCGATGGGCGTGGCCTCCCAGAGGTGGAAGCGGCGGGCATCCTGCGCGGAGGAAACGAGGGCCAGCTCGATGCCGGGGCTGAGGCCGAAGACGCCATTGCGGGTCACTTTGAAGTAGCGATTTGTGGCTTCGTAATGGAACAACTCGTGTTCCTGTCCACCACGGATGACCTTTTTGGGAAGGTCGGCAGGATTCAGCAGGACACCCAAACGGTCTGCCCATTCACGGAGACGGGCTTCCTGCCTGGCGAGCGAGGGCGGCCCAGATGTTTCTCCATCTCCTGATAGGCCTCCTCGGAGGTGATCGAGCGCCGCGAGGATAGGATCTCCTTCATCCGCTCCTCGCTGATGAGCGGGCGGACTGGGGATTTCGGAGTCTGGCTCGGTTTCACTGGCCATGAGGATAGGGCGGAGCGGAGAAAAGGTCAAATCAAGGTTCGATCAACGGTTTGTGTCGCCCCTTCAGGGCTTGAATATGGGTGGGACCGTGGACCCAGGGCCTTGCCCTGGGCTATCGTACGTTGCCCCTTTGGGGCGCAGACGGGCCGACCCAACGGGGCACCCCAAGCTTGCGAAGAGCGAGGCCATGAAAAGAGAAAGGCACTGGAATCCACAATCATGCGCCTGCCACCTCCTGGAGCAGTTCCTGGATTTCACCGGTGACCTCGGCGAGCTCGGTATCGATGGCGTCGAGCTGGCGCGGCGGGTTGTAGGTGTAGAAGTGGCGGTTGAAGGGAATTTCGTAGCCGACGTTGCCGATACCGCCGTCCTTGTCGTCGCGCTTGGATTCATCGATCCAAGCGAGCGGGACGTGGGGCGTGACCTCGCGGGCGAAGTATTCGTGGATGTCCTCGCCGAGAGGGACGTTCTCGTTGTCGCGCAGGTCGGGGTTGGCCTCGATGTTGCCTTTGGCGTCCTTGCAGATTTCCGCGTCGTCGTCGTGCTCGCCGAGGTGCTTGAGGAGCAACTTGGCGACGGCTGGTGAAAGAGCGAAGTCGGTGGGTTTGAGAACGGCTTTGAAATCCTTGAGGAAGGCGGTGCGGGAAAGGTAGGACTCCTGAACGGTATCAAGCACCTCCAGGAAGACGCCTTGTTCATCGGGATCGAGTTTTCCCTATGCCGCATCGGCAGTGAGCGCGGCGCGTTTTTCCGGGTTCTGGGGATCGATGCGGAGCTGGAGCGGGCGCTCCACCGTGATGCGGCGATAGCCGAAAGCAGTGGTGGGAAACAATTTCGAGCGCAGCGGCAGATCTCCGGCGGCGGGTTCGTGGGGTCGGGCGTCGGCAAAAAGCCGGGTGATGGCGGTGATGTGATCGTCCGAGAACTGCTTGCGCTTGGAGCCGAGGGACTTGCGCATCTTCTCGTGGCAATCCGCCGCGTGGATGAGCTGGACGAGTCCCTTGCGGTGGGCGGGCTTGTGGTTGGAGAGGACCCAGATGTAGGTGGCGATGCCGGTGTTGTAGAACATGTCCGTGGGCAGGGCCACGATGGCTTCCACGAGGTCGTTCTCGAGCAGGTAGCGGCGGATTTCCGACTCGCCGGAGCCCGCGCCGCCGGTGAAGAGCGGCGAGCCATTGAGAATGATGCCGATGCGCGAACCGCCTTCCATCGTGCCATCCTTGCCCTTCTGGAGCGGCCGCATTTTGGCAACCAGGTGCAAAAGGAACAGCAGCGAGCCATCCGATACCCGTGGCAGCCCTGGGCCGAAGCGCCCGCCAAAGCCCTTGTGCAGGTGTTCGTCTGTGATCGCCTTCTGGATCTTCTTCCAATCCACGCCGAAGGGCGGATTGCTGAGCATGTAATCGAAGAGAATACCGGCGAGTTGATCGTCGGAGAGCGTGTTGCCGAGGCGGATCTTCGAAACGTCGAGTCCCTTGATGAGCATGTCCGCCTTGCAGATGGCGTAGGACTCCGGATTCAGCTCCTGGCCGAAGGGCGCGAGACGTGCGTGCGGGTTCAACTCGTGCACGTATTCCATGCCGCTGGAAATCATGCCGCCGGTGCCTGCGGTGGGATCGTAGATCGAGCGGACGATGCCTTCCAGAGTCAGTAATTCATCATCCTCAATGAAGACCAACGCGGTGGTGAGGCGGACAATGTCGCGGGGCGTGAAGTGCTCCCCCGCGGTCTCGTTGGAAGACTCGGCGAATTTCCGGATCAATTCCTCGAAGACGAGGCCCATGTGATAATTGTCGATCGCCTTGGGTGAGAGGTCCCATGCGGCGAAGCGCTGGATGACCAGATAGAGCAGGTTCGCATCGTCTAGCAGGTGGACGAAATCCAGGAATTTGAAGTGCTCGAAGATCTCGCGGGCGTCCGGAGAGAAGGACTGGACGTAGGTCTCGAGGTTCCGGGCGGTGTCGGTTTCGCCGAGTTTCCCAAGATCCATCGGCGAGGTATTGTAGAAAAACTGCTTCGACTCGCGCAGCAGGAGTTTTTCCTGTGCCTCAGCAGACATCGATGCCACAACCGGAGCCTTCGCCAAAACGGATGACTTGCTAGGAGCGAGCACGCATTCCAGACGTCTCAACAGAGCGAAGGGAAGGATGATGCGACCGTATTGTGACTGCTTGAAGTCGCCGCGCAGAAGATCTGCTACGGCCCAGATTTCGTTGGCGGTGGAGGAAAAGTTCGGAGGCATGGATGGCGTTGACCGAATACTGGGAAAAAACCAGGATCACGTCCACCCGGAATGCGATTGCATGCAGCACACCCGCCTTGAAAACAGAAGCCTATCCGCATCAGGTCTAGAAAACGAAACCACCAGCCACGTGCTAGCAATTGGAAGACCGGAGAAGTACGAGGACTGGGACTCGAACCCAGGAAACGTTTCTCAATCGTTGACAATCAATGATTTCCGTGTATTATTGGGAAAGTGAGAACAGCATGAGACAGTAAAAACAGCATGAGCGTTCTCATTTTTGTTCTCACCGCTGCACCCACCCGTTCCACCCTCACAAATCCACTCCAATGGCCACGATTTTCAAACGCAAAGGATCTCCCATTTACTACGCCGCCTATGATGTCCCTCAGCCCGATGGAACCATCCGCCGTCTCAAAAAATCCACGAAGAAAAACAAGAAGGGGGAGGCGCAGGTCGAGGCCGACCGCCTTGAATCGCTGGATTTGAAATTGACCAGCACGACCGGGGACAAGGGAGCGAAAGCCTACGCGATTCTCGCAGAAGCTGCGGATGCGGCTGCCAAAGGGGAATTGTCGGAAGCGCGCGGTCGGCTCCTGCTCTCGCGCCTTGTGGAGATCTCCACGGGTGAGGCATTGAAGTTTTACACCGTTCGCAGTTGGGCGGAGGACTGGTTGAATTCCAAGAGCGAAACCAAACCGGCTACCCAGAAGCGGTATAAATTCAGCATTGATCTGTTCCTCGCATATTTTGCTTCCAAAGCCGAAGAGCGTCTTGAATCCATCACCAAATTCGACATTAGGAAGTTCCGGGATGACATTCGCGCTGGGTGGAGTCCGGAGAAGAAGACGAAGAAAAAGCAGGGGATGGGAAAAAATGTGAATAAAAAGAATGCCCTCCCTTCTCCGAAGCGATCCACCACAACGACCAATCAAGCCG
>JBBARN010000125.1:0-18669 GCA_040399845.1 Luteolibacter sp. | reverse complement strand
CCTATGAAACACAAGCAGCAACCATCGAGCGACGGTGCTTCGGACTACGCTTACTCGGCTTTGGTCGCATCGGATGGCCTTCGCGGAGGAATGGCTGGAACGGGCGAAGGATGAGAGCGCGGAGTGGTTGCTGATGAAGTGGCTGGAAAAGAAGCGGGTGCGGGTGGGCTTCATGGATTTCACCTTCCAGCGGATCCGGGCGACTGGAAAAGTGGCGGAACGGGATCGGGATTTGAAGCCAAGGCCAGGGCCACAGTCCCAGTCAAAAGGCCAGACTAAAGAGCGCTTCCTGATCCTTGCCCGGGAGGCTGGAACGATGACGGAACAACTGGTGCGCGTTCTCAGTCCGCTCGGTCAGGTTGAGGTGATCGTGGACAGACCGCTGGGCGATTCATTGGCATCGGCGGTCGCAGACCGCCGCTACATTCACCTCGGCGACGAGGAGGCGGCAGGGTTTGGCGGATTGATGAGCAAGTCCGGCCCTTTTCCGCGGATCACCGCGTGGTCACGCGCTTTTGCCCATTTGGCGCAGACGGTAGAGGAGGACGAGGCGGTGTGGTTTGTGGAGGATGATGTGGCCGGAGATGTGGATTCGTTCGCCGCGCTGATTGCAGCGACCCGGGCAAAACAGGCCGATCTTTCCGCCTTGGACATCCGCACCCGCCATGAGGACGCACATTGGCCATGGTGGAGCTATGCGGATGGAGTCCTCCCCAGCCCGTGCCGGGCCTTCCAACCCCTGTGCCGACTGAGCGGGCGGCTGCTGCGTGCCGTGCTGGATTTCCAAAAGCGCCATCAGCGATTCACGTTTCACGAAGTGCTCTTCGCCTCGCTAGCCCACGAACATGGAATGACCTGGCTGGATTGGCGCAAGGATCCCGCCACCAAAGCCCTGGTGGAAGATTTCCTGTATCGGCCAGATGTGAATCGCGTCCACCGGGGAGTCTCGCATCCGGTGAAGGACCCGCTGCTCCACCATGCCATCTGCAGTTTACCTTCCCTGGCGGCCCTGCGAAGAAATCGGGCAGACTGCGAGGGATGGTCCATCTTTCCGGACGACTACGACTTCCTCGCCAACTGGTGCCGGAAACAAGGGTTCCGCTCCATCTTGGAATTCGGCCCCGGCGACTCGACATTGGCCTTGCTGGACGCCGGATGCAGGGTCGTTTCCTACGAACATGACATTTCCTGGCTCAAGAAGACGCTGGATCGATTCCGCGACGAAATGGAGGTGGAAATCCTGCATCTACCGGAAGGCGACCTTCCTGAGCCCCCCGTTCATGCCCCCGACTGTGTGCTGGTGGACGGTCCGCCGTATCGGGAAGGGCAGACCCTGTCCCGGCTGGGCCCTTGCGAATGGGCACTCGAAGTGTGCGGCTGCTTCCTGCTCCATGATGCCCGGCGGGATGGGGAAAAGGCGACATTGAAGGAAATGGAGCGCCGTGGAATGCAGGTCACCCAGATCGCCACCCGGAAAGGACTGGCTTTGGTGGTAGATCCAAAGATCCGCCCAGAACTGGTACGAGATGCTTCGGTTCCCTTGAATCCGAGTGACCGGCTTGCCGGGTCCTGGCTGGCGAGGGAAACCCAATCCTGGCAGCTCCGGATCGGCGAAAAAACACCGTCCAAAATACTTAGTGCCGCCGCGGGCAGCGTGGCGGAAGCATCGCGGCTGCTGACCATTTTCCATCCCCATCCCGAGAGTGAAATTCATGTTCTGGGTGGTGTGGATGGCGGCCCGAATATGCATGAGGACGAGCCCATGCCCGGGAGAAACATCCATTGGTATGAGGGCGAGTCCCGTGAGATCCTCGCATGGATGATTGCAGAGGAGGGATACTGGGAGAGCTTTGATTTCATCCATCTCACCGGAGCGTCCTCCGGGCCGGCACTTTTGGGAGATGCCTGCCAAGCGTGGAGTTTGCTGCGACCGGGCGGGACAATGATGATCGAAGCGAATTTGATATCAAATCCCGGCCTTGCTGCCTTTCGTGCGGTTTATCAGGACGGATGGCTTTCCATTTCGGAGGACTCGGAACGGATTTTTGTCAGGAGACGTTGAAGAAAGGGGGCTCGCTCTACTCACAAAAAAGCCGGACAGGTTTCCCTGCCCGGCTTGGTTGATTTTGGGGAACGCCGCCCAGTGAGGGGCGGTGGGATGAATTACATCATGCCGCCCATTCCGCCCATGCCGCCGTGGTCGTGGCCATGGCCGCCGCCGCCTGCTGGTTCTTTGGCAGGGAGGTCGGTGATGAGGCACTCGGTGGTGAGCAGGAGTCCGGAGATGGACGCCGCATTCTGAAGCGCGGTGCGGGTGACCTTGGTGGGATCGACCACGCCGGAGGCGATGAGGTCTTCGAACTTGTCGGTGGCGACGTTGTAGCCGAAGCCGTCCTTGTTGCTCTTGACGTTCTCAACGATGAGAGCGGCTTCGCGGCCGGCGTTGGCGACGAGCTGGCGGAGCGGAGCTTCGACAGCGCGGGAAACGATGCCTGCGCCGGTCTTTTCGTCACCCACGAGGCCGAGGTCGCCGAGGGCGGCCAGGGCGCGGATGAGGGCAGTGCCACCGCCAGGAACGATGCCTTCTTCCACCGCAGCGCGGGTGGCGTGAAGGGCGTCTTCCACGCGGGCTTTCTTTTCCTTCATCTCGGTCTCGGTGGCAGCACCGACGTTGATGACGGCCACACCGCCGGCGAGCTTGGCAAGGCGCTCCTGGAGCTTCTCGCGGTCGTAATCGCTGGTGGTTTCTTCGATCTGACGGCGAATTTGGTTTACGCGGCCGGTGATGGCATCGGAAGTGCCGCCGCCTTCAACGAGGACGGTGTTTTCCTTGCTGATGGTGACGCGCTTGCACTCGCCGAGGTCGCTGAGTTCCACGGACTCGAGCTTGATGCCGAGGTCGTCGGTGATGACGCGGCCACCGGTGAGGATGGCGATGTCTTCGAGCATGGCCTTGCGGCGATCGCCGAAGCCAGGAGCCTTGACGGCAGCGATGTTGAGGATGCCGCGGAGCTTGTTGACGACGAGAGTCGCGAGGGCTTCGCCTTCGACGTCTTCCGCGATGATGAGGAGCGGACGACCGGTCTTGGCAACCTTCTCAAGGAGCGGAAGCATGTCCTTGAGGGAGGAGATCTTCTTCTCGTTGATGAGGATGTAGGCGTTCTCAAGGAGCGCTTCCATGGACTCGGCATTGGTCACGAAATAGGGGCTGAGGTAGCCCTTGTCGAACTGCATGCCTTCGACCACGTCGAGGGTGGTTTCGATGCCCTTGGCTTCTTCCACGGTGATGGTGCCGTCCTTGCCGACCTTGTCCATGGCATCGGCGATGATGTTGCCGATTTCCGAATCCGAGTTGGCGGAAATGGAAGCAACTTGGGCGATTTCCTTGGCGTCCGAGACGGGCTTGGAAAGCACCTTGAGCTGGGCAACGATGGCTTCGGTGGCCTTGAGGATGCCGCGTTGCAGCGAGATCGGGTTGGCACCGGCGGTCACGTTGCGGAGGCCTTCCTTGTAGATGGCTTCGGCAAGCACGGTAGCGGTAGTCGTTCCGTCACCGGCGATGTCGGAGGTCTTGCTGGAAACCTCGCGGATCAGCTGGGCACCCATGTTTTCATAGGGGCACTCGAGTTCGATTTCCTTGGCCACGGAAACACCGTCCTTGGTGATCGTGGGGGAGCCGAACTTCTTGTCGAGGATGACATTGCGACCGGCTGGTCCGAGGGTTGCCTTGACGGCACGGGCGAGTTTCTCAACACCGCGCAGGAGGGCCTGGCGGGCGGTTTCGTCGAATTGTAGTTGTTTGGCCATGGTAGTGTAATGGTTATTGGATATTGGTTATTGGATATTAGGGGCGGGAGCGGCTGGGCTTGGTCGATTCGTTGGCTTTCCCAATATCGAATTTCCAATCGCCAATGTCCCCGCCTCAGCGGCTTAGCCGACGATGCCGAGGATGTCGGATTCGTTGATGATGAGGACTTCCTGTCCGTCCACCTTGACTTCGGTGCCGCCGTATTTGGAGATGAGGACCTTGTCGCCGACTTTCACGGTGAACTCGATGGCCTTGCCATTGTCGTCCTTGCCGCCAGTGCCGAGGCTGAGCACTTCAGCTTCCTGCGGTTTTTCCTTGGCGGTGTCCGGAAGGACGATGCCGCCGGCGCTGATGGCATCGGCTTCGATGCGCTTGACGAGGACACGTTGTCCGAGTGGTTTGATGTTAGCCATATTAGTTATGTGTTTTGTTGGTGGTTTGGTTTTGTTGGTGAGAGAGACGCAAGACTTCAAGACGCAAGACACAAGAGAAGAGGAAGAGATCGCGAAGGTTTCGCCATCAGTATCCATTCTTGAGTCTTCAAGTCTTGGGTCTTGTGTCTTCGAGAGCGGAGAGCCATTGATCGAGTTCGTGGTCGAGTTGTTCGGTGAGGAAGTTTTGCCAGGTTTTGAAATCGCCGGAGTCGGCGGCTTCGAGGGCGGTGTAATAGTCCTTGCGGAGTTCCGTGGGGATGGAGATAGGGGGATAGCCTGCGGCGAGTAGCACGAAGTTCATCGCGAGGCGAGCGGTGCGGCCGTTTCCATCGGTGAAAGGATGGATGGAGGCGATGCCATGGTGGAGCTTTGCGGCTCGTTCGATGGGTTCGGTGATGGTTTGGGATTCCTTGAAAAGGTCCTCCATCAGGTCGGGGACCTTGATTGCGTTCGGTGGAACGTGATTTGAACCAGCGATGCGGACCGCGCCTCTGCGATAGGATCCGGCGAAGTCATCTTCGACGCGAGTGAGGATGATTTGATGGAGGTCCAGCAAATCTCTTTCGCTGAGATTTGAATCGGGCTTCGCCAGAGCTTTGACCTTGTCCCAAGCCTTGGCGAGGTTAAGTGCCTCGATGTGGTCCTTCAGTGGCTTGCCGGAGACCGTCACTCCCCTGGAAAGGACGAGTTCGGTTTCGCGGAGCGTGAGGGAGTTGCCTTCGATCGCATTGGACTCATGCACCATCCGCACATCCCACGCCGCGGCAAGACTGGCGACCGACTCAGGGGAGAGCGGACGCAGCGCGGCGAGACGTTGGTGTTTGGTGGGGAGCATTGAAGAGGGTGTCGCCCTTTCAGGGCTTGGATTTCTATTTTCTGCCTTACCCAGGGCGATGCCCTGGGCTATCGAATGGTGCCCCGTTGGGGCTGAAGAGGCGCTTGTTTTCTTAGGTCTTGGGTCTTGAAGTCTTGAATCATATCTTCTGTCTTCTGTCTTAATCCACCACTTCCGCATCGACGACTTTGCCTTTGGCTTGCTTGGGCTCGTTGGAGGCTTGTTCGGCGGCGGGTTCGACATCGGGCTCGGGTTGGGCTCCGGCTTGGGCGCTTTGGGCAGCTTGGGCGAGGGCTTGGAGCGAACCTTCGAGGTCGGAGACGGCGCTGTTGATGGTGTCGACGTTGTCGCTGGAGATGGCGTCCTTCACGGCTTGGATCTTGCCGTTGAGCATTTCCTTGAGTTCGGCCGGGGCGTTGTCGCCGAGTTCGGCGAGTTGTTTTTCGACGTTGAAGACGAGGTTGTCGGCTTTGTTTTTGGCATCGACCTTTTCCACGCGCTTCTTGTCTTCATCGGCGTGGGCTTCGGCGTCGCGCTTGGCTTTTTCGATCTCGTCCTTGGAAAGGCCGGAGGAGCCTTGGATGGAGATTTTCTGTTCCTTGCCGGATTGTTTGTCCTTGGCGGAGACGTGGAGGATGCCGTTGGCGTCGATGTCGAAGGTGACTTCGATTTGCGGCTCGCCGCGACGGGCGGGGGCAATGCCGTCGAGCTTGAAGTTTCCTAACAGTTTGTTGTCGGAAAACATCGGGCGCTCACCTTGGCAGATGCGGATGTCCACGGCCGGCTGGTTGTCGGATGCGGTGGAGAAGATCTGCGATTTCTTGGCCGGGATGGTGGTGTTGCGCTCGATCATCGGAGTGGCGCGCGAGCCTTCCGTTTCGATGGAAAGAGTGAGCGGGCTGACGTCGAGGAGGAGCACGTCCTTCACGTCGCCACGGAGCACGCCGCCTTGGATGGCTGCGCCGATGGCCACGACTTCATCCGGGTTCACGCCTTGGTGAGGAGTCTGGCCGGCGAGTTCGCGGGCGATCTCGACCACTTTCGGCATGCGGGTCATGCCGCCGACGAGGACGAGCTCGTTGATTTGCGATGCGGAGAGGCCGGCTTCCTTGAGGCAATCGCGGACGGGCTTCTTGGTGCGCTCGAAGAGGGTGTCGGTGAGCTGCTCCAGCTTCGACCGGGTGAGGGTGAGTTGGATGTGCTTCGGTCCGGTGGCATCGGCCGTGATGAAGGGCAGGCTGATGTCGTAGGATTGGGTGGAGGAAAGGGCGATCTTGGCTTTTTCCGCTTCCTCCTTGATGCGTTGGAGCGCGTCGGGCTGGCCGGAAAGGTCGATGCCTTGGTCCTTCTTGAACTCGCCGACGATCCACTGGATGAGCGTGTTGTCCCAGTCGTCACCGCCGAGGGAGGTGTCGCCATCGGTGGCGAGAACTTCGAAAACGCCATCGCCGATTTCGAGAACCGAGATATCGAAGGTGCCGCCGCCGAGGTCGTAGACGGCGATTTTTTCGTCGGACTTCTTGTCGAGTCCGTAGGCGAGGGCTGCGGCGGTGGGTTCGTTGATGATGCGGAGCACTTCGAGGCCGGCAATTTCGCCAGCGGCCTTGGTGGCATTGCGCTGGGAGTCGTTGAAATAGGCGGGGACCGTGATGACGGCCTGGGTGATTTTTTCACCGAGTTTCGCTTCGGCATCGGCCTTCAGCTTGCCGAGCACCATGGCGGCGATTTCTTGTGGCGAGTAGGTTTTCTTTTCACCGGCCACTTCCACCTGGATATGGGCGTCGCCATTGGCGGCGGCGACGATAGTGTAGGGCATGCGTTTGTCCGCTTCCTTGAGTTCGGAAAACTTGCGGCCGATCAGGCGCTTGGCGGAGAAAATCGTGTTTTGCGGGTTGGTGACGGCCTGGCGCTTGGCGGCTTGGCCGACGAGGCGCTCGCCGTTTTTGGCGAAGGCTACAACGGATGGGGTGGTGCGTGCGCCTTCCGAGTTTTCAAGCACGGTGGACTCGCCGCCTTCCATGACAGCCATACACGAGTTGGTGGTTCCGAGGTCGATTCCGAGGATTTTGGACATAAGATGATTTCCGTTGAGGTTAGCCGGGTAGGCGGGTGATTCGTGAGTGCGACTTTCGCAAGGGATGTGCCAGATGGGCGATTGCAGTTCTAAGTGATTGGTTTTGAGTGAATTTTTGATTTCAACGATGGATGGGGCGGAGTCAAAAACAGGGCAAATCGCGACATTTTGGCGCAGCCTGTGGGTGACAAGCTGTCGCAACGTGCGGAAATGCGCGCCAAAATTGTGGGCCTGCGTCGCTGGGCTAATTCAGCCCCGATTTTCCCAATACTGGGGCCTGCGGCTGGTATGCATGACAGCGGCTACCTGGATCTGTTCGCCGCGAATCCGGAAGACCAGCACATAGGGGAAGACCTTCGTATTTTGTGTCGATTGCAAGGTTCCAATCGGACATTCAAGCGGAGGATATCGGTTTGGGTCTTGTGCGATGTTGGCAACCGCTTCTAAGGTCCGGGGCATTCATGCGAGCCCAGCCTTTCAGATGGATTCCGCGCGGCGAACCGTTCCAAAAACAGGACAACGGGTCGTCGAGCTCGTTTCCGCCGATTCTGGAACACCTCATCCGCCAACGGGGCCTGCCTCCGGGGGTGGATTTGGAGGGCTACTTGCGCCCGAAGCTTCGGGACTTGGCGGATCCGTTCCTGATTCCGGACATGAAACCGGCGGTCGAGCGGATCCTGGGCGCAATCGACAGGAAGGAGAAAATCTGCATTTTCGGCGACTATGATGTCGATGGCGTGTCGTCGATCACCCTGATGCGGCGGATCCTTATGGCCTATGGGGTCGAGCCGCGGCATTTCATCCCACGGCGCGGGCCGGAGGGGTATGGGTTGAGTGTGGCGGCGATCGCCCGCTGCATGAGCGAGGGGGAGAAGCCGGATTTGTTGATCACGGTGGATTGCGGGACGGTGTCGATTTCCGAGGTGGCGATGCTTCGGGCAGATGGGGTGGACGTGTTGATTGTCGATCACCACGAGCCGATCCCAGGTCAGCGGCCGGATTGTTGTGCGCTGGTAAATCCGAAATGCGGCGAGGATTTCACCTATCTTTGTGCGGCTGGGGTGGTTTTTAAACTCGGCCACGCGCTATTGAAAACCCGGCAGACGGATCTGGATCTCAAGGAGTTGATCGATCTGGTGGCGGTGGCGACCATTTCCGACATCGTGCCGATGGTGGGTGAGAACCGCTTGATGGTGCGGCATGGATTGAAACACCTTCCCAACACGCTCAACCCCGGGCTGCGCGCGCTTCAGGATGTGACCGGGATGAACGGCACGGCGACCTCGATGGACGTCGGTTTCCGGATCGGGCCGCGGCTGAATGCGGCGGGGCGGATGGATGCCCCGGAGGATGCGCTCGCCACTCTGACCACCGATTGCCGCAGGCTTGCTCGCGACCTTGCCCAGAAACTCGATGCCTACAACAAAGAGCGGCAGAACCACGAAGGGCTGATCCGGCGCGAGGCGGTGGAAATGCTGGCCCGCGACTTCGATCCGGCGCGCGATCCGGTGATTGTTCTGGGATCGCGTTCGTGGCATCACGGCGTGGTGGGCATCGTGGCATCGCGCTTGATGCGGCAATATTACAAGCCGACATTCGTGGTGGCGATTGATGACTCAGGCATCGGAAAAGGTTCGGGACGGAGCATTGACGGCGTCTCGTTGGTGGAGGCGATCCGCGCCTGCGAGGATCATTTGATCGCAGGGGGAGGCCATGCGATGGCGGCGGGTCTTTCCATCGCAGAGGGGAAAATGGATGAGTTCCGCAAAAGATTCGCCGAATACGTGCTCGCCAACACCAGCGAGGAGCAGCGGCGGCCGAAGTTGGTTTACGATGCGGAAATCACCTTCGACCAACTCTCGCTCGAATTCCTCGCGAGTTATGATTTGCTCCAGCCCTTCGGCTCCGGAAATCCGCAGCCAGTTTTCATTTCACGCAAAGTCGGCCTGAGCCGTCCGCCGCTGCACATGAAGAACCACCATTTGCGGTTCATGCTGCGGCAGGGATATCACGAACAGGATGCCGTGTTCTTCGGCGGTGGCGAATATCCTTTGCCGGATCCGCCTTGGGATGTGGCGTTCACGATTGATCGAAACACCTTCCGCGGGCGGACGACCTTGCAGCTCATCATTCAGGACGTGCGGGCTGCGGAGTGACCTCCCGGCCAGCGCAGCCAAGCGCGGGATTTTTCTGAAAACCCTTTGCAAGCAAGATGAAAACCCAAACACGGAGCACCTCCCTTCTCCGGCATCCGGTTCTCACTGTGCCGGTGGATGCGGCATCGCTCGCGGTATTCCGCATTGCCTTCGGGCTGCTGATGTTGGTGGAGTCACTGGTCTATCTGAAAAACGGATGGGTGCGGGAGTTGTATGTTTCTCCGGAGTTTCATTTCACCTTCCTTGGCTTCGATTGGGTGCGGCCTTGGCCGGGAGATGGCATGATTCCGGCATTCGTGCTGATGGCTGCCGCATCCCTGATGGTGGCGATCGGTTTGTTTTACAGGGTAGCTGCTATGGTTTTGTTTTTGGGAATCACCCATGTGTTCCTTATTGATGCCGCAGAGTATCTCAACCATTTGTATCTGATCTGCCTGATCGCCTTCCTGATGATCTTCGCGCCTGCCAACAGGATCTGGTCGATGGATGCACTGCGACAGGCGGAACCCCGCAATCGGACGATTCCGCAGGTATGGATCTGGCTGTTGCGGATCCAGATCGGGATTCCCTATTTCTATGGCGGGATCGCCAAGCTGAATGGTGACTGGCTGCGTGGCGAGCCCTTGCGGATGTGGCTGGCGAGGCGCTCCGATTATCCGTGGATTGGAAAATGGTTCACCGAGGAATGGATGGTCTATCTGTTCAGTTATGGCGGGCTGGTTCTGGATCTGGCCTTTGTGCCGCTGTTGTTGTGGAAACGGACCCGATTGGCGGGTTATGTGTTGGTGCTTTGTTTCAACGGGATGAACGCCTGGATCTTCGATATCGGGATTTTCCCGTGGATGATGATCGCAGCTTCCTTGCTGTTTTTCCCACCGGATTGGCTGCGCTTCGGGCGTATTGAAAAGCCATTGCGGCAAAATCCGAGCGCGTCCCTCCCGCGGCTCGTGCTGGCGGGCATGGCGTTGTGGGTGGCGGTACAATTGCTGTTGCCATTCCGCCATTGGCTCTATCCGGGCGATGTGGCGTGGACCGAAGAGGGACATCTTTTTTCGTGGCGAATGAAACTGCGCGACAAGCAGTGCGATGATCTTGTGTTCCGGGTGCGCGATCCGAAGAGCGGGCAGGAGTGGGGCATCGAACCCGGGGATTTTCTAACCGAACGACAAAAGCAGCGCCTCCCCGGGCAACCGGACCTGATTCATCAATTCGCCATCCATCTGGCAGAAGAATACCGCAAGGAATATGGCATACAAGTGGAGGTCCGGGTGGATGCTGTGGTAAGCCTCAACGGAGGGAAAGCCGCGCCGCTCATCGATCCTGAAACGGATTTGGCCACTCAACCGCGTGATCTGTGGAGCAAGGCGTGGATCACTCGGCGGCCGTGATCGATAAGTGAAAAGCTACCTACTAATATCTTTATCTTCCCAATGAGTTTATTTGACCCATTCTATAGCCTTGCACACCTGAAAATCTAGGTCCTCCTTTCCGGAGGCTTGGAAAGTAGAAATCCCCCGTGCCACACGTGCATGTCCGGGTATTCGGGACGTTTAGGCACTCCGGTGCTGTCCAGCGGATCGGAGTGACGCTGGTTCCCGTGGAAGATGGCAAGCCATCGGGTGACAGATAGATCGCCCTGCCTTCGCCATCGCATGTGCGGTGCTCGACAACGGATCCGGTCGCGCTGGTGATCACTTCTGAGGCATCACAAGGTCCGATGTAGGTCAGGTTACTACGGTGTGGATAGTAAATCGTGCCGTTCCGCGTGCTGATGCAGTGCCGGATGCCGCCGCTGACGACATGGGTGAGGTCCGCCACGCCATCGCCACCCAGTTCCTGAACACAGACCGATCCATCGTAGATGAAGCGGGTGAAATGCGGAACAGAGCCGCCGTGGACAGTGAGGGTGAGGAGACGGTTGAGCCCGTCATAGGTGTATTGTGCGATCGGGCTGCCGGTGGCCTCGTTCGAGATGGAAACGAGGCGGCCAAGCGCATCATACTGCATCGTGTGGGTGACATCGGCGTAGGGGATGCGGGTGAGGTTGCGGTTGGCGTCCCATTCGAGCGTGCCGCGGGGCCAGGTCGTGTAGAGGCCACGCTGGGCATCGCCGGGCGGCAAGGCTGATGATTGGGTATAAGTTCCGGGGTCCTGTCCGCCGAAAACAAGAATCCGGTCGCCACGGGCATCGAGGGTATAAGAGACTTCATTTTCCACAACAGGCGGCAATCCCGCGCCGTTGCGACGGGTGGAGGTCCATCCGGTCACGCGGCCCAAGCCGTCGCGGGCGAGGCTTGTGGTTCTTGAGGCGCCTGTGGGATTGGAGCTGAAGCGGGTGCTGATCGATGTGGCGAGTTGTGCCGCATCACGGGAAATGCTGCTGTCTGACAGCACGGCTCCTGTGCCGTCGGTGACGACACAGCGGACGGGTTGCATGCCGAAACTATGATCTCCGGAAACGGGCACTTCACCATCGCCCCGGAAGGTGTAGGCGGTGCTCACGCCGTTGCCTGCGATGCTGCGGGAAACGTGATGCCCGAGATGCTCAAAGCTGGCAACCGGAGGAGAAAGCGTGCCCGTGGCATCCACCAAGGAAACGGAAAGCAGGCGACCGAGCGAATCGCGGTTTTCCGCTGTGCGAAGCTGATAGGGCTGCTGCACGCTGGTGAGGAGACCTGTCCGGCCGCGATGATTGAAGGACGAGCTGACGGTGACATCATTTTGAGTTTCTCCGACACGATCACCGAGCGAGTCCCATGCCATCAGCACGCTGGATGTTCCTTGGTCGCAGCGGACCATCCTTCCAAGTCCATCGTAGCGATAGGTTGTATCCGCTACGGGTGAGACTCCGGAAGGCAGATTTCCGAGGGAAATGGAAACCGGGCGGCCATTGAGATCATGCTCGATGGCGCAGGTGATGCCATCCACCCGATTTCCCCAATGCTGGAGTCCGCGCGAATTGTAGCTGAAGGTTTCGAAAGTGCCTTCCGGATAATCCACCCGCGAAGGACGGCCAAGCGCATCATGGGTTGCGGATGTCACATAGCCCAACGCATCGGTGGATGATTTCCACTCGCCACAGCGGGAGAAACTGGAAACCACGATTTCCGCGGAACCATCGCCATTGAGATCTCCACTGGTCCGGCGTGAATAGGGACCCACTGGCGTGCCTCCGTCATAATCGCAGGTCACCACCATCCCGCTTTCCGTGGTCATGCGGCTGAGGCGGCCAAGCGAATCGAAGGCCCGGACGACGGTGTTTCCGGAGCTGTCCGAAGATTGCACCCTCCGACCTAGAGAATCATATTGATGGGCGACGGTGAAGGTTTTGGAAGGTGCTCCGCCAACTCGGAAATGGGTAGTATCTCCACAAAGCTCCGGATTTCCCCGCGAGTCGCGGGTGATCGTCGTGGTGCTGGCGGCGGATGATGAACCCGCGAGACGGCCTGCTGAGTCATAGGTAAACGTGGCGAGCAGATCTCCATTGCGACTCACTTGTTTTGCAAAGCCCAAAGGAGAGCGGGTGATGACCGTGATTTCCTCGACGGGAGGCGCGGTAGAGCCGGGCACGAAACGTTCTTCCGTGATCTCCTCATCCCGGTTCGGCCATTGGTGGAAAAGTGATCGCGAGCTAGCCGATGCCTCCCCGAGAGCGAAGCTGAGGTCTCGGGGGGAAGAGGGCCAACTACGGCTCATGATGTTGTGAGCGAATAAGGAAGGCGGCAAACGGTGTTTTTTCCGGCTGAGCAACACATTCCCTGTGGAGCCGGGTTCGTCGATCAGTTCACCGAACACCTCGCAGGTCACCCCACCCTGGCTATCATAGGAAAACTGCACCACGTTACCCATCGAATCGGTCACGGACAACACGCGGTGGAACCCATCATAATCGCAAAGCATCTCACTGACCGCCGCCCCGCCGACAAGCCGCGCGGAGCGGACCGGCAGGCAGGCGTGTGAGTAGTCGATCTGATCCGCGATCGCGTCGGGTGCGCCCAAGCCACCTTGGATGCAACGATAGAGCAGACCGCGTTCGTCGTATTGGTAATCACATACAAGATCCTCGGTCGCTCCGCGGCAGGCGGCAGGCGTGCTGACACGGGAAACCTCCCCGGCAGGATTGAAGGTGAAATCGCGAACGGCGAAGTTTGCGATTCCAAGGGAATCGGGCGTGAGTTCGCTGGTAACCGCCACCGGGCGTTCTTCCTGCGCGGTGCGGATCAGACGGCCACGCGTGTCGTAAACGAAAAAGGTGGAGTAAGCGCTGTTAGATAAGTGGAGAGCACCTGTGGAATCGCGGTTTTCCACATCGCAACGGACCAGGCGGGAAGCCGAATCGTAGTGAAAAGTGGTGGCGATGCGCGACGACCCGATAGGCGGCGACTCGCAGCGGGAAAGCCGGCCGCTGGGAAGATATTCGAAAAGGGTATCAAAACCGCCCGGATCCACTTCACGAACGCAGCGGCCCAAAGCATCATAATGGAACTGCGTGGTGAGATTGAGATTTCCGGGATCAATGGAAACCGTGGCGGGCATTGCAGTCGCGGGATCGTAAGTTAATTCAGTCGTGTAGGAATCCGCGCCATCAGCCAGAGTCACCGAGGAACAACGGCCAAGAGTGTCGAATTGAAAAGATGCGCCACTGCCGGCGATCGAGGTGGAGTATGTGCTGGGGTTTCCATGGGCATCATACGTCCATGTGATTTCGTGACCATGGCCTGTGACAATGCGTGAGATGCGTGGGTCCGGTGGAGCGAGCACATAAATCGGTCCAGCCTGCCAAGTATAGCCAGTGCCGCTGATGACATCCAGCACGCTGCTAGGCCCGCCGCAGTCGGCATCCACGTCGGCACGGCCTCCACCTTTTCGTTGGCCGAAATCCACGCCTTGAGTCTGCTTGGCGACGCTTAGTGGCCTTGTGGGACCACTACCCGTACAGACGTCAGCTCCATCACACGAAGGTCCTGGAAGCAGCCTTCTCCGGAGCCCCTTGTCCATCGCGATGGGATTGATCAGGGAATCGGCGTCGTCGTTATAACCTGACGACCCTGTGCTCCTAGGGCCGCTGTGTTTCGCGCGCAGTAAGAGGCTGATGTTATCGTCGTAGTCATAATCGTTAGCCACAACATCCAGCGGGCCATTACCGACTCCCGTACCCGCCGAGTGTCCTTGGGCGATGATATCGCCACCGGGATTGCGCCCGCATTTCACCTGAATCCACTTGATCGGTCCGCCCGGCATTGCGGCTTCCAGAGTGCCGTATCCGAGCAAGTATTCGAAGGACACGAGGCGTGTCTGACCGGTGGCGGAACGAAGGGTGACGCTGCGCACGTTGCCGTTTTCCGTCGGTGGACCACCGGGCCGGAATTCGCGCTCGTGGACGAAGCGCAACTGGCTGCCATCCGGATCGGTAATCTGCGTCAGGGCATGGTCAGGATTCCACGAATACTGGCTTTCAAAGAAATCCGGATCGCTCACGCGGAGTTTCCCGGCAGGGCGGTTGGTCGCGGCGTCGGCAGGGGTGCCGGGCGTGCAAACTCCGGTGAACTGGCGAATGGAGGTGACGCGGTGGAGTTTGTCGCAATCGGTTTCGGTGAGTCGCCCCACTTCATCCACCTCATAAATGGTATAACCGCCGCTGCTGTTCGGAGCGGATTTCAAGACCGTGACGTGTCCATCTCCATGCCGGTCATGGGTGGCGCAGCGGTCATACTCCACACTGCGGGTACCACTGGCGGAATGATAGGTGAATGCCTCCAACAAACGGTCCGCGCCGTCGGTAATGGAAAGCAGGTTGTCATTGAGATTCGGATCCGGATTGCCCGTCGTATAGGTGAATACGAAGGGCGCGGCTTCCGGCGGGCTTCCGGCAATTTGCGGGCAGGAAATCGACTTGAGCGTGCCCTTCGCACCACCACTTTCCCCGGACGCATAAGCGGTGAAGTGCACCGTCCTCCCGGAGGAGTCCGCCACCGAGGAAATGCGTGCGGAACCGCCCGATGCATCCCAGGTCACACTCAACGAACGACCGAAGACATCCGTCACCGAAGAAAGCAGGCCACTGGCATCATAATCACAGGTGAGCGACACGTTGTTCCGATCCGTGATGCTGGCAATCTTCCCTGCATTCGGCGCGCTACCGAGTGGATGAAACGCCCATTTTCCCTGATCCGCAAAGGTGAGGGTGAAGGTGTCTCCGATGAATTTCCCCTGCCGGAACAAACCGTCGCAGCGATAAGTCCCGTCCGCCTGACGGTGAAACACATCGGCACGTCCGCTGCCATCCCGGACAACCACCCGCGGCGCGGAAGAACCTGCTGTCGAGGGCTGGGGCTCGATGGATATGTTATAACTGAAATCCCATTGCGGCCCGTGTCCGGACGAGACCGGCAGCGAGGAACGATAGGTCATTATCCAGGCCAGCCGAGGACCGGCGGGGCAGGGCAGTGAGAGGGCATCGAAATGAAACGAAACCTCGCCCGGCAGGCCGGATGTGGCCGGAGAGATCCGATTGGAGACGGAAAAGGTGCCAAAGCCCACGAGGGAAACCCGATCGCCGCGCTTCTTGCCTTTTGCCATCCCTGAAAAGACGTCGTTCCCATCGTCGCAATCATCACTCGGAGCTGCCCGTAAATCGCTGTCATCCACCGGACCTGCTGCTACAAGGTCGGAATCATCAGTCGGGCTGCCACGTCTTTCACTTGACGGCGCTACCCACATAAAGACCTTCGCCTTGGATAAAATGGACGTGCTCGCCGATGACCCACGATCCGAATCGGAATCGTCGGAACTAGGGTTACAATCTCGGTCAGGGCCTGGCGCCATGCGTCCGTAAATGGAGTTGCCGCTCATTTGACCCGCCGCCAGCGGCGCCCCGGGAGGCGTGGATGCCGGCGCATCGACGGAGTATCCGCTTAGAGTGACCGACAACGGCACCGTCGAGCCAGTCGGAAGAATCCCCGCGCCCACCACGCTGGCCGTCAGCCAATCCCCCGGCGTGAAGCCACCCGCCACTTCCACCCGCCAGCGACCGCCGATTTCCTCCACCAAGGGGAAACTGCCCACCAGATTGCCCTCAGCATCCCGCAATTCCAACACGGCCCCTGCAGGCAGGCGTTGTCCCTGAACCGCAATCGTCCCGCCATCTGACGAGAGCACTGGCGGCTGGATCGAGAAAACCTCCGCCTGGGGCTGGGTGACCCGGTAAAAACAACGCTCGGTCACAGCTTGCGGATCCCGCCACTCGACCATCGGCCCCGTCGCTTCCACGAAGGCCACCCGTGTCCATCCTCCTCCACCGCCGGCGGCTGCGCCCAGATCCGTGGATTTCTCCACATGATAGCGTGCGCCGAGTTCACCCGCCCAGCTGAGTATCGCCTGCTTGCCCGGCAAACCCAGAGCGAATTCAATCAAGGGCGGTGCGCTGCCCTCATCCGCCCGGGCGGATGGGATCAAATACTGGCAACCAAGCCACATGGCAAAAACGGCCACGCGGCCACATCCAAATGCGGAGTGTGATTTCATGGGGAGGTATGGGGTTTTCAGAAATCTCAAGGTCCCGAATTAGCAGGATTTTTCGATCTTTTGGGTTCTAGGAAAGCGCTGTTCGGGCGTCAAGATGCAAAAAGCTGCGGATTTCCGGGGTTTGCCCCTTCCGTTTTCACAAACCCGCCACACTTTCCGGTTTCCAATCCCCATTTCCCTGTCTTGAATCCCGCCCCGACCATGAGCCACCCTACCTTCCGCATTGCCATCGGAGCCGATCACGGCGCCTTCGAACTCAAAAACGCTGTCGTCGCCCACCTCAAGGCCGTCGGTCATGAAGTCCAGGACTTCGGCACCCACAGCAGCGGCTCGGTCGATTATGCGGACTACGCCAACCTCGTCGCCCGCAACGTCGGCGATGGCACCTACGATTTCGGCATCCTCGCCTGCACCTCCGGCGTCGGCATGTGCATCGCCGCAAACCGCCACCGCCACGTCCGCGCTGCCAACGTACGCTCAGTCGATGAAGCCGTGATCACCCGCTCGCACAACGATGCGAACGTGCTCTGCCTCAGCGGAAAATACCTCGACGAGGCCACCGCCATCGCCATGGCCGATGCTTTCCTCGCCACCGCCTTCGAAGGCGGCCGCCATGAGCAGCGCGTCTGCAAATCCTCCGGCAGCCGCATCGCCGAGACCGATCCGGCGATCTACGCCGCCATCACCGCCGAGGAAAAACGCCAGCGCAACAACATCGAGCTCATCGCTTCGGAAAATTTCACCTCCCCCGCCGTCATGGAGGCGCAGGGTTCCGTGCTCACCAACAAATACGCCGAGGGCTATCCCGGCAAACGCTGGTATGGCGGCTGTGAAAACGTGGACGTCGTCGAGCAACTCGCCATCGATCGTGCCAAGGAAATCTTCGGCGCCGAGCACGCCAACGTGCAACCGCACTCGGGATCGCAGGCGAACACCGCCGTTTACTTCGCCGTGCTCAAGCCGGGCGACAAGATTTTCACCATGGACCTCGCCCACGGCGGTCACCTTACCCACGGCCACAAGGCGAATTTCTCCGGCCGATTCTACGACGTCACCCACTACGGCGTGAGCAAGGAAGACGAGCGCATCGATTACGATGAACTCGAAAAAACCGCCCGCGAACTCAAGCCCGCCCTCATCACCGTGGGAGCCTCGGCTTACTCGCGGATCATCGATTTCGAACGCATGGGCAAACTTGCCCGCGAGGTTGGCGCCTACCTTTTCGTGGACATGGCGCACATTGCCGGACTCGTCGCCGCCGGCGTGCATCCCAGCCCGTTTCCGCACGCGGATTTCGTCACCTCCACCACCCACAAATCCCTCCGCGGCCCTCGTGGTGGCATCATTTTGTGCAAAGAGGAGTTTGCTAAAAAAATCGATTCGCAGGTTTTCCCGGGCATCCAAGGCGGACCGCTCATGCACGTCATCGCCGCCAAGGCCATCTGCTTCGGTGAGGCGCTCAAACCCGGCTTCCGCGAGTATCAGGAGCAAATCGTGAAAAACGCCCAGGCCATCGCCGCGCGCCTCACCCACCATGGATTCCGCATCTGCTCCGGCGGCACGGACAACCACGTCATGCTCGTCGATCTCCGCAACAAGAACCTCAACGGCACCGATGCCTCCCACGCCCTCGATGAGGCCGGCATCACCGTCAACAAAAACGGCATCCCCTTCGACACCGGCAGCCCAATGAAACCCTCCGGCATCCGCATCGGCACCCCCGCCGTGACCACCCGCGGCATGAAGGAAGCCGATGTCGAGCAAGTCGCCGATTTCATCGCGGAAGCCCTCGCGGATCACACCAACACCGCCAAGCTCCACGCCATCCGCGACCGCGT
>JBBARN010000124.1:0-18838 GCA_040399845.1 Luteolibacter sp. | reverse complement strand
CGAACCCTGTCCATGGAGACTTCCCCAAACCAACCACCCAGCAAGGCGCCCCGGTCGATCCCCGGCAAGGTCTTCGATGTCTTGTCCGGATTCGGCCTGGCCACCATCCTTTTGTTGCTGCTCGGCCTGCTGACCTGGTTCGCCACGCTCGAACAAATCGATCGCGGCCTGTATCCCACGCTCAACAAGTATTTTCATTGGAAATCCGTCATTCTTCTCCCTGAAATCAAAGGGAAAATGGTGCCTCTGCCGCTCCCGAGCGGCTACTGGGTCGGGGCTGTGCTGCTCGTCAATCTGATCCTCGGTGGCATCATCCGCATCCGCAAGGGGCCCAAGCACATTGGCAACCTGATCTCCCATTTCGGCATCATTTTCATGCTCATCGCAGGCGGTGTCGCCCACCACTTTTCGGAACGCGGCAACATGCCGGTTGGCGAAGGTGAACGCAGCAATACCGCGGAAGATTATTTCGAATACGTGGTCGAGGTGGCCGAAATCAAAGATCAGCGCTCCACTTCCATCCATGTCGTGCGCGGAAAGTATATCGATGATCTAACAGACGGACAAAGCCGCCTGATGCGTTTTCCGAACCTACCTTTCGATCTGGAAATTGCCGGTTATCATATCAATGCCGCCCCGGTTTCCATCATGGAACGGGCACCCACACAAGGGGAGCGGGAAGCCGATGGATACTATCTCATGTCCAAGCCCGAGGAGATCAATGCCGAGGCCAACACCGCCGCCTGTTATGCGAGAATCGTGCAGCGGGATGGCACAAAATCGGCTCCATTCATCCTCGCCGGGGCGAGTTTCCACCCCTTTACGGTACGTCAGGACGACCGCATTTTCACCGTGGATATGCGCAAGCGCCTATGGCCCATGCCCTTCACCGTCCAGTTGGATGAATTCACGGCGGATTTCCATCCTGGCACTTCCAAGCCCGCCAAGTTCATCAGCAAGATCACCCGGATCGAGGATGGCACGGAGGCCAAAGTGACCATCCAGATGAACGAACCGATGCGCTACGAAGGCCTCACCTTCTTCCAGGCCAGCTATGGTCCACCCGGTGCCGGGCCAGGGGATAAAATGTATTCGGTTTTTGAAATCGTCCACAACCCCGCCGACAAGTGGCCGGAATACAGTCTCTACATCGTGACCTTCGGCATGCTGGTCACCTTCCTCACGCATTTCATTTCCTATCTGATCTCCAACTCCCGCAAGCAACGCAATGTCTGACAAGCCCTTTTCCACCGGACGCTGGATCGCCGCGTTGATCGCTGTGGTCTGCGTTGCCGCCGCCTTCTACAACGTCGTCTCGGACAACATGTCCAAGGGCGAAGTCCGCAAGGTGGATGGCTACACGCCATGGTCGCCGGAAACCATCGTCGCTGCGGAAACCATGCCCATCCAGGATGGTGGACGCATCAAGCCACTTTCGACCTACGCCGGATTCACCATGCTCAGCCTGCACGGCGCACGCTCGATGAAAATCGAGGGCAAGGACGGCAAGGAATACAAAATCAAACCTGCCGAGTGGTTGTTGGATGCGCTTTTCCGCCCGCAATACGCGATCGAACAACCCACCTTCCGCATCGATAACTCCTCCGCCCTCGAAGCCATCGGCGTGAAAACCCGCGGCAAGCGAGATCGCTACAGTTACTCCGACATCGAGTCCGGCCGCGAGAAGCTAGGCGAGTTGGCAAAATCCTACGGTGCCATCGAATCGAAAAAACGCGATCCGGTCCAAAACCAGATCGTTGACCTAGCCTCCAACTTGCAGGTCTATGAGAGCCTGCTCGGGTATTTCAGTTTCGCCCGTAGCGGAGTAGTCCTCCGCGGCTCCGGTCAAGACGGTGCACCGGACAAGCGCGCCGACGTCAGCGCCCTCATGGCCACCTCGCCGCAGATCCGCTCGCAAATAGAGCAATCGCAAGCCCACTCCAACGGCGAGATGGAACCCCGTCTGCGCGACCTGCTGGAACAGGTGCTCGATGCCTCGAATTTCGCAAAATTCGGCCTCTTCATCATTCCGCCCGAAGACAAGGCGGAGAAAAACTGGCTCAGCGCCGGCAATGTCATCATGGACGTGATGAGCGGCGCCAACAAGACCCCGGATACCACCATCGAGGATATCAAATCCCTCGAAACCATGGCCCGCTCGATCAGCGTGGACGAGGCTGCCTTCCGTAAGCAAATCGTCGAAGTTCATGATCGCTTCGTCGCCCGCGCGGAAAACCGCGGCGAATACAAACGCATCGAGATGGAAGCCTCCTACTATCGGATCAACTGGTTTCTCTATGCCGTCATCTGGTTCCTCATCGGCACCCTCTCCGCACTCGCCATGTGGGCCGCCGGCCGGACCAAGGCTGGCAAGGTGTTTTCGTGGATTACTTGGGGCACCACCCTCGCAGGGGTCGGCTATTGCACCATTGCCATCGTCAAACGCTGCATCATCATGGAGCGCCCGCCGGTGGGAAATCTCTACGATACCATCATCTTCATCGCCACCACCGGTGTCGCTTTCTCGCTGCTCGTCGAGTGGTTGGTGAAACGCCGCTTTGCCCTCGGCCTTGCTCCCATCCTCGGTTTGATTGCGATCATCCTCGCGCGGCGCTTCGAACTCGGCGATGCCAAGGACCACATGGACCCGCTGGTCGCGGTGCTGGATTCCAATTTCTGGCTCACCACCCACGTCATCACCATCACGCTTGGCTACGCCGCCGGATTCCTCAGCGCCTTCCTGTCCATTGGCTACGTCCTCATGCGCGGACTCAACCTCGACAATGGCGATGCCGCCTTGCGCCGCTCGCTGACTCGCGCCGTCTATGGCATGTTGTGCTTCACGCTCTTCCTCTCTCTCGTCGGCACCGTTCTCGGCGGAATCTGGGCCAACTACTCCTGGGGCCGATTCTGGGGTTGGGATCCGAAGGAAAACGGGGCGCTCCTCATCGTGCTCTGGATGCTTTCCATCCTTCACGCCCGTCTCGGTGGCTATCTTCGCGAATGGGGCCTCCATCTCTCCTCCATCTTCACTGCGGTGATCGTGACCTTTTCCTGGTGGCACGTGAATTTCCTCGGCGTCGGCCTTCATAACTACGGCTTCACAGCAGGCAAATCCACCATCTGGGGATTCTACATCGTCATGCTGGTCATTCTCACTTTCGGCATCATCGCCATGGTGTTGGAAAAGGATCGGAAACCCGGCAAGGCAGCCAGCAAGGCGGCAGGGATCGATGCTCTACCAAGCCCCCGGAGTGCGGAAGTGTCCTGATGGATTCCTCTCTCTGCAATTGGAAGCTGTCTTTCCGAGAACTCTTGTGAAGTCATTTTCAGTCATGCAGCCCGGTTTCATGCTGTTCTGCCGTCCGCGCGAAAGCTCATGGGCAAGCGACCTCACTTCAGTGGTGAAACTTCACGGATTGCTGGGCGGCAGCCGATTTTCCTATTAGGTGCTGGTGGATGGAATGCCGCTTCCACTCCGATTTGGGCGACTTGGGACGATCACGACTATTTCGACAACGACCTCTCCGGAGTCCCGACGGGCTTCACCGGGTTTTCCCGTGTTTTGGTTGTATGCTGTCGTGGTTTTTCAGTGTCGTGGCTTTTCAGTTGCCGAAGTGGCGGACTTTGCTACCTTCGTTTCGATTGGTTGGGAAAGGTTTATGAATTCCGTCCTGGAACATCCCGTGCTTGTGCTGAATCGGTTCTGGCAACCGGTCCATACCTGTTCCGTCAGGAGGTCTCTCCATCTCCTCTGCACGGGGCATGCGCAGGTGGTGCAGGTGGAAGGAGAGGACCGTTTCAAGACGCATGACCTAGTGTCTTGGATTCAATACTCCTCAACAAGTGACGAACCGGACCGCATCCATGGCGCTCGGATCGAGATTCTGGTTCCGAAAATCGTGGTCCTGTCGTTTTACGATCGTTTGCCGCGACTGGAGCTGAAGTTTAGCCGCAGGAACGTGTTTTTGAGGGACCATTTCACTTGTCAGTATTGTGCCAAGGTGCTGCCGGAAGGGCAGCTTAATTTGGATCACGTTACTCCCCGTGACAAGGGAGGGAGGACCACATGGGAGAACATCGTGACCTCCTGTTTCCGCTGCAATACTCGCAAAGCCAACAAGATGCCACACGAGGCGGGGATGCACCCGCGCAGCAAACCCTTCGCCCCGCGCTGGCGTCCCTTGTTCGGACTCCACGAAAACGGGCTGGCGGATGAAAGCTGGAATCATTTCCTCCAACCAGTGGACCGCAGTGAGTCCCGTTTGTCGGCGTAGACCACAAGTCAAAGCTGCTCTCGGCGCCCCGTATCGATTCAATCGCCAGCAGGTCATGGGCCCTGAGAATCGGATCACCCCAGGGGGCAATTTTAATTGTCGTCGGACAGAAGGCGCTACCGAATCAGGATTCGTGAGATTCGTGATGCCTTCTTCCCGATTTCAATGGCTGACTTCGCCCGGAAGGCGTTTTTGGGCAGGGCTCCCCGGAATTAGTTGCCTCTTGTGGAAAAATTCGCGTTGCGTCTGAGGCCAGTTGCCCGCGAAAGTCGCCGCGCCATGCTTGATATCCGCGTCATCCGCGAAACCCCCGCCCTCGTTCAGGACCGCCTCAAAAACCGAGGCGGCGATCATTGGAAGCTCATTGACGACGTGCTCGCTTGCGATGAGTCCCGCCGGAAGTTCGAAACCGAGAAACAACAACTCCAAAACTCCCGCAAAACGATTTCCAAGCAGATCGGCCAACTCAAGGCAAAGGGCGAGGACACCTCTTCCATCGAAACGGAAGTCCGGGGCATCAACGAGCAGATTGCGGCCCTCGACGTGAAAGCCGAAGAGGCTGGGGCGGAGCAAAGCACCCTGCTCCTCAACATTCCCAACCTCACCCACGACGCCTGCCCGGTCGGTTCCGATGAATCCGCGAATCCGGTTGTCCGTGAGTGGGGGAACAAACCCGAGATCGCCGAGCCCAAGGATCACGTGGAGCTCGCTCTCCAGCACGGACTCATCAATTGGGACGATGGCACACGCGTGGCTGGTTCCGGCTTTGTTGTCTATCGGGGCAAGGGTGCCCGCCTCGAGCGTGCCCTGATCAATTTCCTCTTGGATACCCAGGCCGCGAATGGCTACGAGGAGGTCAATGTTCCCCATCTCGTCAAACGCGAGTGCATGGAAGGCACTGGCCAGCTTCCGAAATTCGAGGATGACATGTATGGCACCGATGCGAATGAGGATGGCATCAACAGCCTTTTCCTTGCGCCGACGGCCGAAGTTCCGGTGACCAATCTCTACCGCGATACCATTCTCAGCGAAGCCGATCTGCCAGTAAAAATGGTGGCCTACACTCCCTGTTTCCGCCGCGAGGCCGGTTCGGCCGGTCGCGACAACAAGGGGATCATCCGCATGCACCAGTTCGACAAGGTGGAACTCGTGCAAATTGTCCACCCGGACCATGGGTTCGAAGTACTGGAGCAATTGACCGGCCACGCCGAATCCATCCTTCAAAAACTGGGGCTGCATTACCGCACCATCGAACTGTGCACCGGCGATATCGGTTTTTCCTCCGCCAAGACCTACGACATCGAAGTCTGGGCCCCAGGCCATGGCAAATACCTCGAGGTTTCAAGCTGTTCCTGCTTCACCGACTATCAGGCTCGGCGCATGAAACTCCGTTTCAAGGACGCAGAAGGCAAAAACCGCTTTCCCCATACCCTCAACGGCTCCGGCACCGCTCTTCCGCGTCTCTATGTCGCCCTTGTCGAGCAATACCAGCAGCCCGATGGCTCGATCCGTATCCCAGAGGCTCTCGTCCCTTACTTCGGTGCGGCTTCAATCGGCTGATCGCTGACGCAAGGTTTGATTCGGAATCGGGCGAGCCGGAAGGCATTGAAGTTTGATTCCCTTTCGCCCGGTTCCCCCGGCGGTGTAACCCTACCTTTCGCAAGCGGCCAGGTAGGGCGGCACCGCCGGGGCCGCAGGCGAAAGAGATGAGAACGGGGAGACCAAGTGGGACGGAACGGCTCTCCTTGGGCCGAATCGTTCGCCCCCCTTTCGCCCGGTTCCCCCGGCGGTGGAACCCCACCTTTTTCGCAAACGGCCAGGTAGGGCGGCACCGCCGGGGCCGCAGGCGAAAGAGATGAGAACGATTTCGGTTTGTGAGTGGGCGATGCATCCGGTTGTCCTTCACGACTCAGGGTTCTTCAACACGAAGACGAAGGAACACCCGGGGTGTGTCAGACGGGATGACCAGTGTGGCGGTAGCCGATTGCCCAAGCGGAGTTGATGGATCTTGATCGACTCCGGTGGCATCCCAGAAAATGAGGTTGGTGCTGGCTTCGACACGGTATTGGAGGTTCTCGCGGATGCGTGGATAGGCAAGGGTGAGGGTGTTGCCCAGGCGCTGGAAGCTTGGTCGGGTGATACTGGCCGGGTTGTTCGGATGGCTGCCGAGTGCGTATTCCAACAGATTGCCATGGCCATCATTGTCAGGGTCGGCACTGCGGTCGGTGAAGTGGGGCAGGACGAGTTGGTCCGCCGTGAAGGAACTCATCAACCAATCATCATAACTGATCGGTGGCGGCGTGTAGGGTGAAATGGCATGGTCACCGAGATAGGGTTCAATGGAAGTGCCTGTGAGCCATCGGAGTTCGCCAGCCTGCCGGGTCACGAGAGCGGCCCCAAGCATGGGCTCGGTGAGCTCAGCGGCGGGACGGCGCAAACGGAAGAAGTCGATGTCGGCGACGAGGTCGGGGGTGCCACCGGTGTTGACGGTGCGGTTGTGGTGAAACTCGTTCTGAATGGAGACGTTGTTCCAATCCGTGTAGGCGGTGATGCCAACCTGAATTGTCGCGGGCATGTCGTTGCGGACAAAGCGGTTTTCAACAGTCCATGGCTGTCCCAGTCCATGCCGGCGAAGGAGGAGGAAGGTTTGGCCGACTCGCACAGCCTGAAGCGTTGCCCTGTTTCCTCCCGCCGGAATCCCGCTTTGCACGGCATAGAGATTGGAGACGCTGTTGGTGGTCGATTTCACTTCATTGTACCATGTGCCGCCGCCGACATCTCCCCACAGGTTGGAGTCCGCGTAACCGTAGCTGAGGAAGATATAGTTTTCGGTTCCGGCTCTATTTGCAAATCACCGATTTCGAGGCCGGACGCGGGCCGGGAAAAGGTGATATCCAATTCAGCGAAGGGCCTTGTGAACGCAGCTGGCTGTCCGGCGGTTGCAGCGATGGTCACCGTGAGATCGCCCGGGTTGAGGATGGGTGGGGTCTCGGCGAGGCTGCCATCAAATTGGCTCAGATAGGCCAACAAGTCATCGCGTTGTGTCAAGATTTCCCTCCTCGGTGAGAAAACGGCGCATGGCCTTGAATAGGACGTGTTTTCCTTGGGCGATGGCTTCTTTTTCCATTCTACTTCGCAAGCGGATCATCGCCGCGGGTGCGAATCACCATGCTCCAGCGCGTTGCCTGGAAGCGCGGAGTGGTTTCGGATGCGGGTTCATTCATGATCGGGGGAAATCCGGAGTTGGCTGAGTTTTGCAAAGGAGATCGTTGCGGTCAATCAGGGGAATTGACCATTTGACACCGATACGAGGTCGTCTAACTTGGACAAGGCACAGAAAGAACTGTCTCGCCCGATCCATTATCAATATGAAACACAAACTATCGATTTTCATCAGTATCATCTCCGCTCCGCTACTTCTCAACTCATGTGATCCCAAAGACATCGTGAAGGAAAAGATGGATGCCGGAGCAGAAAAGGTCGCCGAAGGCGTCAAGGAAATGGCCGATGCGGCGAAAACCGAAGCCGAGATCGCCAAGGAGGCTGCTGCCTCCAAAATGGAAGCCGCTGGCGACAAGGCGAAGGCCGCTCTCGAAAATGCCACCGATGTGATGGCGGAAAAAACAGCGAAGGCAAAGGCAGCAGCGGATGAAGCTGCGGCCAAACTCCGCGAAGATGCCGCAGCAGCTGCCGCCGCAACCGGAGCCGCCGCAAGCGAAGCGAAGAAGGAGATCAAGGCTGCCGTGGAAGACGCCAAGGAGTCTGTCGCACCGGAATAAGTTTCCATCAATTGTCTGAATCACAAGGGTCAGGTTCCTCCGCGGGGCCTGGCCCTTTTCTTGTGCTGCGTTTGTTCTGAACGCGGTTCCCGGATGCCATCGCGAGAATACGGGCGTGCAGGATTCCGCCTCCGGGCTTGCCGGGGAGTCAAAAATGGCGGAAATCTCGTCTTGTTAAACCCAACATGAAGTTTCCTGATCATCAGATCGTCGCGATTCTGCGGCTCCTTTGCGTTCTCATTGCCCTTGGCGGACCCTTGTCGGCCGACGTGAGAATCAATGAAATCATGTCGTCCAACCTCACGACGATCGCCGATGAGGATGGGGGCTACGAAGATTGGATCGAGCTACACAATCCCACAGCAGTGACGATCAATCTTGCAGGTTGGGGGCTATCGGATGATCCGGCGCTGCCATTCAAATGGACATTTGCTGCTGGCACCAGCCTCGCTCCGGGAGCGCATTTGCTCGTCTGGGCCTCGGGTAAGGATCGGCCCGGGCAGCAGAACACCGTGGCCACTCCGGATGCCTTGGGAGGTTTGGTTGTCTGGCTGAAGGCGGATAGCGCGGCATTCAGCCAGGGTCAGGCTGTGAACACCTGGTTGGATTCCAGTGGAAAAGGGAATCATGCCACCCAGCCGACCCTTTCCCAGCGACCCACCTTCAGCACCAACGCCATCAATGGCCTGCCTGCATTGAATTTCAACCGCAGCAGCAGCCAGCAGCTCTTCCTGCCGACCGCTTCGTTCAACGGGATGAGCGATCTTTCGAATTTCACCTTTCTCGCCGTGGCGCGCTGGTCGGGCGGCGTGCTGTCCGGGCTCTTTGGCGGTTACCGTGGGGCGAACACATCCGGGCCCACGGCGAATATCGGCAGCACGGTGTTTGAGATCTCCACCACCGCAGGTGGACTTCGGCTCCGGCTTCCATCACCGATCGATTCCACCGTTGCCGGTGCGGTGACGCAGAATCAATGGCACTTGCTCGGGGCCTCGATGGATCAACCTGCTGCTAAGGCCTCGATGTTCCGAAATGGCTCGGTGATTGCGGAAGCCACAGGCAACACCGGCACCAGCCTGCTGGCGAATTTCGAGCGTTTTCCCATCGGTTCTTCATTTGACAATGCCCGCACCTTCGGTGGGCAGATGGCCGAGGTGCTGATGTATAACCGGAGTCTCTCTGCCTTGGAGCGTGCCTCGGTGGAGCGGTATTTTGCCGCGAAATACAATCTGGCGCTCCAGACGCCGTCGGCCACTTCGCCCCCTCACACGAACTTCCGGATTTCCTCTGCCGGGGAAAGCATCGTGCTCTCCCGACCGGATGGGAGTCCTGCGGATACGGTGGTTTTGCCTGTGAATCCTTCCGATGTGAGCTATGGGCGCCCGCTCTCGGATGCCGCGTCATGGTCGCTGCTGCAAACTCCCACACCCGGCTTACCTAACAACTCCGCGACCTATATCGAGCCACCCGCGCCTGTGGTGTTCTCTCATGGTGCAGGAATTCACAGCCAACCGTTTTCCCTGAGCCTCAGCCATCCGGACCCAAGCGCCGTGGTGATCTATACGCTGGATGGATCGGATCCTGATATCTCGAAACTGACGGGGACTCCCTATCGTTTCCGCAGTTCTTACAATGCCGGTGCGTTGATTGACATGTCCACTACATCGCTGCGCTATCAGAATCCCATTTCGGTAGTGGATCGTTCTTCGCAGCCAAACCGGATTTCCCTCATTCCCTCCACCAGTGACAGCAATCCCACTTATCTTCCTGTAGCCCCGGTGAAGAAGGCCACGGTGGTGCGTGCCCGTGCCTATGTGAACGGAGTGGCGGGGCCCTCCGCTGCCGCCACTTATTTCGTGTCGAACAGCAATGCATTCAACTATCCGTTGCCGTTTGTTTCGGTGTTCTTCAATGAGCAGGACTTCTTCGATTATGACAACGGCATCTATGTGGCCGGAGTTGATCATGTCACTTCCACCGGAGGCCAAATTTGCAACTGGGGAAATTTCAATCGCCAGGGAGCTGCCTCCGAGCGGCCGGGGAGATTTCAATTGTTTGAAAACGGAGCGCTGACCCTCGATCAGGGCGTGGGCTTCCGTTCTCACGGCAATTGTTCCCGCCGCAATGCCTTCAAGAGCCTGCGCATCAATGCGGACAGGGCTTACGATGCGCGGGATGAGTTGAACCATGCGATTTTTCCTGAAACGGTGCCGGATGCCACGGTGCCCGGAAACACGGCGCACAAGAGTCTGGTCCTGCGCTCGCCTAGCATCAATGATGTGTCATTCAGCCGCCTCTATCAATCCATCTACGGCGGTGTCGGTGGGCGCTTGCGCCCGGTCATCAAGTTCTTCAACGGAGAATACTGGGGGCTTTCCTTTTTGCGCGACCGTCTGGATGAGAACTATCTGAGTCATCATTACGATCTCACGGCGGACAATCTCGCGCTCGTCAACATCCGCTACGGCCACGAGGTGGGCAGCACGGACCAGCGCGTGTTCGATCTCGATCACGGCATTCCTTCGGACATGGATGACTTCTGGGCAATGCGCAATTTCATTACCTCCAACAACATGGCGGTGGTCGCGAATTATGATCAGGCCCGGAGCTTGCTGGATATGCGTTCTTTCATCGATCATCTCATCCTCAAGATGTTTGCGGGAGACGATCATTATGCGCCCGAGTATGTGTTTTGGCGTGCCAGGACACCGCAGGACAATTCATTTGGCGATGGTCGCTGGCGGGTGATTGTCAAGGACTTCGATTCCACACTCTTCACCGCCAATAATGTGACGGGGCTGGCCAACGGGACCCATCCGCGGCCCTTTGGATTTGAGTTGTTTCAAAGCCTCTTGGCCAATCCCTCCTTCCGCAATGATTTTATCAACCGCTTCGCCGATTTGCTCAACGCGCACTTCCAGCCAGCAAGGTTCCAAGGCATCATCAACTCTGCTTACAACGAAGTGGCGCCAGTGTGGAATGAGATGAGCGCCCGTTGGAACAACGTCGCATTCAGTAATCCCAGCAAGCCCTTCACCGTCGCCGGTCGCGATGCTCTGCTCGGTTGGAGCACCGCCCATCCGCCGCGTCAGCGGGGTCACATCCGCAGCCACTTCGGGATCAGCTCGGATGTGAATCTAACCGTGAATGTGTCCAATCCCGCGAATGGTCATGTGCGGGTCAATACCATCGATATCAAGGGCAGCACTCCCGGACTGGCCGCGCAGCCTTATCCGTGGACGGGCATCTATTTCAACAACATCCCGGTGAGTCTCGTGGCGAATCCCGCGACCGGTTATCGCTTTGCGGGTTGGCGGCTCAATGGGGCGGGGACTTATCATTCCGTAGCGCGTGAAATTTCGCTGACCCCGGTGGCGGCCACATCGGTGATCGCGGTGTTTGAACCGCTGAGCACGATCCATCAATGGGACTTCGAGCATGCCGCCAACTTCATGCAGCCCAGCCAATCGGTGGGTGGCGGTGCGGCCGTGAATGTCACGCCGGGGCCGCTCACCGAGGTGCTGCGCAGTTCGGCTTCCCAGAGTTTCACGACCGCCCATTTGCGGATCAACAATCCCTTGGAAAGCTTGCTCGTTTTTTCCCTGCCCAGCACCGGCTTCGGAAATCTCGTGCTCAGCTGGCAAACCCGCCGCTCCGGCCAAGGTGCGGGGATACAAACGATATCGACCACCACCGATGGCGTGAACTGGACGCCGCTGGCAAGTGAGGTGATTGCCGATGCTGCGCCCCAATCCCGCAGCTTCGATCTAACAGGACGAGCGGGCGTTGAAAACAATCCGCAGTTTGCCGTGAGAATCAGCTTTGCCCAAGGCGTTGGTGGTTTGACCGGGAATCATCGATTCGACAACGTCGCCCTCAGCGGGATCGCTTTGCCAGGGGGGAATCCAGCGGCTTCAATGGTGTTTGGACCCGTGCCGGGCGGCACCCTGAGCGCTGCGATGTTGCCAGTCATCCAAGTCCGCATGTTGGATGCGGGGGGGCTGCCTGCGGTTTCCTACAATGGGCCGGTGACGCTTTCGCTTTCGGGTAGTGGTTCGCTGGGTGGCACTCTCACCGCCAACGCGGTTTTTGGCACTGCCTCGTTCAGCGGACTCTCGATCACTGGGATCGGGGCATTTCAATTGATCGCCAATTCCCCGGGGTTTGCCCCTGTGCAAAGTTCCATCATCCGTTCTCTATCGCTCACAGAGTTAAGTATTCCGCAGTTCGTCCAAGGCGGCGTGGATGGGGTGGGGGAGAACAATGAACGCGTGCCTTGCTGTTGGCGCGGGCGGATCGATGGATTGCAGCCGGGAGCGAGTTATCGATTTGCGAATCGTGTCGTGCTCGCGGCTGATGCGGCCGACAGCGATGGCGCGGGAAACATGATTTTCGCGACGGGGCCCTCGGTGAATTGGATCCGATCAACAGCGTCCCCCGGTTTTCTTGGCAGCGATCTCGGAGTGGGGCATCACTCCTTCACGGCGGATTCATCCGGTTCCTTTACCGGATGGTTCTTCAACGAGCCGACCGGGAATTCGCGGTTTTCACCGGGAAATGATGTCCGTTTCCGCATCCTCCTCAACGATGGCAGTGCGGGGCAGGCGGCTGCCCATGTGCTGACCACCAGTCAATCGTCGAAGGTCATCCGCTTCGGCAGCCAAGCCGGGGAGGGGACAGGGATCGTCGGCCCGGGTGTTGCTTCATCGCGCCGCGTTGCGGTCTTGTTTGCAGATGCCGCCGGAGCCACCAGGCCCCTTGCGATTGCTCCAGTGGAAAGCACGGGCGCAGCGGTGGATGCCCGCTATGCGCCGTTTTATCAAATCCTCGCAGGCAGCCTGCCGCCGCGATGGGGAACCATCCTGCCCAACACACTGCCCGGCGGCCTGCGGCGGGTGGAAATCCGTCATTTGGAAAGCGGGGATTTGCTGGATACCCGGGTCGCACCCCAAGGGTTTGCCTCCACCATCAATCCAGCCGGAGGGCTGGGGGCGATTGTCCTGAGTGATGATGCGGGCTTGCCGATCTTGCAGCCTGGAAATCATGCCGCTTGGCATCTCGCAGAGAATTGGAGCACGCAGACGATACCCAATGCGCCCGCCGCCACGGCCATCGTGTCTGCTCCCACATTGACCGAGCGCGAGATCGATCTCAACACTGCTACAACCGTCGGAACCATGCGTTTTGTCAATCAAGCGTCTGCTTTTCGCAATCGTCTCGGCAGCAGTGCGCCGGGTGGCTTGTTGACTCTGGATGGTGGATCGCAGGCAGCTTCCATACGGGTGGAATCCTCTGCTGCAGGCTCCCGCGTGGAGTTTTCGCAAAGTTTGCCGATTTTCCTCGCTGGAAATCTCAGCGTGGATGATGGCGGTCATACCGTCTCCATCGCCGGACCCGTGAGTGCGGGCAGCAGCCTGATCGAACTCACCAAAACCGGTGCCGGGGTCATGGAAATCTCCGGAAACAGTCCATCCGGCGCACCGCGAGTGGTGCTTGCACAGGGCACCCTCGCCATCAGTGGCAACTACCCTGCGGCGCTCTCGCTCTCGCCGGGCAGCACGCTTGTGGCCTCGGGAACCAATGGAACCTCGGGGCCGATCAGTGGTGCGGGGAGCATTTCGCTCGGAAGTTCAACGTTCTCGACCGTCAGTTCCTCGCAGGCGGCGATCGCCGCAGTTCTTTCCCAAGCCGGCGGACTCGCCGGCAATGGAGTGTTGGTTCACACAGATCCTTCGGAGCCGCTACCGATTCCACCCCGCCGCGTGGATCTTTATTTAACTTCTTCTCGTTCTCCTGGAGACCGCTTTGCAGGGGGCTTGCAGGTTCCCGTGGGCAGTGGGCTTGCCGCGGCATTGGCGACCACGGAGGTCCGGCTCTTTGTCGCGGATGCGGTCGGCTCATTTTCCTATCTCGGTCAAACGTATCGACCCGCAACGCCTGCTGACAAGCTGGAGTGGGCGGTCGTTTCCTTGCCTCAGGGGGAAACTCTTGAGGTCCTGCAATCCGGTGTCTCAGGCAACTATGCCCAGTGGCGAAATCTCCATTTCGATGATCCTTCCGCGCGTTCCAATAACTCCGTCGCAGGTGCCCTTGCGAGCACGGCGAACGATGGCGTTGCCAACCTGATCCGCTACGCCCATGGCGTGGAACCCCATACTCCGATGGTGCAACTCTTGCCACGCATCGATCCACCGAATGCACCCGGCAGTGCTGCGGAGTTCTGTTTCAGGATGGATCCTTCCAAGCCCGATCTCGTTTGGGTGGTGCGGGGTTCCGGGAACCTGCAGGATTGGTCTGCAGTGTTGTTTGACAGCCGCATTCACACGCCGCCAGCACCGGATGGAGCGGGTTGGACCCGGCTCACGATTCCGGCAGGGGCCAGTGATCAGTTCCTGCGCTTGGAAGTCCAGCTTGTTGAACCGTGACGTCCTTCTCACCATCGACCCTCCCACCTCCCAGATTGCATGCATTCCGTGTTTACAAGTTTCCATATGATCAATCCAATCCATCTGCATCGGCGTGTTTTCGGAATGGCGGCGGTTTTCCTATTTGGGTGCTGTGGCCCGATGCTCGGAGCACCGCAGGCCGCGATTGAGGTGAAGATCGGGGAAAATGGCCTGTTGCGGGGAGGTGAGCCGTATTTTGTCAAAGGTGCGGGTGGGGGTGGTTCCATGAAGGATCTTGCCGAGCGTGGGGGGAACTCACTCCGCACCTGGACCACCAATGGACTGGCGGAGATTCTGGATCAGGCGCAAACGCTCGGATTGACTGTCAGCGCCGGGATCTGGCTGGAATCCGAATGCGATTGGTTTTCCTACCGGAACCCGGAGCACTGTGCAAAGCAGGAAGCGCGGGTGAGAGAGGTCGTGATGAAACATCGCAATCACCCGGCCATGCTCGCCTGGGGACTTGGAAACGAGGTCGAGGGAGACGGGGGCGACGTGGCTTTCTGGAAACAAATCGATCGCCTCGCGCGGTTGGTGAAGGAGCTGGATCCCGCCCACCCGACTTTTACGACGGTGGCGGGAGTGAATCAGGCGAAGGTGGATGGACTGAAGAATCATGCGCCGCAGTTGGACTTCCTCGGGGTGAATACTTATCAAGCGGTCTTCAGTCTGCGCCGCCAACTCCAGAAACTCGGCTGGAATCGTCCCTGGATGCTCACCGAGTGGGGCGCGCGCGGCTTTTGGGAAAGCCCGAAGCTGTCATCCGGCGCGCCAGTGGAACAGACGAGTTCGGAAAAAGCGGACATGTTTCGCCGGGCTTACAAAGAGGCCATCTTCCCGGGTGGCGGTTGTCTGGGCAGTTATGTGTTTGTCTGGGGATGGAAATTCGAAGCTACATCCACCTGGTTCGGAATTTATACACACGATGGAGATATTACTGCCATGGCGGATGTGCTGCAGGAAATGTGGAGTCAAAAGAAACCCGGGAACCAGGCTCCGTTTGTCGGCAAGTTGCAAGGAGTCCCTCGGGCCGCCATTTCTCCGGGCAGTGGCTTTGAGGCGAAGGTGGAGTCCAATGACGCCGATGGGGACCCTCTTGAATGGCGCTGGGCGGTCTTGCGCGAGCACACCAAGCACAATGGCCATCAGAAGATTCCGATGCCCGAGCCGGTGAAACAGGCGGTGATTTCTCCGGCCGGTCCGCGGGTAGAAGTAAAGGCACCGGCGCAGCCCGGCATTTACCGGCTTCATGTCTGGGTGAAGGATGGCAAGGGCCATGCGGCAACGGCCAATATGCCCTTCGAAGTGCGATCAACGAAATGAACAGGATTTGCAGATGTGTGCCCACCAGCGCGATGGAATGGAAGTTGCAATTGAGGAGCTTATGGCCGGTTGATGCGCCACGCCTTGTTGAGCTTCTTCATGATGCCATTGGTGTCACCTCACGCTTAATTTTGGCCCCGACAGACCTTTCGGCAACTTCCAGATCATGCTCTGATTGGAGGCCGACCCAGAAGGCCGCAGAAGTGCCGAAGAACTTCGAAAGGCGCAACGCAGTCTCAGCAGAGATGCTTCGCCTACACTTCGTGATCTCAGTAAGCCGCGATGCTGGAATACCTGTTGCGCGTGATACCGATGCAAGACTGAGATCCATCGGTTTGATAAATTCCTCAAGGAGAATCTCACCTGGATGGATCAGTGGTAAATATTTGGATGCGCTCATGATCTTAATGGTAGTCTATGATTGTTACTTCTTGCTTTGTGCCATCTTTCCAACGAAAAATAATCCGCCATTGCTGATTGATACGAATGCTCCAAAACCCATCCAAGTTACCTTTCAATTGCTCAAGTCGATTACCTGGTGGAATCTGAAGATCTTCAACAATTCGTGCCTGATTGATCATGCGCAACTTACGACGTGCCCGCTTCTGGATGTCTCCAGGTAAGCCACGAACCCGTAAGCCGCGATAAATGTTCTCTGTTGCTGAATCGCCAAAACTCTCGATCACGAACTGAGAATACACTCGCCGTTGATTACGTCAATCGTAATTACGCTGCGCGAAACATTGTTTTTTGTTCAACGCCAAAGCGCATGCAACCCGAGCAGCGGGGCGGGCGTTGGACGCGGGTGTTGGGATTATGGTGTGGGGTGGGTATGGAAACTGGGCGGCCTCCCCAACGGCTCAGTTGAAGGGATGTTGAAATGATATTGAGGTGCCTATGGCCGGTTGGCGCTCCTCATTGTTCGGCTATTTCTGTGTTAGGCCAATGAATGAATTAATCGTGAATCTCATCATCTTTCAAATTTCTCGCATCCTGTTGATAACTCTCTTCAATCAGGTTCTCAATACTGAATTCCTTCGTGACCTGCTCATTCACTGCTTGAAACGTAACTCCCACATCAGAAGCCGATAAGACGTTGATCTTCTCTTCCTTGAAATACTGTCGCTCGAAGGGTCGCATGTAAATTTGGTGATATCAGCGGGGGCGCACGTCGATCACGGGGTTGAGGTTGGTTCAGAAAGGAGCATGTAAACAGGGCGGCTGATAGGGGTTGCTGTATCTCGACTTGTTGGGCTTTCCTATTCTGGTGGAGGAGGTGAGACGATGATCCATGGCACTGAGGATGTGTCCGACTTGAAGTGGTTCTTCTCAGCCCAGTCCTTCAAAGTCGAACGGTAAATCTCCTTGCCCTCATATTCGACGACGACTGTGCCGACGAGTGGTCTCGAATACTGGGTCTTCCCATTGATCGTGGATTCCGAGAAACCTCCGAAGAAGAAAACTACACCCACTCCTTCGATGTTTGTAGTGACAGGCTTCCCGAGTGACTCGGGAAGAATCTTGGTCTGTCGCTTCGGATCGATCTCGATCTCCCTGTAGCTCCCCGCGCCCTCAATTCGAACTGTCGCACCCTTGATTGGGGTTCCTGAAACCACGTCCACAACCTGTACCATTACCGGGAAGAAACCTTTGCCGTCTGCAATGGTCGCAGCACCGGCGAGTGTTGCAGCGGCGATCCATGTGAGGATGATTGTCTTCATGATATTCTTGCCCAACGTTAGAGTGGTGGCGCCAGCGAGATCCAGCTCCGATTTCAAGAAGGACTTTCCCGCCGGTTGCCACTTACGGATTGTTAGCTTTCCTCGTTGGTTTGAAAGGGTCATCTGTGTCATCAACGACTTCTTCTGCTGGATCGGATGCCGAGAACCGTTCGGAAGGGCTGGCAAAAGGATCCATCCCTTCATCAACAGACACACTTCCACCGTCGGCAACATCCCGGTAGTCATTGTAAAAGAACTCGACTCCACCAGAAATGGGCCGCCATCTGATCTTGCGGTTCCCACAAGTGTGCTTCAACAGCATCGCCAACGTCGGCTTGGGCATCTTGATCCAATCAACCTCCGCTGAACCCTTCACAGTATCGGAAATTGAAACTGTCAAACCATATGGCGCGGCTAGATGCCGGATTCTTGCGGCCCGCGTCTCCAGCGATTCCGTAGGATATTCAATGGCGTCCAACTCAGTCTTCAAAATTAGATCCTTGGTCTGATCGATCGTCATTGGCTTAGGGGCCGCTTCCTCTCTGCACCCAGTGAAAACTACCGCGCTCAGTCCGAGGCAAACGATGATATTCCGAATAGGACTCATTCTATTGAGCTAACGATGATGCGGAGATGCCAGCGGATCAAGCTCCAATCGTGTAGTTTGTGTCCCTCGTAGTTCAACGGTTTTCGCACCCTGCTCTCGGATCTTTTCCGTGTAACGCGCAACCGTATGCCAAAGTGTCTCGCTCTTGATAAAGTGAAAGTTTGCATCGTCATTCAAATCAATTAGAAGTGACTGGCCATTTAGGTGAACCTGCTTAGATATCCTCAAATATGGTTCGTAGTCGATCTTCAGCAAGGCAACCAAGGGATTGCCAGCCTGATTCAGTAATACAATCCCATCGCTATAGCTAGACGATGGGATTACTTGGGTCGCCTCCGCACTTATTGAGTTCGTCACGTCACCAAGCAAATCATCGCCCTCCTGTCTACCAATCGAATAGGAAGTTTTCGTGATCTGCCATTTCTCAATCAGTTTGTCTGCCCCTATACTGCTGTCAGGCGGTATATCATGCGAAATAATGCACGAGCGGATTAGGTAAATTGAATCGTTACCCGAGTAGTGAGCCGCCTCACCATTTGTGATACTTGGGACCTCCGAAATCGGCGTCCTTGTAAGCAGGGCGATTGGCTGGCTAGGGGCATTGGAGGGGGGCAGTTTGCGTGAGGAGCCGGAGGGCTTCGGCGCGATGTTCGATGTAGTGGTCGAACGCGGCGTTGAGTGAACT
>JBBARN010000123.1:0-19297 GCA_040399845.1 Luteolibacter sp. | reverse complement strand
GAAAGAACCCTCGAGACCTTCCTGAAAATCAAAGATTCAAAATGAGGTAGCCCTGTTTTTCATCCGAAGTTTTCTTGCCCACTTTTGGAACTAGTGCATCGTCAGCGAAGTAGTCGGCATACAAGGCATTTCCGAAATTGTGCCTGATGGCAGTATTACGCAATCGAGCAACCTCCGAAATGTAGTTCATAATGTCATTATAGTATGCCATTTAATTGCCTGACGATGCACTAGGGTAATGCGCCCGCAGCATTTGGCGAATCCTCCACCCATTCTTGGGGATCAAGACCGCCCCTGCGGATTCATTCGTTATTCCAATTCGTCTTCAAGATAGGACACTACGAATCCAGGGCCAGGCAGTCAGGGAGGTAACGCCCTTCGAATCTGTTGCGAATTTGCCCAAACCCGCCCGAAGTTGTTCGTGGACGGCCTCCATGGTTGAGAAGACCCGGTTCGGAAAGTTCGTCTCCCTGATTTCGTCCCACACATTTTCCTGCGGATTGAGTTGCGGCGAGTAGGCGGGCAACAGGATCAAGCTGATATTGTCCGGAACCGGCAGCGCCTTGGCTTTGTGCGAACTCGCCCCGTCCACCACCATGAGGATGTGGTCATCGGGATCCGAAGGAAGGCCACTTCACCGTCCACCGCAGTTTGCTAGACGAACTCCCTGTCATCCTCCGAGTCTATGTCGAGTGCGCCGCCCGCCTTTACGGCGGTCCCCGCGAGGCCGATCTCATCAAGATCCATCTCCATTCACGCAAGCTCACTTTCCACTACTACCGCGACTTCGACGCGACATCACTTCCCGAGCTACTCACTCGGATCAATCCATCCACCTGCCAGCAAAATTGAATTTTTGACTCTAACTCTCCCTTTGCCAGATGCCTGATAGAAATTATTGGAGAAATCTAAATGTTTCGATTTTTCAAGAGTCGCTTCCAATACAGCTGGCAAGTCTTCGATTTTGGTTCTGGATGCAATGAATCGCAGCACATCAAACAGAGCTTGTACGCCGATTGTTTTGTGAATGTAAGAATTATTGGACGCATGCGCCCACAGATAATTTTTAATCATTTGAAGATAGCTGAAAATGATTTCCCACAATTTTTAATCATCTCTATACATTTCCCGGAATGGACTACCTTCGACAGGAAGCAGAGATCTACGCCTCTCTCCGGCACGTCGATGCAGCCGTTCGTCTGGTAGTGCCGGAATGTCCGGGGCACCAGAGTCTGGCTGATGCGTGAGTCGGACTTATCTCCAAGCCGGCGATAACGATCCAGCAGTCACCCCGTGACACAAAAGTGTCTACAATTTGTGTCTACACGATCCACCGCCGAAAAACACAAAAGCCTTAACCCGCTTAGGATCGAGGCTTTAAAATGGCTCCGGCGGTTGGGATCGAACCCACCGCTTCCCCTTTAAGCGTCAATGAGTTGCTTGAAGGGTGGTCACCGGATTCGTCACCCGATTTGCGGTTGCTGCTGCGCGTGGTGGAAGCTTGGCCGAATCTGAACGGGTCACTGAAGGTGGCGATTCTGGCAATCATCGAGGGCTCTGTGGGGCGCTGACGCATGGCCAGAAACACTGTTTCCCGCTCCGGGCGTTCCGGAGTGGAGGGAGGAACGTGCGGCGATTTTACGCCCGATTGTCATTCTGACGCCGCCGGGACGGGTGCGGATGCCCGCGATAGCGGGCACCGAACCGCCCCGGCGGCGGCCCTCTTGTCTATGGGCCATAAATCCAGACAATCCCAATCCGAAAACCCGTCAGAGGAAAATTGGAAGGGCTATCAGGAATCCCTCAAAGCGGCCGCTAAGACGACTGAGAGACAACTGCGCCGCCTAACGCAAAAGACGCTGAAAGTCTGGCCGGAAGGAGCTCGGGCGGATTTCCCGGGGATTCCCGATCTGAACCCAAAACGGAAAATTACCCATCTCACTCCGGGCGGACCGGATCAGGCAACGCGAGGGCTCGTCACTGAGTTTTCGCACAAGTCCCGGCGGCGTCTCCAGCGGACGCTTGCCACCATGAAGCTTTCCGCAGTCGCCTACACAATGGCCCTGACACTCCCGGGCTGCGATGTGGCACTCTTCGAACACGAAGAGGTCATGGCAGCCTTTGCGAAGGTTTGCCGCAGGCTGTCCGCCTCGAAGCGATTCCCTGGCGTCTCGGGCTTCTGGAAGCGCGAACTGCAAGGGCGCGGGGCCATTCACTATCACCTGATTCTCTACGGGCTGGGAGACGATGGCCTGCGGGCTCGATTTCAAGAGTGGTTGGTCAAACAGTGGACTTCGTTTTTCCACAACGGACCAACTCCCGAGCAGCAAGAACATCATCGGTGGTGGCATTCGCGGGAAGAGAACATGCAGCTCGTGCGCGACTTTTCCGGCTACTTCTCCAAGTATATGGGAAAGGATGGAGACGCGGGCACTCTGTCGGGTCGCTGGTGGGGCAGCTTCAACAAGAATCTTCTGCCGAAAGCAGCCCGTGCGGACGCAGAATTGAAGGGTGAAGCAGCGGTGACCCTCCACCGACTAGCGCGTAAGTACCGCTGTGAGAAAATCAACGCGGGCAAACACAGGGGCGACTCTTCACGTTTGAGAAAAGCGGGTAATCTTGGACTCTACAACGTTACCCAGATTGGCTTGTGGCGGTTGCGATCTGGGTATGATCTGAATGGCTACCGGAATCCCAAATTGGCGGCTCGCCAGCTTCGGACCTATCTGGAGATTTGCGGAGCTTATCAGGTGCGACCCGGCAAGTTCCAGTTTCGAGGAGAAATCCCCCGGACTGTTCCAATCGTTCTTTGTGGTGCATCTGCACCGGTATTTGCGGCCAAGGCGCTGGATTTTGTGAATGAGTCGCTGGGGCTGTCCCTGAAACTTGAAGAAGTGGTGCCCCCCGGGGAATTCATCCCTGATCCGCTCAAACCCGTTCCACCTGGGCGAACACCCCAAAACCCAGTTCGGATTCGGCTTCAATCCGATTTTTTGAGTGGCCTGCGCATTGAGAGGAATCAATCGGCATTTTAAAACCTGATGGAGCATTTCTCCGGCTTGATTCGGCAGCGCTCCCTACTCCTCCCACTGAATATCCGCCTTAGAATGTCACCCGCCATCGCCCCAGCCCACCTGAGATGCACACCCCACGCCCACAAAATCCTTGTCAAATCAACAAATGTTGCCAAACCCATTCGGGGTGAACTTTCGTGGATATCTCTTCGTGACATTCTACGTACAGACTCTGTTATTATTCGACAAATGAAACGCATGCAGACACTTATTCCTGTTATTGTAGCCATGGTGGCTTTCACCCATTTCACGAATGGAGACACCATCGGGCTTTTTGGGCTAGCCACCGATAGTGACAAAGGAAAATCTTTCGATCTACTGAAGCCGATGTTACCGAGCGGTCTCGGAGAGTTACAAATTGGAGACAGTCCTGCACAGGTCTTACTGAAAAGAAAAAATGCAGACACGAAACAAACAAAGTCTGACGAAGGCTTGTATGAGGAGGTGGTTACTTCAGACAAATGGATCAAGGGAAACTTGCACTTCTTCAATGTGCGATATGGCTATAATGAGGGTGAATCAGATAGTAGTCGCGGTTTGGACTCTATTTTTTTGGATGGGCAATATATTGATGAAACGATGAAATTTCCCCAGACAAAGTCGCTTATATCAGCGTGCTTTGTAGCCTTAGGCAATCCAGATCATGTGATTGCGGTTAAATCGCATTATGAAGGTAACACAAATAACAATACACTATACTTATACTGGAATAGGGGCAAGAGCCCCGTCTTTTTGCGAATTATTTCTGAAAGTTCGATTCAGCAAAATCTATTCATGAAAATTAAGCTTCCACGGCGAAGTGAGAGAGAAGCACCGATGCCCAAAGGACTCGTTCTCGACATTCCAACACCGAGTAATTTCAAAACGTTTTACGAGCAGTGGTTGAGCAAAGATCTGAAATACAATCATTAAGGATCTTTGCGCGCCGCAGCCTCACTTTTTGCGCTAGAAAATGGGGTCAAGGGGATCATCCCCTTGCCGCCGGAGGCCTTGAAAAAACACGGCACGCCAATCCGCGAGAATGGCGCTCAGCTGCGCACGTCGGAGCGGATTTACGGCGGGCCGCTAGAGTTCGGGGCAGGCTGATCGAGCAAGGCGAGGGGGGCGGCCATATCCCACGCTTGCGCGCTGCGGTTTCCCGTCTCGAAAAATTTGAATTGACGCTGCCGGTCGTGGCGAGGTAGGGCTTTTTCATCGCACCCGGTTTAAATCCGAAGCGTGCAACCCCGGCTGCGTCCGGTTTCACAATACTGAATTCCCCGGCATCCATCGCCACCGTGCTTTTGGGGAAAATAGACAGGTGGCCCCCGGCAGAGAATGCCGAAATATAATTGATCCGTTCCGGACATAGCGGCCGCCATGTCATCGGGAGAAATACACGCAATGGCGGCCAAATCTCGGCATGTCGCCTCTTAGGGATGCTTCTGATTGCCTCTGATCGATGTCAGGGCGGAGCTTCTCGGGCGGCATGCCCTCAATCACCGGATTCCTCCCGCCTTGTGGATGGGGAGATTTCGGAACGTGTATTTCAAATGAAAAATCAGTTTGTGAATGAATATCTGGGAGATCGTCTGATCTCAAAACGCGAAGCTGCCGGAATTCTCGGCGTTTCCATTCGAACCTTGGAACGGGCTGTGAGCAACGGAACGATTTCGGTTCGCAAAATCCGTGGCTGTGTGCGATTGCTGCGCTCGGAAGTCCTCTTGATGGCAGGAATCCAAGAACCCCAAATGCAATGAAACAGCACGTTTTCAAGCGTAGTCGGATGGTCGATGGAAAGCGCACCCGGGCAAGAACCTACTCGGGACGCTATCGATTGGACGGGGATTTTAAGGACACGGAAATCCCCCTGGGAGTGACAGATAAGCAGGTTGCACAGTCCAAGCTGGCGGAAGTCGTTCTTCAGAAACAACTGGAGCGGCAAGGCCTGGCTGCACCTTCGAGGCAAGTGGAGACCGTAGCGGCTCCGCTCAAGTCCTTGGTGCGGGAATGGGTGATTGATCTGGAGGCAAAGGGTCGGAAGTCGCATTACTGCGGAATCATGGAAAAACTCATGGGGGTGCTGATTCGCGAATGTCCTTGGTCCAAGGTCGTGGAGATCCGACCGGATTCCTTCATACAGTGGCGGGGACGAAATCGCGACAAATCGGCCAAAACCCTCAATGAATACCTTGGCTGTGCCCGGGCCTTCCTGAACTGGCTTGTGAAGTCGGAACGTTTGCCAAGCAATCCGCTTGCCTCAGTTGAAAAGGTCGAGACTCGGGGCCGGGAAGTCCGCAATCGGCGCTCGTATTCTCATGACGAGTTTTTGCGACTTCTCAAGGTGTCCGGTCCTGATCGCAGCGTTGTCTATGCGGTGGCCTACTACACGGGCCTTCGTCGCGCTGAAATGGCGTCTCTGTGCTGGGGTGATTTCGACCTGGGCGAAGATTTCCCAACGGTCCGAATCGCCTCCAAGGATGCGAAAAACAAAAGAACGACAACCCTGCCACTGCATGTCGATTTGCGGGCAATGCTGGTTTCTTACTTCGAGGCCTGTGGTTCCCCTTCCCCATCAGTGCGAGCGCTCAAGGTGCCTCCCCGGCTGCGGGCCTTCTATCACGATCTGAAGGCGGCAGGGATTCCCAAAACTGACGAGCGGGGAATGATCGCCGATCTTCACTCGCTGCGTCACAGCACAGCTACTCGCCTCGCATCGGAAAACGTGCCTCTGGCGGTTGCAATGCAGCTGATGCGGCACAGTGATCCAAAATTGACGGCCAAGGCCTACGTGGATCAGGGAGCGCTTCCACTTGCGGGTTCCATTGGCAAGCTTCCCGGGATGCCTAACGGAAATCAATGGTCACCGGATTCGTCACTCGAATCAGTCGTTTCGGGTCAAAACGTGTCGAAACCTGTCGCAGTGAACCCCGCTCTTCCGGAGTCACAAGCCACTCTAAATGAGTTACTTAGTCGCTTTCTGTCGCACCTTGGCGCGATTACACAAATGGCTCCGGCGGTTGGGATCGAACCAACGACCTAGTGATTAACAGTCACCCGCTCTGCCGCTGAGCTACGCCGGATTTCCTTGTGATTTGCACCGTCTCCGGCGCGGGCGGAAGATGGGATTCGGGACCGCGTTGTGGCAAGGGAAAAATGACTATTTGCTTCAAATTTGTGAAATATTCCTGAAGGGCTCAGCCACCTGCGGCGAGGGTGACAATTTCAATCCGGGCACCGGGCACGATCAGGGTGGCAGCGTAATCGCGGGGAAAGATAGCTTCCTGGTTGAGTTCCACAACGACCGGCTTGCCCGCAAGGCCCAGAGCCTCGAGGAAGCGGTCCACAGGGATTGGCGCGGAGAGCGGGTGCGGGGCACCATTGAGGAAGGTGGGTGGCAATGGGGAGGGTTCCATTATTTCCATTGGAGGAGTTGTTCGGGGAAAGGACAGTTGTGGCAGTCCGAAAAGTCTTCGAGGCAGAAATCCTGATACACTTGCAGAAGCGCCTGGTGATGGCAAAGACGGCGGGTCCACGGGCGGGCGGCTTTTTCAGATCCGAAGAGGCGGATGGCGCAACGCTTCACTTTGTCGTTCGGCGCGGAATGCCGGAGCTTGTGGTAGGATTTGAAGCTCATGCCGTCCTCGTGCATGGCCAGCGGCGCGAGATGGTTGGCGACCAATTCCAGGGCTTGGGATCTGCCAAAAATGGCGACTCGGCGCGGCGTCGCCGTCGAGGTGAGAGTGTGGCGGGTCGCCCAGAAATCGTGTTCGAGCGATTGGAGGAAATCGAGCAGTGGTTTCACCTCGAAAGGACGGGCGAGGGCGATTTTGCGATACCGTGGCCACTGCCGGATCAAGGCGGCAAGTGCACCCACCCGGCGATGGGGGTGATTGGCAGGACGCTGACCACTGGTTTTCCAAGGAATAACGCGGGTGCTGGTGGTCTCGAAGCGGGCGCGACTTTTCCACCAAGCGTCCCAGAGCCAGCGAAGATACTCACGGGTATCGTAAGGGGCCATCTGGTGAAGTTGGGGCGCTAGAAAACCGGCGGTGCCAAACAACACCGCCTCGGCGGCCTCTCCCTCGGCCTTGAGCAGGGACAGGGGCGCACGTTGAGCCAGAAGCCGCATGGGCAGGGCATTGCCGCGATAGCCCAGTGTCTCGGCAGTGGCTTGAAAAAGGGCGGCGTCGCGCCCATGTGCATCTGCCGTGCGCAGGAATCTCCCGGACTTGATCTGCGCCCGGTGGATAGCCGCCTCCGCCAGCAAACTCCCCACCGAAGCGGCCGATAGGTGCTTGAGTGGATAAACGCAGCGCCCGGGGTGGGCGATGGCGACTTCCCGCTGGGGACGGTTCAGGGCATCCGAGAGTTGGAGCTCGGTAATCACCACTTGAGGGACCTCCCGGTGATCCGATGTCCGGATGAAATGATCGCGGGCATCTGCTTTGAAAACCACGTGCAGGATCACTTCGCGGAATTCGGGATTGGTCGAATGACGATGATATTCCCACGCGGACGATTCGGGGTCTAGCTCCAAGGGGCCGGTGTGGAGTTGGCCATCGATTTCAACAGCTGCTTGGATGAAATCCGGACCCGCGCCCCGATTCCATTCGCCAAACTGCACGATGCGGATGGTTTTGCCGCATTGGGTCCTGAAATCACGGCCGAACGCACCGGAAAACCAGAGGGCTTGAAGTTCCAATTCCGTGGGAAGCGGAGCGGCGGCGCTTTCCGCAAAGAGAAGCGGCGGATGCCAGACTGATTCCAACAAATATCCGTAGGTCATGGGGTAGCGGGCAAAAATTTCGAAGCCTCAATTCAGGGCTTACCCGGTGCGGCGGGTGGCTTGGTGGGATCCGCCGGCGGCGGTGGTGGCGGATCGAGAATGTCCAACCATCCCTTGACCGCATCCGACTCGGGGATGGCGCTGTAACGGGTCCGCGCCTCTCGCAAGGATTGGATGGCGAGATCCTTGCGGCCGGCCGCGCGATCGATGGCAATGAGGTGGAAATCATTTCGCATCTTGTCCTCGGTCGCCACATGCAAGTCCTTCGCTTTGCGGAAACGCTCAGACGCGTCGTCGGTCAATCCCTGGGCCAGCAAGTCGAGTCCCACTGCTTCGGCCAGGATGCCTTTCTGCGTCCTCTCGGCCGCCTTGTCGAGTTGTCTGCGGCGCTCATCGGCGTCGAGCGGCCATTGGCGGTAGGCCGCACGGATGGCGCGGAAATCATTGTCTTCTTCCGTGTGGGTTCCTGTGCCTTCGAGGTGACCGTAGGGGCGATAAAGGGGATCTCCCAAAACCACTGCCTGCCAGGATGTCACGGGCATGGATTTCCAACAGGCTTCCACCCAGCAATCTCCCGCCAGCAGGTTTTGCTGGAGCTTCGCCAAGTCATGGGTGAGGTGGAGATAGGGTTCGAAAACATTTCCCACCGTCACGGCCGCCCCCTTTTCCAGAAGTCCGCCACTCCAGTTTTTCAGAGGATCCCGAAGCTGCTCCGCGCTGTAGGAATGAATGTGAACGGCGACCGCCCCTTTGCGGAACTTGAAGCGTTTGTTGAGGAACGGCCCGTTCAAGCTCCAATCATACCAACCGAAATAGAGAGCTGCTTCCGTCATGGGATAGTGACTCGGGAGCGTATCATTGAAGCGATCCACCACCGTCGGAATCCCCACCCGATTGTTTTCCTTTACCAGCGATTCCAGCCACTGGTCACCTTGCGGATACTTGTTGGCAATATCGACGTAGGCCATGCCCCAAAGGCCGGTTTTTTCGGCGTCGATCGCATCCAGGATCATGCGCTCACAGGTTGCATAAGTAGGGGCATCGATCCGGGCGGTTAGAACGAGAAATGGGCAATCCGCATCTCCAAACGAGCGCTTGGCCTGATAGTATTTGTTTTGCAGCCCTCCTTCCAAAGGCAAGCCTTCCGCGCCGAACATCGCCAGTTCCGAATCGACCGACGCCTCGTCGTGACCGCGAAACGGGTCGGGAGCCGGAGCAGTTTCCCCCGGCTTCGGGGGCGGGGCCGCTGGTTGGGGAGTCTGGCGTATCCTCAAAGGAACTCCACGCACGGTGACGAGAACGCGGATTTTATTCAGCACCGGCAGGGTCACACCACCAGCATCCTTGCCACGCTTCCACCAACTCCGGCGGTCAAACTCACCGCGAAGAGGCTGAAGGATGAATTTTTCATACTCCTCCCGCGAGATATCCGCAGTCACAGGCATTTCGATGGCGATCAGGTTCTGGGCCGGAATTCCGCGGGCCTCCTGATAGAACTCCGCGAGCCGCCGGGATTCCGGCACCGCCGAGTTGTAAAGAATGGCAACGGACTCCACCTCAGGCGCAGCGCTCGCCACTGGCGGAAGCATCGCCACAACTGACAAAATCAACGCCAACACTCGCATGGGAATAACCATGCCCGGAGGATTTGCGACATGCAAGACCCGCGAACACTCAAAGATCGATCCGCAATCCATCCCAAGCGACGCGCACGCCGGATGGGAGCTGCCCGTCGAGAGTCTCATGATCGTTATCATGTCCCAAGTGGGTCAGCCAGGTTTCCCTCGCCCCGCACTCGCGGGCAGCGTCCAGCGCCTCATCGAGTGAAAAATGCGTGGGATGTGGCAAAGGACGGAGCGCATCCACCACCAGCACATCCACATCCTGGAGCCGATTCATGGTGTCCGCCGGGATCCGCTTGACGTCCGGGAGGTAGGCCAACCGGCGTGCACCGGGGAATTCAAACAAATATCCAATCGTCTGAACGGCAGCATGCTCGACCGGCAAGGGCGTGATCGTCAGGTCGCCATAACGGATCGGCCCATCAATGACGCGGCCGTCCGGTTTGACGTAGCCTTTGAAGACATTTTGCTCCGAAAACGCCCATCCGAACATGGTCTTGAGTGTATCCAAGCACTCTGCCGTCGCATGCAAGGGCAGCGGACCGTCTTTTCTCCAACAAAATGCCCGAAGTTCGTCGAATCCCACAACGTGATCCAGATGCGCGTGGGTATAGACGACCGCATCGATCGCCCGAATCCCCTCGCGCAGTGCCTGCAAGCGCAGGTCCGGCCCGGAATCCACGAGAATGCTGAACTCCCCTGCCCGAACCAGCACCGAGGACCTCAAACGCTGATTCCGGGGATCCGGAGAGGTGCACACCGCACAATCACAGCCGATCACCGGAACGCCCACAGAGGTTCCGGTGCCGAGAAATGTAAGGGAAAAATCCGCCACGCGCCGAGAATACACAGCATCTGGCGTGCCGCGAGCGCCGACACCGCTACACCCGAAAAAACTCATCCCGTCACCGAGGGAAAAATTCCGCGCACCACCATTGATTCCCTCAGCCTGCCTTGCATAATGCGCGGCATTCAACGAATGCTTTCCCTCTTAAAAATCCGCAATCTCGCCCTCGTCGATGAACTCGTATGGGAACTCGGCCCCGGACTCATCGGCGTCACCGGCGAAACCGGTGCCGGCAAGTCCGTGATCGTCGGTGCCCTCAAACTCGTGCTCGGCGAACGGGCCGACAAATCGCTGATCCGCACTGGCGAGGAATCCTGCTCGGTGGAGGCGGTTTTCGAACTCCCGGACGCCCGGGAAATCAACGCCATCCTCGAAGACGGTGGCCTCTCTCCCTGCGATGACACCCAGCTCATCGTCCGCCGCATGATCGGGCAAAGCGCCAACCGCCAATTTGTCAACGACTCCCCCGTCACGCTTGCGCTCCTCAAGCGCCTCGGCGAGCACCTTGTGGACCTCCACGGCCCGCACGATCACCAATCGCTGCTCTCCACCGAGCGCCAACTCGCCATGCTCGATGCCTATGCCGGTGCGGAAAACGCCCACGCCGCCTACCGCGAAAACCACCGCGCCTGGCGTGCAAAGTCGGCCGAACTCGATGAAATCCGCCACGCCGAAAACGCCAGCGAACAGGAAATCGAACTCCTCCGCCACCAGATTCAGGAAATCGAGTCCGCCCACCTCAAGCCCGAAGATGAACAGGACCTCGAAGACCGCTGGCGGCGTGCCAGCAATTCCACCCGCCTCGTCGATACCGCCGCCAATGCCGTCGCCGCTCTCGGCGGCGACGATGGCGTGCTTGCCCGCCTCGCGGATGTCCAGAGGCTGGTCCGCGATTTGGAGAAACTCGACCCCTCGATCCGAGAGCAAACCGCCTCCTTGGAGACGGCGGTTCTCGAAATCCAAGACCTTGAAGCCAACCTCACCGACTACGTCGGGGAACTCGATATCAACCCCGCCGAAGCCGCCGCCCTCGAAGAACGCGTCAATTTGCTAGAATCCCTGAAGCGCAAATACGGACCCTCCCTATCCGATGTCATCGCCCGCCGCGACAGCGCCGCCGCCCGACTCGACACGATCGAGAACCGTTCCGAGAAAATCGAGACCCTCGAAGCCGAACTCTCCGCCTGCCGCGCCAAGCTCGATGCCGCAGGCAAGACCCTCAGCGCCGCCCGCCGCAAAGCCGCTCCCAAGCTCGCCAAGGAAATTTCCTCCCAGCTCAAAGATCTCGGTTTCAAACAATCCTCCTTCGAAGCCCCGCTGCACCCACTCGCCGAGCCCGGCCCCCAAGGATTGGAAGCCATCGAATTTCAATTCGGCCCCAACCCCGGTGAACCGCTCCTTCCGCTCCGCCAAATCGCTTCATCCGGGGAAATCAGCCGCGTCATGCTCGCGGTGAAATCCGCCCTCGCCGATCAGGATGCCACCCCGCTCATGGTCTTCGATGAAATCGACGCCAACGTCGGCGGTGAGGTCGCCCGCGCGGTTGGTCGCAAAATGGCAGCCCTCGGCACCCGCCACCAAGTGGTGGCCATCACCCATTTCCCGCAAGTCGCCGCCACAGCAGCGCTTCATTTTGTCGTTGAAAAGGAAGTCACCGGCGGTCGCACCCGTTCCCGTTTGTTTCCCGTCAGTGGCGAGACCCGCATCCAGGAGCTGGTCCGGATGCTCGGTGGCGGCGGCGCCCAAGCCAGGGCCATGGCCGCCTCGCTGCTCAGTCCTTCGGATTAACCCCACCATCCCTCTTGCCACGTCGTCCGCACAACCCTCCTTGCACCTACAAGGCCGTCCCGGAGCCGGTTGAGGTTCCCTCGGCCATCCTTGCGGCGGAACTTGGCCTCCCTGCCCTAAAACCGGGCTCATCGCGACTCATCATCGGCCGCCGGGAATGGCTCGCGCTGCCCGATCTCGGCATCTGGCCACTCAAGGCAAAAACCGATACAGGAGCCCTCAGTTCCACTCTCCATGCCGAGCAGATCGAGCTCTCCCACGACGGCAGCACGGTCCACTTCACCACCACCAACCAATCCGGTGAGCTGACCCGCTGCGTCGCCCCAGTCGTGCGATTCGGTCGCGTTCGCAGCTCTACGGGCGTTTCCCAGCAACGCATCTTCATCGAAACCACCGCCCTGCTCGGCGGCGGCTTTCACTGGAAGATCCTCGTCAGCCTTTCCAATCGTTCTGACATGCTCTGCCCCCTCTTGCTCGGCCGCCGGGCGCTCGCCGGCTATTTCCTCATCGACCCGCTCGGCACTCACCTCCTCGGCTCCAAAGCGGAACTGATCCGCTCCGCCAAATCCGCCACCCGCCCCCACCCTTCCGCCTGAGTCCCAGCCCACCGGGCCCACGCAAGAAATCAAGACAAGCCCACCCCACGGCACCGCTTCATGGATGACCCAAAAGACATGCCTGCTCTTACTGTAGTCCCGGAAACCAAGCCCGCCCCATCCGAATGGCGCGCATGGCTGGAAGAATTCGGTCCCAAACTCCTGCTATTCGCACGCCAGCAAACCCGCTCTCCCCAGGATGCGGAGGACGTTCTTCAAGACGCCATCGTCAAACTGGTGGAGAAAATCAGAAACAACGAATTCGTCGGTGATTCGGAAGCGTGGCAACCCTACCTCTATACCACCATCCGCCGCCTCGCGATCGATCTCAGCCGCCGCGATGACCGCCGCAAACGGCGCGAGGACGTGGCCAGCATCGAAGATGGAGAAGCCCACCTCGAAGCATTCCATCCCTGGTTTGAAAGCGAATCGTCCGATGATGAAACACGCATTCAACTCGAAGAGAAACTCAAGGAACTCCCGGAGAAATTCTCGGAAGTCATCATCATGAAAGTCTGGGGCGAACGCACCTTCGCCGAAATCGGTGAAATTCTCGATATTTCCCAAAACACGGCTGCCTCCCGGTATCGCTACGGATTGGAAGCCCTCAAGAAGAGCCTCGGAAGCGCCCGCCGCCGCGGCGATCTTTCCATCTGATCGATCCTGTCCAGTTAAGTATTTTTTATTATAAGATTCACCCCTATGTCATTTGATCCGTCATCCATTGAGTCCGACCTCGGCCGCCTCCGCGCAAGCTCGCTCGATGAATCCTTTCTCGCACGACTTGAAGCCTGTGCCGATGATTCATGGACCGCGGTGGCCCACACGGAAGCTGTCTATGAGCAGGAACTGAAATCCCACGCCCCTGCCCCGCTGCCAGCGGCCCTGATGCAGTCCCTGCTCACCACCGCTTCCACCACGCAGTTCCCGGATCAGCAAAACATCGTGCGCTTCCCCCACTCTCGCGAATCCGCCTCACCCGCTCCCCGCCGTCAACGCAGTTGGTGGGGAGCCGCCGCTGCGGTCGCAATCGCTGGCGGACTTTCCGCACTGATGGTTCCCCAAGGACAAAAGGGGCAGCCAAACACTGCCTCAGTCCATCAAGCGGGCAGCCCCGCGTCCGCCGCATCCGGCAGCCGTTTCATCCCCGCCGGGTTCGCCCGCGGACTCGCCGATGCCAGCGACGAAGGTGTCATTTGGCAAAAGGACAATCGCCCACAACGGGTGCTACGCGTGGTTTACAAGGACCGCGTCACCCTCAAGGACCAAAACGGCAAAACCTATCAGGTCGAACAACCCAGGGTGGAATATATCATTGTTCCCGCTACAACCAATTGAGGGTTCAGCATTATTTAAAAACAAAATCCTTTAACTACTACGCTCATCGTAGGTAAGAACGCAATGAAAAACATATATCTTCCTTTCTTCCGTGCCGGGCTTGTAGCTGCCGCCATCATCCCCGCACATGCCATCGAGGCTCCGGCTGATGACGCCCCTCCCCCACCCGCTGCCGATCAGCCCGTCGGCGAAGCGAACGCGGCTCCCGCCCCGCAACCGAATGCGGAAGCGGCTCCCGAAGCGCCCGCCGCCCCGGCAGAAGCCAAGGATCCGGTCGCTTACCTCGGTGTCGTATCCAGCGAGGTTCCAGACATGCTTTCGGAACACCTCCAACTCAAACCCGGCGAAGGCATCATCATCCGCTCCACCCTTCCGGACGGCCCCGCCGCAAAGGCTGGACTGGCGGAGAACGATATCATCACCCGCATCGGCGGTGAAGCCGTCGGCAACTCGATGGACCTCACCCGCGAGGTAACGTCCCACAAACCCGGCGATGTCCTCAAACTCGATGTCATCCAGAAAGGCAAACCCGGTCAGGTCGAAGTCACTCTCGGCACCCGCCCGGATCAAATCGCCGACCTGAACCTTAAACCGCTGGATAATCTCAATCTGGACGGAATCCCGCGCGAACTCGCCGACCGTGTCCGCGGTGCCATCGAGGGCAACCTCGGCGGTTTCGATCTCGGTGGTGGAGATCCCGGCGCACAAGGCGCGCCCCAAATGGAACAAGCCATGAAGGAAATGCGCCTGCGCATTGAAAAAGCCATGAAAGGCCTCGATGCAGCCCCCGGTCTTGACGTTCAGGGGATTCCAGGCGTTCCCAACATCAACGTGCAGCAGGGAGCCACCATCCGCATGATGGATGAAAAAGGCAGCATCGAAATCAAGTCCAATGACGGTGGCAAGGAAGTCACGCTCCGCGACAAGGAAAACAACATTACCTGGGCAGGTCCTTGGGATACCGATCAAGACAAGGCTGCCGCTCCCGACGATGTGCGCCAGCGGGTGGAGCGACTCAACATCGATACGAATTTCAATGGCAAGGGCCTCCGACTCCAAATGAATGGTGGCGGGCTCAACCTGAATCCCGAGTAGGCGTCATTTCACCGAATCTCCGCTCACCGTCCCGCTCAGCACGATGCGGGCGGTGGCAAGGGATTCTCCGGCGATGTTTACTCCACCATCGATCTGGACCAAGCCCCCCATCCGTCCCTCGACTTTTGCCCGAATCTCCAACAAATCTCCCGGGACTGCCGCCCCAAGTATCTTCGCCGCACGAACCGCGGTGAGCCGCAAATCAGCGAGCAAGCCCGCTTCCGGATCGCTCTGCACCACCACGCCGCCCAGTTGTGCGATCGCTTCGATCAGGATAACTCCCGGCATCATCGGGTTGCCAGGAAAATGCCCTTCGAGAAACGCCTCGTCGCCGCGAACGCGGTAAATTCCGGCCCCTTCGATCCCCGGTTCCAGCGATACCAGTTCATCGACAAATCGGAACGACGGCCCATGGGGCAATCCCGCCAAGTGCGCGGCCCATGCCTCATTCATAGCTGAGGATTTTCTGCCAGATAACGAATGCAGAATGCCGACCACGTTTCGAGGCGCTCAAACATCGGGCCATTGAGATCGGCGAGCGGACTGAATGCGAGATCCAACAGAGCATCCTCCCGTGAGCTGACTTCATCGGATGGCAGATCGATCAAATGCACGATCCCGAGATGGACTTGGCCCACCGGATTCGAGTCATCATTGAGCAGCGCGATGATGCGGTGCTCATGGCTCCCGGGCAGGTCCAATTCCTCTTCAATTTCGCGGGTCACGGCAGCGTGGTAGGCATCCGCTCCGGTCCGCCCTTCTCCCATGTCCACCGGGTTCACGTGTCCGCCCACCCCTACCGAGATTTTTGCATGCAATCGGCTTTCTCCCCCTGCTTTTCCGCGGGTATAGTGAAGAATCCGGTCGCCGCAGCGGAACACGCAGTAAGGAATGATTTGCTTGTGGGAAGGATCCTCCTCAGCCGCAGCGCGATCCATGAAAAAGTGATGATCGGGCTCCAACAGTCGGCCCACCGCCTCCTCCAGACCGGCCGTCCGAATGCCTTCGAAACTCCCGATTTCCTCCAAAAGCGACCGCCGCACGACCAGCACTTGTTCTCCAGCATACTTCGACATGCCCGAGCCCACCACGCCTGACCTCGTCCGCCAAGCACTCTTTGCGCCCGCTCTGCCTGATCCTCGCAAGGCATGCTTGAGAATTGGCACAATCCGTGGGAGGGTGGTGCATGGGATTGCGGGCATTGGGAGATTCGGCATGGCTCTTTGAGGCGGGCGGCGGGGATGCGCGGAGGCAGCTTGATCTGGTGTTGAAGCTGGTGAATCTGCTGCAACGCGAGCGCATTCCCGAAGTCGTGGATGTGGTTTCGTCGTTTGCTTCCGTCGCGGTGCACTTCGATCCAGCGGATGGCGCGGAGGTGCTATCGTGGTTGACCGCCTTGCAAGCCCCCGGCGCGGACGATGCCCCGGCGGGCGGACGAAGGGTGGAAATCCCGGTGGTGTATGGCGATCTGGAGGAAGTTTCCGCAGCGCTGGGTCGGACGCGGGAGGAAATCGTGAACCTGCACTCAGGGGCGGATTACACCGTGGCGGCGATCGGATTTTCGCCCGGGTTTCCCTATCTCGCTGGGCTGCCCACGGAGTTGGCGCTGCCGCGACTCGCCACGCCGAGAGCGGTCGAGGCAGGATCAGTGGCGATGGCCGGGAGCCAGGCTGGCATTTATCCGACTGCCTCGCAGGGCGGCTGGCATGTGTTGGGAAGAACGAGCGCCGACCTGTTCCAAGCGGATGCCGACGAGCCTTCCCTGCTGCGGCCGGGCGACAAGGTGCGCTTTGTTTCGGTGAAAAAAGCGAAGGCCACCAGAAAGCCGCGCCTGCAATCGATGCCTGCCAACGGCGCTCTGGAAATCATCGAGCCCGGCCCTCTAACAAGCGTGCAAGACCTCGGGCGACCCGGTTTCCGGCACCTCGGAGTCACGGCCGGCGGGGCGGCAGATGCGATTTCCGCAAGGGTGGCGAATCGTTTGGTCGGAAATCCGGATGGCGCGGCGTTGCTGGAATGCTGCCTTGGCGGGCCTTTGCTGAAGTTTCATCAAAACACGCGGCTGGCATTTGTGGGATGGGCGGATTTGCGATCGGGCTCGGTGATCGAGGTGGAGGCTGGAGAGGAAATCGATCTCCGCAGCCGCTTGCGAAACGTGCGGGGTTACGTGGCCATCGCGGGTGGAATCGCGGTGCCGCAAGTGATGGGCAGCCGGGCGACGGATCTGCGGTCGGGCTTCGGCGGGTTTTTCGGAAGGACATTGAAGGCGGGCGACCGATTGCCGCTCGGCACCGCACAAACTGGCCCGAAGCCCGGCACATGGCGGGTAGGCTGGCCGGAATCGGCAGGACCGGGGCGGATGATTGAGTTGAGGTTTCTGCCCGGCATGCAGATGGCATGGTTTTCGCCTGATGCGAAACGGGCGTTCCGGGGATCGGTGTTCACCGTGAGCCCGATGGCCGACCGGATGGGTGTGCGATTGGATGGAGCGGCGCTGGGGCTTTCTGAGCCGCGGGAGTTGGTTTCACAAGCGGTCGTGCCGGGTTCCATCCAAGTGCCACCCGACGGCCAACCCATCGTGCTCATGCCCGAGTGCCAAACCATCGGCGGCTACCCGCAAATCGGCCATGTGATGTCTGCCGATCTTCCCAAGCTCGCCCGCGCCTGGCCAGGAACGCCGATTCGTTTCCGCGAGGTCTCACTCGATGAAGCCCGCCGCGCCTGGCTAGAGCAGGAACAAGACGCCGCCCTCTTGCAAACGGGGCTCAATTTTTTACGCTGATGCCCATGCGCTCCATCGATCTCAACGTGGACCTCGGCGAGGGTGGAAACGAAGACGCCGCGCTCATCGCGCTGGCCTCTTCCGCCAACATCGCCTGCGGCGGCCATGCGGGAGATGACTCGACGATGCGCGCAGCCATCCAAGCCGCGCTCGCCGCCGGGGTGTCGATCGGGGCGCATCCGGGTTACGAGGATCGGGAAAATTTCGGTCGTCGGGCGCTGGTTTTACCGCCGGGCGAAGTGACGGCTTTGGTGGCGCGGCAAATTGCGAGGCTGATGGAAATCGCCGCCTCATTTTGCGCAGAGGTCCACCATGTGAAACCCCACGGCGCGCTTTATCTGCAAGCCAACCGCGACGCCACGCTCGCTGAAGCGGTAGTCGAAGGCGTGGTCAAATGCCTGCCGGGCACTGTATTTTACGTCCCACCCGGCGGAGAACTCGCGAAAGCAGGCCAACGCGCCGGGCTGCACATCGTCCCCGAGGGATTCGTAGACCGCCGCTACGCGGAAACCGGCGATTTGCTCCCCCGCAGCGAGCCCGGAGCGGTGATCGAGGACCTGACCACCGCCATCGACCAAGCGAAAAACATCGCCCTGCACCAGCAAGTGACTTCGATTTCCGGAAACCCGATCCCGCTCCCAGCAGCCACCCTTTGCGTGCATGGCGATGGTTTCCACGCCGTCGAAACCCTGCGCGCCGTCCGCACCGCGCTCGAAGCCGCCGGGGTGACCATCCGGAGTTCGCGACAATTCTTGTAACGGCCGTCACGTGGATTGTCGCGTTCCGAACCAAAGCCTTCTTCCAGCTGTATGAAAAGGTCTGCATCACCACCTGGTTTCCGATGGATGACTGGATTCAAGTGGCCGCAGATGCAGGGCGCAGTGCAGCAGCCACGGCACGGAAGCTGTTCAATCCGGCCTCGATGTTGTCGATAATCTCTTCGGCGAGGTCAATCGGTTCGGGCAGATTGTCGAGGTCTGCGAGGCTGTCGTCCTTGAGCCAGAAAAGATCGAGGCTGGTTTTGTCGCGGGCGATGAGTTCGTCATAAGATCGTCCTTCTCCTGCTCACCTTCTTCGTTGGTGAAGGTCATGCTGCTCTTTTTGCCGAAGGGTGGATTGGCGAGCACCAGATCGAGCGTCTTCGAGGGTTGGGCAATCAATGCGTCAGCTGCTGAAACACAGCTCTCGCCATCGATCTCGCCGATGTTGTGGAGAAACAGGTTCATCAAACACAAGCGGCGGGTGCCTGCAACAATCTCGTTGCCGTGGAAGGTGCTTTTCTTGAGGAAGGCCTTCTGGGTTCGGTCCAGTTTGTGGTTTTTGACGAGGTAGTCATAGACCGCGAGGAAGAATCCGGCCGTGCCGCAGGCGGGATCTCCCACGGTTT
>JBBARN010000122.1:0-19927 GCA_040399845.1 Luteolibacter sp. | reverse complement strand
GGCTTCCACGCCATCCGTCACTCCCTGACCTCCGCGCTTGCCAATGCCGATGTCTCGGAGCAAGTCCGCCGCAAAATCGTCGGCCACGAGACTCCCGAAGTCCACGCCATCTACACCCACCACGAGCACGAAACCTTGGCACGGGCCATTGGCAAACTGCCCAGTGTTTGATGTGAATTTCGTAATTACAAAGGTTGCGGCATTCTGCGGATGCCGTTGACTCAGTAATCACCCTCGGCAAAGCCAACGAAATATCGATGATACAACATTCCAGAAGCGTGTTTTCGGATCGTCCCGAGGGGGAGCATTGCCGAGGGATCGGCTTTGGTCCGCTTCAGCCCTCTTTGCGAACTGCCCGTAGTAACTGTAACGGAACCCATGTTTTCTGATTTTCTGAATCACCCGATCCGCATGCGCACGATCCTCTTTGGAGAGCATGAATGGCTCCAGCCGACGGTAAATCTGCATCATGACACGTTCTCTATGACGGTCGAGCGCCCTGAGTTGATTGGGATCATAGGGAACTTCCCACAAATACTTGTAACCGTTTGCCCAACACATGGGCTCAATGTCTGCGCTGCATGCAGGCAAGGGCTGTTTATGGTTTCTGAGGCCAACTGACATCGCAACGAGTTTCTTGTTAAAACGCATCAGGATCTCATGAGGCTTCATTTTCAAACTGACTCCAGCAGGATGGATACGTTCAAACAATTTCCTGGCTTCGTCGTTCATCTTCTGAATCTGCTTGTCGATCGATTTGGGGCGGATTTGGAATTGTCCGTCGTATTGGATCAGGTATCCGAGAAATTGTATCCACGGGATACCTCCATCTTCTTGTCGTGCCCAAAGGTAGGGATTTTTGGATTTCAAATCCAGGATATGGAAGTGGCTTTCATGGTCATTTGCATGAGGAACATCAACGGGTTCATGGACCAGAAGCTTTTTGTGTTTGATGGCGCTCAGGTATGCCTCCATCGCCCTAAGGCATAACTCCTTGTCGGTGGATAAAATTTGCATATCATCACAAAAACGCTCGTATTGCATTTCATGCCCATCCGGTATTTCTATGCCCTCAACAGCTTGATCCACTTCGTGGAGCATGACATTAACAACAAAGCATGACAATGCCCCGCCCTGGGGAATGCCAATCGCATCAAGATCTTGCTCGCCATGCATCTTGGCAAGTTCCTCGGCAGGCCAGGCGAAATACCCTTTTTTGTCCTTTTTGTTCAACTCCTCCGTGGCTTTCCCGAGAACATCGCGGCGGAAGCTGTAACCTGCAAGGAATGCATCATACAATTGAATTGCTCTTGGATCGACATCGATTCCCGGATCTCTCATTTTTGCCTGCATGACCAGAATCCGCAAGGCCTGGCTCGCGGTTGCATGATCGACACAATCCATGAAATTGCGTATATCAGCTTCAGCGACGTACAAGGTTCCGTGGGCTTTTATAAAAGCAGCGATGTGCCGCAACGCGGAATCCCGGTTGATTTGCTTCTCTGATTTGTTCCGAAATTTCCGATAAGCGTGGGATGAATCCGAAAAAAATGAATCCAATTGGTCGCTCAGGTAGCGCAGGGCCAGTTTTTGGATGATGTTATCATCTGTGGGATATTTGGTGATTGGCCTGTATTCGCTGGATCCCGGCTTTTTCCTCTGTCCGACAATGTTCTGATGTCGAAAGATAAACTCTTTTTCTTTTAATGCCCGGAAGCGGATCAACGATGCCCGGGCACGAAGCCTTTCTACCCATAATTGGGACAGATCCTCTGCCATCAGCTTGCGCACGGCCATTTTCAAAGTAGCCAAATTGACTTTCTGCTTGCTCATGCGCTTTTTCTGGTTCGGAAATGGACGGTAATCGGGCCAGAGCTTTCTCGGTGGAAACAGTGCGTTGAAATCATCTCGCTGTTTCTCTACTTCATCATTCCTATTCTGATTGTTTTTCGAAATTCGGTCATAAAATGCCTGTTTACGCAAAGGAATGGATCCCTTGACGCGCTGTGCGCACAGCTCATCAATAATCGCTTCTTCCGAGAAGTAATCTGCAAATTGTTTCATATCAAGTGTTGTTGGATGTGACGGGCCGCGTTGTGGAGGTATGTTGCGAGGGTTTATGGTGTATGATGGCGTAAGCCTCATCGCACCTAACAGCGGGACCGAATGCTTTCCAGATCATGCCGGCGATGAATTCTGGCTGCCGATCCCTATTCATAGGGGCTCCGTGAGCCGCACGACGCGACCCGTCACAAATCGGATAAATATGTAAAATACTCTCATAGGTGATCACTTGCATCCAATGGCTGCCATGCGCTCGAAGTGCTCTGCAATCGAGAGGAGGCTATACATCCGCTTCGCGCGTGTCGTCTTGCAGGTCTTGCCATCAGAGCGCTCGCTTTCCAAGGAGCAGCTTGTCACAACACCTTCATCCGAAAGCCTGTGCAAAACGCCGCGCTTGGTTCCGAAAATCTGCTCGACCCGCTTGGCATCGCCCCACCGTGCATCGCCAAGGGTGGAGGTGTAGTCCTTGGGCACGGGTTTCGCAGAATCCTCAAGATGCGAGGTATATCGGCGCATGATTTCCCAAGCAACAGCCTTGAGTTGCGGGGACGAATGGCTGCCGACGAGATTTACAAAATCGTGGAGCAGCTTGAAATCAGATAGTGAGATCAGGTCCGGTTCGGGTGAACTATGCCTGCGCTTTAGTGAGGCCATGGTGGCGGGTGTGTCCTACGCCATCCACATCCGCCGGACGCTATCCGGTCGGTCTGGTCGGCATGGCCACAGAGCTCATCTCCATGTGCAGTCTGACAGTTTCCAGGTCTCGCCTGTGAGCATCGGCTGACCACACTCGTGGCCACTTCCCAGAATTTAGTGCTAATCCTGTGTCGATTACCGACCCTTATTGAAAGGACAGCCTCAGCCCTTTGTTGGGGCCGCCATCCCAGGAGTTCCTGCATTAAGCGGGGTTGCCTGTAAGTATTGCTGATATTGTGTATGGATAGGGCAACCGTGCCCGCATCCCAGGCGCAATCATCTGCCGCCACGCGGACTCCAGGTCCGACAGCTAACGATTGCTCAAAATGGCTAACAGGCATAATTACAACCATAAGTTGCCTTGAAAGTTAGATCACGTAAAGAGAAATCAAAAAAATTTTCCGAATCGGCCAAACTTGGGGGAATAGGCCGATCAAACCAGTAGCTCTCGGCGTGGACTCCAGCGGACGAGGAAAGCGATTTGAGGCGGGTGGACCCCAGACAGCCTAGCCAAGCCCATCCAATCAAGACGGCTGGTCCGTAACTACAAAGTGAAGACTGAGCATTCGGAAGCCATGATCTTATCTGTCGCTGGGCAAGCCGATGCCCTCCCGAGTCGCCAGTTAGATCTTTTTAATACAGCTTCTTGGAGTTAAAACGGGAGCCGGGGTATCCCCTCACACGCCTTCTTCCGCAAGAAAAGCTCTCGCCCTGCATCCTTTGTCCAGCGATGCCGCCGAATTCTCGATCATCTGCCAGTTTAAGTTGAGGATCCCAAACCGATCCAAATGTGAGACAGCAACAATCCTCAAAGATCGCCCCCCTCTTATCCCTCCTTATTCGTCCCAACTACCTTCTACGAACGAACGATCGCGGATAGTTTCAACGCCGGAGCCTTCAAACGACACCAATCCTGGGAATTTGCCTGTTGCGACTTTGGGATTCAGGCAACCATCAAAGGCTGTTCACTGGCGGTGTAGGTGAAGCCTGCGGTCTCCTAGAGTTATTCTGCCTTGCGGATGGAAACTGCGCAGGCCTTGTAGTTGGGCTGGCGCGAATGGGGATCGAATGACGGATGGGTGAGTTGATTCACCGCCGGATAGTGCATGGGAATGAACACATGACCGGGCTGCACGGTGGGTGCGATGTAAACGGATGCGCGGAGTTCGCCACGGCGGGAGCGCACGAGCACGGTATCGTCCGGGCCGAGGCCGAGTGCGGCGGCGTCTTGTGGGTGGAGTTCCACGTAAGCAGCGGTGGGGCAGAGTTTTTTCAGGACATCGGATTTCCCGGTGCGGGTGAGCGTATGCCACTGACTGCTGGTGCCGCGTCCGGTGAGTAGGGTGAAGGGAAACTCGTGGTCCGTGGGCTCCGGAAGATCTGCGGGCTCGGAGAAGAAAATTTTGGCTTTGCCACTCGGGGTGAAAAATTTTCCACCTTCGAACAGGCGGCGCTCGTTAGGAATCTGAAATTCGAAATCTGAAATTTGAGATTCAGAGAGCGGCCATTGAATGCCGCCTTGTTCGTCGAGATGGGCGTAGTCTCGGACGCCAGTAATGTCGCAAGGACGGTCGCGGGTGAGATTGCGGAGGAGTTTGAAGACAGCTTGGGGATCGGTCCATTTGGCAAACATTTCACCGCAGCCCCAAGCATGGGCGATAAGGCGGAAGATGCGGAAGTCCGATAAAGCGATGCCCGGAGCCCTTCTTGCTGCACGCGTTACGGCGATGCGGCGTTCAGAGTTGATGAAACACCCATCTTTTTCGCCCCAGCCGGCGGCGGGCAGAACGAGGTCCGCCACGCGGGCGCTTTCAGTGTTGTGATACATGTCCTGCACGACGAGGAAATCAAGTTTATCGCGGAGCTTGGCAAGGCGACCGTGATTAATCCATGAGTGGATGGGATTGGTAGCAACGATCCACAGGGCTTTGATTTTGCCGGCTTCCACTGCATCGAAGATCTGATCATAGGCGAGCGTGGGATCAGACGGAATGGTATCTAACGGAATTGCGAGCAAGCCGGAGACTTTCTCGCGGTGCGCGGCATCGGCGAAATCATGGCCGCCGACGAGCGAGGTGGTATTGGAGAACAGGCGCGAGCCCATCGCGTTGCATTGGCCGGTGATCGAGTTCGCGCCGGTGCCGGGTTTGCCGATGTTGCCGGTAATAAGGGCAAGGTTGATCATGGCCTGGGCAGCGCGCACGCCTTCGTAGGATTGGTTGATGCCCATGGTCCACCACCAGGAAACGCGCTTGCCACGAGTGGAAACGGTGAGTGCGAGGGCCTCGATGGTTGCTGCGGACAGGCCGGTGCGCCCGACGACAGCCGCAGGTGGATAGTCCTGAACAAAGGTAGCAAATGATTCGTAGCCCTCGGTATTGACGATGCTTTCCGGATCGGTCCTGCCATCACGAATGATGCAGTGAGCGAGCGAATAGAATAGCGCGAGATCGCCCTTGGGTTTCAAGGCGACATGCTGCGTGGCGACTTGTGCGGTCTCCGTGGCGCGGGGATCGATGACGATGATCTGTGGCTTGCGCTTGTTGCGCATCACGCGCTGCCAGAGGATCGGGTGGGCGATGCAGAGATTGGCACCGACGAGCACGATGACGTCGCTTTCCTCGAAGTCCGCATAGGTCGCGGGCGGGGCATCGAAGCCGAAGGATTGTTTGTAGGCGGTGACGGCGGTAGCCATGCATTGGCGGGTGTTCGCATCGCCATGGAGGAAGCCCATGCCGAATTTCCAAAGGCAGCCGAGATACGCCATTTCCTCGAACGGAATCTGGCCGGTGGAGAGAAACGCGGCGGATTCGCGGCCGTGGGTTTCCCGGATGGATCGGAAGCGGGAAACAAAGGCATCGAGCGCCGCGGGCCAGTCCGCTAGCTTCAGAGCGCCCGATTCATCACGCAGCAGCGGGGTGGTCGCCCGGTCGGGTGAATCGAGCGGATCGAGCGCCTGCCAGCCTTTCGGGCAGGCCATGCCGAGGTTCACCGGGTAGCCGGGCGCGGGTGTCAGATTGATGGCATTTCCCTGAGCATCGAGGTGGATTTTCAATTGGCAGCCGGTGGCGCAATAGCCACAGATCGAGTTCACGGTAGATGCGGGTTTCAAACGCGAGGGGACCCTGCCGAGTCCGAACTCACCGGGTTCCTGCACCAAGTCGCGAGTGAGCGGACCGCTGTGTTGTTTTAGGAGGGCTTTGAACATGGCAAACGTCAGTGAGGGCGCGGACCGAAGTTTCCGGGCATTTTCGGGGCTTGGACAGATTGGAAAAAGAGTTGGCGTTCGAGGATCTCGGCGGTGAGCAGGATGGGCAGGGCGGTCCAAGGTTGGATGGAGGCGACGGCGATGGCGGTGAGTGCCATGGCGATGCGGGCAATGAGGATTCCTCGGAGAGGGCCGAGTTGGAGTCTTGCGCTGTGGGCGTCGGGAGTCCAACCTATGCCGCGATGATGGCGGAGGAAGAGGAGTTCCGGGATGAGTTTCAGAAGGATGGGGGTGGCCAACAGAATAAGAGCAGAGGAGGATTCTGAATGGGTGATGAGCTGGCCAAGTGCCGCGAAAGAAGCGAGTGTGCCGAAGAAGCGCAGCGCCGCTCGCGGGAAATGCCAGAGGGCGCGGCGGGTGTCATGATAGATCATAACGCTGGTAAAAACGGCAATGATTCCTAACGGAAGTGCCGAGTGGGCAGTGCTCAGTGAGCAGAGGTTTTTGAGTGGAAAATCGGGGAGAAATGGCAGGATGCAGAGGATGAGGGGAATGGGCGCGAAGAGAGAGAATGCTAGAATTTCACGGGAGAGCCAGGATGTCTTGAGGCCGAGAAAGAAGCGCCAGGCTTTGAGCGGCTGGCCGAGGTGGAGGATAGAGGCTCCCATACCGGCGAAGAAAATGAGGGTGCCGATGAGCAGGATGGGTAAAGGTGTGGGCGAGACACCCACACTCCTTGAAATGAGGCCGATGCCGGCTTGGGTGAGAACGAGCATGAAGATAAGCGGCCAGTGGGCGTGCTGGGGAATGAGGGCGGAGCGGTCTGCGGCGAAGGCGGTGGCGGGGACTGAGCGACCGATGTAGCGGGTTGTGGGAAGAGTAATAGAGGAAGAGGGGATTGATGATTGATGATTGTTGATTGTTGATTGTCTATTGAAGAGATTGGGCGCTGATTCTCTGGCCTCTGCTCGCATCACTTTGCTCACTGCTACGATACGGATGGCTTCGGTGGGGCAGGCTTGGACGCAGGCGGGAGCTTCGCCTTCGGCAAGGCGTTGGTGGCACATGTCGCATTTTCTAACAATGCCGCGCTTCTTGGAATACTTGGGGACGTCGTAGGGGCACTTGAGGATGCAGTAGGAGCAGCCGATGCATTGATCATCGAGATGACGAACGATTCCGGTCTCCGCGTCTTTTTCATAGGCACCGACCGGGCATCCGTTCATGCAGCCGGGGTCCTCGCAGTGGTGACAGGCGGTGGTGATGGTTTGCTGCCAGCCGGAACCATCATCTCCACCTAACAAAACGCCGGTATCGCGCCAGGCTTCGTGATCATCGAGGCCGTTGAGCGAGTGGCATGCGGAAACACAGGCTTTGCAACCAGTGCAGCGGTCGAGTGAGACTTCGAAGGCATACTGCTCCCCCAACCCGGGTCTGGTGAGGGGGATGAGACTACGGTAGTGGGGGGCGAGATCGGGTGCGCGGTCATGATGCTCGGAAAACCTCGCAACGGGAGTCTGCAAGCGCGACTGCTCGTCGAGCAGGTCGTCGATCAGTGTTGTGACCGTATCACTTCGTTGCAAATCCTTCGGACGGTGCGCGATCTGGGTTTTCATGGCAGGGGCTTAAGAGATGCCCGCGTCGATGCCGATCTGGACGATGCCGTTCTCGACCCGGACGGGATACGTACGGACGCAATAGTCATCGCCGCTGAGGCAGCGTCCGTCCGCGAGTGAGAATGTCTTCTTGTGGAAGGGACAGGCGACTTTCGGCTCTTCGTCTTGAGTGCCGATCATGCCACGAGACAGCGCCATCTGTTGCCGGTGAGGGCAAAGATTGTCGGTGGCATACCACTCGCCGCGGCGGGCGAAGTGAAAAACGGCTATTTGCCGTCCCTCTAACAAAACGCAGGAGCCGCCGTCATCAGGAACGTCCTCGATGCGGCAGGCCTGATGCCAGACCACGGGGTCACCGGTGGCCGGGGGTGAATGGGATATGACTGACATCATTTCAGGGAGTTCAGGATTTCCAATCGGCGGCTTTGATTTGATCGCGCATGGGCACGAAAGAAATGGTAGGGTCCTTTTGTTCTGGTGCGTTTACGAAGTGGACGAATCGTTTGCGAATTTCCGGGTTCTCCACCGCCTCCCGCCACTCGCACTTGTAGTTCTGGACTAGGGACTCCATTTCCGTCTCCCACTGTGCCGCCATGCCGAGGCTGTCGTTGCAAACGACGTTCCGGAGGTAGTCGATGCCGCCTTCGAGGCTTTCGATCCAGGGAGCGGTGCGTGTGAGGGCATCGGCGGTTTTTATATAAAACATCAGGAAGCGGTCGATGTAGCGGATGCAGGTTTCCTTACCGATATCCTGGGCGAGCAATTGTGCGTGGCGCGGCTTGCTGCCGCCATTGCCGCCGACATAGAGGTTCCAACCCTTTTCGGTGGCAATGATGCCGAAGTCCTTGCTTTGTGCCTCGGCGCACTCGCGGATGCAGCCGGAGACAGCGGACTTGATCTTGTGCGGGGCGCGCAGTCCGCGATAGCGCTGCTCGACCTCGATGGCGAAGGAAACCGAGTCGTGCAGTCCGAAGCGGCACCATGTGGAGCCGACGCAGCTTTTCACCGTACGCAGCGCCTTGGCATAGGCATGACCACTTTCGAAACCCGCATTCAGCAATTCCTCCCAAATGGCGGGCAGGTCCTGAAGATGCGCTCCAAACATGTCGATGCGCTGACCGCCGGTGATCTTGGTATAGAGCCCGTATTTTTTGGCAACGATACCGATGACTAGCAACTTGTCAGGAGTGATTTCGCCACCGGGAATACGCGGCACCACCGAATAGGAGCCACCCTTCTGGATGTTGGCGAGAAACCGGTCGTTGGAATCCTGAGCAACCGGCTTGCGGTTGGCTGTCTCCGCATAGACGCTGGCGAGGATGGATGAAACGATGGGTTTGCAGACTTCGCACCCATCGCCCTTGCCATGCTTGTCTAGGATTTCATCGATGCTGGTAAGCTTGCCGATCTTCACTAGGTCAAGTAGCTCCTGGCGGGAGTATTCGAAGTGTTCGCAGAGCACACTGCGGACGTAGCGACCCTCCGCCTTCATGACGCCAGTTATGAGATCTTTGAGCATCGGGACACAGCCACCACAGCCTGTGCCGGCCTTGCAGCATTTTTTGAGGCCGTCGATGGTCTCGACGCCCGAGCGGATGGCGTCGCAGAGAGTTGATTTGGTGACTGCCTCGCACGAGCAGATCAGGGCATCATCGGGCAAAGCCATGATTCCGGCAGTGCTGGACTCCGCCCCGCCCCGGGCACCGAGGATGAGTTCCTCCGGATTGAGCGGCAACGGCAGCCGATTGACGATCGTTTGCAGCAGCATGTTGTAAGACTCAGCATCGCCGACGAGCACACCGCCGAGCAGGCGACTGCCGTCATCCGTTACATTGATGCGCTTGTAAACGCCGCGCGCGATGTCCTCAAAGCAGATCGACCGGACGCCTTGGCCTTCCGCAAACGGATCACCGAAACTCGCAACATCCACGCCGATCAGCTTGAGCTTGGTGCTCATGTCGAAGCCGCGAAATGACTTGTCACCGCCGGTTAGGCGGTTGGCGACGATGTCGGCCATTTCGTATCCTGGTGCTACCAGCCCGTAGATCATGCCCTCGTGCAGGGCGCATTCACCGATGGCAAAGATGGCGGGATCGGAGGTGGTCAGGGATTCATCAACCACGATGCCGCCGCGGGGCCCAACATCAAGGCCCGCAGCACGTGCCAGCTCGTCGCGGGGTTTGATGCCTGCGGAGATGACCAGCATGTCTACGCCGATTTCACTGCCGTCGGCAAAGCGCATCCCTTCAATCTTGCCATTGCCGAGAATCTCCGAGGTGTTGGTGGCAGTGCGGATCGAGAGGCCGAGTTCGCCAAGTTTCGATTCCAGCACTGCGGATCCACGGCCATCGATCTGACGAGGCATGAGGCGTGGGGCGAATTCGATCACCTGGGTGTCGCGGATGCCCAGATCGAGCATCGCCTTGGCTGCCTCCAGACCTAACAGACCACCGCCGATTACGGCACCCCGTTTGGCGCGGGGAGCGAAAGCCTTCATTCCGTCAAGATCCTCAATGGTGCGGTAAACAAAGACCCCGTTCTTCTCCACGCCTGGGATCGGTGGCACGAAGGGTGCCGATCCGGTAGCAAGAACCAGATGATCGTATACCTCGCGGGTTCCGTCGGCGGCGATCACCTCACGAGCCTCGCGGTCGATCGATGTGATCCGCTTCGAGAGGACTAGACGGATGAACCGCTCTTCATACCAGGCGAGATCTGCGAGAGAGAGGGACTCGGCAGATTTGTCTGGAAGGAAATACTCGCTGAGGTGGACGCGGTCGTAGGCTGGCCGCGGCTCCTCGCCGAAGACGACGATTTCAAGGCTGCCCGGAGCGGCCTTGGCGACGAGCTTTTCGCAAAACTTGTGGCCTACCATGCCATTGCCGATGACGACGATTTTTTGTTTCATGAGGATTCAGACTAAAGATGCTGACTTGCATCGTGCGTGCCATCGCAGGAGAGTTGGCGGGTGGAATGAGGAAGAAATTTCCGTTTTGAGATGAGCCGAATTCATCAGTTGGCGATCTTGACTGCTCCATCGCTTGCCACCTCGGTGAGCGGTCATCCATGGCAGCAAGCATGCCGACTGGAACACCACTCCGCTGTTGGTTTCAGCCTCCTTAGCCCCGCGGTCATTTAGGATCATCGCGCCTTCAGTGATGTCCTTGAGCCCGGCGACCATCGAGAGCAGGATAGATTTCAGATCTATCTCAGGCAATTGTTAGGGATCGTTCTATTTGTTGGAGCCAGGTGGCGAAGGGTTGGTCATAATCGACATCACACTCGACGATGGGGGCGAGGCGCTTGGCTCCTAACGAAGCGAGGCGTTGGTCGAAATCGTGGCCGCACTTGCAGAAGGCGGGGTAGTTGGAATCGCCAAGGGCGAGGACGGAATAGTTGAGTGAGGAAAGCGCGGGAGCATCTGCCGCATGGAGATCTGAGTGGAGGCTGGCGGCGTTATCAGGAGGTTCGCCATCGCCGTAGGTAGAGGTGATGATGAGCAGGTGGCCGATGCTGGTCAGATCATCAGGGCTGAGTTCTGCCATGTCCTTGACGATGGGTTTGTGGCCTTTGGCGCTGAGGGTTTTGGCGAGTTTTTTGCCGATGGATTCGGAGTTTCCGGTTTGCGAACCCCAGGCGATGGTCACGGGGATGCCGGACGGCACAACGACGAGCGAAGCGGCCGGTTCTTCTGACGCCGGGCTCAGGGCAAGGGTGGAGGAGATTCCATCGAGGAAGCCCTTGAGCCACATTTTCTGCGTGCCAGTGAAGGGGGCGTTGTCGGGAATCTTGAGCATGAGGGATTTCGGATTTCAGATTTCAAATGGCCATGGCGTGAAGGGCTTCGATGGAGTGGCGGTTGGTGAATTCGGCGAAGGTTTCGTTTTCGGCGCGCTGGGTCTGATAGGTTTTGAGGAGTCTTTCTAGGAGCGGCGGAATGTCGGTGTAGGCGATGGCTTTCCAGACTTCGCGGGCGATGGCCTGTGTGTCATCGATACCACCCCCGAGCACGATGTTGTAGCCATCGACGGATTCGCCGGACGGGGATTTGACGCGCACGCCCATCATGCCGATGTCGCCGATGTAGTGCTGGGCGCAGGAGTGTGGGCAACCTGTGAGGTGGATGTTGACGGGAGTATCGAGTTCAACGCGGGATTTAAGATAATCCCCAAGGGCGACGGCGTTGCCTTTGGTATCGGCGGCGGCGTATTTGCAACCACGACTGCCGGTGCAGGCGATGATACCGCCGGTGAGCGAGGATGGGCGGTAGTCGAAGCCAGCGGCAATAACCGCGGCGGTGGCGGCTTCGAGTTTCTCGTCAGTAATGCCGGGGATGATGAGGTTTTGCCAAACCGTAAGGCGGATTTCGCCGCGGCCGTAGCGGTCGGCAATGTCACAAATGTCCTGGACTTGTCGGGAGCTCATGGCCCCGACAGGGATGAGGACGCCGAGGTAGTTTTTGCCATCGGTTTGCGAGTGGATACCGAGATGGCCGTGCTTGGATTTCGGGAGTGATGGATCGCAAGCATCGAGCGGGAGGTGGCGGAGTGGGAAAGCGAGTTTCTTCTGGGTTTCCTTCAGGGTTTTCGGGATTCCCCATTCATCGACGAGGTATTTGAGGCGGGCTTTCTTGCGATTGGTGCGGTCGCCGTTTTCGATGAAAACGCGGATGAGTGCGGCGGCGGCGGCGACGGTTTCCTGGGGGGTGAGGAGGACGCCGCAATCGGTGGCGAATTGTTTGTGGCCGGTGATGCCGCAGAGCTGCATGCGGAAATAGACGCCAGGCGCTGGGAGGGATGGAGTTTGAGATTTGAGATTTGAAAATGAGGATTCGGAGATGCGGACCGCGTAGAAGGCGATGTCGTTGGTATCGGCACAGACAGAAACGTGACCGCCGGAATCATAGGAAATGTTGAACTTGCGGGGCAGGCCGTAGAGGTCGCGATTCTTGAGGATGTAGTGATGCATGGCCCGGGCGTATGGCATCACGTCGATGAGTTCGTCCGGATCGAAACCGGTGGTGGGGGTTGCGGTGATGTTGCGGATGTTGTCCGCGCCGGAGCCTTGAGAGGTGAGGCCGAGGTCGGTGAGCTTCATGAGCACTTCCGGACAATGGCGGGGCATGATTTCGCGGATCTGGGTATTGGCACGCGTTGTTAGATCAACCCGGCCGGGGCCCCAGTCGGCGGCGATTTCGGCAAGGCCGCGGAACTGGTGGGTCGAGAGCGAGCCGCCCGCGATCCGACACCGGAGCATCAGGCTTTCCTGGGCGGGAGTGACGAAAAAGAGTCCGTGAAACTTGTACCGGAAAACATCGCCATCCTGCGGGAAAGTGTCGGTGTTGGCGTTGGCGAGGATGGTGTCGTAACAATCGAGGCCATTTTTTTCATATTTGATCCGCTCCTCCTTGCAGAGGTCGTCGAGCTCTGTTCCGAAGAAGGTTTCCTGAACAGCTGCGGCGGGTTCGTGGGTGAAGCGGCGGGTTGCATCCTGGCCAAGAAACGGCAGGGCGCGGGATTGCAGGACACCGGATACGAAGCCGGAAAGGTAATTAGTTTGCTCTTCGGTGAAGCCGGAATTTTCGAAAGTGACCATGGCGATGATTGAGAGTCTGCATGGTTTCAGCACCCAATGTGCCGCATCGGATGATAGGGAGAAGAACTAGGGGAATCGTTTCCATCCCGGGAATGAACATGATTCATCCCACAGCTTCCCTGATGCCTTGGGCATCGATTTCCTCCGGATCCACCAAGCTCACGGATTGGGTAGTTTGGATCCGGCTGGGGCGGATGTGTGAGCGCTCGTTGAGGAAAGTGAGGAGGTGGTTGCGGACGTCCTGATAGCGTGGGTCGGCGAGGATGGCCGCGCGGTTGCGGGGGCGCTCGAAGGGGATGTCGAGGATATCGCCGACTTCCGCCTCGGGGCCGTCGGTCATCATGACGACACGGTCGGATAGAAAGATAGCCTCGTCCACATCGTGGGTGACCATGAGGGTGGTGAGTTTGTTGCGCCTCCAGAGGTCGAGCAGGACTTCCTGGAGCTCCATCTTGGTGAGGGAATCGAGCATGCCGAAGGGTTCGTCGAGCAACAGCATTTTCGGTTGCAGAGCGAATGCACGGGCGATGCCGACGCGTTGACGCATGCCTTGGGAGAGCTCGCCAGGATATTTATGCATCGCATTGCCAAGGCCGACCACTGTTAAATAATACTCGGCCAGTTCGCGGCGCTCGGCTTTGGGTGCAGTGAAATAGACCTGGTTCACGCCGAGCATGACATTTTGAAAAGCGGTCATCCACGGCAAGAGGCATGGGGATTGGAACACGACGCCGCGGTCGGGGCCAGCCTCATTGGTTTCGCGACCGGCGAGGATCATTGCGCCATCAGAGATGTCGGTAAGGCCAGCGACCATCGAAAGCACGGTGGATTTGCCACACCCGGAGTGGCCGATGAGAGTGATGAATTCCCCGGGAGCGAAGTTCAAGGTGAAGTCCTTGACGATCACGGCCGGACCTTTCGGCGACGGATAGGTCTTGCCGAGTTTGAAGAGTTCGAGGACTGGGGCAGACATGGAGGAATTTCCGATTCTAGATTTTCGATTGATGATTGAACTAACTTGCCTCCACGTTCATTTCCTCGCGGGCGAGTTGGGAACGGCGTCGCGGGGTGGGACGATCGAAGAGGGAGTATGTCCACCTTTTGCCGAGGTCTTCGGGAAGGATGTCCGGGATCGCGAGTTTTTTGGTGACGGTTGCAGCGCTGTCTTTTTTGGCACCGAGCAAGGTATTCACGAGTTGGATTTTAAGGTCCTTGAATTCCGCGGTTTTGAGCAACTCGCGACGGTCGCGCGGACGGGGCATGGTGATGGTGAGTTCTTCTCCAAGCGTGGCTCCTTCTCGGCCGGGGAGAAGTGGGATCACACGGTCGGCAACGAGGAGAGCTTCGTCGGGATCATTGGTGATCCAGATCACCGTGGTTCGGTTTTTCTGCCAGATCTCCGCGATTTCATCCTGCAAGGTGGCGCGGGTGAGGGCATCGAGCGCGGAGAGAGGTTCGTCTAACAGAAGGATGCGCGGGTTGGCAGCGAGTGTCCTGGCGACGGAAACTCGCTGACGCATGCCGCCTGAGAGTTCCTTGGGATACTTTCCGGCGGCGGGTGTGAGTTTCACCATGTCCACATACCTTGCGGTGTATTCCTTGCGCTCCGTTTCGGACATTGCGGGAAACAGTTGGTCCACGGCAAGGCGGACGTTTTCAGTGACGGTGAGCCATGGGAGCAGTGAGTAGTTCTGGAAAACGATGCCGCGCTCAGGGCCGGGGCCTGCGATGATTTCGCCGTCCATCCGGGCGGTACCGGCGTCGGGTTTGAGAAGTCCGGCGATCAGGTTGATGAGTGTGCTTTTGCCGGTGCCGGAGTAGCCGATGATGGAAACGAAGTCGCCTTCCTGGACGGCGAGATTCACATCGCGCAGCACCGTGTTCCGCTCATGGGTGCGGCCGAAACCTTTGGAGACTGCGTTAAGTTCGACGATAGGGCTCATAGGGCGTATAGATCTAATAGGTCATATTTCATCAAGCCGTCCGAAAGCGGCCTTCGATGAGGCTCATGGCGCGATCAAGGATGAAGCCGATTAGGCCGATGGTGAGGATCGAGAGGATGATGTGGGCGTAGCTGTTGGCGTTGTATTGCTGCCATAGGAAGCCGCCGACACCGGGTTTGCCGATGAGCATTTCCACGGCCACGATAACGAGCCATGCGATGCCGAGCGAGAGGCGGAAGCCGGTGAACATGTAGGGCAGGGCCGAGGGGATGAGGATCTTGAAGAGCGTTTTCGTGCGGGAGAGTTTCAGGACCTTCGCGACGTTGAGGTAGTCCTGGGGAACGGCGCGGACGCCGACGGCGGTGTTGAGGACCGTGGGCCACATCGCGCAGATGGCGATGGTGAAAAGCGCGGCGGCATCGGAAGTGCCGAAGACCGAACGTCCGCTGGTATCCATGACTTTAAGTCCGCTGAAAAGCACCATGCCGAGCGGCAGCCAAGCGAGCGGAGAAACCGGGCGCAGGATCTGGATGATGGGATCGAAGGCGCGGGTGAAGTTTTTGGACAGGCCGAGGAAGAATCCGATCGGAGTGCCTAACAGCAGCGCGATGGCGTAGCCTTGGGCGACGAGCTTCAAAGAGAGCCAAGCGAAACGAAGAATCCCCTGGTCGAGTTCGCCGCGTTTGGCAAAGGGCTCCATGATATAAGGCTTGCTGGCTGCCCAGGTTTCGGAAGGAGACGGGAGGTTTTTTGCAACGCCGAAGCGCTCGGTCTTGGTCGCCTTGTCGCCCCAATCGTCAACATAAGTGGTGGTTTTTGAATGACCTGAGATTGCGGCCCATCCGCCAACGCAAATCAGGAGGGCAATAACCGGCAGGAGAATGGCGTCGAGCTTGAGTTGGTAGAAGAGCTTCATGGAGGAATGGGATGGGGCTTTTTTGTGGTGGGTGGGCGGACTGCAAAAGGCAGTCCGCCCCTATGAATAGGCAAGTGGTTGCAGAATGCATTCCGCGCCCAAATGTTCAGCCTTTAAGGGTCTTGACGGCAAAGGAGGTGGCATAGGCTTCCATGTCGCCGGTGGGATCGAAGGTGATACCATCGAAGAAGCTGTCTTTTTCCGAGCTGGCACCACCGTGGGCATAGCCGATTTCCTTCATGGCTTCTTCGTAGATGTCGTTGCGCATGACATTTTTGGCGACGCCTTCATAGTCCGGCGCACCTTGGGTGAAGCCCCAGCGGCGGAGCTGGGTGAGCCACCATTTGGCATATTTCGGCTGCGGGTAGTTGCAATTGCGCTCGCTGAAGATCATGTAGTTTGGGTCGCGAACTTTGCGACCGTCGCCCATATCGTATTTGCCCTGGAGGCGGGGCAAAATGGCTTCGGGTGGGCAGTTGATGTACGTCGGAGCGCTAACGATGTTGGCCTGTTCGGGGCGGTTGTCCATGATGTCGAGCCAGACGCTGGCTTCATGGAGGGCTTTGAGGATGGCTTTGACAGTTTTCGGATTCTTCGCGGCGAAGGCTTCGGTGAAGGCGCAGACTTTCTCCGGATGGTCCTTCCAGATGTCTTGGGTATTGATGGCAGTGAACCCGATATCATCCTTGATGGCCTTGCCATTCCAAGGTTCTCCGACGCAGTAACCGTCCATTTTTCCTGCCTGCATGTTGGCCACCATTTGCGGCGGCGGGATGGTGATGAGGGAGATGTCCGCACCCGCACCGGCTGCGTCACCCGGATTGATTCCTCCAGAAGCGAGCCAGTAGCGGAGCCACATGGCATGGGTGCCCGGCGGGAAGGTCATGGCAAAGGACATCGGAGTTCCGGAGGCTTTCGCGGCATCGACTAGTGGTTTGAGCGCCTTCGGGTCTGCGGCGACTTTGCCTTTGAGGCTCTTTGCCAGAGTGATGGCCTGGCCGTTGCGGTTGAGGATCCATGGAGCGATCATCGGCACCTTTGGCGCGCCGCCGAGGCCCATGCTGGAAGCGATTGGCATGCCGATAAGCATGTGGGTGGCTTGGATGTCACCATTGGCGAGCGAATCGCGAATCGCGGCCCAGCTGGCCCCTTTGGTGACGGTGGAGTTGATTCCGTATTTTTTGAACAGACCTTTTTCGTGCGCGATGACGATGGGCGAACAATCGGTGAGGGCGATGATCCCGAAGTTGATGTTTGGAGTTTCCGGGGAGTCCGATACGGTTTGCGCACCGAGCCAACCCGTCGGCAGGCCGGAGGCGAGGAGTCCGAGAGCGGAGGTTCGGGTGGTGGTTGTCAGAAATCGACGGCGATTGAATGCTTGGTAGTGGCTCATGCTTGTAAAGGTTGGTGGTCAGCTCCAATAAAGCCGCGGAAGTGCCAAGCTGAGAAATTCGGGAGTGCTTGTAGCGATCTCGCTTCATTTCCAGAATGAAGCGAGATCATAGGGTGGTAATTGCAGAGGATACTGGGCGGAATACTCTCCAAAACCAAGTACACCAAACACTGAAGCATCCACATTAACGGCGAATGACTTTGATTCCTTCATGCCGAGATGAACAGATTCCGAAGGGACTGCATGTCGCGAAAACGGCAATCAGTGTTTTTTGTCTCGTAGAATCGACAAAAAATGTCCAGAAGCCCGAACGGGACTACTGGACACGGTGAATATCTGAGGTGGCGGGTGGCGTTCATGGTCCCCTGATAGCGCGTGGAGTGCCAATCCACCTGGTGGATTGAAATGCGGTGATTTCAGTTTCCGTCAGCAGCCCGCTGGAAAATGAATTCGCCATACACATCCGCAGACCATGCGTCGGTGGACTCCGAGCGCGATGAAATTGAATGCAGGGAAGTGATCGGACAGCGCTAAACCAACGCCACTTCCCTGCATTGCTAATCTGAATCAGGTCAGAAGGTGTAATTCAGTTCGACGGAGAAGCGGGTGGCGTCCGGCAAGGGGGCCGCGCCGACGTAACCATCTCCCTCGGAGTTGAACCAGGCGAATTTGGCAATGGCTGTGAAGTGATCGTCGAATTTTTTAACGAGCACCGAATCGTATTCCCAGCCATATCCTGCGGAAAGCTCGTTGTCACCCATGGCGTGGATGACGTTGGTCCATTTGATGCCAAGAAAGACGGGAATGCTATGGGAGAGGTAAAGATCCGTGAGTCCATTGTGGGCTCCGGAGATTCTGGCACCGTCAGTGACATCAGCGAATCCATTGAAGGCATGGACAGTGGCCAGTGGAGTCTTGAATCCTGCGTCTAAATGTTCAAGGCCGAGGGTGAGTGCTCCAAGTTTGGTATCGCCAGCGGCTAGCTCTTTGGTGGCGGTGACATGGGCATACATCGCATCCTGTTCGCCGAGAAGGCCGGCTTTGTCCTGCCATGCGAGTTCTCCATAGAGTGCCAGACCGTAGAGGCTCCCCTTCCCGCTCAGGCCGAAGGTGTTATTATCCCACGCTCCGACGTCTTCGAAGTTCATAATATAGGCATAACTCCCAAGTGTGATGCCTTGGATGCCGGTGTAGGATGCGTTGAACAGGTGGGCACTGGCTGCAATGTCCTCTACGTTTGCAAAGCCTGGTGCGAGGGGAGCGTCCGCCTCTGAACCAAAAATCCGATTGACCTGATTGAGGTAGGCATAATTGAGGGTCAGCCCATCTATGGATTTATTGGTGAGTGAAATCGCGTCGTAGGTTTGTTGGTTCTGACGCCAGCTCACATCGCCGATGAACGCAGCATTGTCATAAACGATTTTCTGTCTGCCGACGCGGGCGGTGGTGTCGAAACCTTCATATTGCAGGTAAGCTTGATTGAGCTCGTTGGTTTGCGGATCGAAGATTGGTGAGTTCGATGGATCGAAAGGATCGGCGCCGGGAGCTCCGCCGTTGTAGTCGTCCACGGCGGCTTGGGAGAACTCACCCTCGATGAGGGTGCTGAATCCATTCCACGCCATCGTTTTCAATCCGACACGTTCGCGGAATGTCCAGGCATGGGAGGCATCGAGCCCATCAATGTCTGCGAATTCGTAGCGGGTCCGGATGTCGATGAGGGGCTTGATCCAGTCGCCCTGTGAGGGCGGCGGAGTGACGACGGCTTCGGGAGTTCCGGCGCAGAGGACGGGGGCGGTAGCTAGAAGGATGGCAGCTTTGTATTTCATCGTTGGTGTGTGTTGATATTCGGAAGTCATCCTGATTTCAGCGTGAATCCAGCCATGTTTGTGAAATGATGGCTTCCGAGGGTGAAGAATTTTCCCTTCAGGGATGACTGCGAATCATGCACGGCCAAAATCGTGCTGGGTGCGAACGAGGCGGAACGTGCCTTTTGGTGGGGGGCATGAGGGTGCCCCACCAAATCGTGCCGTCATGACGGTCGCGCAGTTGCAGGGTGCGGACACCACCGCCTAACATGAGATCGAGACCTTCGACTAGGTTCATGGCGGCGTATTTCGGAACGACTTCCATCAGCTCGGTGTGGGTGCGGACGTTCTCGTCGGGGGAGGCTGGAGGTTGTTTTGCGGGTGGAGCCTTGGCACGCGGCAGGTTGGCGGGGGTGAATTTCAAATCGCGGTTTGGGATTTGTCTGTAGTTTGAAGCAGTGGGGATTTCCCTAAAGAATGCGACTGAAGTTTGTGAGGCGGCGGCGGGGATTCGTGGTGCCTGCATCCCGGTCTGCCGGGCTGATGGTTTACCCCCTGCTGCTGAAGATGCCATCCCGGTCTTCTCTGGCCTTGTTTCCGGAAAATCCATCAAATAGTGGAAGCACTGCATGTTGTCAGAGATTCCACCGCTTGTTCCGCCGCTGGCGCTGGGGATTGTGTTTTTCCTAGC
>JBBARN010000121.1:0-20100 GCA_040399845.1 Luteolibacter sp. | reverse complement strand
TCCCGGGGCGTGGATGGAGAGTTTCAAGCAGGGCATGTCCTTCCTGCTCTTCGCCACGGCGGGATATCTGCTCTGGGTTTATGCCGGCCTCATCGATTTGGAAAACCTGCTGGCCCCCATCATCGGCCTCAGTGCGATCGGATTGGCGGCTTGGATTTATGGGCGCTGGAATCTGCCCCACCAAGCAAGACGCACACGCCTCACGGCCATGGCGCTCACGCTGCTCTTCGGCATGGGCGGCATCCTTCTCGCCAAGCCGCCCAAGCCGTCGGCGCTTCACTGGGAAGCCTGGTCGCCCGCGCGGGTCGAGCAATTGTTGAAAGACGGAAAGCCCGTTTACATCGACTTCACCGCCCAATGGTGTGCCACCTGCCAGGTGAATAAAAAACGGGCTTACACCCGCGAAGTGGTCGATCTGATGAATCAAAAAGGCGTGGTCACCCTCAAGGCGGATAAAACCAAGCCGAACCCTGAAATCGATGCTGCACTCCAGCAGCTCGGCCGCAATGCCATCCCGGTGAATGTGCTCAATGCCCCGGGAAAAGACCCCATCATTCTCCCGGAGCTTCTGTCCCCGGAAGATGTGATGGAGGCTTTGAAGAAACTTTGAGGACTCGCAAGAAACGGCCCAATCAGGCACCGACGACCTGTTTTTTCGCCAGCAAGGCCGTCGTCGCGGGGACGATGTCATCGAGCGAGTCGATCACCTTGAATTCGCCATCGTAACACCATGGAGACAACATTTCGATGAGCGGTGTCCAGAAGCGGACGCCTGCGGCATTTTCCCGGTTGAAGATGAAGACCGGTTTGTTGGCCATGGAGGGGTGTCCCTGGTGTTTGTAGATCATCAGGGCGAGCATCTCCTGCACGGTGCCTGCGCCACCCGGGAAAATCACGAATGCGTCCGAGTTTTCGATCATCACTTCCATCCGGGTGTAGATATCCGGCCTCAGCCAGAAACTGGACAAGCTCTCGGGCAAGCCTTCCAACTCGATGATGTGCGGAACGTTCGATCCACCCGTCCAGCCGCCTGCATCCACAGAACCACGGACCACTTCGCCCATGATGCCGGAATTCCCTGCGCCGGAGACACAGCCGAGATGGCTTTCGGCAAGTTGTTTCCCAAGGGAATAACCGTCCGCGAGATAGGCGGGATCCTCCATTGAGGCGGAACAAAACACACACACGTTCCCCTGATGGTCAGCGGGGAGGGGAGTTTCAAACGAGGGCCCGGCAGTGGCACCGGTTTTGTGGCGACCCGCATCCGGCAGTCCGCGAGTGCGGGCGACCTCCAACACGTCGATCACCTCCTCCGGAGTTCCCGCCTTGAGCAGGTAGTCCGCGTGGTTTTGTTTCACCGTTCCCAATCCGTTGAGATGGGTGAGCAAGCGGAACAAGGGATCCCACGAGTTGTCGGAATTGAGCAAAACCGTCGGTTTGGAGGCGAGGTGCACGTCCAGCGTCTGATAGCCGACAAAAATGGAGACTGCCTTGAACAAATCCTCGAGAGTGGCCCCGGGAGTGAACACGAAGGCATCCGCCTCGATGATCTTGCGCTCGATGTTGGAAAGGGACACCCGCTGGTCACCGTTCGAATTGTAGATGTCCCAGCCCTTGCTGAAGAGCTTGTAGAGAAGGCGGGCGCGGATTTCCCGATTGGGATCCTTTTCACCGCGGACGGTTCCGGCGAGGCGTACTTTGGGCATAATGTTTTGGGGTTTTTAATTTTAGCATCTTCTGTGCCATCGGGGGGAATCATGAGAAATTCTCATGCAAGACGGCGCGCAAACTGCATACTTAAACGCATGGATCCATTCATGCAAGCCGCCATCGATGAAGCCCGCACCGGACTGGAAGAAGGTGGCATTCCCATCGGCAGTGTCCTGGTTCATCAGGGGAAAATCATCGGCCGCGGTCACAATCGGCGCGTCCAGAAAGGCAGCACCACCTTGCACGGCGAAATGGATGCGCTTGAAAATGCCGGCCGCCAAAGTGCCCAAGTCTATAGGGAATGCGTGATCTATACCACGCTCTCGCCCTGCCCGATGTGCAGCGGAGCCATCCTGCTTTATGGCATCCCCAAGGTCATCATTGGCGAAAACCGCACCTTCATGGGTGATGAGGAACACCTGAAATCACGCGGAGTGGAACTTACCGTATTGGACGATCCGGATTGCGTCCAACTGATGACCGACTTCATCGCGGCCCGTCCCGAGCTGTGGAACGAGGATATTGGCGAACCTTGAAGACCTCGAATTCAGGCTAGTCCTGATCGTCGGCCGTCGCCTTGATGTCGGTGAGCGCAGCGATGAAATCTCCAAGGATTTCCGCGGGAACCATGATCGTGTCACGGTTGCCACCGACGTCCTCAGTGATCTTCACCACCATGCCGCGGGCGTTTTGCTTGAGATCGAGAAAAAAGATTTTCCGATCAGCGAGAATTTTTTCGGTGTGCAACAAGTCACTTTCCACATCAACCTCCGGTGTAGTTGTTTAACTACTCCTAAAAAATCGCTCGGACTTTGTTTGTCAATGCAATTTCCGGCACGCCATTCCCCATGACCCAACCCATTCCTGTCTGATGCACGAGATGCTTCCCGGAAATCGGCCTTCCCTGGTGCTTGCTCCCATGCAGGATGTCACCGATCTCCCATTCATGCGGGTCATCGCCCGGCGGGGAGCTCCGGACTGGTTTGTGACGGAGTATTTCCGCGTCCATCCGGACTCGGTGCCGCATCCCTACATCCTGCGTTCCATCGTGGAAAACCAGACGGGCAAGCCGGTTTTCGCGCAAATGATCGGACGCGATTTGCCGTCCCTGGTCCGCACGGCGCGTTTGTTAGAGGAGCTGCCGGTGGCCGGAATCGATCTGAACCTCGGTTGCCCCGCGCCCATTGTCTGTCGCAAGAATGCGGGCGGCGGACTGTTGCGGGAGCCGGATGAGATCCATCGCCTGCTTGGTGGCTTGCGAGATGCGATCAAGGGGCGCTTCACCGTGAAGACCCGCATCGGCTACAACGATGCAGCGGAATTTCCCCGCTTGTTGGAGGTGTTTCGAGGCCATGGTGTTGATGGGCTCACCATTCATGGCCGCACCGTGGGCGAGCGCTATCAGACACCAGTCCACCCGGAGTGTGTGCGCGAGGCGGTGGGAATTATGCCTTGCCCGGTCATCGCCAATGGCAATGTGGTGGATGTGGAAACCGGGCTTTCCTACCTGCGACAGACGCGCGCGGCGGGCCTCATGATTGGCCGTGGAGCCATCCGGAATCCCTGGATCTTCAAGCAACTCATGGCCAGCTTCGAGGGTGTTTCCGCACCGCTGCCGACGCACCGGGACCTGCTGGAATATGTGACTGAACTCTATCACGAACTCGCATCGGAGTCCCGCAAGTTCATTCCCTCCGCCCATGTACAGCGCATGAAAAAAACGCTCGCCTACATCAGCCACGGGCTCGAAGGGACATTCGAACATGACATGCGCCGCGCCTCCACCCCGGAGGACTTTTTCACGATTTGCAGCCGTCATCTCGATCACACTACGCCATTGCCCGCAAAGCCGCCGATCGGATCCAAGCTCTTCTGTGGATTTGAGGATCTGCTGGTTTGCTGATTCGTCAGGCTGTTTCAGCAGTTATCTTCGGTTTGGCGATGATTAGAAAAATCCACCACAAGGTGGCAATGGTTAGACTGAGCCACGGGATCATCCAACCCGCCCTTGTGTAGAATGTTTGCGTGGAAATGGCCGCGATTTCCCCAGTGAGAATGCCCTGTGCCAAGGCAGGCTGCTTCGCCCGGACCTGTCCGCGTGGATCGATGATTTGTGATGTCCCGGAGGAACCGCAGACAAACATCCAACGGCCATTTTCACAGGCTCGGATCCGGAACAACTCTGCATGTTGATCATGCTGCCTCGCGGTCCAGGACGCGGCATCCATGATGGGCACAATGAACATTTCCGCCCCGGCACGGGCCATCTTCCGGACGACTCCCTCGTAGTCGCAATCAAAACAAATCGGAGTGCCGACGAAGCCATGCCGTGTCTTCACGGGGGCCGCCGTCCGGCCCGGGGTGCCATCGTTGAAAAAGTGCACGGTGTGAACCTTGGTGTGCCACCACGGATGCCATCGGGGTCGAGGGTGAGGGCTGTGTTCCGCCATTTGCCACCCGCTCCTTCATCCAGCTGGGTGCCAAGGGTCAGCGTGATGTCTCGGTCAGCCACCAGGCTTCGCAGCATTCTCCAATCCCGCAGATTGTTGCGGATATCAAAGGGGACCGCATACTCGGGCCAGACCACGTGATCGATGCCCGGCGGGAGCTTGCCTGTTTCTGTTAGAAAAACATCCAGCGATACATTTTCATACTGCAGTCCTGCCACGGTGATCGTGCCGGGATCTCCCTGTTTCAAAGCGGGCACGGGTCGCGGCACGATGACGGCTGCTGCAAGCGCACCAAAGGGGATGAATGCCCATTTCCAAAGCCCTTGCACCACAAGGGCCACCCCAAGCAGCATGATCAGTCCAGTCCCATACACACCGATCCATGGCAGAAATGCATTCGGCCCCAGCGCCAGTCCGGGCGTCATCCACGGGAACTTCAGTGGAAACAACTCAGCTCGGATGAATTCCCACGCGGACCAGTTGCAAGCGGTGAATGCGGCGAGCCTGAGTCCGCCCATCCCATGTTTTGCCGCGCGGCTCTGCATTTCTGCAAACAATGCGGGAAAGGCCGCAAGCACGAACATGAGCACCACGAACAGCACGCCGAAGATATGATAAAGCCATGATAACCCAACCCCGAACGATGCCAGTCCGAACAGGAATCCCAAGGTGCGCACTCTTGTCCCATGCTGACCGTGAAGAATCCACAACAGACCCGCCAAGGCAGGAAACACCATCCACCGCCAACCGAATGGTGGATAAGCCAAGGCATAACTCCCGCCGAGGAGAACTGCCAAGATGCAACGGGCGGGAAATGACTGGAGTTTTATCACCCGTCACATCTATCACCCGCCAATCGGGCGTGCAAGGATTCAGGCAAGATCAAACTGCCGCCGCGGCATCGATCGCCTCGCGGGTGATGCGGGTGATTTCCGACCACTTGCCTTCATTCACGAGAGATTTCTCCACCATCCATGAGCCGCCGATGGCTGCCACGACCGGGAGTTTCAGATAGGATGCGAGATTGGCGGAGGTAATGCCTCCGGTGGGGGTGAACTTGACGCCGGTGTGTGCGTAGGGACCGGCGAGCGATTTGAGCATGTTGACGCCACCCGCGGCTTCGGCTGGGAAAAACTTGAGCAGTTTGCATCCGAGTGACAGAGCCTGTTCGACCTCACTGGGGGTCATGACGCCCGGCGAGAACTGCAAGCCCACTTCCTTGGCCGTGGCGATGATTTCCGGATTCAGCCCGGGAGCCAAGCCGAAGACTGCGCCGGCATTCTTTGCTCGGATGACCTGCTCCCGCTCCAACAAGGTGCCTGCTCCTAACAGGATCTCGGGAAACCTCGATGCAATCCGCCGGATCGATTCTTCAGCGGCCGCAGTTCGGAATGTGATTTCCATGATGTCCAAACCACCGGCCAACAATGCCTCGGCAAGCGGCTCCGCGTGATCGGCGGAATCAAGAACAACAACGGGAACAATGCGTTTGGCGAGAATGCGTTCGATGATCATGGCGGATGCCGAAATCATCGAAAAACACCGCCCACATGCAAAACAATTCCCGTGGCGGACCCATGACCGCTCCCACCCATCATTCCAACAGTTTGCGCAGCGTGGCAGTGATCTCCTCCCGCGAAAGAAGCCCCGCAGCGACGGCGAGCGTCAGGTTTTCCCAGTCGTCCACAGGAAGTTCTTCGCAGGGTAATAGATCATTCTCAGCAAGGAACACAAGGCAGGTTGCCAACGCCATCCGCTTGTTGCCATCCACGAATGGATGATTGCTGCAGAGATAATACAAGTAAGCGGCTGCGATTTCCAAGGGATCGGAAATCAGCGGCGCTCCCATCATCGTCGCCTGTGGGGCAGCGACTGCGGATTCAAGAAGCTCTCGCGAGCGAATTCCCGATCCTCCCCCATGAGCAGCAAGCACCTGCTCATGAATCGCCAGAACGACGTCCACCGTGGGATGTTTGAGGGGGGCATTCATGACAGGCGTTTGAAAAGTTCATTGTTTTTTGCGATGAGGCGCGCAGCAGTCTCAGAAGCTTTGGCCACGGAAATTTGTGCAGGATTGAGCGGTGCGATCGTGATCATCCCCCCCGAATGCACTTCCACGTTCACTTCATCTCCCGGCTTGAGATGCGCCAGTTGGAGCAAGGTGGAATCGAAAATGATGCCATGTGAATTGCCAATTTTGGTGATGGTTTTGATCATGGGAAAACAATGTTTTACGGAGTCTGATCTGTCAAGGCGCAAGAAAACCGCGACAATTCTCGTGACGGCCGTCAAAAGAATTGTCGCGGTGCTGGGAGGTCGTGGGGGATCAAAGATCGTAAACCCGCGCGGCGTTGGCGGCGAGGATGGCGATTTGCTCGTCCTCTGAGAGTCCGGAAACGAAGCCGCGCATCATGTCCGCCCATTTCTGATAGGATTCGATTCGCAGCAGGCAGACGGGCCAGTCGGTGCCAAACATCACGCGGTCCGGGCCGAAGAGTTCGAGGGTTTCGTTGAAATAGGCGCGCAGGGTGGGCTCGTCGAGTTCGGGATCGAGCACCTCAGTGACCATGCCGGAAATTTTCACGCCGAGGATGTTTTCGCGTTTCGCGAGTTCGGACATGCCGGCTTTCCATGCGGGATCGATCTGGCCCTTGCGGATTTCCGGTTTGGCGATGTGGTCGATGATGATGCCAAGCTCCGGATGGCGGTCCACGAGTTGGATGGCGACGGGGAGTTGGCGTTGGAAGAGGAGGAGATCGTAGCGCAGATCGAGATCCGGCAGCAGTGCGAGGCCACGGTGGAAATCATCGCGCAAGAAGTATTCGTCCGCCTCGCCCTGGAGGACGTGGCGGACGCCTTTGAACTTGTCATGAGCCGCAAGCCGGCCGAGCGGCTCGGCGACATTCGTATCGATGAGCGGCACCCAGCCGACCACTCCGAGGATGACGTCTGTTCTATCTGTTAGAGAAAGCAGCCAATCACTCTCCTCCAATGTCTGGCGTGCTTGCACCACCACCGTGCCCTCGACGCCGGCGGCTTGAGTCGCGGCTTCGAGCTTGGCTGTTAGAAAGTCTCCGACGATGGGCGAGCCGGGCGGGATCCAGCCGTATTCTGCGTCGGTGTATTTCCAGAGGTGGTGGTGGGAGTCGATCATGGTGGTTAGCGCGTCGATTACAGGAACAGCGGCTTCATGTGGCGGTCGAGCAAGTTGCCGGTGACGTTTTTGGCGACGACGGCGGAGTTGGCCTCGAGCGCGTTGATATAGGTCTCACCGAGTTGTGCGGCGACCTTGAATCCGACATGAAGAAGCTGGCGGAGGTCGGCGTTGTAACCCGGATTGCTCTGATCGTGGCGGAGTGCGGAGGTGTATTGTTCGCTGGTCCAGCCGTTGACTTCCTCGGCGGATGGCAGATTCGAATCGCGGATGTCGATGACGGTGGCATAGGGCTCGCAAAGTGCGGCCTTCTTCTCCAGCGACTTTGCGTAGATCTGCTTGGCAAGCGCGAGACCGTCGCCACCGGCTTCGGCGAGGCCTACGATTTCCTCAAGCCAGTTGGTGCCGGCGGTCTTGATGTGAAGGCCTGCACCGGTGCGGCGAATGGCCTCCTTGATGATCGGATAGATCGAAAACTTATCCGAACCGGAATGGACCGAAAGTTTCAATGCGGGTGGCAAACCATAGGTCTTGATGGCATGCGCGATCACGGCGAGGTCATCATTGAACTCGATGGCGAACTGGGCCACATCGCCCACGTAATCGACTCCCTTGTTGAAACGGCCGGTGAATTTCGGCGCGATCGTTTGGATGGGGATCCCCTGATCGGCGATGGCGGCCAGAATGATCAGCAGCTCCGGTGGAGTTTGCGGGCTGTCGGTTTCATCCATGGAAACCTCGGTCACGAAGTTGTCAACGCCGCCCTTGGCCGCAACGATGTGCTGATAGATCGCAGCGGCCTTCTGGGTGGCCTTGAGGAACTTGTTGGCGGCCTTTTCCACGTCCTCTTGGGTGATTTCAAACGGGCGGTCGATGCCCTCGATGGAAACCGTGCCGATGAGTTCCGGATGTTTTGCAATGAATGCAGCCACATCCTCCGGAGTGGCGGCCTCGCCGATGTCGTCGGCCACATCGAGGGTGAAGAAATCGCAGGGACCGACGAAGCGATCGACGGTGGAAAGATTGATGTGGTCGGCATCCAGCAAATACTCGCCGGACCAGCCGAGATCTGCCACGGCCTTGTCAGCGGCGGCACGGGTTTGCGATGGCTCGGAACCGATGATGTTGTGCTCGCGGTTGGACTTGTTCCAGACCGGCACGATGTCGATGCCGAGCTTTTTGGCTTCAATGAAAGCGGCGAGTTGGGCGTGGGCACCGTGGGCGAAACGATCGCCGACGCCGAAGGTGAACTTGGGACAGGTTTTCATGATGGGTGGAATGGGATCGGCAAGCGGCGCGTCTCGCGCCAGACCGCCCGAGAAATAGGAAACGGAGACAGGATGGGCAATCACCCGTTTGTGCTTTTTGAACCTGAATTCCGAATGGTGGCGAATCTTGATGTCGGATGGCAACCTACAGGCTTGAGAAACTCAAATCATGAACTGAATCCGCAACAGGGCGAAATCGGCGCGTGCCTTAACGGCTTACCCGAGGGACTCGATGCGGAAGACGACGGGGGTGCTGTTGATGCAGTCGAGGCCTTCGATTTCGGCGAGGGCGGTTTGGAGTTTGCCGAAGGGGCAGGTGTGGAGGAGGAAGACCATATCAACGAATTCCGCGTCCGGGTTGGCGGGGTTGACGGGGGAGTGGGTGCCGGAGATGCCAATGCGGTGGTCGGCGAGGACTTTGGCGATTTCGGCGATGACGCCCGGGCGGTCGGTGACGTCGAAGCGGACGTAGTAGGCGGTGGAGGTCTCGCTGACAGGCAGGATGCGGCCATTTTCCCGGTAGGGCAGGAATCCGCGGTGGCCGGTGCTTTGTTGGAGCGAGCGGGCGGCTTCGACGAGGTCGGCCACGGCTGAGGAGGCGGTTGGGTCCTGACCGGCACCGCGACCGTAAAAGAGCGATTCACCAGCGGCATCGCCATGGACGGCGACGGCATTGAAGACGCCGTGCACGGAGGCGAGGATGTTGGTTTTCGGGATGAACGACGGCTGCACGCGGAGTTCCACATCGCCCGAGGAATGCTCGCGGATGACGGCGAGCAGTTTGACGACGTAGCCGAGGCTTTTGGCAAAATGGATATCGGTGGGCCGGACTTGCTCGATGCCGGAGACGTGGATCGCGGCGGGGGCGATGGGGAATCCGTAGGCGAGGGTGGCGAGCAGGATGGCCTTGTGGGCGGCGTCCCAGCCATTGACGTCGAGGGCGGGATCGGCCTCGGCATAACCGAGTGCCTGGGCTTCGGCGAGGGCGGCTTCGAAGGTGAGGCCGGCATCGGTCATGCGGCCGAGGATGTAGTTGGAGGTGCCGTTGATGATTCCGGAAAACGAAAGGATACGATTGCCAATGAACGAGTCCTGGACCGTGCGGATGATCGGAATGCCTCCGGCGACGGCGGCCTCGAAGTGGATGGGTGTGTCGTTTTCCTTGGAAAGGGCAAAAAGTTCGACGCCGCGCTCGGCGAGCAGGGCCTTGTTGCCAGTGACGACCGGTTTCTTCGCCTTGAGAGCGGCGGCGACGATTTCAAACGCATCGGTGGTTCCGCCGATCAACTCCACGACGATGTCCACAGCCGGGTCGGCGACGAGTGCTTTCCAGTCGGTGGTGAACATTTCCGCCGGGACCTCGCCGGTGGTGGTGCGGGTCTTGGCGGGATCGCGGACGAGGATTTTCGCGATGTGGAGGCGCACGCCCCCACCGGTGCGGCCGGTGATGAGGTCGCCGTTGCGCTTGAGAGTGTTCCAGACGCCGGAACCAACGGTTCCGAAGCCAGCCAAGCCGATGCCGAGGGATGAGCAGGAGTTCACGCGGCGGACTGTGGCCACTGGTCCCGGATACTCCAAGCCGGAAAAGTCAGAAGCGGTGGGGATCTCAATTTTTCACCGGAATCGGGAGAATTCCGAGATGTCAGCATCCTGCCCGGAGTGATCAGCCGAGTTGGCGTTCCGCCTCCAGCCAATCGCTGCTGGAGTCTCCTGGGAGCCCTTGCTCGACGCGGCGGCGGTAGTTGAGATAGGCAGCGCGGGCGATGGCGTCCGGGGAAGGTTTGGCGGAGCCAGTCGAGCTGGCGGCGGCTTTGGAAGTGCCGGAGGATTTGGGCGAAGCGGCTTTCTTTGCCGGGGCCTTTTTCGCTGCCTTGGCGGCCACCTTTTTCGCCGCCTTCTTGGCGACAGGTGCCGGAGTGGCGGCCGATTCGGGGGTTTCGGTCGATTTCTTTGCAGTCTTTTTCGCAGCCATAATTTTGGGATGGTTGAATGTCAGTTGAGCACGCGGGGTGCCAGACCCCAGAATAATGAGAATCCGCAGGATTGCCAGCCCGTTTGAGCGGGGTATAGTCGATGCATGGCCGAGGGCTATTCATGGAGCGACATGCGAGGCGGCGGGACTTACCGCTTGCCGGGTCCCGACCACCTCGGATGGTGGGCGGCGGTGGCGATGGTCGTCTCCATCTTGTTGCATGTCGGGGTGTTTATCGTGCTGGATCGGATGAAAATCGCAATTCAATTCGAGCAGGCACGCGAACTCAACACCAGCAGCATCAACGTGCAACAGGTGGAAGTCCGACCGATGGAGATGGAAGAAGCGCAGCCGCCGGAAGAAATCATCAAGCCGCCCTCGGACAGCGCCGCCCTGATGGAGGAGATCGATCTGCTGGATGCGCTGCCGAAAAATGAGGAAATCGACATCAAGACGGACATCGACGAGGCCGCGTATGCGCTTCAGATGAAAAACCCGGCGATGGAAGGGGATCCGACGGCGGTGGCGATGGAATTGTCCAAGGGCTTTGAGATCGAAGCGGACTTGCCCGAGTTCGGCAGCGAGCCCGAGCGACTGAAACCGGCGGAGGTGGGGCAGGTGACCGTGGATCCCGGCGCGGTGCAGGTGGACGACAATGAACTGGGGAAATTCACGGACGACCTCATCAAGAAGGGTGCCAATGGCAAAGTTGAAAACGGAGCCTTGGATGGCATCGCAAGCCTGGATGACTTGCTCGATCTTCCGCCGAACATCCTGTTGGCGAAGAAGACCATGCTGCCGAGCGATTTGTTGTTTGAATTCAACAGCGACGAGCTTCGCGAGAATGCCAAGGTGGGATTGATGAAACTCGCGCTTTTGATGGATCGCAATCCCGAGCTCTATTGCTGGATTGAGGGCCACACGGATCTGGTGGGAGGGGATGAGTTCAACCTCAATCTTTCGATGCGGCGTGCGGAGTCGGTGAAGAACTATCTGATTTCCTCGATGCGGATGGATGCGGCGAAAATCATTACCCGTGGATTTGGAAGATATGCGCCTTTGGTAACGACCGGAACCCCGGAAGAGCAATCTGCCAACCGGCGGGTGGAAATCCGGATGCGGAAAACACCGCCGACGGAGGAGCAGATGAAGATTGTTCCCAAGAAAGCCGCGGTCGTCGAAGAAGCGCCTGCGCCAGCGGTTCCCCTCGCTCCGGAAGTTCCGGTTGCGCCCGTGGTGCCTGAAGCGCCGCCTGCAGCCCAGCCCGTGATGCCGGCAGAGCCGCCACGTGCGGTGTTGGTGAAGCCAAAGCGGGCTTTGCCCCTCGAAGAGGAAGCACCACCTCTCAAGGCCGAGCCGGTTCCGCCGCCGGCGGTGCCGGTGGCTCCGCGAGCGGCTCCTGTTCCAGAGGAGAGTCAACCGCCACTGCCGGAGGCACCCAAGGCCAAGCCGGTCGAAAGCCAGCCCTTGCGCGCCGAACCCGTCGAGTGAACCTGGGCATCTGTTCTCTTGGGCTGCGGCGGGTTTTTCGAGGCAAGTGATGCCTGCAGGACCCATCGGAGTTATCGATAGATTCGACATAAAAAACGCGCGCAAGGTTTCCCCTGCGCGCGTTGATGTTTAGGTCATGTGACCCATTGATGGCTGATCGGGTCAGGACAGGCGGGCTGCGAGCAATTCCCGTTGGAAGATGAGTTCCTTGGGCATGTGATCGTAGAGGTCGATGAAGAATTCACCTTGGCTGACAAGCTCCGCTTTCCACTCGGTGCGGTTGAAGGCCATGACCTTGTCGAATGAGTCCTTGGAGAAACCATCAAGTCCTTCGATGTTGAAATCCTCGAAGGCCGGGGTCCAGCCGATCTGGGTTTCATGACCGGCAGCGGCACCGTGGCAGCGTTTGACGATCCATTCGATGACGCGCATATTTTCGCCGAATCCGGGCCAGAGGAATTTGCCTTCCTCGGACTTGCGGAACCAGTTGACGTGGAAGAAGCGCGGCAGGTGGGTGAGGTAGCGGCGCATTTCCAGCCAGTGGCCGAAGTAGGCTCCCATGTTGTATCCGGCGAAGGGCAGCATGGCCATCGGATCGCGGCGAACCTTGCCGATCGTGCCGAAGGCGGCAGCGGTCATTTCCGATCCCATGGTGGCACCGAGATAGACACCGTGGCTCCAGTTGAAGGCTTGGAACACCAGCGGCATGGTGGTGGCGCGGCGACCACCGAAGACGATGCCGTCGATGGGCACGCCGTCCGGGTTCTGCCAATTCGCATCGATGGACGGGCACTGTGATGCGGGAGCGGTGAAGCGCGCATTTGCATGGGCGCAGACGCGGCCGCAATCGGGAGTCCAATCCTGGCCGGTCCAATCGATGGCATGAGCCGGTGGCTCGCCATCCATGCCTTCCCACCACACATCGCCATCATCGGTGAGGCCGACGTTGGTGAAAATGCAGTTTTCCGTGATCGATTCAATCGCCCGTGGGTTGGTGGTGTAGGCGGTGCCGGGAGCAACGCCGAAGTATCCGGTTTCCGGATTGATGGCGTGAAGCTTGCCATCTTCGTGCGGCCAGAGCCATGCGATGTCATCGCCGATGATGGTGGTTTTCCAGCCCGCTTCCTGATAGGCCGGGGGCGGGATGAGCATGGCGAGATTGGTTTTTCCGCAGGCAGATGGGAAGGCCACGGAGAGATAGGTCTTTTCACCTTCGGGATTCTCCACACCGACGATAAGCATGTGCTCGGCCATCCACTTGTGTTCGCGGGCAATGTTGGAGGCGATGCGCAGGGCGAGGCACTTCTTGCCAAGCAGCGCATTGCCACCGTAACCGGAACCATAAGACATGATCTCGCGGGTTTCCGGGAAATGAACGATATACTTATCTTCGTTGCAGGGCCACGAGACATCTTGTTGGCCAGGCTCAAGTGGAGCGCCCACCGAGTGAAGGCAAGGGATGAAATTGCCATAACCATCGCGCTTTTTCTCAATCGCTCCGGAGGCTTCGTCTTCGAGGCGCTTCAGGACATGGGCTCCCATGTGGCACATGATGCGCATGTTGACCACCACGTAGGCGCTGTCCGTGATTTCAATGCCGATCTTGGCCAGCGGAGAATCCAGCGGACCCATGCAGAAGGGGATCACATACATCGTGCGGCCCTTCATGCTGCCTTTGAATTTTTCGTTGAGCTTGACGCGCATTTCGGCGGGGTCCGCCCAGTGATTGGTAGGTCCTGCCTGGTCGGGGCGCTTGGAGCAGATGAAGGTGCGGTCTTCCACGCGTGCCACATCGGACGGGGTGGAGCGCGCCAGGAAAGAGTTCGGGCGCTTTTCCGGGTTGAGTCGGGTGAAGGTCCCCTTTTCAACCATCATGGAAGTGAGGCGGTCCCATTCGGCCTGAGAGCCGTCGCACCACTCGACTGCATCGGGTGTGCAAAGGGCGGTCATATCTGCCACCCATTTTTGAAGGGCGGCGTGGGATGTTTTCGTGTTACTCATAGCGTGACCACCTAAGCCACCCACTTGCAACTTGGCAATGACATGCGGGAAATCGACCAAGAATTGCCAAGAAATGCGGAGATGGGGGCACACTGTGCCACATCGGCAGCCTGATTACAGCAGGGTCTTGCGTCGCAACATGGATTTGACATGTGCGACATAGATCCAGCGTTGTCCCGTGGAATCGGACAAGATGCGGACGTAATTCGCCCGGTGGCTGGTGGGATTGGGAATCAGGATCGGATCCGCAGTGGGGGAGAGAATTTGCAATCCCAGCGCGCTCGCCACGAGCAGGCGACCATCCGGCAGCGGTGTCATCCCATCCAGCAGCCCCTTGCCATCGGCCGGGACTTTTGCCGTGAAGGCCACCCGGGAGGGGCCGAGGCCGGCGTCCGGTTGGATTGGAAACGCCCGGACTACACTGCCGGAAAATTCCCCCACCCACAGTTCCCTGCCATCGTGGCTGAGCGTGATGCCATTCGGATTGGTAACCTCAGCCACCTTGCGGGCTACGGTGCCTGAGAGATCAAGTTGATAGATCGCGTTGGCCGCGCCCCAGGTGCAGTAGAGGCTACCCTTGTCGGTGATGGCCAGATCATTGGCGGGGGTGGGCAGTGCGATGGAATGGCGAGTCCCCGTCTCGAGGTTCCAAGAAAGAATGGCAGGTTCCGCCATGCTGGCCGAGTAGAGATTGCCATCCGGGCCCAAGGCGAGACCGTTTGCCTTGAGGGATGCCTTGTCGAACATTTCCTTCCGCCCATCCGGATGGATCCGGATCAGTTTGGAATCCGGGACGTCTGTTAGATATATGATCCCCTTCTTGTCCTGGGCGATTCCTTCCACGATGTTGCAGGCGTCCACCACGGTTTCCCATTGCGACCCTTCGGTGAACACAGCGGGTTCCGCCGCGGAGATGTGGACGATGCAGGCAAGGGCTATTCCAAATGAACGCATATCCATTTCAGATTTTCCGTTTGTAAAACTCCAGGCCAGGACCGGCGATTTTTTCGACCGCCGCCATGAGCTCCTTGCGGCGGTCTTCGGTCATGCCGGTGTAGTTTTCGAGAATGGCTGTGTTTTCATCGACCTGCGCAACGGTTTCACAGCCGCTGAGCATGCAGGAAACAGGCAGGGAATAGACATATTCATGCAGATTTCGCGGCGTGATGACGCCGGGAGCTAGGTCCTTCGCGCGCTCGAAAATCCGGCCAAAGACCATGCTTTTCATGGCCAGCAATGCGACCTTTTGTTCCTGCAATTTCGGCAGCACGTTGATGAGAAACGAATCATAGTGGGACTCCGCCAGGTTGACTGGCATCAGGCAGGTATCCATGTGATATCCCTGCTTCTTGCAGTGATCGAGAAAATAACAATGGGCTTCCTGGCTGGTGTGGCCGGTGAAGCCGATGTAGCGGGCTTTCTTTTTCTCACGCATTTCGAGAAACACTTCCACCACTCCGCCTTCGATGCGTTTTTTCACATCCTCCACACTTACAAACGCATGGAGTTGCCAAAGATCGAGATAATCGGTCTGCAACCGCTTGCGGGACTCGTCGAACTCTTTGCGCACTTCTGCGGCGGTGCTGCGGGATGACTTGGTGGTGAGGAAAACATGTTCCCGATACTTCGGAGTGAGAAACTTGCCATAATAGGTTTCCGACGTGCCATCTTGATAGTTTACCGCATTGTCAAAAAAACGGATGCCGCGTTCGATGGCCCGTTCGATGAGTGCCTGCGCGTTTTTTTCATCACGCCCAACGCCGACGTGGTGGCCACCGAGCCCGATGGCGGTGATTTTTTCCGAGGTGCTGCCCAGTTGCCGCTGAGGAAGGATGGCACCGAGTTTGTCGGATGCGCCACGGAGCAAGGCGGGACTCAGAATGGCTGCGGCGCTGGCTGCGCGGATGAATTCGCGTCGGGTGGACATGATCGGGAAGTGAACGAGGAATGAACGGGATGACACACCAATGCCACCTTCCGGGAGACTCGCCCGGCCGATTGGCTTGGTCAAGCTACAGACACAGGGAATCGCGCAAATGCGGGACGGTCCATGCCGAGGGTCTGCAAAAACGGTCGGGTCAAAGCAGTGTTCTCAAAATGGACAAGTCTCAGTCGCTTGGCCAGGTGTGATGGATGGGCGGGCATGGATGGATCTGTGGGTGACTCAAGACTCAAGCCGCTTCGCCGCTTCGAGATCGCTGGCGTGGATGCGGTCGCGTTTTTTGAGAAAGAACAAGGCCCCCAGCAAAGCCCAAAGCGAATTGCAGGCAAAGCCCGCAAGTGAGGCTGCCACGGCGACCTCCGCCGGAACCCGGGCGAGATCATGAAGGAGAACCTCGAAAAGTTTCTCCCGCACACCCACGCCGCCGATCGACACGGGCATACCGCTGATGGCATCGATCACCGGCATGGCGGACATCACATCCGAGTAAGCGGGGCTGCCACCCACGGCCCGCATCCCGCAGTAGTAGGAGGAGAAATACGCACCCAGCATCAGGAAGGAAACGCCGAGACCGGCGAGGGCATGCCGCCACTTTTTCCGATAGATATCATATAACTCCGGAATCTGCTTCATCATCGGCCAGCGCTCGAAGCGGTTGTTGCCATGGATGCGCCGGCGCACCGGGGGTGAGGCGCAGATGAAGATCATCGCCACCATCGCCAACCCGCCGGCCAGGTAGATCCAGGCGAAGTGGATCACGCCGCGGCCAAGCACGCTGGGATCTGCCAAGGCATCAAAACGCGCGGCGGACATGATGAAAAACAACAACGCGATCGAAACCAGCCCCGCCAGGTGATCCGCCGTCACGGCCATGGCGATGACCAGCTTGCGCCCGGGATGATCGCGCATCAGCAGGATGACGCGCGCGGCGGATCCGCCAAGCCCGCTCACCGAGGCCAGGCTGAACAAGCCATCGATCATCGTCAGCTCCACCGCCCGGCCGAGGGAGATCCGGATGTTTTGGGCTCTCAGAAAAAACCACCCGCGTGCAGCTTGCAGCACCACGGAAAGTCCCGCCAGCGCAGTCCCGCCGGCGAGCCAGCGGTAATCGACCGCACCCGGCCGGGTGAAGACGGAGTGATCGAATTTCACCTGCGAGAAGGCCCAATAAAGGCAGCCCGCCGTGAGCGCCAGCTTGAGAAGAAATACAAGGATGGCCTTCATGCGGGCGGCCACTCCACTAGGCGGATTTCTCAATCTCAGTGGCGATCGTTTCCACGTTCTCCAGGATGCCCTTGGCCGCTGCCGAATCGCCAATTTTCAAACCAAAGTGTTTTTCCAAGGCGACCACCAACTGGAGCGCATCCACCGAATCCAGCCCCAGACCCTCGCCGCCGAAGATGGCCGTCGTGTTGCCGATCTCCTCCGGTTTGGAATCGAGCATCAATTCCTCCACCATCACTTCCTTGATTTTTGCACGCAGGGTTTCGCTATCCATGATGGGGGTGTGTGAATCGGGTTGGGAGTGGATTGAGAAGATATCAGTAAATCCCGCCATCGATTTTCAGCGAGGCGCCCGTGATATAGGCGGCATCGTTGCTGGCAAGGAAATAGACCGCTGCGGCCACTTCCTCCGGCTTGCCAAAACGGCGCATCGGGATGCCCGCGCGGGCCTGCTTGCGGGCGTCCTCATCCATCGCGCCGATGGCGTCGGTCTCGATGTAGCCGGGCAGGATGGAATTCACCGTGATGCCGGAGCGTGCGACTTCCTTGGCCAGCGTGCGGCCCAGCGCGACCACCCCGGCCTTGGCGGCGGCGTAGTTGGTCTGGCCGAGCGGAGGCAGGATGGCACTCAGCGAGGCGATGTTGATGATGCGCCCGAAACGCTGCCGCATCATCGGCGTGACCACCGCGCGGCAGCCATGGAAGGTGGAATCGAGGTTGGAAGAAATCACCTCATGCCAGGTCTCGCTCGGCATGGCGGGAAGCAGGCAATCGCGGTGCATGCCGGCATTGTTCACGAGCACATCGATGCGGCCATCCGCCTGCACGATGCTTTCCACCGCTTGGGTCCATGCGGCTGAATCCGTGACCTCCAAATCCAGCAAGCGACAGCGCCCCGGAAACTCCGCCGCCATCGCGGCGGCCTGCTCGCGATTCCGCCTCACCCCCAGCCAGACAGACGCCTCGGGATCGTGATTGAGAAAATAACGCCCAATCGCCAGACCGAGCCCGCCATTTCCGCCAGTGATGAGAATTGAACGCACGCCCGAGGCTGGAGCAGCCTTGCTGGCAGGTCAAGGTTGGCCGGGAGGAGACGATGTTGGTTTCAAAATTGGATTGGCGGGAATCCGGACCGATGTTAAATCTGCATCAGATTGATCGGCAGTGAATCATCCACCCTGCGGCAGCGCATCGAAGACTTCGTGCTCGATGAACCGGGAGCGGCGCTTCCCTTCACCAGCCGCTTGGCGCGCGAGCAAGGATGGAGTCATGTGTTTGCGGCCCGCGTCGTCCGCGAATACAAGCGCTTCCTCTGCCTCGCATGCGAAGCGGGACATCCGGTGACTCCCTCCGAGGAAGTGGATCAAGCCTGGCATCTGCATTTGATTTATACACAGAGTTATTGGAAGGACCTCTGTGGGGACGTGCTCGGCCGGGAACTCCACCATGGTCCCACCCGCGGCGGGGCGGCGGAGGGAGAAAAATTCGTGGATTGGTATGGCAAAACTCTCGAAAGTTATGGGCGCTTGTTCGGCGAGGCTCCGCCAACGGACATCTGGCCATCACCGGCGCAGCGATTTGGTGGCCCATCCACCGCACGCTGGGTGGATCCGGCAAAATTCTGGATTGTCCCCAAGCCGCAATTGAAATGGATATTATTTCGCAAACTATTCCGTATTCCACCCACCCCATCCCCATGAACATCCCCCCGCTGGAAATGCTTGCCCGGATTCCTTTGCTCGATTGGTACGGGACGGAGTTCCTGTTGTTTTATATCGTTGCCCTCATCGTGCTCGGCTTGTGGACGGTCCGCCGTGCCCGGCGCTCGCTGCATTGTTATGACAATCCCCACGAACATGAGCTGCTGGCGGATCCCTTCGAGGTGGCGTACCTCTCCGCAGGTCCGGACCGGGTCACGCAGTTGGCGATTTCGAGATTGATTCACCGCCAACTGGTGTTGTGGAAATCGGGATTCTGGAAATCGAGTCTCGTCGCCAATCCGGATTGCAAGGGTGTCCCACCGGACTTGTTGGAACCGGAGCGGGTTTTGTTAGGACGGATCCAGGCCTATGGTCCGAAGGGCATGCCGGTCAAAGCTGCGCCTGCATCGGTATTTCCCACACTGCGTGCGATCGAAGTGCGGCTTGCCACGCTGGGACTGCGGCCTACGGATCAAGAACGGAAGTCAGCCATCTCCACCACGACTCTGCCGCTCCTGCTATTGGTATTTTTGGGCGTGGCGAAAGTGGGGATCGGATTGATGAGGGATAAGCCGGTATTGTTCCTCGTGCTGTTATTGGGCCTAACGGTAATTCTCATGATTTCCATGTCAGGCCTGATCCCTCGGCTCACGCCGTCAGGCGAGCGCATGCTGGACAAGATGCGGTTGAAGAATGAGACGGCGCGTCAAGGTGCCCGGGTGGACGACCTTGCGGAAATGGGCATGTTTTCCCACTCGGTGGCATTGTTCGGACCTGCGGCGGTCGTGATGTTGCCCGGCTTTGGGGCCATTCACCAAGAGATTGAGCGGCTCAAGGCCCAAGCCGCAACCACCGACGCAAGCGGCGGCTCCACCGGGGGAGTCAGCGGCTGCGGCGGAGGAGGCTGTGGCAGTAGTGGAAGCCGAGGAGGAAGTGGCTGCGGCAGCAGTGGTTGTGGTGGATGTGGTGGTGGCGATTGAAATCAACGGCCGGCGCTCATTTCAAGGACCCGTGAACCGTGCTTCCGGTGAGATGCAGCGATCTTTTCGGACCTTGGAGCACGAGGGCATAGGTGGCATTGATGAGGTCGTCCTCACCCATGTAAGGTGCGCCCATGTGAGGTGTGGTGAAATGCAGCCCATAGCCCGGCTCCCATGCGAGGGCGAACCACCATCCATATTCAGCAAT
>JBBARN010000120.1:7803-20271 GCA_040399845.1 Luteolibacter sp. | reverse complement strand
ACATAACTCCGTGAGTCGAGCGCGGCGAAGGCTTTGCCGATGCGCACCAAACTGATGGCACCGCGAGTGCCGGCACCGAGCGAGATCGCCTTCGAATCACGGGTGGCCTGGGCGATGCCTACGGCATAGGCCACTACATCCGGCACGACTTGCACAGCGGCGGTTGCTTGTTGGGCGGCGACAATTTCGTTTGGACCACAAATCAGGCTTACGCCATCGCCGAAGCCGCCGGGATTCTCGGAAGCGGCGCGTGTGACGATTTCCCACTCTGCCTCGCGCGGCGGATAACCGATGAGCACTTTCATGATGAAGCGGTCGAGCTGTGCTTCCGGCAAGGGATAGGTGCCCTCGTGTTCCACCGGGTTCTGGGTGGCGAGCGTCATGAAGGGCGGGGAGAGTTTGAGTGTCTCGCCATCGATGGTGACCTGTCGTTCCTGCATGACTTCCAGCAAGGCGGCTTGGGTTTTTGCAGGAGCGCGGTTGATTTCGTCCGCCAGCAGAAGGTTGGTGAAAACGGGGCCTTGGCGCAGTTGGAAGGTCTGGCTTTTCATGTCGAACAAGCGGAAGCCGGTGACATCGGATGGCATCAGGTCCGGTGTGAACTGGATGCGCCCCGAAGAGCCGCCGAAGGTTCGAGCGAGGGTGGTGACGAGATGGGTCTTGCCGAGACCGGGCTTGCCTTCCAGCAAGACGTGACCACCGGCGAGCAGTGCGGCGATGACTTGGTCGATGACAATTTCCTGCCCGAGAATCACGCGGCGGATCTCATCGCGCATTCGCTGGATCAACTCGGCAAGGCTCTGCACAGGTTGGTATTCTTGGGGCGGCTGGCTCGGGTCGGGATTCATGAATTGACGGGGTTGTGGAGAACTTTGAGGATTTGTTGGAGATCGGCCGTGGTCCTTGTGAGCACCGCGGCATCCGCAGGTGCGGCCTCTGCGAGGGCACGGAAGACCCGCTGGCGCGGCAGTCCGGCACGCTCTGCAAGATAATGAAAAAAGTCATCATCACGGCGACCGGCCCGATGGCTGGTGCGTTGGCCGAGTTCCACGATCTGCTCGCGAAGCGGCGCAAGCAGCGATGCACCCTTGTCGATGCGCCATTGGAAATCGCCGAGGGCTTCCAAGTGATGCTCGTATCCGCGGAGGACGGATGGCACGTTGGCCGACTCCACCGGACCGAAACGCGAAAGGTTTTTCCAGAGCCAGAGAACGATCCATACCGCGAGCCCTAACAGAACCGGCCACAGGTGTTTTCTCAACATTTCCCAAAGCGAAAGGCCGGATGCACGCATCAAACCGATCGCCCCCTCCCTGCCAGTGGATTCAATCAAGGCGTTCAGCAACTCGGCGTGTTCCTCATCGCCAATCCAGCGGTTTCGGAAGATCCGGCCGTCCGCAATCACGCTGATGCGGCCATCACCTGATTTCCTGGAGACGAACACTCCGGGATCGCCGTCTTTCTTGTCTGCAACCGACAATCGTGAGTCGGCACTGACCTTGTAAGTCCTGCCAAGGAAGTCCACGTGATCCGAATTGGCTGGACGATCGTCGTCGATGTGGATGCGAGCCGATTCCAACATGCGAACCAAGGGGGGCATGGTTTCAGGAGGCAGGCTGTATCTGGCCCAGTCGCTGGTTTCCGAGTCCGCCCAATCGAGGAGCAGGATCAAATGGCCGCCCTCTTGGACCCAGTTGCTGGTGCGGCGGGTGAAACTTTCGTTGTTCAGGGCGGTCGCGGGCATGATCCATACGGCCTCGCCCCATTCCGGTGCAGTCCATGAAATCACCGACTTGGTTTCATATCCCATCCTCACGGCAAATTTCTCCGCAGCCAGCCAAGGATTGACGCGGGCCTTGCCTTTGTAGCCGGTCTCGCGCTCCACTTCAGTATATTCCTGACAGGAGACCAACAGAATTGCTGTTAGAAAAATCCCTAACAAACGGATCATGCGTTCCTCCTTTCATGGAAGGGCCACGACTGACAAAGCGCTTGCACGGTGTGATCGTCCGGACGCATGCCCGCATAGGCCATTGCAAGCCATGCCCGGGTGATTCCGCGAAAGTAGCCGGGGTGGGCGGCGGCACCGGCATCGTCCACCCTTCTCATGCAATCGCCTTCGGTATCGGATTCCTGGATCTCCACCAACGCCGAGGTGATGACCATGGAAATGGCACCGCGATACAACAGGCCAAGCGCTTCCTGATGTTTACCCTCGTTCCACAACTGCCATGCCGCCGTGGGCACATCGGCTGGCAGGGTTTCCGGCGAGACATCCATACCCATCACCACTCGCGCGATTGAGCGGGTGGTGGTTTTTTCAATCCGTGATCCTTTGATGAGGAATGCATGGCGATTGATCCAAATCAACCAAACGATCAATCCGACGACCCCGGCAATCACGCATATGATGAACAACCTGCCAAGGAGTTCGACGCCACTGAAGATTCCGCCAGCGCTGCCGGGTCTGAAGTTCAACCAACGCAGGAAACGCTCCAACCAACTGGGGGTCGTCGATTCCTTTGGGACCCGTTCCTTGACGGTGTGCACCTTGAAATCCGGCTGAGCCTTGACCTCTTGGATCACCCGTGCTGGCTCCGCTTCCGCCCGAGCGGCGCGGACTTGGGCAGGAAAGAAACCAATCGACGCGAAAACGATAAGCGCCACCACCTTCTGGAGCCTTCGGGCCATGCGCTTGAAGGCGAGCTCGACATCCCATCCTTCAATCCAGGTGCGGTTATTGATATAAATACCGAATCCGGCACCGATCACGAAAAGATCTGCCAACGATTTTGAAACCATCACACAACAAACAACGCACCTCAGCAGCAAATCGGGGACTACAAATGGGTCCGCGGGATCCCAACTTTCAACAGCCATTTGCCATGCACCGTCCTGACCTTCGGGGATGAAAAGATATAGCATTGCCATCAGGGCAATGCCGAACCAACAAGCCGCGAGATCAGCAACCAGATAGATCCACAGGATCACCCCTTCGCCACGGCGGGTGATTTGGGCGCAGCGCTGTTTGTAAGCTGCGCCCCGCAATCCTTCGAGATCCTCCACGGCGAGTGTGAGCGGCAGCCATGGGGAAAATCGGGCCCAAATGAAGCGATAGAAAAACCGCCGGGTCCATGCGCGCGGGATCTCACGCAGTGATGATTTCAAGGTAGGTTTTTCACCGAACAGGCGCCGGCTCAGTTCGAACAACACCATCCGCGATCCCGCCGGGGACATCCACCAGAAAAGGAGAAACCACAACATCGGCGAATCCCACAGCAGCCAACCGGAAAGGATGGTTGGGATTGCAAGTGCGAGCCACCAGACCGTCAGGCAACGCCAGAAATCACGGCGCACCATTGCGAGACCGAGGTCCACGGCTTCCCAATCGCTGCGCGGTCGGATTTCCGCTGTGACGTGGTCAAGTTGCATTTCCGCCCCTCCTTCCGGCGAATAGTAAGTAAGCGGCATGCAAAGCCCAACCGGCGATGCCTACGGTGTATTTGATGTCCGATGGAATGCGTTGTGCCGACCAGAATCCCTCGACCACTGCGGCGAGTGTGGTGAGCAAGGCCGCGCCATAAATGAGCGGGAGCGCATCCTTGCATGCCTCCACCATGGCGCTCACCCGAGGCAGACGGCCAGGACTCAGGATGGCAAGACCGAGTTTCATGCCCGCCATGCCGGAGACCACCATGCCGATCAGTTCGAAGGACGAGTGACCGCTCACGAAGGTCCAGAAGGATTCCGGATTGCAGGCATGATTAACATATCCCGCCGCAGCGCCGATGTGGAGTCCGTTGAAGAGCAGGAAAAACAAGGTCCCCAAGCCTGCCGCCATGCCGCCGGCGAAGATCCGGAAATCGATGGCCACGTTGTTATAGATATAAAAACAGAACATCATGAAATTGGAACCATACTCCGATCTCAGGTGGGCAAGTTGTTCCTCCTTGCCACCATACATCTCTTCCATGGATGCCATGCCTTCGGGCCCGAGCACCGACTGGATCCAGCGGATGTCGTGATGGCCGGAGAACATCATGGCAAAAAACGGCAGCCAGAACACCGCATTGCAAATCCAGAACAAGCGCCAGTCCTTTCGCACGGCCCGGGGAAATCCCGTGGTCAGAAACTCCACCACCTGCGTCCAACCAGCCCTGCGGTTGCGGTAGACCAACTCATATCCACGGATCACCAATTCATTGAGCCGGTCGGTGATGCGGCTGCCATACATGCGGGACTGCGCGAGCGAGAGATCGACGCACAATTCACGAAACTTCCGTGGCATCTGGCCGGGCTCCGGAATCTGCCCACCATTTTCCAGCTTGTGGATCAGACGCTCATACTCTGCCCAGCGCTCCTGATTCTTATGTTCGAAATCGCCGGAGGTCATGGGGAAGGGATTCTGAAAACCCGCAGGACTGCGGCAGTTCAGCAAAGGGGTGCATTCTTGGATCGGGAGCGCTCGGCGACAGCATCGCCACGCCGCGCACGCTGTCAACAAGACGGCGAGCTTGTCAAGAATGTCGGCAGGCCGGAAAGCCAATCAGGCCCTGTGATGGCGAAATTTTTCTTCCCAAAGTCCTTGGCTAGCCGTGCTGGATCGTTAAGGTCCCGCGACTTGAAATTGTTTCGCCGTCCATCGTTTGCTTCAGTTTTGTTGATTCTGCCGGTTTTTTTCCTGGCAGCGTGTGATCGTCCCACCGATGTGCAACGGGCCAACAAGGAAGGCATCCTGCTCGTTGGCAACACGGCGGAACCCAAGGCCCTCGATCTGCAATTGGTGACGGGCGTCCCCGAGAGCAAAGTCATCTCGGCTTTGTTCGAGGGGCTGATTGGGAATGATTCGAGCGATGACCAGAAGATGCAGCCCGGTGTGGCCACCCGCTGGGAGCACAACGAGGACATGACCGAGTGGGTTTTCCATCTCCGGCCTGAGGCGAAGTGGTCAGATGGTGCGTCGCTGACTGCGCAGGATTTCATCTTTTCCTATCACCGCATGCTCAGCCCGGGTCTGGCCGCGGCCTATGCGCCGATGCTGCACTCGATCCGCAATGCGGAAATCTACAATCGCGACCTGCGCGGGCACATTCTTTGCGGGCTGGACGAGTCGTTTCCCCTACCCTGGGCCGTGCTGGGGAAGGCGAATTTTGAAGGCGTGGACGTCGAGGGCGCGGAAGAGTTGGGGCAGGCGGATTTCGGAAAACTATCCCATGCTGACAAAAAACGATTGCTCTCCAGCAAGGGCCTCGACCGTCTGAACCAAGGGCAAATCGAGGCAATCCTCGCCGATCCCACATTGTTCGATTGGCCGTCTGAAGTGCCTGCGGATGTGCGGGGGTTGGTGCTCCAACGTTTGCTCGATTACTTGCGGGAGGGAGAGCCGGATTTGTTTGATAAGGCAAAACTCGGCCTCGCCGCGCCGGACCCGCACACCTTGAAAGTGACATTGCGCGAACCGGTGCCTTACCTGCCATCCATTGTCCGGCACAGCACCTGGTATCCCGTCCCCAAGCATGTGGTCCTGAAGTTCGGGAAAATGACGGATCGATTTACCGATTGGTCGCTCAAGGGTAATCTGGTGGGAAATGGCCCCTTCCAACTCAGCGAGTGGCGTTTCAACCATTACATCGAAGTCCGCCGGAACCCGCATTATTGGGATGCAGCGAATGTGGGTCTCAATGGCATCCGCTTTTATCCGATTGAGAATCCTTACACGGAGACAAGGGCCTTTCTCGCCGGTCAGATTCACACGACGTATTCCCTGCCGGCCGAGCTGCTGCCAAGAGCGAGAAAATCGTTTCCGCAATACCTCAAGGAGGAGCCCTATGTGGGCACCATTTTCCTCCGCCTGAATACCACCCGCAAGGGGCTTGAGGACAAGCGGGTGCGACAGGCGTTGGCCTTGGCGATCAACCGTGTCGATTACTGCCAATATATCTACGAAGGATACAGCCCGGCCAAGTGCCTCACGCCGAAGCTCGGCGAATATCGCGGGCCCGAGGTGTTGGCCTTCGATCTGGCAAAGGCCAAATCACTGCTTGCAGAGGCGGGTCATCCGGAGGGCAAGGGCATCCCGACTCTCGCCATTCTCACTTCCCGCCCCCACCCTGCTGCGGATGCCTTGCAGCAAAGTTTCCGCGCGCTGGGCATCCGGGTGACCATCGAGCAGAAGGACTGGGGTTCCTATATCGCCGCCCAGCAAAGTTTGGACTTCGACATGGCGCTGGCCGGATGGATCGGCGACTACCTCGATCCCACAACCTTTCTCGACATGTGGACCAAGGGAAATGGCAACAACAACACCGGCTGGGACAGCCCGCGCTACAGCGGACTGCTGCGCGAAGCGGCACTCCAACCGGACACTGCCAGCCGCTATCGCACCCTTGCCGAAGCCGAGGGCATCCTGATGGACGAAATGCCCATCCTTCCAATCGCTTGGTATACCCGCCTCTATCTGCATCGCCCGGAGGTCAAGGGTTGGTATCCCCTTGTTTTGGACAACCACCCTTGGAAAACCATTTCCCTCGATCCCTGATTCCGCCGTCCCATGCTGCGCAACATCATTCACCGACTTTTGCAGGGATTGCTCGTGCTCTATGTGCTGGGCACTCTCACCTTTTTCCTGGTGCATGCCCTGCCCTATGGTCCCTTCCAGGATGAAAAGGCGGTTCCAGAGCACGTGATGGAACGTCTGGAAAAACTCCATGGCTACGACAAGCCACTCTATACCCAATACTTTTTGCGTTTGAAAAACATCGCTCAGGGCAACCTCGGCATGAGCATCAAGGTGATGGAAGGACGCAAGGTGAGTGACATTCTCGCCCAAGCATTTCCTGTTTCCCTCACACTCGGCATCATTGCCATTTGCATCGCCATGCTCATCGGCATTCCTGCCGGGATTTTTGCGGCCATTCGGAAGAATTCGATCGTGGACTATGCCATCATGACCGTGGCCTTGTTGGGGATTTGCCTGCCGAATTTCGTGATCGGGCCCATGCTTGCGGAGTTCTTTGGTGCCAAGCTGGGCCTCGTTCCGGTGGCAGGATGGAATCCGGCGAATCCATTCAGCCTGCTGCTCCCTGCCTTGACGCTGGGCTTGGTGAGTGCGGCCTATCTCTCGCGCCTGACACGTGCCGGAATGCTCGAAATTCTCAATCAGGATTTCATCCGCACCGCCCGCGCCAAAGGCCAAAAGGGCTGGATCATCGTCACCCGCCACGCCCTGCGCGGAGGTTTGATTCCATCCATCGCCTATCTCGGCCCGGCCTTCGCTGCGACCGTCAGCGGCTCGGTGGTGGTGGAGGCGATTTTCCAGGTTCCGGGGATCGGCCGACTCTTCATCAAGGCCATCGAGACTGGGGATGAAACCCTCATCATGGGCCCGGTCCTGCTGTATGGCACCCTGATCGTCATTGCCAACTTCCTTGCCGACCTGCTGCAGATCTGGCTCAACCCGCGACTTCGAGCAGCCAACGCCGATTGATTTCTCCCGATGGAAAAAACCACCACCAACCAAGCCGCCATCGAGCCGGCAGAAGCAGGACGCTCCTTGTGGGGCGACGCGTGGATCCGCCTCCGTCACAACCGTGCGGCGATGGCGGGATGCGCCATCCTTGGCATCATCATTCTGCTTTGTTTCATCATCCCCTTCTTTCCCTTCCTGCCGGATCCCGCCGCACAGAGCCTGCCTAACAAAAACGCGGGGCCTTCGATGGACCATTGGATGGGCACCGACCACCTCGGACGGGATTTGTTTTCCCGAATCCTTCACGGCGGCCGCATCTCGATTCTGGTGGGACTCATCACCACTTTGGTTTCGCTCACCATCGGAGTCTCTGTCGGAGCGATCGCCGGTTATGCCGGTGGACGCGTCGATGCCTTGCTGATGCGCACTGTGGACGTGCTCTACTCGTTGCCCTTCCTTGTCATCGTCATCCTGTTTTCGGCTTTGGCCAAAGGATATACCAATGATTTCACTGAGTGGGTGGTGGGTATCACGGGAATCAACCAAGATGCCATCGCGCCCTTCACCAGTTTGATCCCGCTCTTCATCGCCATCGGTGCTTTGTCATGGCTTAACATTTCCCGCATCGTCCGTGCCTCGGTGCAGGACATTTCCAGTCGCGAGTTTGTGGAAGCCGCGAGGTCGTTGGGACTTTCCCACGGCCGGATTCTCTTCCGCCACATCGTACCCAATGCGATCGGGCCGATTGTGGTTTACGCGACGCTGACGATTCCCTCCGTCATGCTTTTCGAGGCGACGCTTTCCTTCCTCGGCATGGGCGTGCAACCGCCCTATTCCAGTTGGGGAATTCTGATCAAGGATGGCGCGGATCGCATGTTGTCCAATTCCGCACTGCTGGTTTTCCCGTCGATTTTCTTCATTCTCACTTTGTTATCCCTCAACTTCCTTGGCGATGGTCTGCGCGATGCGCTCGATCCCAAATCCGCAAAAAGCTGAGTCCATCGCACGTCCTTCGAAGTTATGTCCACCTTGCTCGATATCCAGGACCTCAAGATCCATTTCCACACCCGCGACGGCGTGGTGAAGGCGGTGGACGGCGTTTCCCTGAAGGTCGAACAAGGCGAGATCGCCGGCATTGTGGGTGAATCCGGATCCGGAAAATCTGTCACCGCTTATTCGTTGTTAGGTCTCATTCCGATGCCGCCGGGAAGAATCGAAGGCGGTCGCGCCTTGTTTCAAGGAACCGATCTGCTCCGCCTCAACGAACGGGAAATCAACAAGTATCGGGGCAGGAAAATCTCGATGATTTTCCAGGATCCGATGACCTCGCTCAATCCCTATCTGCGGGTCAGCACCCAGTTGACGGAACCCCTGGCCATCCATGAGCGCTTGCACGGAAAACCGGCGCTGCACCGAGCGATCGAAGCCTTGGAGCAAGTGGGAATCGAAAACGCGGAGAAGCGGATTCACAGCTATCCGCACGAGTTTTCCGGCGGCATGCGCCAGCGCGTCATGATCGCCATGGCGCTGATCACCAAGCCGGATCTCCTGATCGCCGATGAGCCGACCACCGCGCTGGATGTGACGGTGCAAAAGCAGGTGCTCGATGTGATCCGGAATCTCCAAAAGGAAACCGGCACCGCCGTGATTTTCATCACCCACGATCTCGCGGTGGTCCATGAGATGTGCGACAGCGTCAACGTGCTTTATGCGGGTCGCCTCATCGAGAGTGCGCCGACGGCGGAGTTGTTCAGAAACCCGCTGCATGCTTACGCACGCGGTCTCTACAAGTCGAATCCCGGGACGCATCGAAGAGGCGAGGATCTCTACTCCATTCCGGGCCTGCCACCCGACCTTTCGCGCTTGCCTGCGGGCTGTTCCTTCCGAGCCCGCAACACGCTGGGAGATGCATCGCTTTGTCTAACAGATCATCAACCGGAACTCATCGAGATCCATCCGGGGCATTTCGTGCAAAACTGTCCCGGCTGCCTCGCCCGTCATGAGGCCGCGGTTGCGAGTTAAGTCATTCGATCCCATTCCTTGGACCCACTGCCATGCTCGAACTCAAAAACATCCGCAAAACCTTCCGCAAGGGCAAGGAGTCCGTTTACGCGGTAAACGATGTTTCCCTCAACATCCAGGCAGGAGAGATCCTTGGCCTGGTGGGTGAATCCGGTTGTGGGAAATCGACACTCTCGCGCATCATCATGCAACTGCTGCTGCCGGACAGCGGCAGTGTCCATCTGGGCGGGACCAATCTGAGCGCCTTGCCACGCAGTGCGATCCGCCATCATCGGCTGGATTTCCAAATGGTCTTCCAGGACCCATACGCCTCACTCAATCCGCGGCTCACGATTTTTTCGACCCTCGGAGAAGCCCTGCAACAACGCCATCCGCAACTCAAGGGCGACGAACTCCGCCAGCGTGTCGGTCAGTTACTCGAAATGGTGGGGCTGTCATCGAGTTTGATGCAGCGCTACCCGCACGAGTTTTCCGGTGGCCAGCGCCAGCGCATTGCCATCGCTCGCGCTCTCGCCCCGGAGCCCCGCATCATCATCGCGGATGAACCTGTTTCCGCACTCGATGTTTCCATCCAATCGCAGATCCTCAACCTGCTGCGCCATTTGCAAAAAGACCTCGGACTGACGATGCTTTTCATCTCCCACGATCTCTCGGTCGTGCGTTATCTGGCGGACCGGATCGTCGTGATGTATCGCGGAAAAATCGTCGAATCCGGCGATGCGGAAGAAGTGTTCGACCACCCACGCGAGCCCTACACCCAGCAACTGCTCGCGGCCGTTCCCAAGCTCCCATCCATGGAGACTCAAGGCTGAAGCAGCGTGGACTACTCGCCCCTCGCCAACAATTCCGCTTCTTCCTCGTGCGAATGAATTTGCAGGGAAACCTGCACGCCTTCCTTGTCAGCCGCTGCCTTGAGCACGTTGCGGATGGCAGAGGCCGTGAATCCGTTGCGACCGATCAGCATGGCGACGTCGGCTTTGGCGAGCACCAGCTTGAAGCGCAGTTTCTTGGGTCCCAGCTCCGCAACCTTCAACTGTGCCTGCGATGGATCGTCGATGAGCTTGACAGCGACATACTGGAGAAAATTCCTCAATCGTTCGGTGACCGGTTCCATGCAGTTTATCATGGAACCGATTGGGTCATTCGGCAAGTCCGCGTTCAGCCTGAAATCATCGGCAGGCCCGGGATTGAAACGAATCGGACACATTGCGGGTGCGAACCGTTTTTCTCATTGACCATGGGGCGGCGGGACTATTGGAGGCATGCGCGCACGCGGCCATGAACATTCTCATACTTTCCAGAAATCCGAAACTTTACAGCACATCCGCGCTCGTCCGTGCGGCGGAAACCCGGGGCCACCAGGTCCGGGTCGTCGATTACCTTCGCTGTTACATGAACATCACCTCCCGCAAGCCGCGGATTTTCGTCGATGGCGAGGAATTGGTGGCCGATGCCGTGATCCCTCGGATCGCCGCGAGGCACACGTTTTACGGCAACGCCGTGGTGCGGCAGTTTGAAATGATGAACGTATTTTCCCTCAACGACTCGGTGGCCATCGCCCGTTCGCGGGACAAGCTCCGTTCGCTGCAAATCCTCGCCAAGCGCGGCATCGGCCTGCCTGTCACCGGCTTCGCCCACCACACGGATGCGACCGGTGAACTCATCAAAATGTGCGGTGGTCCTCCGCTCGTGATCAAGCTGCTCGAAGGCACCCAGGGCGTCGGCGTGGTGCTTGCGGAAACCGCCAACGCGGCGGAATCCGTGATCGAGGCATTCAAGGACCTCAACGCCAACATCCTCGTCCAGGAGTTCATCAAGGAAGCCGATGGCGCGGACATCCGCTGCGTCGTCGTGGGAGGCAAGGTGGTGGCTTCGATGAAACGTCAAGCGGCCAAGGGTGAATTCCGCTCGAATCTCCACCGTGGCGGCACTGCGGAGAAAGTGAAAATTTCACCGCAAGAGCGGTCGGTCGCCATTGCAGCCGCCAAAGCCATGGGACTCAACGTCGCTGGTGTGGATTTGCTCCGCTCCAACCATGGCCCCGTCGTGATGGAAGTGAACTCTTCGCCGGGGCTAGAGGGCATCGAGCAATCGTCGAAAAAAGACGTCGCCGGCACCATCATCGAGTTCATCGAGCGCACTGCCCTGAAGCCTTCGAAATCGACGGACAAGTAAACAGCCCGCTCGCCCCACTTTCCTCTGCACGAAAAACGGCGGCCCTTTGCAGGGCCGCCGTTCGCAGAACAACAACCAGAAAGAAATCAGATTCCCTTCTTCACGACATCCGTGAGGAGGTCGATGACACGGTTGGAATAACCCCACTCGTTGTCATACCAGCTGACCAGCTTGAAGAAGCGCGAGTTGAGCTCGATCGAGGAACCGGCGTCGAAGATCGAGGAGTGTGCGTCGTGGATGAAGTCGGTGGAAACCACTTCGTCTTCCGTGTAGGCAAGGATGCCCTTGAGGTAGGTTTCGGAAGCGTTCTTGAGAAGGCCCTTGATCTCGGCAAGCGAGGTTTCCTTGACGGTCTTCACGGTGAGATCGACCACGGACACGGTAGGAGTCGGAACGCGGAAAGCCATGCCAGTAAGCTTGCCCTTCACTTCCGGGCAAACCAGAGCGACTGCCTTGGCAGCACCCGTGGTGGACGGGATGATGTTGAGCGCGGCGGTGCGGCCACCCTTCCAATCCTTGCGGGAAGGTCCGTCCACTGTCTTTTGGGTAGCGGTGTAGGAGTGCACGGTGGTCATGAGGCCTTCCTCGATGCCGATGCCTTCCTTGAGAAGCACGTGAACCAGCGGCGCAAGGCAGTTGGTGGTGCAGCTTGCGTTGGAGATGATGTGGTGCTTCGCGGGATCGTATTGATCGTCGTTGACGCCTTGCACGAAGGTGCCGTCCTCACCCTTGGCAGGAGCGGAAATGATGACCTTCTTAGCGCCGGCGGTGATGTGGCCCTTGGCTTTTTCGCCATCGGTGAA
>JBBARN010000120.1:0-7793 GCA_040399845.1 Luteolibacter sp. | reverse complement strand
GATGACGATTTCGACGCCAAGATCCTTCCAGGGAAGGCCTTCCGGGCTGCGTGCGCTCACGACCTTGATGTCGTGGCCGTTGACCACGATGATGTCGTCATCTTCGAGCTCAGGAGAGGATTTCTTCGAGGAAACCGTGCCATTGAAGCGACCTTGCGTGGAGTCATACTTCAAGAGGTAAGCGAGGTTGTCCGCAGGAACGATGTCGCCGACTGCGACAACATTGAAGGTGGTTCCGAGGTGGCCTTGCTCGACGAGAGCGCGGAAGACAAGGCGGCCGATGCGGCCGAATCCATTGATGGCGATGGTAGTCATATCAGTGTGTGGAGGATGCCAATGCGGCTTTTCCGCCCGGCGGGGCGGGATTGTGCATGCCGGGGCGAGCCCGTCAACCCCCGGAGGCAAAAGCGCAGAAAATGCGGGGTTTTCAGCAATGCCGCCCAGCCCCTGTGAATGCCCTTCATCCCCACGGCACCGCCGACTTCGGGCTGGCTTGCAAGGAATGTCGGTTTGCGGGCGTTCTGGTGGGGTTGATGCGTGTTTTGTTCATGGTACTCGTTGTTTTGGCTGTCCCCTGCTTGGGCGGGGAGGCTCCGCATTGGGCCTACGCGCCGGTGCAAATTGCTGACACCAAGGGTAAGCACCCGGTGGACGCCCTGCTTGCGGAGGCAAGGGAGAAGGCGGGAATTTCACCCGCACCTCTGGCGGCACCGCGGCGATGGATCGAGCGCGCCGCCTTCACGCTCACCGGACTGCCTCCGTCACCTGAACAAATCCAGCGCATCGAATCCAAGCCGGATGATGCGACATGGAAACTGTTGATTGATGAGCTGCTGACGAGTCCCGCCTACGGTGAACGATGGGCAAGGCACTGGATGGATGTCGCCCGTTATGCGGACACGCAAGGATACAATTTCGATCAGGACAACCGCTACCCCTTTGCCTACACTTATCGGGATTGGTTGATCCGGGCGTTCAACGAGGACCTTCCCTTGGGGCAATTCATCCAGTTGCAGATCGCCGCCGATCATTTGGTCAAGGAAGCGAACCACCCGGATCTGGCAGCACTTGGTTTTCTCACCGTGGGACCGCGTTCCGGTGGGCCGGAGACGATCGATGATCGGGTGGACGTGATCACCCGTGGTTTCCTCTCCAGCACCGTTGCCTGTGCCCGCTGCCACGAGCACAAGACGGATCCGATCACGATGGAGGATTATTATTCCATCTATTCGATCCTTGAGAACATCCATGAGCCGGATGAAAAGCCAGTCATCGGCAAACCCGCTGATGAGTCCGCTTATCAGGCGTATCTCAAGGAAGCCGCCACCCTGGAGTCTGCCGACCTTGCGGCGAGGCAGCAGATGGTCGATCAACTTCGCCAGCCGGATTCGCTCGCCGTCTATCTGGATCTGGCGTGGACTGCTCACGCGGAAAACTGGGACACGCCAAAAGCCACCAGCGAGAGTTTCAAACGCGGACGTTATCGACCGAAGGCGGTGATGCGTTGGCGTGAATTTCTGCGGAAAACAGCGTTCAAAGAGCCCGGCGAGACGCGTCTCCGCGAATGGGCGGCCGCCATGCAAACCAGCCAACAGGATTCCCAAGCACGGCACGCGCACTGTGTCGCCCTTGCGCGGGAATGGGCATCCGCACCAGCGGAAAGCGCGTTGCAGAAATTGTCCCTGCGTCGCGACTGCCCCTTGTCATATGGTCCGGACCGCATGAAGGAAATCATGGACGTCGAGGACAACAATGCCGCACGGAAACGACGCAGCGAAATGAGTCGGCTTCAAGTTGAGCATCCCGGTTCTCCTCCCCGTGCCATGAGTCTGGTCGATCGCCCGAAGTTCATGCCCGCCCGCACTTACAAACGCGGCAATCCGGGCGCACCGGAGGATCCCTTCGAACGGCATTGGCTGAGTTTCCTCGGTGGTGGTTCATTCCAAAAGTCCCCCGCCCCACGATTGCAATTGGCGGAAAAGATTGCCGACCCCGCCAATCCGCTGACAGCCCGTGTGATGGCCAATCGGATCTGGGCCTGGCACTTCGGGGCGCCGATTGCCGATCCCGGTGACTTCGGCCCGCAGGAGCCTCGTCCTGCGTTGTTGCCCTTGCTGGATGCTCTCGCCAACCGTCTCCACCAATCAGGCGGATCCATCAAGGACCTCCACCGTCTTTTGCTCACTTCCGAAGCCTTCCGTCTGAATGCGGAGGGGCCGTCTGAGAATGTCGCCAAGGATCCATCAAACGCCTTCTTCTGGAAGTGGAACCGCCGCCGGGCGGATTTCGAAACCATGCGCGACCGCATCCTGCTTTCCTCCCGGTCCCTCGATCTCGAACGGCGTTGTGGAAGATCGGTTTTGCTCGAGCAGCCCGAAGCCGACAACCGCCGCAGTGTTTATGCATTCGTGGACCGTTATGCATTGCCGACCACCTTGATTTCCTTCGATCTTCCCCACCCGGATCACCACAGTCCCAAGCGCATCGAGACGACGGTCCCGCAACAGGCCTTGTGGTTTCTCAATGGTCCGCTGGTGATGAGACAGGCGGAGAAACTGATATCTGATCCGGAGTTCACTTATCTAACAAGCAACCCGGCGCGGGTGAACTGGATCTATCAGAAACTGCTCAGAAGAGAGCCGACTGCCGATGAATCCACCGCTGTTGCCGATTGGCTCGGGCAAATCAAGCCGGACGATTACGAATCCCGGCTTGGCGGGCAATGGGAAGTTCGGCATGCAAAAGACACCGGTGGCGACTTGCCGGAAGTGTATCCATTTCCGCTTTTCTCCAAAGGCATTTGGAAAACCGGCCCAGATCCTGCGACTGCGCCGATCCGTTGGCTGCACGCGGGTGCCAGTGGTGGTCACGCCTCCCGAGGTCATGCCTTGGTCCTGCGTTGGCGCGCCACCGGCGTCGGCAAGGCACGCATGGTCGGCCAAATCCGCCGCACCCAGAAAGGTGGCAACGATCTGATATGGAATCTGGCGTCCACCGAAGGCTCGATGCAGGCCCCCGAAGTGCTGGCCGCAGACTCAAAAGCCAACATCGAAGGTCCCTGGGTGAATCTGAAAACCGGCGACACGCTCGACTTCATCCTGAGGGCTCCCGAGGGAGATACCTGCGCTGGCGTGGCATGGGACCTGCGCATCGAGGGATGCGAGCCTCCCGATCAGAACGCGGTCGAAATTTCACGACTTTCCGAAGCATTTCCCAACTCGGACAAGCCCCCTTCCCTGCCCAAGGCTGCCAACCCCTGGGCGGATCTGGTGCAAATGCTCTGGGCATCCAACGAGTTCCATTTCATCGATTGATCTAACAAAAAGCAATCTGTTCATGCATCATCTGCCTACCGCCGCCGATCTGATTCTTGACCGCCGCGACTTCCTACGGCGTTGCGGGACCGGCTTGGGTGCCCTCGCGCTTGGCGGCATGCTCGGAAGCAATCGCGCCACCGCTGGCATCAGTGCCCTGAGCCAGCCTCTCGCTGGTGGCGGTCCCCACTTCGCGCCCAAGGCGAAACGGGTTGTGCACCTGTTCATGAACGGTGGCCCATCGCAAGTGGATACCTTCGATCCCAAACCAGCGCTGCAAAAACACCATGGCCAGGTGATCCCCTTGGAGGGTCTCAAAACCGAGCGCCCGACCGGTGCCGCGTTGCGATCGCCCTTTTCCTTTGCTCGTTATGGCGAATGCGGCATGGAGATCAGCGAACTCTTCAAACACACTGCCAAGCATGCGGACGACTTGTGCGTGATCCGCTCGATGACGGCCGACGTTCCCAACCATGAGCCCTCGCTCATGCTCATGAATTGCGGTGAAGGTCGTCTGGCGCGCCCGTCGATGGGTTCGTGGGTCACCTATGGCCTCGGCAGCGAAAATGAAAACCTACCCGCCTTCGTTTCCCTCTGCCCCGGCGGCATGCCCATCAAGCGGGCGGAAAACTGGCGATCCTCGTTCCTGCCGGGAAACTATCAGGGAACCTATCTGGATTCCTCCATCGAACAGGTCGATCGCATGATTGAAAACCTGCGCAATTCTTCCGTCCGGGATGCACGCCAGGAAAAACAGATGGAACTCCTCCGCACGCTCAATGCCAAGCACCTTGCCACGCGTCAGCACGATCCCCAATTGGAAGCACGAATTCGCAGTTTCGAACTCGCCTACCGCATGCAGGCCGATGCCAGCGACGCCTTCGACATCGAACAGGAACCGCAATCGATTCGCGATCTATATGGTCCCGGAGCCTTCGCCCGCCAATGCATCATGGCCCGTCGCCTCATTGAACGTGGTGTCCGCTTCGTGCAGTTATGGCATGGAAACGGACAACCTTGGGACAGTCACGATGACATCGAGGACCACCGCCGTCTCGCGGACCAATGCGATCAGGCGATCGGCGCTTTTCTAACCGATCTGAAACAACGCGGACTGCTTGAGGAAACATTGGTCCTCTGGGGTGGGGAATTTGGCCGCACACCCGTCGTCGAGCTTCCACAAGCAGGCTCCAACAAGGGCGTCATGAAGGGTCGCGACCACAATCACTACGGATTTACCGTTTGGATGGCCGGAGGGGGCGTCAAGGGCGGTCACATCCATGGAGCCACCGACGAGTTTGGCTTCGCGGCGGTGGAAAAACCCGTTCACGTTCACGATTTGCATGCCACCATGCTTCACCTGCTCGGACTCGATCACGAGCGGCTCACCTTCCGATACTCAGGGCGCGACTTCCGCCCCACGGATGTCCATGGCCATGTGGTGCATCAGATCATCGCATGAAGTTACCCAGATTGTCCGATACCCGATCATGCAACGATTCCTCCTCATCCTTTCCGTCCTGATTGTTTCAGTTTCCACCGTCCCGGGTGAGGTGTCAAAAGCACGTCGCTTCGATGTCCAGGCACGTGCCAGCAGCATCGACCCCAAGGCTAGGGCGCATCCGGAAATCGGGTTTCTGCTCGAAAAAGGCGGCAAACCACAGGATATCCAACATGCCTGTGTCGATACCCGGGTGCCCTCCCAAGGCAAGCTCGTCATCTGGCTGATGGGCCACAATCAGGGCTTATTCGAGCGGGTTTCAGGATACGGACTGAATGCGATCCAAGTGCACTATGCCAATGGCTGGTTCGGCAAGTTGTATGGTGGCGCGCCACCGGCTGATGACTTGTTTCTCTCGAAAATCCGCCTCGAGGCCGCGACCGGCGAGGATTTCAGCGACGTCGTGGACATCCCGAAGGCCGATGGAATCATGCAGCGGTCGCTGGAGTTCGTGAAATGGCTTCACAAGGAAAACCCACAGGGAAACTGGAAACAATTCGTCGCTCCCGGCGGGCGGGACCTGCGTTGGGACAAGGTGATTCTTTGCGGGATTTCGCATGGTTCCACCACTGCCGCCCGCATGGCCAAACACGTCAAGGTGGATCGGGTGGTGATGTTTTCCGGCCCGCGGGACCAATTCGATTCGTGGCAATCCCTGCCCTCCGCCACGCCCGCGAACCGCTTCTTTGGGTTCACCCATGTGTTGGATGATGGCTGGAAAAACGACCACTATTCCCGCTCGTGGCAGATGCTCGGGCTGCACCGCTTCGGGCCGGTCGTCGAGGTGGAATCAAACAAACCACCCTACGAGAACACCCGCCGCCTGATCACCCGCGGTGATGTCAAAAACGATCCCAACCGCGCCCACAACGCCGTCGTTCCAGGCGGATCTTCGCCCAAGGATCGATCCGGGAAATACTCCTACGAAGAGGTCTGGCAATACCTCTTTACCCACCCGGTTGATTCCACTGGCAACCCCGTTCCCATGGACCCGGAGGTGCGCATGAACCAGCGCTGAATCTGGGATTTCCTCGGCCCTGCACCGAAGCTGGACGGGAAATTTCCACCCCGCCAAAGATTCGGACTTGCGCGCCGAAAGCCGCCTCTATTGACTCCGCCATGGCGGAGATTTCCCTAGGACTTTCATTCGACGACGTGCTTCTGGTGCCGGCTTTGAGCTCGGTTTTGCCCGGTGAGGCGGATCTTTCCACGCACGTCACGGCGGGCATTCCCTTGTTTCTTCCGGTCGTCTCGGCGGCCATGGATACGGTGTCCGAACACGACCTTGCCATCGCCCTGGCCCGCGAAGGCGGCATGGGGGTCATCCACCGTGCCTGCCCCATCGATGAGCAAGTGACGATGGTTTCCCGCGTCAAGCGCTCGGAAAACGCTGTCATTCTCAAGCCCCACACCGTTCGCAAGGAAGACTCGGTGGAGTTGGTGCGGGAAATCATGGCGCGCAATGGGTTTTCCGGTTTCCCGGTCGTCAATGCCGAGGGCCAGCTCGAAGGCATGGTGACCGGTCGTGATGTCCGCTATTTGGACCGATCCGATGCCACCGTCGCAGATGTGATGACTCCTCGCGAGAAATTGATCACTGCCCCACCCAGCACCAGCTTGGAAGACGCACGACGGATTCTCTATCAAAACCGCATCGAAAAACTGCCACTCGTCCACCCCGACGGTCGCCTTGCCGGATTGATCACCGGCTCCGACATTGAAAAACGCATCACCTTCACCAACGCCGCAAAAGATGAAAACGGCCAACTCCGCTGCGGAGCCGCTGTTGGTGTTGGACCCGATTGCATCGACCGCGGCAAGGCCCTCATCGAGGCCGGGGCGGACGCGCTGTTCATTGATGCCGCCACCGGTCACACCAAGCATGTGATGGAAGTGATTTCAAAGCTCCGCGCACTTTCCAACGTCCCGGTGGTCGCAGGCAATGTCGTTACCGAGCAAGGTGCTCGCGATCTTGTCAGCGCCGGTGCCAGTGCGGTAAAGGTTGGTGTGGGCCCTGGCTCGATTTGCACCACCCGCGTCATTTCTGGTGTCGGCATGCCACAATTCACCGCCATCCGCAACGTGGCGGATGTTTGCCGCGAACATGGCGTCAAAGTCATCGCCGACGGCGGTATCCGTTACTCCGGGGACATCGTCAAAGCGCTCGCCGCTGGTGCGGATCTCGTCATGCTGGGATCGCTGCTCGCCGGCACTCACGAAAGCCCCGGCCAAACGGTGCACCTTCAAGGCCGCCGCTTCAAAACCTACCGCGGAATGGGTTCCATCGGTGCCATGCAAAAGGGCTCCGGCGATCGCTACGGCCAGAACAGCTCCGGCAAACTGGTGGCCGAGGGCGTCGAGGGCCGCGTCCCCTACAAGGGAGCCCTCTCCGATGTCATCTTCCAACTCATGGGCGGACTCAAGTCGGGCATGGGATACGTGGGAGCATCCACTCTCACCGAACTCCGCGAACGCGCCCAGTTCGTCCGCGTCACCGCCGGCGGCCTTCGCGAAAGCCACGTCCATGACATCGTCATGACCGAAGAACCCACCAACTATCAACCACTCGGTTGATCGATCATCTCAGCTTTTCAGTTTTTCAGCATCTCAGCTTTTACCTCTCCAATGCACGACCAGAACCACGTTGCCGTCATCGACTTCGGCTCGCAATATACCCAGCTCATCGTCCGCCGCGTGCGGGAGCTTGGTTATTTTGCGAAGCTCTACGCCATCGAGGATTTTCCGGACATCGGCAAGCCCGGCGCCATCATTCTATCAGGCGGGCCGAAGAGCACCAGCGAGGACAACGCGCCGGATCTCGATTTTGAAGCGCTCAAAGCGTTTGGTGTTCCCGTGCTTGGCGTCTGTTACGGGATGCAGCTTCTGAACATCAAATTTGGCGGGACCGTGGAGGCGAGCAACCGGCGCGAGTATGGTCCGGCGGATTTGTTTCCAGCGGCGAGCGTCGGACTCTACGA
>JBBARN010000119.1:0-20566 GCA_040399845.1 Luteolibacter sp. | reverse complement strand
CTCCTCACGCAAACTGCCCCCCTCCAATGCCCCTAGCCAGCCAATCGCCCTGGCGAGCGGTCCAGTTGATGCCATCCGGACTGGTCATGACGGGGTTGGTTCCATTAAAACTGACAGCCACGAAAAGACCGTTGCCGTAGGTCACGGAAAGCCAGTTGTTGTTCTGGGCGGGCGTGCGCGAGGTCCAGGTGATCCCGTCCGGACTGGTCATGACGGAATTCGAGGAGGCAGAGGTTTCCGAAACTGCAACAAACATTCCATTCCCATAGGTCACGGAGCGCCAGCGATTGGCTGCTGAGGCGGTGCGAGCAGTCCAAGTGATGCCATCCGGGCTGGTCATCACATAGGGGGAGCCTGCTGCCGCCGTTTGCGCCACCGCGACGAAGATCCCCTTGCCATAGGTGACGGAATACCAGCCGCTGGCTGCCGCCGCATTCCGCGCGGTCCAGTTGAAGCCGTCCGGACTGGTCATCACTTGGTTGGTGCCGGAATTGGCAACCGCCACAAACTGCCCGGCTCCATAGGTGACAGAATACCATGCACTTGCTTGAGCCGCACTGCGGGATGTCCAGGTGGTGCCAACAGTGGTGAACGTTTTTTCGCCCTCGACCACGAAATCGTATGCTGCCTCGTTTGTGTCGTTGTTGTTGACTGTGATCGTGGCTCGGCTGGTAGCAACGCCGCTGCTAGGGGTGTAGGTGACGTTGAAAGTGGCACTGCCACCCGCTGCGACCGAAGTGGGTGCACCCGAGACCACAAACTCGGAGGCGTTTTCTCCGGAGACGGCGATGGACGAGATACTGAGCACTACTCCGCCGGTGTTTTGGATGGTGAAAGTCCGGGCTAGCGAGGGGCTCACGCTGCCAAAGCGCGTGTGCTTGGTCAGGGAGGGGACGAGCTCACCGTCGGCGATCGAGCTGCCGTTTCCGGTAAGATTGATTTCCGGGATGGGCACGTTTCCATTGGTATCGCCTAGCGCCAGCACTTGAGAAGCCGTGAGCACCGAATGGTAAATCCGGACACGATCAAGGAAACCAGGGGTGTTCTCAGTACCATCATCACGGAAAAAATGGAGAATGCCACCCGCTGCCGATGCGACGTAGTAGTTGCTTAAATCCGTCACTTGCACTTTCTGAATTCCATTGACGTAGGCGGTCGTCTGTTGGGTCGTGGCATTTCTGGTGATTACAACACGATAACTTTGGCCTGGGGTGAAGTCGGCTGTGCCGGAATTTCCATTGCCATAGCCGTAGAGATAAAGACTGCCCCCTAAGTTGTAGATTGAAATATCATTCGCTCGATTATTGAAGTTGATGAGATTCTTGTAACCTGAAACATCGTCGATACGGAATACCATCTCGATGCTGTATTCACCTGTGTTCGCGAGTGCATTGCTGACGCTCGGCCCCTGACCTGCAGCAAAAGTATATCCTGTAGAACCGAGCGTGCCTCCTCCGGTTACCATGGCCGTGCCACCATTGGTTTCCGCGAAACTGTTGTTGAGTTCGTAGATGCGCTGCGCGGTTTGTGCCTTGGCGGTGGAGATGAATGCAGTGAAAATCAGCATCATGGAGACCAGCGTCAAATGACAGCGGCGGAGAGAAGAACTCAGCATGGTTTTACGGAGGGCTTGCGTGGAGGACATCATTTCGAATTCTAGAGGGTTTTTTGGAAACTGGGGAGAAAGTGGACTCAAATGGATTTGGCGCATGTAAAAGATTGGGGAAAAACAATACCGATCTCCAAGACCGATACTGGGGGGCGACATGCGCGAAGCGCCGGGGTTCATAGCGGTGAAAACCGTCTTGCCAAGGCTTTTTGGGAGTCGCTGTGGCCGTGCGGGCATCGCTCCATTTCGCAATCAGAAGATATGCGCAATCGGCGGCTCAGGGCCTTGCGATTTGAGCTGCTGGTTTTTTGGAATGCATCAAAAAATCCGCGACGACCATCCGGTGATCACTGTGGCAGGTGGTGACGACTTTGCAGCGAACGGGAGTGAAATACCGGTTGGCATAAAGCACATCGATGCGGAGGATGGGCAGGCGGCGTTGGTAGGTGTTTCCCCATCCGCTGCCGGCTGTGGCGAAGGCGTCCTGGTATTCGTATCGGAGCGGGTGGTGCACGGCGTCGGTTGCGGCGGAGTTGAAATCGCCGCCGATCAGGACCGGCGTTTGGGTTGGTTCTGAGTGGCGGCTAAGAATCCCCAGGGTGTTTTGCAATTCATTGCGACGAAGAACGCGGTTCCAATAATGTTCGCGCCAAGTGACACTTCGCCAAAGGCGGAGGTTGGTGGCGGCACTGCGGAGATGCACATTCATGACATCGATCGAGGTGCCGTCAGGCATTACCACACGAGCCAGCATGTCGCGCTGCCTCGGAATCGGCACGTCGTGTTTGATCTTCCAGCGGGTGATCAGGCCATTGGTTTCATGGGTGCGGAAATCTCCCTGACCGGCAAAAAGGGTTTGTGCGATCTGGCGCACATCGCGCGAATGCACGTCCTGAAGCAGAACGATGTCCGGTTGCCATTTCCGCAAGTCCGGGGTGGGGTCGCCGAATGAAAACATCGCGCAATTGAGCGTCAAGACCCGCAGGACGGGTTTGCCTTCATAGAGCTTCGCCGGGCCTGGTAAGGGTGGTTCCGTGTCCTTTTTGAAAAGCAGATCCGCCTCTTCCGAACCCACCAACAAGGTGAACGCCCAAGACGCCATCAACAGCAGACCCTTGCGTGTCCGCAGGAGGTAGGTCGCCACGGCGGCAAACAGCAACCCGAAGCCTCCCCACACCCAAATGGGCAGCACCGTAAAGGCGGCGAATTCATCCCTCTGGAAGGCAAATCCGCAGATCGTCAGTGGCAACAATACCAGCGAAACACCCGCGAAGCCCCGTCCAAGGTAGCGGCGGATGGAGGACATGTTCGGGGGGAAATGTGAATGCCGACGCGCGGCGGATGGGGCGGATCACATGCCGGGAATGCCTAGGCCGCCGGTGAGTTTCTTCATCTCTGCTGCCGCTTTGTCCTTGCCGGTGTTGATGGCGTCCTGGACGCCTTTGAGAATGAGTTCTTCGAGGAATTCCACATCGGAAGGATCGACCACCGAGGGATCGATCTTGATGGCGAGCACATCGCCGGAGCAGGTGGCGGTGACGCTGACTTTGCCGCCGCCGACGCTGGATTGCACGGTTTGTTTGGCGAGTTCTTCCTGTTTTGCGGCGAGCCCGGCCTGCATCTGCTGGGCTTGTTTCATGAGTTTCTGGATATTCATCAAAGGATCGGTGTCGGTGGTTGGATCGGGATCAAATGGCCTGGTGCCAGCGCTCCGCGACGGGCGCGCCGGAGTGGAACACAAAATGGAGGACGCGTCGATGTTTAGGTGTGAGGGCCTGGGATGAGGCATGCAGGAGCAGCGGTCGCATCAAGACGGCTTCCCCTTCCTTGGCAAGGCAGGTGACTTCCCCGTGCGCCGCAACTTGCCCCGAGATGGCCGCTCCGGGGAGGATGCCCAGACGATGGGTGCCAGGTGAGACTCGCAGGGGACCATTGTCGTCCGCGCAATCGTCCAAATGCAATCTCACCGCCAGCATGTCGCCGAGCACTTCCGGAGGCGCTTGGGCGAAATGAATGCCATCTTTCAACGAGGGGATTGCATAACCCGGAGCCACCACTGCATTTGCAAATGGAAACATCAAATCCTGATGCCAGGCGACCTTCCAGTTGGCACTCGGGGATTTGTCGAAAGCGATCGCCTGGATGGCAATCGCCCCGCTCGGAAGCTGACCCGACTTCACCAAGTCCTCGCGCAGGGTTCGTGCGGTCCCGGCGACCAGCGGGTGATCGAGAAGGCAGCGTTTTCCAGCGCAGCCATCGCGAAATACCTCATGCCGGAGAGCCTCTATTGCCGCAGGGGAAACCGATGTTTCCACGATCGCAAATCCGTCTTTTCCAAGCTCAGACATGGCGGATGCCAGGCAAGTGGGCGCTTCAATGGGTCGAAATCACCCGGCCCTCGAAATTGTCGAGCGCCGCTTGGATCAGGGGATCTTCGTGGAAGGTATCATCCGCTGGAGCAGGTGCCGCAGGTTCAGGGGCGGGCGCAGGTTTTTCCTCATCCTTCCATGGCGGAGGCTCCGGTGCGGGTGGGGCTTCGGTGACTTCCGGGGCAGCCTCAATCAACGATTCAAACGCGGAAAATCCCTTGATCGTCGCCGCCTTGGGGGCGGGGATTTCAGGCGCGGGCTCCGGTTTCCATTCCTTCGCCTCAGGGATCGGCTCAGGGGCTGGTTCGGGGATGATGATCGGCTCCGGTGCAGGCACTGGCGCTGGTTCCGGCGCGGGCGCAGCTACGGGTGCGGGTGCAGGTGCTGCCACAGCTGCGGGTGTTTCTTCAACCGGGGGAGTTGCTGGAGCCACTGGCGCAGGACGCGCCGGGGCAGGGGAGGACATCGCATCGGCCGAGGCGAAATCCGCGCCCTTGGTCAGCACTTTGATGACATCGGTGATGCGCACTTCGCCGAGCGTCTGGATGCACTTGATGACGCCGAGTTCGAAGTGAAGGCGCTTGTTGGTCGCCCATTTCATGCGGCCCTCGGTTTCTGCAAAGACATCGATGGCGGCGAGAATCCGATCCGGTGCGTAATCGTTGGCAGCATCCAGCAGTTGGCTCCACATTTCCTGTGGAATCCCCTCGCCATCGGCAGACGGGTCCAATTTCGCCACCAGCAGGGCGCGGAGGCAACCGATCAGTTCGCCGAGCAATTGCGACAACTCGCGACCGCTTTCCGCTTCCTTTTGAATGAGCGAAAGCGCGTTCGGCGTCTCGCGGGCCAGCAGCGCGGACGTCAGGGTGGCGACCTTCTCGCGTGAGGTGAATCCGAACACATCCAGCACGTTTTCTTCATGGATGTGATCGCCACAAAAGGCCACGAGTTGGTCGAGCATCGATTGGGCATCGCGCATGCCTCCATCCGCCCCCTTGGCGATGGCCCAGGCGGCGGTTTTTTCCAAGTTGATGCCTTCCTCACTTGCGATGTGGAGCAAGTGCTGGGCGATGGTCTCGGTGGGGATCGGCCGCAGGTCGAAGCGTTGGCAGCGGGAAAGAATCGTCGGCAGGATCTTGTTCGCCTCGGTGGTGGCGAAGATGAATTTCACATGCGGTGGCGGTTCTTCCAGCGTCTTGAGCAGCGCATTGAAGGCGGCGTTCGACAGCATGTGCACCTCGTCGATGTAGTAAATTTTGAATTGCCCGCGCGCTGGGGCAAATCGCACGGACTCGCGCAAGTCGCGCACTTGTTCGACGCCGTTGTTGGACGCACCGTCGATTTCCAGAACATCGAGCGAACGACCTTCCGAGATCTCGATGCAGACGTCCTCATCGGGATCGAAATCCGCCTTCGGTCCGCCCGTGCAGTTAAGCGCCTTGGCAAGGATGCGGGCCGTGGACGTCTTGCCGGTGCCGCGTGGCCCCACGAAAAGATACGCGTGGGCAAGCCGCTTCTGCTCGATGGCATTGCGCAAGGTGCGGACGACGTGATCCTGACCGAGGACGTCGTTGAAGGTTTTGGGTCGGTATTTCCGGGCGAAGACCTGATAGCTCACGCCGGAGAGTGTAGGGAACTCGGCGGGTTTGTCATGGCCGAGTTTCAGGGAAACGGAAAAACCTTGAACCCGGGACCGACGAAGCCATCGGGAAATTTGAGGAATCGCCTCATATCCAATGGATTGCAACTCAGATCCAATGACGTTCCTCCTGCCTTTCTCGGAACATCCAGCCGAGCATCCGCCCATTTGCCATCATCACGTCGCTGCCCACCACCGCCATCACCGGGCTGCGGAGGAGGATATCCTGCTTTCCCTGAAGAAAGGGAAGATTCGGATCAACAACTTTCGAGGTTTCCAAAATCTTGGGAAGAGTGGTTGAAAGAGTTTTCGAGGTCGCCCTCAGCTCGGGAAGGAGCGCGCGAAGACTTTTTGAGTTTGCCCGAAGAAAGGGAAGGGTGGTTGAAAGAGTTTTCGAAGTTGCCCGGAGAAAGGGAAAGGTGGTTGAAAGACTTTTAGAGGATGCCCGAAGAAAGGGAAGGTCTTCCTGAAGTTCGGGAAGGATGCCCCAATAAAAGGAGGAACCGGGAATCCGTCTTCAGGATCCGGAGAATGCTGTGGGCTCACGCCTTGGAAGACGATGCGTCGGCATGTCGAGCGCCCACGAGAACTTCTTTCGCCCAATCTCATCGATCAGGACTGCTAAAAATGTGCCAAGCCCCTGATCCTCAATGCTCTCTTTCAGGCTTGTGAAGAGGCGGCGGAGGTTTAGGCTCTACGCCTAGAGTCTGGTCGTGGTGAAAAATGGGCAGTTGAATTTGGTAACTCCGAGTTGAATTGCCTGCTGCCCGGAAAAAAATGAATTTTTTTGACAGCTCGATTGCACGGGATTTCCGCGCCATTGAAGGCGCTGTCACATTGAAGCGTTAGATGGCGGCGGAATAAATTCCGCGCTCCATGATTTCAGCGCCAGCAAGGCGCGGTCGCATTGAAGCATTGCATATCGCATTCGTTACAAAATTTTATTGAGAATTCCGAGAGCAGGCTTGGGATCGAAGCGATTCGGTTAGCGCGAAATTTTTGAGTGCTGGAAATAGGCCTGCGCGGGTGGGGGATGTTCTCCTACACCCTGTGAAAGATGCATGGTTTCCGCTGGATTTTGCAATTTCCTGTCGGGCGAATCGCCCTTCGGTTTTCTGCTAGTTTTTCGGGTTTCTGGAAAAAATCCGGATTAAATTTGCGGAAGTTTTAGGTTGCTTTGAATGGAGATCCCTTTGTTGCCCCCGTGGGCGGGGAAAACAACCCAGAGAGGAAGAATCGAGGGCAGGCCGCGGTGGGCTATTTCGAGAGTCCTTGAATAATCTGGTCGCGGACGGGTTCCTCAATGATGCGGGCATCGGAAAGATCGCGGGCCAATTGTTTGGCGGCGGCGATCTCGATGACGGTGGGTTTGTGGTTGTCCGGATTGGGCGGGCGGATTTCGAGGTTGGCGATGACTTTTTCCATGCCTGGGGAGATGGCAGGGTCGATGAGGTTGGCGATTTCCGGTTTGCGACCGGCTTGCGGACCTGAAGGGATGGCAGGAAGTTCGCCTTCCTTCATGGCGGCGATGGTTTGGAAATCCGCCTTGAATCCGAGCTTGAGAAAATTCTCGTAGTTGCTGCGGAGGCTGGTGCGGATGATTTTCTCGCGGACAGGGATATCGTATTCCTCCATTTCGTTTTCAAAGAATTTCTCTTCGATGCCGAGGCCTCGATCAATGGCGGTATCCGGGGTGAGTCCGAGGGTGTTGGCCTCTGCAATCAGGCCGATGGCCCGGATGAGTGATTTGCGTGCAGCATCCGGATAGAATTGCTGGAAGAATGAACTGTCACTGGTGATGGACTGGAGTTCGGCAGTGATGGCGCTTTGCCGCTGCTTTTTCTTGATGAATCCCCATACAAAAAGCACGGCGACCATGGCGGCGATGATGAATGCGGCGCGGGTGAGGATGTAGCGGGGACTTGGGGCTTCCATGACGAATCGTTAGGTATCAGTTAGAATCAGCTGGCTCAGGTCCAGATGGACTTTTGTTTTTTGGGTTCTTTGGGCGGAGCTTCGAAGGCGATGCGCTCGCGGCAATGGAAGATGGCCTCCTCGCGGGTGATCATGCCTGCTTCGAACAAGGTGGCAATGCTTTGGTCGATGGTGCGGTTGCCATCGCGGTGGCCGATTTCCATCAGGCCGACGATTTGTTCGAGTTTGCGCTCGCGGATGCAGTTGCGGATGCCATGGCCGGGCACAAGGACCTCGGTGGCAAGCACGCGGGCAATGCCATCAGCGCGGGAAAGCAGGCGTTGGCAAACAATCCCTTCCAGGGAGGATGCAAGCTGGGCAATGATTTGCGGTTGTTGATCGGCCGGGAAAACGTCCACCAGGCGATCAATCGTCTGCGGTGCGTCCGGGGTGTGGAGAGTGGCGAGCACCAGGTGTCCGGTTTCCGCAGCGGTGAGGGCGATGCGGATGGTGTCGAGGTCGCGCATTTCCGAGACAATGATGACGTCCGGATCCTGCCGCAATGCCTGGCGCAGGGCTCTGGGGAAACTTTTGGTATCGCCGCCGACCTCGCGTTGTTTGATGAGGCAGGAGCTGTGTTGATAGACGAACTCGATGGGGTCTTCCAAGGTGATGATCACGCCGCTGCGGGTTTCCGAGATCCGTTTCACCATGGAGGCGAGGGTGGTGGACTTGCCCGAGCCGGTGATGCCGGTGACGAGGATGAGCCCGCTGCGCTTGTTGCAGAATTCCTGGACGATGTCGTGATGGCCGAGGTTTTCGAGTTCGGGGATGTCCTGGGTGATGAAGCGAAACGCAGCCTCGACGTTGCCACGTGCCATGTGGACGTTGCCACGGAAGCGGCCGACTCCTTCGACCTGCAAGGCATAGTCGAGTTCCCAATCCTGCTCCAAGGTGGCGCGCTGCGATTCGGTGAGGGTGTCGAGAATGAGATCGCGAACGGCATCGGGGCCGAGCAATTCGTCGCTGAGCGGATGGATCACGCCATTGATGCGCACGCAGGGCGGTGCCCAGGTGCTGAGGTGAAGATCGGAGCCGCCACGCGAAACGGCGGCGCGCAGGTATTCTGTGATGTCGTGAGCCATGGGTTGATGGGGTTTAGCCGGAGATTCCTCTCATCGCACGATCAAAATCCTGCGGCCTTGGGCAAGCGGAGCGGGCGATTTCGGGATCCACAAATCCCTGATGGGTGGAGGCAACGAGATAATCGAGCAGCGAGCAGTTCGTGACGCCGTTGGATTTTTGCAGGTGGTCCTGAAGCTCGGACAGCTTGTTTTCCAGAATCCAACGCCGGGTGGCCGCCTCGTTTTGCATGTATTCGAGGGCCAGGAATACGCCACCACCGAGGCGGGGCAGGAGTTGTTGGGAGATCACGCCCACCAACTGCGAGGCCAGAAGGTTCAAGGCTCCGGATGTTTCGGATTTGAGCAGGTGGGAAAAGCGGTCGAGCGTTTCCACGACGCTGCTGCTGTGGAGGGTGGAAATCACCAAATGCCCGGTTTCCGCTGCGTGGAGGGCGGTGATGGCGGTTTCCGGGTCGCGGATTTCTCCGAGGAAAAGCACATCGGGGCTTTGTCGGAGTGCTGCCCGCAGACCGGTGGCGAAGGTTTCCGAGTCCTGGCGGATCTCGCGTTGGGAGAAGAATGACTGCTCGTTTTCGAAGAGATATTCGATGGGGTCCTCCAGCGTGACGATGTGGCGGGCGAGGTTGCGGTTGATCCAATCGAGGCACGAGGCCACCGTTGTTGACTTTCCGGAACCGGTGGGGCCTGTCACCAGGATCAAGCCGAAGCGCCGTTGCATCCACGTTTGCAAAAGGTCCGCCGGCAATCCGAGGTCGGCGATGGGTGGAATCTGGTCGCGGATCGGGCGCAGGACGGCGGCAAGTCGGCCGAGGGTGTGGTAGAGATTGACCCGCAAGCGACCGCCGTTGGGAATCCGCCAGGAAACATCCGCCTCGGGATGGGTGGCGGGGTCGATTCCGCAGGATGCCCAGAATTCCCGCATCGCCTCTGCCGTGACCGGGCCCGGATGGAGCATGACCACGTCGCCCTCGCTCCGCACCCTGGGTGGCTCGCTCTCGACCAGAAACACATCGCTGGCGCGGTTGGCAAAGGCATCGCGAATGAGTTGGGTCAGGGCGGTATTCATCAGGCTTCCGATAGGCTTACCCAAGCTATCTGGCCTGAGAAGGCAAATTTTGCGGGTTTGAGGGATTCGATGATTTTGGGGGCGAGACAAACGAATCTTGGATTGGAGGGCATTGACGGGGCTTGGAGTGGAGCTTGCGGTTTTTTTGAATTGTTTGGACTGCCATTTCGCTTGCCACCGTACGGGGCAGGCCCCACAAAAGCGCCCGCTCATCCGGCAGGGCCTCATCTGTTCCGGAATGGCCGAACAATCCCTACTCGCGAGCTCACATGGACAGCATCTCATCCCGTATTGCCAAGGTTTCCCCATCCCTCACACTGGCCGTCACCGCACAGGCCAAAGCCATGATCGCCAAGGGCGAGGAGGTTTACGCACTCGCTGGAGGCGAACCCGAAGTGGACACCCCGGAATTCATCAAGGAAGCCGCCATCAAGGCACTTCTCGAAGGAAAAACCAAATACACCCCATCCGGCGGCATTCCCGAGCTTCGGGAGGCCCTTTCCGCCAAGTTTCTCACTGATAACAATCTTAACTACGCCGCCAGCCAGATCTGCGTGACCGGCGGTGCCAAGATGGCTTGTTACAATGCCATCCTTGCAGTGATCGAAGAAGGTGACGAGGTCATCATCCCGACTCCTTACTGGGTATCCTACCCCGAAATGGTCCGCCTTGCCGGTGGTGTTCCAGTGCTGGTGGAAACCAAGGAATCGACGGGTTGGAAAATGACTCCCGAGCAATTCGAGGAAGCCATGACCCCGGCGACCAAGATGGTCATCATCAACTCCCCCGGCAACCCGACGGGTGCGGTTTACACGGCCGACGAACTTCGAGCGCTCGGTGAAATCGCGCTGGAGGAGGACATCGTCATCCTTTCCGATGAGATTTACGAAAAACTCGTTTATGGCGAGGCCAAGCACGTTTCGATCGCCTCCCTGAGCGACGAGCTTTACAACCTGACCATCACCGTCAACGGCTTCTCGAAGGCCTACTCGATGACGGGCTGGCGCCTTGGTTACACCGCAGCTCCCAAGCCGCTGGCGGATGCGATCGACAAGATCCAGAACCACACGATTTCCAACGCCAACACCTTTTCCCAATACGGAGCGCTCGCCGCCCTGCTGGGAGATCAATCGTTCATCGAAGACCTGCGCGGTGAATATGATGTGAAGCGCCAGTTTGTCTTCAGCCGCCTCAAGGCCATCCAAAACATCCGCGTGGTGGAGCCACAAGGTGCCTTCTACTTTTTCGCCTACACCGGCAACACCGGCCTGAAGTCGATGAACCTTTGCGACAAACTGCTCTCCCGCTACAAGGTGGCCACGGTCCCGGGGGTTGCGTTTGGTTACGACGAAGGCATCCGCCTCAGCTACTGCACCACGCTCGACGTGCTCAACGAGGGACTTACCCGCTTCGAGCAGTTCTGCCGCGAGCATTGATGGGAATCGAAAGGGGAACTCTGGGCTCTGGGGATTGGAAATGGGGGGCTGCCTTCGGTTCTGAACTCAGGGTCTCAAGATCCCATTTCCGGAATATCTCACCGCCACCGGGCATTCCTGGTGGCGGTTTTTTTAGGCCTCTGGGCTTTGGAGGCTACTTGGTAGAATTCTCCTGACCGGGCCAGGACGCTGATGTTTCAGGCCGCATTCGTGGTTCTTCTTCCAAACCACGACTTGATGGCATTCCAGCCACGGGCGAAGGCATGTTCGCGGGTGCCGTGGAGTTTGAGATGTTCAACGATGCTTTCCTCGTGTCCTTTGTAGCGGGGGAGGAAAAGCAACATCTTGGTCTCCACTTCGCCCTGGCTGTGCACAAGAGAAGGGGAAAAGAGGCCTTTTTCCACCTGTTGGTGACCTTGGGGGAGGGGGATTATCCGTTCATCGAGCACGCACCAGCGGCGGAAGCGGAAGGCGGGTGAGCCGTCGTCCATCAGGATCAGGCGTCCTCCGGTCCGGGGCGGCAACCCGGCGGATTTGCCCAAGGTGAAGGCGTGGGGTTGCTGCGGGGTGGCGTGCTTGCGGCTGCGGGCGGGCAGCAGGATGTCCGATGCATAACTCGCCCCGAAAATCGCCAGTCTCATGGCCGATGGCGCGAAGCAGGCTGCCAGCACGATGAGAAGCAAACAAATCAATGCCGCCAGCCAGGGCGCGATGAGATAGATGATTCCAACCGCCACCAGCACCGATGTGCGTGCGAGTTTCAAGGCTGCATCCAAGGTCGAGAAGGGCGAAAGAATGATCAACACGTTGACCGCATGACTGCACACCCAAACCAGTAGAAATGAAATCACCGCAGCCGGAACCATCAACCATGAGAGATCGATGGCGGCCATGCCTGGAGTCAGCCCGATCATGGCTGGAGGCACCTCCACGAGTTGGCCCGCTTGCATGTGTTTTGCCATTTCCGTGGCGACGAGCGGCACAAAGGCCCCGCTGGCGACGAGGGCGCTCATTTTGTTTTCAAACAGCTCCACCATGTCGAAGGGCTTCTTGAGCAAGCCCGGCACGGCGGTTCCGAACGAATCTTTGAGAAAACAAAGCGCGATCAGGGTCAATCCCGTGCCCCATGCCCACGGTTGGGCATACCACGGCAGCGCCGCCCTCGCGGCGGGGGGAGTGTGCCAATATCTCCAGGCACCTACCGAACTGACGCCGAGCAGCGGCGAAATCGCGACGCCCGTGATCTCCGTGATGCCTTGGGTGAGGGCGATGCCGGGCAAATACTCCGAAGTGCCCGGAGCTTTGGGAGCGGCATCGTCAGCCGCTTGCAAGGGTGTTGCAAGAAGCAGGCAAAGCGCGGGCAGGATTCTCCAAACGGGCATCATGGTGACTTTCCTAGCACGCACCTGCGGATTTGTCGATACACGGGGACTTGCCAAGATCGGCGCATTCATTTCGCGGCAGCGGGCACAGCGAGTTGATTGCCGATGTAGATCCGGTAGTCCTTGATGCGGCCGGGGTTGTCATCACCAGCCCGTGGCGTGTAGCGGAAGCCGCCGATGCGGTATTCGGAGCCGAGATCAATCACCAGCCGGTGCGGGTGGGCCGGTTGTTTGTTTTTCCACTCGCTATGCCAGAAGTTCGCGCTCTGTCCGTCGATGGCATTGGAAGCGGAGCCATCTTCGCCCGCCAGTTCCTCGCTGCTGACGTAGGCGATGGTCCAATCCTGGTGGGAAATGGAGCGGCCATTGGGGTCGAGAATGTCGAATTCCGAGATGGCGGAGTAGGGTTTCCCATCATGGGCGTTGAGCATCTCGATGCAGAATTGCCGACCGACGGGATGTTGCGGCAGTGAAATGGTTTGCGCCTCGCCACCGGGAGTGAAGCTGGCTTCCAAGGCGGGTTTCACGCCATCGAGCTTCAAGGTCGCCATGGAGGTGGCCTTGGAGGCGAAGTCGAGTTCGGGCCGGAGTTGATTGAGCACCGGTTCCTTGACGCCGCTCACCAGGGGATATTTGGGACCTAACAAATCCAGGATGATGATTTCATTGACTCCGGATTTGAGCCAAGCCCCCGGGAGATAGGCGGTCTGGGTGGGGCCGATGTTCCAGAAGCGGCCAAGGCATTTGCCATTGATCCACACGACACCTTTGCCCCAATGAGAGAGGTCGAGGAAAGTATCGTGGGGCTCCGAAACCAACAGGCTGCCCTGCCAGAATGCCGGGCCGTTGGTGTTGAATGCTTCGAGCGGTTGCCACTTGAGTCCGGCGAGTTGGGCGGAATCGAGCCGCAGCGGGAAGACCTCCCAATTCCCTTTCAAGGTGGCTTCGCCGAGTTTCACATCGCCGCGGATGCCTTTGCGATCGTGGATCTCCTTGCCGAAGTTCACATGGCCCATGGCCTCGATGAAGATGTCCAGTTGGGCGGGTTTTTCCCGGGCGGGAATCGGGGTGGAAAATTTGCGCGAGCGGCGGTCGAGATAGCCGACCTGTTTTCCATTCACAAACACCCAGCCGAAGTCATGCGCCTGGTCCAGCTTGAGCGTGGTCGCCGGGCCTGCCGGAATCTCCGTGCGATAAACGATGCAGCCCTGTCCCTGATCATAAAGCTCCATGTGGCGCGGGGACTCATCCTTGATGGCGGGTGGCAGATTGCCAAACACGGGAGCCACTGCTGTCATGGCGAACTTGTCCACGGCCATCACCGGGATGGGGGCTGGCGGATCCGGCAGGGTTTCTCCTTCCAGCAAATGCTTGCGCATCAACTCACGGGTGCGCTCGAACTTGTCACCGATCCAACCGGCTTCGGAAATCGGCGCATCATAATCATAACTGCTGGTATCCGGTTTGAACGGCCGATCCGCCCCGGCCCAGAGGCCGAAGGAGGTGCCGCCGTGGGCCATGTAGAGGCTGAATGAACCTTTGTTTTGCAGCATGTAGTCGAGGTCCTTGAGATTGGACTCGATGTTGCCGAAGTGATGGGGAGAGCCCCAGGTGTCGAACCATCCCGGATAGAACTCGCCACACATCAGGGGGCCCTTCGGCTGCATGGCCCGGAGTTTCTCAAATGCGCCTTTGGCATCGCGGCCGAAGTTGACGACATTGAAAAGATCCGGACGATTGCCCTTGCCGAGGTCATAGACCGGATTGCAGGCGAAGAGCGGAATGTCGAAACCGGAATCGATGAGCGCCTGGCGGAGTTTTCCCATGTATTCGGCATCGTTGCCATAGGAGCCATATTCATTCTCCACCTGGGCAAGCAAGATGGGGCCTCCCTTGGTGACCTGGAGTGGGGCGAGCACTCGACCGACTTCCTTGAACCACGCGGTGGAAGCTTTCATGAACTCCGGGTCCTGCGTGCGGAGTTGGATGTCCGGGTTTTTCAACAACCACCACGGCAATCCGCCGCCGTCCCACTCGGCACAGACGTAAGGTCCCGGCCGCAGCACGACCCACAAGCCTTCTTCCTGGGCGATGCGGCAGAATTCCGCGGCATCGGCCTGGTCTTTCCAATTGAAGGTGCCTTGCTCGAATTCGTGGAAATTCCAAAACAGATACGCGCAGACCGCATTCATCCCCATGGCCCGGATGAGTTGGAGGCGGTGACGCCAGTATTCGTGCGGCACCCGGGTGAAGTGCATTTCCCCGGTGCGGATCACCAGCGGCTTGCCATCGAGCAGGAATGCCTCATCGCCGATGCTGAAAGTGTGTTTGACTCCTTGTCCGGGAGGAGATGGCGGCTTGGCGGTGGCGGGGATGGCCATCCAAGCGGACATCGTCAAGGCAAGGGCGGCTCGGGCGAGGGAGGAATTCATGTCTGAAGCGACGCTACCCGGCCTTCAATTCTTACATGAAGTCGAAAAAATGGGGGGCTCGCACACCGATCAGGCTTTGAAGCCGATCCGGGCGGCGAATGCGCCGTCCGTGCCATCGCGGAAGGGGAGGGCGTCGCGCATTTCCTGAAGTTTGAGTTCAGGGTGGGCGGCCAAAAATGCTTCGACCTGTCCGAGATTTTCCTCCGCCTCGATGGAACACGTGGAATACACCAGACGTCCGCCGGGTTTCAGGCAAACCAGCGCATTTTCAAGGATGGCACGCTGGGTCACGGCGATGCGCGCGATGTCCGGCGCTTGCAAGCGCCAACGCACATCGACGCGGCGGCGGATCACTCCGGTGTTGGAGCAAGGGACATCGAGCAGGATCCCGTCGAAGGCCCCATGCCACTCTGCCGGCGCGGGATGGGTCCAATCGTGGGTGGCCACGGTGGCTTTGCCGGCATGGAGGCGTTCGAGGTTCTCCACCAGACGCGGCAGGCGTTTTTCATTGGAGTCGGTGCAAACGAGGTTTTCCGCAGAACCCATCGCCGCAGCGATCAGGAATGCCTTCCCGCCCGGGGCGGCGCAGGCATCGAGAATCCGCTCTCCGGGCTGGGGATTGAGGAGATCGACCGAATGGCGGGTCGCGGGATCCTGGATGTAAACAACGCCTTCAGCCAGCAGTTTGCCGGGAAGCGGGCCATCGAGTTGGTAAAACCCCGGCGCACCATCGACCGCCTCTCCCGGCACCTCCGCGGCGACCGGGGCCAGGGGGTTGGTGCGGAAATAGGTGACGGAAGGCTGGTTGTTCCACTCCATCAGGGCGATGGCCTGGCGCTTGCCGAAGGCGGCTTTCCAGCGGTTGAACAACCAGTCCGGATGCGACAGGGCCACGGTGGGAGGCAATTCGGCGACGTCGTCCATCAGGCGCTTGCGGGCAACCACGGAACGCCTCAGCACGGCATTGATGAGGCCGCGGACACTGGCTTTTCCGGATTCGACGGTTTCATTGACGGCGGCGTGGTCCGGAATGCCGAGGATGAGGATTTGGCAGAGCCCGACCCGCAGGATATCGCGGGTTTCCGGGTCCAGCTTGCCATCGCGGAGTTTGCCGATCCACTCGTCGAGCAATCGCCGATTCCGCAGGACTCCGAAGAGGATGGCTTGGAGCAATCCACGGTCCGACGAGGAAAGCATGCGGCGGTGGGCATGGCGGTCCACCAAGGTCTCCGCATAGTCGTGGCCTTTTGACCAGGCACGGAGGGCGGAAACGGCGGCTTGGCGGACGTGGAAATTCTTGGCGGGCATGGGCGTCTGGTCGAAATCCGGGGCCGCGTCAGGGATCTGGCGCGGCGGGGAAGTATCGATAGATGGCTGCCGCTTGCAAGGACAGCACAATCCTCGGAGCCGAGCTTCGCGTCTTCAGTCGCGGGCGATCTGGAACAAATCCACCACGCCGGGATCGAGGAAATCCTGGTTTTTGATCAAATGATCCAGCAGCGGAACCCCGGAGAGATCCTCAACCACGCCTTTGTTGGTGATCATGGCGGTGTCCAGCTCATCGTCCAACTGGTTGAGAATGAGCCCGGCACAGGAAAGCCCCTTGGCGCGGATGGCGTCGACGGTGAGGAGGATGTGGTTGAGCGCTCCCAGTCGGTTGGCGGCGACCACCAACACCGGCAGGCCGAGGTCCTTCGCGAGGTCCGATACGCGGTAGTTGGGGGAAATCGGAACCTCCCAGCCGCCGACACCTTCGACGATGACGTGGTCGTGCTTTGCGGCGAGCCGATGATAACCGGCGAGAATTTCGGCGGAATCGATGGTTCTGTTTTCCAACAGCCCAGCCACATAGGGGGCCACGGGTGTTTGCAGATGGATGGGATTGACCTCATCCTCGCTCAAGCCACCCGAGGCGGCGGAGAGAATGCGGGCGTCGTCCCGGTCACCACAGGCGATGGGTTTGTATCCCACGGCATCGATTCCCTCGCTGCGGAGAATTTCCACCAACAGGCGGGTGATGTAGGTTTTACCGACTCCGGTGTCTGTCCCCGTGACGAAAAGGCTCATGCCCCAGTGGTGCCTCGCGGCGCCCTGCGGGTCAAGAAACGCGAATAACAAATTTGCTTTTGCGGGACGCCCCATCCCGTCCATCATCCGGCCACATGACAGCGGATTTCCTCGTGATCGGTGCCGGCATCGCCGGACTCTCCTTCGCATTGCGGGCGGCGCGCCACGGGTCGGTGATCGTGGTGACCAAAGGGGAGGCCTACGAGTCGAACACCGCTTGGGCCCAGGGCGGGATCGCCTCGGTGCTGGATGCCTCCCAGCGCGATCCGGGCGATGACGAGGAATCTCACGTGGCCGACACTCTCGATGCCGGAGCGGGTCTTTGCAAGGAGTCGGCCGTCCGCACGATTGTGCAGGAGGGCGATGCCGCGATCCGCGATCTGCTCGACTACGGGGTTTCGTTCGATCGCGAGGATGGACACTTTTTGCTGGGAAAAGAAGGGGGGCATTCCCATCGCCGCATCCTACATGCCCGGGACACCACCGGCCGGGAAGTGGCACGGGCCTTGATCGAAACCGCCCGCAAGACTCCCAACCTGACCTTGCTGGAGAATCATTTTGTGATCGATCTGATCACCTCGTCCAAGCTCGGCGCGGTGGCGGATGACCGCGTGCTCGGGGCCTATGTCTTGGATAAACTTTCCAATGAGGTGGAAATTTTCCGTTCGGACCGCGTGATCCTCGCTGCCGGGGGCTGCGGCAAGGTCTATCTCTACACCACCAACCCCGATTCCGCGACCGGGGATGGGGTCGCGCTGGGTTGGCGTGCCGGGGCGACGATTGCGAATATGGAGTTCATCCAGTTTCACCCGACCTGTTTCTACAATCCGGGTGCCACTGGCCCTGAAGCTCGTTCCTTCCTCGTCAGCGAGGCGGTGCGCGGCGAGGGCGGGATTTTGATCAATGCAAAGGGTCAGGATTTCACGCTGCGCAGTGATCCGCGCGGCTCGCTGGCTCCCCGGGACATCGTGGCAAGGGCGATCGACCGCGAGCTCAAGCGCACGGGGGCTCCCTGCGTGTATCTTGATGTCACCCACAAGCCGAAGGGCTTCATGCGGGATCGTTTTCCTTATATCTATGAGACCTTGATGAAGTTCGGCCTCGATTGTGAAACCCAGCCCATCCCGGTGGTGCCCGCAGCGCACTATCAATGCGGCGGGCTGCTCACGGATGTGAACGGGAAAACCACCATCCGCGGGCTTTTTGCCATCGGCGAAACCGGCTGCACCGGCCTCCATGGAGCCAACCGACTGGCTTCAAATTCCCTGCTCGAAGGCAATGTCGTGGCGCGCCGGGCCTTGGACGAAATCATGCTGCTCTATCCACCGGGCAAGGAAATCCTCAACCCTCCCGTCATCCCCGAGTGGGAACACGGCGATACGGCAGAGCCCGACGAGCTGGTGGTAATTTATCACAATTGGGATGAGCTCCGCCGCCTGATGTGGGACTATGTCTCCATCGTCCGCACCGACAACCGCCTGCGCCGCGCTGCCGCCCGCTTGAAGAATCTCAAACGGGAGGTCCGCGAGTTCTATTGGGGACACCGCGTCAACCCGGATATTCTCGAACTCCGGAATCTGGTGGCCGTCGCCGGCCTGATCGTGGAATGCGCCCTGCGCCGCAAGGAATCGCGCGGATTGCATTATACCTTGGATCACCCGCATGCCGATGACTCCTACCGTCATGACACGGTGCTGCGGCGCTTTTAGTGTCGCATCGGTGGGAAATCGCCGGATCCTCCCGGGTGGTTTCCTGCCCGCCTGAAATGTCCTGCGGAAAATCTTCGTTGAAATAGAAGTTTCAGATGGCGAAAGGTCGTTTTTTTCTTCAGATTCTTCGCAAGTGGAACGGTAACAACTTGATCGAAAGAGTCCGATGTCAGTCAAAAAGAAGCCCGAAAAGCCCCGCATCCTGATCGTCACCCCGGAGATCACCTATCTGCCACCGGGGATGGGAAATATGACCCAGCGCATGTCCGCCAAGGCGGGGGGACTCGCGGATGTTTCGGCTTCCCTTGTTTCCGCCTTGTTCGAGCTGGGGGCGGACGTCCATGTGGCGATGCCCAACTACCGCCGGATGTTCCAAGGAGATATCTTCAATCTCCATGACAAGGAGTTGAGGAAATATCACGAGGTCCTGCCGGATACACACATTCATTTGGCGGAAGACCGGATCTTTTATTATCGGGAGCAGGTTTATAGCAATCACTCGGATGAATCGATGCGCATTGCCTTGGTTTTCCAGCGCGAGGTGATCAATCACATCATTCCCCAAGTGCGGCCGGATCTCATTCACTGCAATGACTGGATGACCGCTCTCATTCCCGGGATGGCACGCCGCCGTGGGATCAAGAGCCTGTTCACCGTTCACAACATCCACACCCGGCAGGTTTCGCTCTCCCAAATCGAGGAAGCTGGCATCGATGCCGCGGAATTCTGGATGAACCTTTATTTCTGCGGACTTCCGAACAACTACTACCACGCCCGCTCCGGCATCCCGGTGGACTTGCTGACGTCCGGTATTTTTGCCGCCCACTACATCAACACTGTCAGCCCGCGCTTCCTGTGGGAAATCGTCGAGGGTTGGCACAATGTGGTGCCGGACTCCGTTCGCGCCGAACTGCGCAACAAGTATTTCTCCGGTTGCTCCGCCGGCATCCTCAACGCCCCGGATGTGTCTTATGACCCAGCCACGGACGATGCCCTGAAGCAGAATTTCACCCATGCCGATGTGATGGATGGCAAGCGCGCCAACAAACTCGAGCTGCAACGGGAACTTCAACTCAAGGAGGACCCGAACGCGCCCATCTTCTTCTGGCCCTCGCGTCTGGATCCGGTGCAGAAAGGCCCGCAGCTCCTCACGGACATTCTTCGCCAGATCGTGTCCGATTATTGGGATCGCACGCTGCAAGTCGTGGTGGTGGCAAATGGTCCGCACCAGCAATGGATCGAAAAAATCGTCGCAGCCTTCGATCTTCATGAGCGGGTTTCGATTGTGGACTTCGATGAACGGCTTTCCCGCCTGGCTTATGCGGCATCGGATTACATGCTCATGCCATCCTTGTTTGAGCCCTGTGGCCTGCCGCAGATGACGTCTCCCTTGTATGGCTCGCTTCCAGTGGTGCACTCGACCGGTGGTCTCTACGATACCATCCGGCCGTTGGATGTGTCGAATTCCACAGGCAACGGTTTCCGCTTCGACCACTACGGTCCAGAGGGTTTCCGCTGGGCCATCGACCGTGCCATGGAATTCCACTCCCTGCCATTCGAGATCCGCGAGCGGGAAATCCGCCGTGTGATGCAGGAAAGCGCGCAGGAATTCAGCCACAAGGAAGTGGCCCGCCGCTACATCGAGATCTACGAGCAGATGCTCGAACGCCCACTCGTCGAGAAAGAATCCGGCGAGGTGATCAAAGCCATCGCCGAGAGCCTGGCGGAAGTGAAGCTGGATAGCTGAAAAGGGTAGGGCGGCACCGCCGGGGCCGCAGGCGAAAGAGGTGAGAACGGG
>JBBARN010000118.1:0-20763 GCA_040399845.1 Luteolibacter sp. | reverse complement strand
AAGACCTGGAGTCCCTCGGCCTTGGCGGCATCGTATTTGGCAGTGATCTCTGTGCGCTTGGCATTCACCCAGGTGCGGTCTGCCGAACCGACGGGAAGAATCACTTTGTCCGGCGTGTTGAACTCATCCCAATTGACCGCCAGCTGTGCAGACTCGAAGAGGAAAAACACCTTGCCATTGAAACCCACGTCTTTGGCAAATGCCGGATTGTTGAACTGGCTTTGATAAAGCGGCTCACCCGGATTGTGATGGACCATGTCGAACACCACGGGAAAAGTCGTGGGCGGCGGAGGAGGCGACGGTGGGATTTCACCGGTGATCGCGATTGAATCGATGGAATATGCCAAGACGTCGGCAGAAGAGTCCTTTTTCCCGAAGGTCCCGAAGGTATCGCCGAGAGGGGAAGCAGCAGTGCGAAAGCCCATGCCAGCCACCGTCACATTGCTGGCGCCGTTGGAGATCGTGGTGGTATAACTCCGGCTCTGCGGATTCGCGACGATGGTGAACGAATACGTCGTCCCGGGAACTGCCGGCATCCCGCTGTTCACAAGCCGGGCCGCACTGTATGCAGCGCCATCGCGGTTGCCATTGTAGATTTGCCATTGTGGACTGGTCCCACCCACGACCCGGATGATCCAAGTCGCGGTGCCCGAAGCACTGACCAAGCCTGTGTTGTTGTGGATCGTGACATAGTCGTTGGCACTGCTGGTGAAGCCGGTGTTGGTGGACTCAAGACGGACATTAAACTCGAAGGTTACGGGTTTCGTTCCGTCCACACCGGACGTGCCATTGGTATTGTCAAAAGCCCGGCCGATTCCGGCATCGCTATTGGTCGATGCAAGCGACACCCGTAAATGATTGCCACCCGATCCGAGCGGCGGCACGGTTTGCAGGGATGCGGCGACCCCACCAGCGGCGAGATTTCCGCTGGTCCATGCACCGCTCCAGCCATTGCCAGCAATGCCCGGATACTGATCAACGGACGAGGTTCCGGTACCCTGATCGAAATTGGCGGATACCTGGCCCGCGACAACCGACGCAAGCATTCCATCAGATAGCGCAATGGCGGATAGAAGACTGGCGAATCTTGAAGTCATAGAAGCAAACAATCCCGCCGGATTCCACCTGAACGGCTTTCCTGCGGGATCGAAAAGCCTGACAGGATCCTCGTCAGGCGCGGCGGCGCCGGAGCATGGCCAGTCCCGCGAGGCCGAGGAGCGTCACAGTGGATGGTTCCGGAACAATCGAGATGTTATCGACCGAGTAGCTAATGGCATCCGTTCCCGTACTGACCCTGTTATTGAAAGCGATTCCGTTCGATGCCGTGTTTGCGCGCCACCCCAGATTGGTTGCAGAAACCGTATTGGTGCCGTCGAAAATCGAAACGTCGTATTCCTTGGTGGCTGGCTTGTTGGTCACCGTGAAGATATAGGTCGTTCCTGCTGCGATGGTCATCCCCGAGTTCTGGAAATTCGCCGCGTTGAAACCGCCTGCATCGCCTGCCCCATCGTAGAACAGCCATTGATTTGCATTTTTGCCGGGCGATGGAGAGGCTCCGTAGCCACGAATGATGAACGAGGAGTTACTACTGACATTGTAGTTCGTTCCGGCGGCGGTACTGTTGGCATGCACCGAAACGTAATCATTCGAATTGTCCCATCCGGTCAGCGAATTGAGTCTCAAAGCGAAGGTGAAAGTCACAGGAAAGGTGGTATTCACTCCTCCGGAACTGCCATAGAAGCGACGCCCCACAGCGGTGTCGTTGGTCACCGAACTTGTGACATTCAGATAATTCCCTCCACTATTGATTGGCGACCCGTTAGCAACAGTGACAGTGGGGCCGTTGTTGGTTCCCCATGCGCCGAGCCAACCGGAGCCGGCGGCCCCCGCATATTGGTCCGGAAGGCTGGTGCCAGACCCATCGGTGAAGTTCGCGACAATGGCCGCTTGTGATGGCAGGGAGGCGAGGAGAGCCGAAGAGATAACAAGATTTTTGATTTTCATGAGGATCGATTGGGAAGCTTGAATCGAGGAAAACAATTACTCCGCACGGACTTGAACGAAGAGCTTGGATGCAGTGAGCGGTGCGCCGGTCAGGAGAACGGAAACCTGTTGAACCCTGTTTCCGTCCGGCGTGCCCGGGGTGAGGACGGCTGTTTGATCCTCGGTCCATGAGACAAGATCCGTTGAGGTCCAGACCGAATAGACAAGGTCAGTCAATGACTGGTCGCGGGTTTGGAAGGTGAAGGTTCCCGCGGTTTTGTCCAGTTGGGCGGTGATGGGATTCACTGAAGAACCATTGTTGGGCTGAAGACCGAACGCATACTCCTCGCCATTCGTGAGTCCGTCGTTGTCATCATCATCGCTGAGTCCGCCAACCAGGTTGAATGAGTCGGCCCAATCGTCGTAATCCGACGCAGGTGCCTGGGTAATGATTACATTGTCGAGCGAGTAGCTGAGCGTGTCCGCAAGGTCGCTGACGCGGTTGTTGATTGCGATCCTGTCTGCTGGAACGGCAGCGCGCCAGCCGAGGTTGCTCCAGGTGACGGTATTGGTTCCATCGAAGATGGAGCCGCTGTATTTTTTCGTCACGGGATTACTGACAATGGTGAAGGTGTAGGTCTTGCCAGCGATGACCGGCATGCCGGAGTTAACGAAATTGTTCACGTTGTATCCTCCGCCATCGGAAGCTCCATTATAGAGTAGCCATTCGGAGGCGTTCTTTCCGGCCGCAGGAGAAGTGCCGAAGGCCCGGATAATGAATGTGGACAGGCTGCCAAGATTGAATTGGGTCACCGGATCGGTATTGGACGTGCCGTGAACGCTGAGATAGTCGGTTGCGGCGTCCCAACCGGTGAGTGTGTCCACCCGCAAGTCCAACGTGGTCTTGAGTTTCGTCGTGGTGATATCGTAACCGCCCGCCGCGCCGGTCCTGTCGAACTCGCGGCCGATCGCCGTGTCTCCGTTGAAGGAAGTGCTGACGGCCAGATAGTTTCCTGATCCGTTGACGGGCGAAGCATCGAGCACAGTGGCAGTGGGAGCCGTGCCACCTCCGGTGGTGATATCCCATGCAGCATCCCAACCGAGCCCGGCTTTGCCACGGAATTGGTCTACAAGAATCGAGGTGTTTCCATCGGTGAAATTGGCGACGGTGTCCGGTTGCGCCGCAATGTTGGCCGCTACGGTTAGATTGTCGATGGAGTAAGCGATGCTGTCGGTCCCGGCATTCACCTTTTGGTTGAAGGCGATGGATGTGGATGCGGCGGCGGATCGCCATCCCATGGGAGTTGTGGTGGTGACGGTGTTGGTGCCGTCGAAAATGGAGGCCGTGTATTTCTTGTTGGTGGGATCCGTGGTGATGGTGAACCGATAGGTCTTGCCAGCGGTGATCGCCATTCCGGAGTTCTGGAAATTCGCAACGTTGAATCCCCCGCCGTTGCCTGCTCCGTTGTAAAACAACCACTCGCCACCATTCACTCCGCCCGATGGCGATGACGCATAACCCCGGATGATGAATGAGGAGTTTCCGCTGACGTTGTAATTGACCCCGGCGGCCGTAGTGTTTCCATGAACGGTGATATAATCATTGGTGGAATCCCAGCCAGTGAGGGCATCAACACGCAGATCCAAAGTAATGGTAACTGGGGCTGTCACATCCACGGATGTGCCCAATCCACTGGCAAAGCGGCGACCGATGGCATTGTCGTTGTTATTCGAACTGGAAACACCCAGATAGTTTCCACTGCTGTTGATCGGAAGTGTGTTTTCAACGGATGCGACAGGGGCCGCCGGGTTGGCAGTGGTGGTCCAACCTGCGAGCCAGCCAGCCCCCACGCCGCCGGGGTATTGGTCCGGCGTGAGGGATGTGTTTCCATCGATGAACTCAGCGGTGATGTCGGCATGCGACATCGAGGAGATGGCCAGTAAAGCCAGAGCGACGTTGCGGGATATGGTCATGGATTTGGGATTTGAGGTTTTTCAGATGAAGGCTCCATCCGAGTGGGGGATGGATGTCGGGGTTTTCGGGAGGACCAAGCTGGTCATTTCTCCCTCATAAGTGCGTATATAGTCGAATGGAGATACGCCTTCGAACAACTGCCCGTTCGGGTAGGAAGGCGTCGATTTGCCGCCCAAAATAGAGGCCGTCACCATCGGCGCGCTGATGCTCGCGATCAGACTACCTGTCTGCGGTGCGATCCGGTCACTCCACCTCCAACAAACCGCGCTCAAATGCGGCGGCAACCGCTTCGGCGCGGTCGGCCACCTCGAGTTTTGCGAGAATTGCCTTCACATGAAACTTGGCGGTGTTTTCGGAGATTTCGAGCACCTGGCCGATTTCCTTGTTGGAGAATCCCCTGCGGAGGAGGTCCAGGGTTTCGATTTCGCGCGGGGTGAGCGGCTTCATGCTAGCCCTGGCGGCGATATGCCGATGGAGCGAGGGAGGAAAACAAAGCTCACCCTTGTGCACGGTGTGGATAGCTGCGAGCAATTCATCGAATTTCACGGACTTGAGCAAGTATCCCCGCGCTCCGGAGCGATGCGCGGCGATAATGGGTTCTTCAAGATCGTAGGTGGAGAGGATCAAGACACGGGCGGTGGGATCGAGGCTCAGAATGCGGGACAAAGCATCAAGTCCGCTGCCGCCGGGCATTCGGACATCCATCAGGGTGACGTCCGGACGATGAACCAGAAATGCAGCCACCGCTTCTTCGAGGTCCTCGGCTTCGGCGACGACCAGCATGTCTTTTTCCATCGAAAACAATCCGGCCATGCCCATGCGGACCATGGAATGGTCGTCAACAATCATGATGCGGATGGGCTGTGGCATGAAGGAACTACTGAACCACTTGCTATCTCATTTCAAGCCGGGTCGCCGGAGTTGGCCGTGGCCAAGGGGACTGCCACCTGCAAGACTGTCCCTTGGCCAGGAGCTGTCTTGAGATTCATCGTCGCGCCGAGGCGCTTGGTCCGCTCTCTCATTCCTTGGAGGCCAAAGTGTCCATCGTGCGGTCCGGGTGCCGCATTGGGGTCAAAGCCCCGGCCATTATCGGCGATCGTCAATTCCGCCTGGCCCTCGTCGGTTTTCAAACGAATTGAAATTTCCGTGGCCTCGGAATGCTTCAAGGCATTGGTGACAGCTTCTTGAGCGAGCAACATCAGGTTTCCTGCGAGGAGATCCGGCAACATTAATGAATCCCCCTCGCTATCCAAATGGATGATCAATCCCGAGCCCTCTACCATTGAGGATACGCGCTCACCGAGAATGTCGAGGAAGCCCTTTCCGCCCTGGCCGTTCGCACGAAGATCCCAGACAGTGCGATGGACTTCGCTGCGGCTTCGTTCGAGAAACTGGCGGGCGAGCTGGAGATGGTGCTGGCTGCGTTCGGGATCGGAGCCCTTGCTGCGGCTGACGATTTCCAGTTGGAGCGCCAGGCCGGTGAGCGCTTGTTCCAGGGTGTCGTGAAGATCATTGGCGAGGCGGCGGCGCTCGCGGAGAATGGTGTCGAATTGCAGCCGGGCGCTCTCGCGGGCGGAGATTTCTCCGGCGAGTTCGGTGCTCCTCACCGCCACTTGGCAGCGCATGGTGTATCCCCAGACAAGTGCCAGCCCGAGCACCAAGAGCACGGCGCCGAGGAGAATGCCAAGCCGGCGGGGAGTCCACCAGGGGGGCTCGGCCAGAACGCGGACACCCTCCGGAGAAGACAACCAAAGATGGAAGCCGGTGATGGAAAACCACGGCAACATGTCGAGTCGCTCCATTTCCAACTCACAGACTCCGGTAAGTTCGACTTCCGAGCCCTCGACCCATTCCCGCATGGGAGCCGCTGCGACGGGTAGAAACGCCTCGACGAGTTGCTTTCCGGATTCGATGACGAGCAGCGCGTTTCCATCCTTGTCCGGTGGCAAAACCCGCCGCAGCACGCCACTGAGCCGGATCAGGCGGCCGTGGGAATCGGAGTATCCCGGTTCCGTGACCATTTCCTCCCAACTTCGCGTCCGGGGATTGAGAATGCCGGACACATCGGCCAACTCCGGCTCAGGCACCGATCCTTTTCCGATGGTCCGGACCAGCGCACCGCTGAACGAGGCGAGGATTTGGGTGGTATCGATGAATCCGGAAACCTCGATCAAATCCCCGGGCGCGACCCGTGCTTCTGCCGAGTCCACACGGACGCTGGTCCCACGATCGAGTAGGTAGAAAAAACGCCCCGGCACGGAGAAGGCTACGACTCCCGAGGAGACACGCCGGTGGCTCAGGTCCGCATCCGGATGGAAGGGAATCAGTCGGTTAAGCGCAACGCGCGGCGACAGGAATGGATCGGTCGGAGGTGCCACCAGGATATCAATATCTTTGACTCCATTGCTGTGCAGTTTCATGCCCGCCATCTGGGACCGAAGATTCGCGAGATTGAGCACCACCCCGCGGACCCGCACCTTGGCATCCACCACTTGCTCCCGGGGCAGGCCGAGACGATTTCGCAGGAGCACCGGGCAGGGATGGCCACCGACGAGAAGGGTCAGGCAATCTGGCCCACCCGAGTAGTCATCGAACTTCCGCACAACCCCCTCGACTTCCACCCATTGGGTGTCCAGGGCCCCGGACAACAGCTTCTCCGCCGTGGGGCGGATGGGTGGTGGGATCGGTTGCAAGCCGATGCGCCGAAACTTCACCGCCAGCACCATCGGCGAAAATCCACCGGGATCGGTCACCCCCTCGATTTCGACCCCAGCTCCGGGTTCGAGCAGCGAGAGGTCGGGAATTGGTCCGCTCCAATGGCCTTGGCTCTTTGAAAAACGGAAATCCACAAAGACCGAAGATTGCCCGTCATGAACCACGAGGTTTTCCCAACCACAATAAGTCACAGCCCCGGTCAAGCGCACTGGCAGTGCACGGGCCGCCTCCTCGCGGGACAGCGTGCGGATTTTCTCAACCTCCGTGATGGGCTGTTTCGTCGACATGCCGATGGCCGATCCAACGATGGATAAGGCGAAAACAAGCAGCCATGCGGACAGATTCATTGTGCGGGGTTCGGGGCATGCTTCCGCAGCCGATCGAAAATGAAAGTCGAAACCGCCAAGATGCGTTCCTATCCGACCGGGCAGTCGCCAGCACCCCGACGATTGCCCAGTCTGACTCCCGCCGAATTCACTCCCACGCATCATGAAGTTTTTCCTCGCCGCCATCGCCGTTTTCACTTGGTCAGCCCATGCGGAAATGGTGCCACTCCCGGCGGGTGGGATGGACCTGGTGGAATCCTCGGCGCGCATTTCCGCCAGTGGCGGAAGTGGTGGGTCCAGCAGTCGCATCGAGGTGAGCGGACAACCGTTTCGCGAAGCCACCCAAGTCCGCGTCGTCCAGGCCACTCCGGGCAAGGGCTGGAGCGCCCAGCTCACGGTTCCCATCCACAAAGGATTGGTTCGCAAAAACGATCGCTTGCTCGTCCGCTACATGGCCCGTTGCGTGGAGGGAGCCCCGGGGCGGATTGCCGCCAAAGTCCAGCTCTCCCACCCGGACTACACGCAGATCGGCATGAGCGATGCCGCCAAGCCGGGGGCGGAGTGGGAAATCATCAACCAGCCCTTCATCGCTGCGGCGGATGTTCCATCGGGCAAAGGCGAGCTCACCTTGTTCCTCGGCGACCACCGACAGACCGTCGAAATCGCCGACATCCGCGTGTTGAACTACGGCCCTGATTTCGATCTGACCAAACTGCCCCGCCTGCGGGTGACTTACGAGGGCCGGGCTGCCGACGCCCCCTGGCGAAAAGAGGCCTTGGAAAGGATCGCAAAAACACGCATGGCGGATTACTCGGTCATCGTCACCGGACCGGATGGCAAACCACTGGCCAATACCAAAGTGACCGCCACCCTGCACCGTCACGAATTCGGTTTCGGCACCTGCGTCACCCGCGGCATGCTCACCAAGGAAGGCAGCGACGGCGAACGCTATCGGGACATCGTCCAACGCACGTGCAGCCGGGTGGTTTTTGAAAATGATCTCAAGCCGGACAGTTTCCCGCAGGATGCAAAGGGATTCGATCAACTCGAAAAAAGCTTTGCCTGGCTCAAGGCCAACGACATCGGCATCCGCGGGCATTATCTCATCCAGGAAGCTGTGGACGGCTGGACCCGCTCGCGCCTCGGCGATCCCGCGAAGCTCCGCCAGACCTACATGGACAGCATCCGCCAACGCATCGAATGGGTGGGCAATTGGGTGACCGAATGGGATGTCATCAACCACCCCATTGCCTGGGAAGGCGCCGAAATGCTGGGCACCAAGGGCCCGCCCTTCGATACGCTTTCAATGGATGTTTTCCGCGAAGCGCGCCGCCTCACCCAACTCCCGCTCTGCATCAACGAGGACCAGCTTTTCCGCCCCGGTGCCCAGCAGGACAAAACCTTTGAAATGCTGGAAAAACTCAAACGCGACGGCGTGCGGGTGGACGGATTGGGAAATCAGGCGCATTTCAACAGTAGCTTCCTCCCCTCCCCCGAGGAATTGCTGCGCGTGACGGATCGCTTCACCGCCGTGGCACCCAAGCAGGTGATCACCGAATACGATGTGGCGACCAATGGCGACGAACAACTCGCCGCAGACTACCTGCGCGATTGCCTGATCGTCTGTTTCAGCCACCCCGCGTATGATGGCTTCCTGCTTTGGGGATTCTGGGAGCGCAGCCACTGGATTCCGGAGGCGGCTCTGTGGAGAAAAGACTGGTCGATCAAACCGATCGGCCAAGTGTGGGAAGACTGGGTTGGAAAACGCTGGCAAACCCGCGAAGAGCTCGTCACCGATGCTCAGGGGAAAATCACCTGGCGCGGATACAAGGGCAGCTACCGCATCCAAGCTGGCAGCACCAGCAGTGCGCCCTGCCAGCCCGGCCAAGCCTCGGCACCAGCGCGGGTCGCTATGCCTTGAGCGCGGCGACCGCGAACGGCCCTTCAACGCTGGTTGAAGCGGGACATTTCCCGCTGGGCTTCACGCAGCTCGACCTGCTTTTTGAGATCCTGGCGCTGGTCGGAGTGGGTTTTTCCTTTGCCAACGCCGATTTCGACTTTGACGCGGCGACCCTGCCAATACATCCGGAGCAAGGGCAGCGTGCAGCCTTTGATGGCGGTGGCGGAGGCGAGTTTGAGGATTTCCCGCTTGTGAAGCAGCAGACGGCGCGGGCGCTTGGCGGTGTGGTTGAACCACTCACCCGCCGTTTGCCAGGGCTGGATGTCGCAACCGTAGAGAAAAATCTGGTTCCCCTCGACGCGGGCAAATGCGTCCGAGACGTTGACCTTTCCGGCGCGGATGGATTTTACCTCCGTGCCTTTCAATTCCAGCCCCGCCTCGTATTTGTCCAGAATATGGAAATCGCGGCCGGCCTTCCGGTTGGTAGCGATTTCCGCACTCATGGGAACGATGGGGGTGCAGCCTAAATCCGCCCGCTGAGGACGGACTCTTGCCGATTCCGCTTCAGGCTTCCGCTGGCTTAACGACGAGCTTGATCTTGCCCTCGATGATTTCCTGCAAGGCAATGTCCGCCACGCCCATGCTGGGACGGGTCGGAATCAACGGAGAACGGCCGCTGTTGAGCTGGCGCACGCGCTGAGAAACCAGATTGACCAAAACCAGCGGGTCGGTGACGATTTCAGAGGCTTTGTCGAGGAGATCGCTTTTCATAGGAGAACCGGGAAATCGCGAATGCGGACGCTCTTGCTCAAACGGAATGACGTTATCGGGATGCAAGGACGGGACGTTTTCGCTCAAAACAGATGGATTGGAAGATGGACCCGGGTTACCTCCCGGGCGGGTGGTGAAAACAGAGATTCGGACAACAGGCAAGTCTTATCTCAATTGTGATGGGAAAAAGATGAAGATTTCGCAATATATCAGCCATCTCCAGGATCATTTCGGCATGAGGTCGATGCCGAAGCGGCGCAGCACAAACACCGTGGCCCAGAAAAAACCAGCCGTGAGCAGGCAGTTGGTGGCAAGGGCGGACCAAAACCCCCAACCGTGGCGAAGCATCCAGGGCAGGATGAGAAACATCGGCAGCGTCGGCAGGACAAACCAAAAGGTGCCCTCCGCATGGTTGGCGATGCGCTCGGATCCCTGCCCCGCTTGCTGCATCCAGATCATCGCAACCAGTGAGGTGAGCGGCAGGGCGATCAGCAGGGCGGAAAGGCGATCATTGAAAAGCTGCACCTTGTTGACGATCACGATGATGGCAGCACTCAGAAAGAGTTTCACCAGATCCGATGTGGAAAAGGCCAGCAGTTTGTCCCAAGGGATGCGGTTCATGAAGGTGGCGGGTTTGCAACGGCACTTGCGGCCGGGCGCAGCATAGAATTAAGGTCCTGCCATGCAAGCCGCCTGTCTTCTGGGAATATCCTCCGTGTTGATGTTTGCCTCCTGTGCACCGGGCGGCCCTCCAGCGGCGGGAGGTGGCACCACGAAGGTCGGAGCCCATCTGAGCGATTCCCAAAAAGCCGCGATCGGCAGGAAAATCTGGCAAAACGAATGCGGCGGCACCGTCAACGGGCTCACCACATGGAACGCCGGCGAGGAGTTTCCCTCCCTGGGCATCGGCCACTTCATCTGGTATCCGGCAGGTTTCAAAGGACGCTTCGAAGAAAGCTGGCCCTCATTCGTGGCCTACGCCAAGCGCCAGGGAGCAACGCCTCCAGCCCCGGCCTCCGAGCGATACAGCCCGTGGAACACCAAGGCCGAATTTACCCGCGACTTCAATGGTCCCGGCCTGAGCGCCTTGCGCAAATGGTTGGCAGCCCAAGTGACCTTGCAGACGGATTTCATCATCGCCCGTTCCCAAGCCGCCCTGCCCAAGATCCTCGCCGCCGCACCTGCCTCGGAGCGGGGAAAAATCGAGGCCAACTACCGCAAGGTTTCCACCACGCCACAGGGGACGTATGCCTTAATCGACTACGTGAATTTCAAAGGCGAGGGTATCCAGATGAGCGAGCGCTACAACGGCCAGGGCTGGGGGCTGATGCAGGTGCTTGGCGGCATGAAGGAGGTGCCGGCCGGACCTGCGGCGGCCACCGAGTTCGCCGCATCCGCCAAGCGGGTCTTGTCCCGGCGGATCAACAATTCACCTCCCGCCCGCGGCGAAAAACGCTGGGAAGAAGGCTGGCACAACCGCTGCAACACCTACGCCCGCCCGCTCTGAGGGAGGAAATTCCGCTGGATCTGGGCGATTCTCCCATCAGGCGACAAACAAGCCGACGATGGCAGCGCTCGTCAGGTTCGAGAGCGTCCCGGCCACCACCGCCCGAAGACCGAGCGTGGCGATTTCCGAGCGGCGATTCGGTGCCATCCCGCCAAGCCCGCCGAGCAGGATGGCGATGGAGGAAAAATTCGCAAACCCGCACAGCGCCACCGAACAGACCGCCTTGGTTTTCTCCGTCATGACGGAATAGTTCTTCGCTAGCTCCACATAGGCGAAGAATTCGTTGAGAACCAGCTTTTGACCAATCAAACTGCCCCCCTGTTGCATCTCCGCCGCCGGAATTCCGGCCAGCCACGCGACCGGTGAAAACAACCAACCGAGGATCCACTGGAGGCTCAATCCGGGAAAATGGAACCAGTTTCCGATTCCTCCCAGCATCAGGTTCAGCAGTGCGATCAGACCGACGAATGCGAGCAACATGGCACCCACATTGAGAGCGAGATGCAGACCCGTGCCAGCACCCATCGCAGCGGCGTCCAGCACGTTCGCCGGCTTGTCATCGCCTTCGGCAAATTCGAGTTCGCCCTCTAACGGCACGCCGGTTTCGGGTTTCATCAACTTCGCGAACAACAATCCACCCGGAGCCGCCATGAACGAGGCAGCGAGGAGATACTTCATTTCCACCCCCATCGCCGCATATCCGGCAAGCACGGAGCCCGCCACACTCGCAAGCCCCCCCACCATCACGGCAAACAATTCAGAGGACGTCATTCGCGAAATGTAAGGCTTCACCACCAGCGGGGCCTCGGTCTGCCCGACGAAGATATTCGCCGCCGCTGACATCGATTCCGCACTGCTCGTTCCCAGCAATTTCCGCAAGCCACCACCCAGCAAGCGGATCACCTTTTGCATCACGCCCAAGTGGTAAAGCACGGCGATCAGCGATGAGAAAAACACGATCATCGGCAGCACCTGGAACGCGAACACAAAACCGATGCTGCTGCCTTCCGCGGTCAGCGGGCCGAACAAGAAATCGACCCCGGTTTTCCCCGCGCCGATCGCATCCGTGACCCGCTGGCTCAACCAATCCAATGCCGCCCGACCGGCAGGAACCCCGAAAACCAGTGCACCGATCCCAATCTGAATCACAAACGCCAGCCCGACCGTGCGCCAGTTGATCGACTTCTTGGCATCCGAGAGAAACCACGCAACAGCAACGAAAGCAGCAATTCCAAGAAGTCCGAGCATTCACCGCAGTAACGCATCAATCGTGCCACCGGAAGCACCAACTCATCAATCTCACCAAGCCGAAAAACAGTGAGGCGCGGACCCGTTTCCAGATCCGCGCCCGACATAATCCCCCCCTCAACAATGGGGCAACGTTGAATGGTAATACGGTTTCCCCCCGGAACCCTGATTACCCGTCGCTCACGCGAGGTTGCGGACATTTCAAATAATATTTAGCAATTGTAAATCACAGAATTTAGGAAAATCACCTATCCCAAATCCAGTATTGATATCCAGTTACTTACGAAGGCAAATCAGCCAGAAAAAAGTGCTTCAATGCCTCAATCGCCCCTTCCCCGTGGATTCCGCGTGCGACAAAACCACCGTGGGCGAGCACTTGGGTCTGCACTTCGGGCACTGCATTGGCCGGGCAAGCAACCATTCCCGCATGGGCATGAGCAAGCATTTCGAGGTCGTTGTGACTGTCTCCCATCGCAAAACAGCGGGCGGTAGGGAGCCCATAAAGATGGGCGATTTCACTCAAACTGCTGCCTTTTTGGAAATCGCGATGACCGAAGCGCAGATAAATCGAGTTCCGCTGCCACGATAGCTGAGGCTCCTCCGACATCATCGGCCCGATCCGTGCCACGATCCATTCCATTTCCTCCAGCGTGCGGGATATCAACCCCGCTGGTTCGCCTTCCATTTCGATCCATTGCGCGCCGGTATGCTCCTCCACCTCCTGGCGCATCCGGGCGAGCAGCTTGCGGGCGTGTTTGAAAAGCCCGTGGACTTCCTTTTCGCAGCGTTGGTTCCACGGCAGATGAGGGACCCAGCGACCAAAAGCATTCGGCAGGTAAATTTCCCGCTCCCGAGCCACCACCCAGTCGGGAAGGAAGGGAAACCGGCTTTCCACGAAGCCCTCCACCATCTGCGGCATCGAGCGGCCCGTATTGATTCCCCAAACCAACTGCTTTTCCTCGCGCAGGTGCCGGATGACTTCGAAAAATGCCGTCGGGACTGGCGGAGTCCCGGCAGGGTCGTGAAGCGTTCCATCAAAATCAAATGACAAGATCGCGGCAGGCAGGGATGGCGGGGGCAAGGTCTTCATCACAGGAAGCGCCGCCGCCGAGGATGGCGACAAAGTTTCGGGAAAGCTGGTACACGAGGACGGGATCGAACCGCCGACCGACCCGGTGTAAGCGGGTTGCTCTACCGCTGAGCTACTCGTGCAGGGCGGGGGATGATTGCCAGCTCCGACGCCAGGGATCAAGCCCGGAGTGCAGCGAAAATTTTCCCACCGCGACAATTCTCCTGACGGCCGTCACAAAAATTGTCGCAATCTCCCACTGACCACGGGCGATGTTTCCGATGCGGGCTTGCGGGTGGGGCAGGCAGATGGTTTGCTGCCACCACGAATGCATTTGCGGCTCTCAGATCAGGAACTGGCGACTTTGGTGGAAATGGTAAGCCTCGCCGCCAACGTGGCTTCGTGGAACCAGAAGGAATCCGCCGGGGACAAAATCAGCGCCTTCGAAGAGCTCGAAAGCAAGATCCTGGAAAAGGCCGGGCATTCGGGACTGGGCGATTGGATCGAGTTTGATGAGGAAAGCCAGCGCTTCCGCGTGAAGCAGGAGATAGAGGAGCGGCTCTTCTATCATGAGTGCTACGACGAGTTCCGGAACGAGAGTTTTTGGGACGAACTCGCCGTGCGCCTCGCCGATCGCGATCTGGCTAGGGCGATCGGTTTCAAACAATGGGAAGCCCTCAGCGAGGAAGAACGCCGCGCCCGCACCGCCGCATGGGAAAAGCGCTACTGGGAGGAATTTTCCAAACACGGCGTCGAGCGCGTGGTGGTCGTGACCCCGCCGGGCGAAGGGTGAAAAACGCTGTCGCGGACCTCAGACGCCGGCCTCACGATCCCGCGTCGTGTCCCTCATCATTCGTAGCTGGGACAACCTGTCCCAAGCCTTCTTCAGCGCCAAATGTGCGAAGCATGCCAGCCCAAGGCAGCGCCCTGGGGCACATGTTTCTCTCATTCCCCGAGCCCTGAAGGGGCGGCACATGCTTTCGTGGTTGGGACAACCTGTCCCAAGCCTTCATCAGCGCCAACGGTGCGAAACAAACCAGGCCAGGGCAGCGCCCTGGGTCACAGGTTTCTATCCTCCCCGAGCCCTGAAGGGGCGACACCAAAAGCTCTCGTAGCCGGGACAAGCTATCCCAACCCAAATCCTCAACTCCCACCACATCCTAAAATGCCAACATTTTCGCAATTCCTCCCTCGCCTTCAGCCCAAACACGGTCTGGGTGAGGACCACACCACCACAAACACCAAACCCACTAATGATACACCCTCAGACCCCAAGCTAGCGATACAAAAATGGCCAGCCTCCCCAAGGTCGAATCATTCGGGAAACTCTATCCGAAGGTGACAGTTTCGTCACTTGCGCATTAAGCGTTTGGACAACCAGCAGATCATGAGCGACATATCCGAATAATCGGCAATATGCGTAAAGTTCCGAACAAAAATTTTCATTTTGCACATCCTCCTGAACTGAGGCAATGGTTAAAGCTAATATGGACGCCCACCTCCCCTCATCTCGTCAATGCACAATCCGCTTCAGGCAAGGATTCTGGTGGTTGGTAAAGCCTCAAAGCCACAAACACGTAAGAATTTGCTCTCTTCTTGAAGAGACCTGCTGGTCCGTCGCGAAACTCTCCTGCCATTTGGGACTGTCCCGTAAAACATTTGATCGAATCGGAGATGAAGGAATTGGCATTCCCGCAAAAACGTGGCTTCGCCAATTGCGCGTCGTGAGGGTAAGGCACCGGCTCCGCGAAGGTGTTGCCGTGAAAGTCATATCTGCAGAGCTTGGTTTCCGGCATCCGACCGATTTTACGAAGGACTTCAGAAATTTGATGGGTATCACGCCTTCGTATTACCAATCAAATGAATTACACCGTAGCGGAGTTTCTTCAAAAAATGGGCATCAAGTCATTAAAGATTAGGTTTCGCAGACGGTGACAAAATTGTCGCATTTTCCTCAATCAAGGCATTTGACTTACACCCGGCGACATGTTGTTTAGTTCGGCTATAAGAAAAGAAAATAGTCCGGCGCAGACAAATTTCATGTCGAGAAAAGTGATTGCTGCAGCAGTTTTGTTTATCGCATTGCTGTCGGCATTCATCTTCTTCAGGAATGACCAGCCCATGGGCCAGAAGTCAAAGGATCAAACCGCTTCTGAGAGCCCGCGACTTACCAAGAGGCATCTTTCGCGTCCCGATTCGGACCAGCCGAACCGAAGTGATAGGGGGGGGCAATCGGATATCCAGCCATCCTTTGGAGACATTCCTCGTGCGCAGTCGTCCCTCAATCAATCCGGCGCGATAAAGAAGGGAAAGCCAGACCATTGGAAGTCGGCCTTGCCGCCGACGGTAGCTTCCATCCCACCCGGAGTGATAGTGACACCTCCAGAGGTAGTCGTGAACGTCGATGGACGCCGCCATCTTCCAAAATTTCAAGGACCCTTCTCGGACCGCATGGAAATCTCCTCCAAGGGAAATGCGGCATTCTCCGTCGTGTGGCCACCGGAACATAAAACAGACCAGATCCTCGTATCCGCAATCGACGATGGAGAGGTCAACGGCGAACCGGGTGCGGTGATCCAAAAAGGTGAAGACGGTCGCTTTCGGTTCAACTTTCAGGCTGGTCCCCACAGTGGGGCTACGCAGGTTCTCCTGACTTCGGCAACTCTCTCATATACTCTCAATTTCTGGGTGCCCACAGGGAATCCCAATGTGGACCCTCCAATGCTCCGGTGAGTGTTTTCAACTCCTTCAAATCCCCAATCGACATGAAAACTGTTCTTCGAATTCTATTTCTCCATTGCATGGTAGGAGTTTCCTCGGTGATGGCAGCTGCGATTGCCCCCGATCCTCCATGCGACAACGATTCGGACGGAAAGCATTGCAAAGGGCCGTGTTCAGACGAGATCTTTAGCCGAAATCCTTACGAACAGTGCCCTGAGGACACAGTGGAAGTGAATACTCTCCTTCTCAAGAATGCCAGCGCGGTCCGGCATATCACCGATCTCACCATTCCGGCTTCCAATCACGGCGGCCGCCCGCTTGCCTTCGTTCGCCGTGCCTCCTCGCGCTATCTCGCAGACACTCCGGTTGTCCTCGGCTCAGGAGGAAACTGGCGTCACAATTGGCAGTGGAACATCTATCGCGGCGCTGCTCCTCATCCCGTGACCCAACATGAGACCCTCATCGTGAGTGCACCGGACGGCACGCAACTGGACTTCACCAAGCCAGATCTTGCCCAGCCTTACATGACTTCCCGTTCTTCCATTCATGAGCGGATCGAAAAAGACCCCGTTGATCCGAATCTCTACCGCCTTTGGTATTTGGACGGTTCCCATCTGCGAATTGAACGCTTCATAGATGCTGGCGGTTTGGAATACTTTCTCGCTACTCGTTTCGAGACAGCCCATGGGCTCCGCTATACCATGCAATATGATTCCAAACGCAGGGTCACAGCGGTGCAAGATCCCGGAAACAACACTATCCAGCTGATTTACGGCAGTATTGGAAACATCGGTCACGCGTTGATTCCTTTCAAATATGATGGGAATCTCAGCACTACTGCCACGAAGGTATCCGTCGCAGGAGACTTCAATGGATGGGATACCAATGCTCACACCATGAACAAGGGGCCTGATGACGTTTGGAGGATTACCTTGCCGATTCCTCTTGGAACCTGGGCCTACAAAATCGTCGTCGATGACACCACTTGGCTCATCGATGAACACAACCTGAATTCTCCCGGGATTATCACGACGAATGGCGTGGATAATTCTCGCTTGGACGTCCAGAATCTGGAAGAGAACCAAGACACCACGGTTCCCCAAAATCTTGATTTTTCGTATGCAGGAAGTGCTAGCTCGGTTTATCTTGTCGGATCATTCAACGGATGGAATGCGTCGGCCAACCCAATGACCCTGTCGAATGGCGTTTGGAGGACTTCGCTTCAGCTGCCGCCTGGCTTGGTTCATCACTACAAATTCGTCGTCAACCAGTCGGATTGGGTACATGATACCGTGAATCCATTTAAAATGCCGGATGGCTACGGCGGCTTCAATTCAATCAAAGCAACGGGGATCGTCACCGAAGCGCTACTTCGGGTTGAAGCTTCGAACGGACACGCGGTGGATTATGATTATGAAGTATTTTCCTCGGGGCCAGCCATTCACGGCACTTTGACGGACGTTTCCTACAGTGACGGTACCCAGGCTGAATACGAGTATGAAGCTCCGAACTATTACCTTAATCGCCCAAGAATCAGGACCGCCTCTGATCCCCGTTTCGGGCCAAAGGCAGGGGCTCGCATCGGCTACACTTATCGCCCGGGAACCATTGAGGGCTATATAACCTCCGAATATCAACCCGATACTGGAGTCCCATTCTTCACCTATGATTCCTCTGATCCCACCGTCCGCACCTTAACCCACGCCAACGGTCTGGTCGAGCACCTGATTTTCAAGTCAGGAAATGTCCAGCAGAGGATCAAGGACTCGGGTGGCGTGGGGCAGAACGTTTCCTACGTTCGCCACGATGATGACTGGGGCATGCTCCACAAGTCAGTAGACTCCCTGAATCGGGAAACGGTCTATACCCGGACAGCTGAATTCGGGGCCATCAAGCGGATTGACTATCCGGACGGGACTTACATGACCATTTCCTACACCAATGAACTGAAGCCCTTCTTTCCTTCTGAGATCCGACATCGGGATGGCAGCACGGTTCAATACTTGACTCGCGATCAGTACTCATACCCTCGCAACGTGATTCACTCCGATGGGACGACGGAGACATTCATCTACAACTCCCGTGGCCAGGTTGTCGAGCATCTCAACCGTCAAAATGTCCGGCGGATCAACAATTTTGGTGGTGCCCAGTTTCGGCTTCAGAACACCCGTCTGGGTGATTTTTTTGGTGTGGGATTTACCCAGTTCACTTATAACTCCAAACGGTTGGTGGCTGCCGAGACGCTGCCGTCCACCGTCACCGCAAGTGGAACCGCATCCACAATCACTCGGAGCTATACCTATGACCCTGCGGACAGGCGGACGCGTATCGATTGGCGGACCGGCGGAACTAGCGGTCCAATCGTCGCTTCCACTTCGACCACCTTCGGTGATTTTGGCGAGATTTTGGCCGAGACGGACAGCCGTGGAGGGACTACAACTTACGTTTACGATTCCATCTTTCGGCGGACACATAAAACCGATCCCCTTGGTCGGGTGACCCTATATGAGTATGGCACAGCGGGGGGCGGCAACTGTGGATCCTGCTCATCCGAAAGCGGAAGTCACAATCCAACCCGCGTTACCAGTCCCGACGGATTGATCACCGAGTATGAATATGACCTGCTTGGGCGGCGCACTCGGGAGACCATTGCACCCGGCACGCCCGAAGAAACCACTTCGCTGTTTACTTACGACTCTCTGGGACGCCTTACCACATCGACGAATCCGGAAGGTCTTGTCACCACTTCAATCTACGATCCTGTGACCGGTCGGCTCACTTCCCGGACGGAATCGTCACCCGCAGGCTACACTCCTGCTTTTGTCCACACGACGACGTTTGAATACGACACAGTCGGAAACCTGACAGCCACGGTTCGTCCAGATGGTTCCCGTGAAGAGACTGCTTACGATCCTCACAATCGGCCCATCCTCCGCCAGACTCGCAACCCGAATGGAACATTGGTCCAAAAGGAAAGCTTCCGCTACGACTCGCTTGGACAGTTGGATCGTGTGTCAGACGGGCGGGATTTGCACACCCTGATCGGGTATGATGGTTTTGGGCGTCGTTCTGCCATCACCAGGCCTGACGGGCGGGTTCAGTCTACCACCTACGACAACTCCTCACGGACGGTCAGTATTTCCGGTTTCGATGACCTGATCACTGCAATCCGCTACGATTTGTGGGGACGTGTAACATCACGAACCCATCCGGATGGCTCTGAGCTTGCGAGCTACGAACCGGGCCCTGATGGCAAACTCCTCAGCTCGACCGTCCGCGGTGTCACGACAAGCCATGGATACGACGCCGCAGGACGTCGGACATCTTCCGCTGCCGGCGGAACGACCACCACGTGGGCTTGGAATGATGCCCAGCGCTCGGAAACGGTCACCACGGGAACCATCGCTACCACGACTTTCAGTGATGCGGCGGGTCGCCCGTCTTCCATCGTGCGCGGGGCGGTCGGTTCACCGCCACTGTCTGCCACGACGATGGCTTACGTCCGTGCCGCAGGAACGCTCACAGTCTCCACGGGCGAGGGCCTTCCGGGAGCCGCGCCTGCGAGTGTATCGGCCACCGTTTATGATTCACGCGGCCTTATGCGATCCACCACGGATGCCAACGGCGATACCACGACTTACTTGCATGATGCCCTTGGCCGCCAAATTTCCTACACAAACGCACGCGGACATACGTTTTCCTTTGAACATGATGCCGCTGGACGCAGGACCAAACGCACCGAGCCGGACAGCACGTGGCAAGGACAAACCTATGACCTCGCCGGGAACCTGACTCAGCACCGCAAGGCAGATGGGGCCATCGTCAACACTCTTTACAACAATCGAAACCAGCCCGATTACCAGTCCACTTCCGCGTCAGGGCAGTGGACGGATTGGACCTACGATGCAGTGGGGCGGACTACGGCCGTTGAGAATCAGGATGTGACCCTGCAATACGCCTACCTAACCGGCTCAAACCGTGTGCAAACCGAAACCACCATTGTCAAAGGACTGGGCAATCTCTCTCGCAGCACAACGCTCAGTTACGATGCCAACAAGCGCCCTTCCGGATTCTCCCGTGCCGGTGTGTTTGGCACTACCTATGGCTTCGACGGCGCTGGGCGCATCACGAGTGTGACCAATGACACACCGCCGCCTCTTGCCTCATTCGCCTACAACTCCGCAGGCTTGCTCGACACGCACCTTCACGAGAACGGTCTCACAACCACGTGGACCCGTGACGGCGCAGGCCGCACCCAGTCGGTGGGCACTTGGAATTCCGGAAACGTCCTTGTCTCCGGCGTCGGCCACACCCTTGACGCTTTGGGCCGTCGAACGAGCGCCACCTACGAGGACGGCAATGGCCAAGCTTACGCCTACGACCCCGCCGGGCAGGTCACTCACGGCAAAGTCAACATCTCCAGCCCTGCCACGGCCAATCCGACGCAGTCGCCGACCCACGCCTACACCTACGATCCGGCTGGAAATCGGAACTCTTCCCTCGCCTTCGGCCAGAATACCTCCTATGCTGCCAACAGTGTGAACGAAT
>JBBARN010000117.1:0-20799 GCA_040399845.1 Luteolibacter sp. | reverse complement strand
ATACCTGTCCACTTTTGCTCGAACAATTAAATCCACTTTTGCTCAGACGCCGACAGACGGATGGGCTGTCCTTGACAACGGTGATGCCAGGGTTGTTGGCTGCAGCTCCATCAGGAACGGTATGGGGAGAGGGCGCGGTGTTCCATGTTGCCAAATCCGTGCCGACCTCGATGACCGTGCTGGTTTTCGGGTCGATGGAACTCTGTGCACGCTGGAAGGTGAATGTCAGGTTGCCGCCGCTGGTAGCGACTACTGGAAGTTTGCCCAAGTCATTGGTCGTTGCGAGGCCGCCGAGCACAAATTCCACGGCGTTGGTCACGCCATCGCCATCGGAGTCATCGTCAGGATCGCCCGAAGGAGCGTTCACGGCGGCCCAGGTGGAGTAAGCGGAACTGCCTCCGGTTTGAACAAGGCGGAGTTCGTTTCCGAAAACCTGCAGTGAATAACCGGAGGGAGCTGGCGATGCCAATGAAGGCGTGCCGGTGATCGGGCTGGTGGTGGTAAGCAGAGTGTAGCTGGCCAGGGTGGGTGCTCCGGAGACGAGCACGGATTGTCCGGTGAAATCGACCGTCGCGTTGGCGGCGGTGACGGGTGAGGCGATATCCAGGCCGAGGATGCCTCCGCCGAAAGTGATGGCGCTGGTCCCCTGGGTGGAACCAGTGATCACGAGTGTGCCCTCGTTAATGGCGGTGGCTCCGCTATAGGTATTGGAGCCGGTGAGTATCCATTTGCCTGCGCCTGACTTGGTGACGGAGGTGGTGTTGCTAACTGAGTTGTCCACAATGACTCCGATTGAATTGTTACCGGTGTTCATGCCGGAAAGGGTGAGGGTTTTGATGCCCGCCCCGCTGGCGGTGTTGCTGCCAGCAAGCACGAGCGGACCGGTGCCGTTGGCCTCAATCGTGGCTCCACCCGTGGTTCCAGCAAGGTTGATCACGCGGTCGCTGGTGTGGCCTCCAATGACGGTGCCCGCATAACGCAGTGTTCCTGCCGTGGCTGTGCCACCGATGTTGATCGTGGCATCAGCAAGAGCCTGGGCACCCAGCGAACTTGAAGCGGCACCCACGTTGTCGATCGAGGTAAAAGCGATGGTGCCGCCATTGATGTTGGTTGCCCCGGTGTAACTGTTGTTATCATTGCTCAGTGTTCTGACACCGGTGCCGGTGGTACTGGAAGTCACGCGCCCCACACCGGTGATTTGGCCGCGGATTTCCATGTCGCCAGCGCCCTGAAGGACCAACTGGTGGGTGGAGCCAGTGATGCTGACGGCTCCAGTCATGGTGAGCTTGCCGGCATCGGATTGGATTCGGGAAACTTGAGTGTTGGTCGCTGTGTTTGAAGTGATGGATCCACTCCATGTGTTGTTGCCGCTGACGTTGCGGAGCATGGCATTGCCACCGGTGCCCGGTGTCAGGGTCAAGGGTTCCGCTGCGGTTGTGATGCCCCCTTGCAGATCCAAGCGGGCAGCGTTCGCGAGGGTGGTTCCGCCAGCGGTGCTTCCAAGAGCGTTGGCGTGTTGGATATTGACAGATCCGACGTTGATATTAGTAACTCCAGAGTAGGTATTACTTGATGACAGGGTCAGAGAGCCGTCGCCAGTTTTTGTCAATCCACCGCCGCCGCCACCGGCGAGCAGGGCGGTTGAGGCAACACTTGAGACTCCGGTGATTACTTCGATGTTTGCTCCACCGCTGTTGATATTGACCGTATCGATTGAGGCGCTGATGCCCGTTGCACTTGTGAGCCGCAGAAGTCCACCGTTGAAATTCACGGTGGAGGAGACGAGGGCACTGGCGGTGTTATTGGTTTCCTGTAGTGCTCCGGTCTCCAGGGTGCCGCCGTTGAGATTTAGGACTCCGGCGATGCTGCCTCCGGCATTCGGCACGGTCTCGGCGAAGCGGAACTGACTGACCCTAATGAGGCCGTTACCAGAGATATTGACGGTTCCGCTAATGCCTGTGTTCGCCGATCCGCCAAGCCCGAGGGACAGGATGCGGTGGTTGAGGCCAGTTGCGGTTGTTAAATCGAGCGTGCCGGTTCCGCTGACGTTGAGGGTGCCGTTGGAATTCAAGCCATTCGCACCTACAAGTGAGGAAACGCTTGTGGAAGCATTGTTGGCTGCCGAATTGGCTCTGAGTGTGCCGCCGGTGATGTTGAGCACAGAGTTGGTGCCGGGATTGGGACTTGTGTTTCCAAGCACGAATGCGCGGGCATCTGCAGACGTGCTTGATGCCAGATCAACGGTGCCTTGGGCGGTGGTGAAGGTGACGGTAGTGTTGCCCGTGAAATTGAGGCGTTGGTTGAAGGCTCCCGTGGGCACTACGCTGCCGGACCAGTTGACGGCAGTCGCCCAGTCGTCCGCAGCGCCTGTGTAGGCGGTGGCGGCGTGGGTTAAGGATGCGGTAAACACTAAGGCCACCGGAGCGGCGATGGTGAGGATGAGAGATGAGAGGTGGTTGTTGCGGTTGGGTTTCATGGTTCGGCTCGGCGTAGGTTTTGAAGGGGATTTCTGAAGCTTTACAACTTGAGACACTAATCAAAGCGCGTGCGCAGATCAATGCCACTTTGCGTATTAAATTTACTCAAACGCGTCAATTTCACCTCAGTTCAACCAACAGATCAGGATCCCTTGGAAGGAACCACCAAAGTCACGGAATTCCGGATAGGAGCTGCTTGGATTGTGAGAAAGCACGCTACTGGGGGATCATCGCGAAGAGTCTGCCGAAGAGGGATTGATCTGGTCCTTCGGTGATGGCGAGAACGACCGTAACCATCCCGTTGAGGTCCGGTGGCGAGGAGGTGACGGTGACTCGCGTTCCGGCGGGGTCGGCCTGCCCGCTTGCCCTCCATTCTGCGAGGGCGGTGGACCATTGGGGCGTGTAGGTGACGTTCTCGGCAAGGTTCGGGTTGAGCGGATGGCGGAAGCTCAGCGAAGAGGGAGTGGCGGATACTTCGGTGATGCCGGGACTGAAACCGTTTGGGTTGTTGCCGAAAATGTGTTCGATGCCGTTCGGGATGCCGTCGCGGTCCGGGTCATCGTTGAAGCCTTGATCCGCCGGATCGAGGCCAAAGCTGCTGATCCAAGTGGCGAAGGTGTTAGGTGTTGAAGTGATTTGCCGGAGGGTGAACGCGGAGACGCTTCCGCTGCTGCTGTTAGATTCGCCTAGCAGGATGGATCCGAAGTTCACACTGGAGTTATAGGTGTGGGAGCCGAGGGTGCCCAGAAGGCTGTCTGACCAGGTGACTGTGCCATGATTGCTGGTGCCGTTGTAGCCGCCGGAGGGTGTGAGATCGAGGGTGATACTGAGCGTGCGTGGGCCGGAATTGCCGTCGGGACCGTCGATGACGTTGGTGTTGAGGATGGGAAACATGTCGAGCTCACCAGCAGGCGTGCCGGTTTGGGCGCGGTAGATGATGGTGGCAATGCCGCTGGCAACGGTGAAATTCTGGGAGGTGGAAGGTGTGTTGGATTGGCTGAAGCCGAGTGAAAGCCAACCGTCGGTGTTTTCCGAAAGGGTGGCACTGAGGATGAACTTGCCATTGGCCTGGCCCTTGCGGGTATTGATATAAGTCCCAAGATCGAGCGAGGCGCTGTTCTGTGCGCTATCTGCGGTGATCGAGCCATCGGCCTTGAAAGCGGATCCGGCCCGCCAGGTGGCGGAGCCGGCGGAGTTGATGAGGGCTGCATCAAAGATGTCCGCGGAGGTGCCGTTGAGTCTGGCACTGGCGGAACCGCCGAAGTCTTCATCGATGAGGAATACGCTAGCGGGCCCGGCAGCGGAGGTCTCAATGATGACGTTGGCTTCCGCGGGCGAACTCAGTGTATAACTCGCATCGGGTAGGACTTTGATACGGAAACTTTCCTCAGGCTCTGCTTCGCCATCGTAGAGCGGAACGAGATCGATGGAGGCGGAGGATTTCCCGGCAGGAATGACGATGTTGGAGGGAATTGCCAGATAGTCGGCCCCGGCGCTGGCGGTGCCGCCGCTGGTGTCGAACTGGATGGTGAGCGCTTGGCTTGTGGGTTGGGCGAGCCAAGCGGTGATGGTGCTGCTGCGGGCTTGACCATTGGCAGTGCCTGGCTCGGCGAGGCGGCGGTTGTGCATGCGCAAGCGGACTTCCGGCGTGACGGTGGTTGTGGTAGAAACTCCAAGGGCATCGACATTGACAAAGCCACTGGTGCCGGTGGTGGCAATACTGACATTTCCAGAGGTGCCTGCGGCGAAGGCGAAGTCTCCGAGTTTATACCAAGTCCCGCCGGACTGGCGTTGATCGATGGTGATGGTTTGTGAGCCGCCACTGAAGTTGACCGTGACGGGAACGTTGGAAGCGCGGTTGGTGGAGGAGACCCAGCGCAAGAAAACCGGGTAGCTACCCGGTGACGGAATGGTGGGCGTGAAGATTGCGGTTTTCGTGCCTTTGGCGGTGTTACCATCGTGGAGAGAATTTCCGTTGTAGGGAGTGTTAGGCGCGGCTTCGGCGAAGGTGCTGGTAGTCCATGTGCCGGTAGTGGCGAAGGCGGGCGCGTCGTCGCTGTTGTCGATGATGATGTCCGGGCTGCCCGTCAGTGATGTCGCCTCCAGACCGATCGCGTGAAGCAGCACGGGGGTCATGAACAGGGAATAGCCATTGGCATTGGGATGGGTTCCGTCAGGGACGTGAACCCGATAAGCCGCGGTGCCCTTGTCGAGCAGCGCGCGCCATGCGGGCATGTGGTCGATGATTTGCAGGCCGTTGGCAGTGGCGTAATCGCGGCAGTCCTGCTGGTAGAGTTCCAGTTCCAATCGCGGGTCGAAGGAATCGCCGGGTTGGAAATCGCGGGGATTCATGATCTGGAGGATGATTTCACAATTCGGTCGGGCGGCGAGGATGGCATCGACCATTGCGTCGAGGTTGGCCACGGCTTGGGCGCGGCTGATGCCGAGCGTGGTGGCGGCATCGTTCATCGAGAACTCGATGAACACGGCGTCCGGATTGTGAACGATGACTTTTGATTGCAGGTTGGCGAGCCCCCAGTCGGAGGCTTTTCCCGAGCCGCCGCTGTTTACCCAAGTGGCAAGGCCCGGGTAGGAGGCTTGCACGGAGGCTTGCAACTGGGAGACCCATGCGCCGTTTGCAGTGAGACTGGTGCCATAGAGCACGATTTTCTGCGCGGTCCCGTTTGCGAGGTTCTGGATGAATTTTGCGGTGACGGGGATCTCGACGCTGGTGCTGATCAACTGGTTGCCGGTGGTGACTCCGGTGAGTTTGTTGTTAGGAAAGTCGATGCCATGAGTGGCGGTGCCATCCGAGCCGACATCGGCAGCGAATGGATGGATGATGGCTGTAGCGGAGACGCCGGGATTGGAGTCGTCTCCCAAGAGCGAGCTGTGAATATCGACAGCTGCGGAAAGCCGGAAAGGCAATAGAACGAAGGTGACCAGGAAAAGGCCAAGGACTCGAAATGCTCGCTGCATGGGTTTGATTACGGAAGACCGCCACGATACACCATGACGCCCGTTCAACTCAATACGCAGAGGCGCATATAATTTACCTCTTTGCGCCAAGCTCCTTAGCGCATGCCGACCTCACGAGTCCAATCCTGGTTGAGCGAAAACAGCTCGCGAACGATCTCAGGATGTTGCTTGGCAAGATTCACCGATTCTCCCGGGTCATCGCCCAGATGGTATAGCGCTCGACCGTCGATAAGCTTCCAATCTCCCTTGCGGACGGCCCACTGGTTGCCAAAGCGCCAGTGAAGCACCCGATTGAGATCCCCTTGCTCGTCCTGAAGTGTGGGCAGAATGTCCATGCCGTCGATCTGGTGATTTTCGGGCGAAGAAACACCGCCGAGCCGGGCGAAGGTTGGGAAAAGATCCATCGTCATCAGGGGCGTGTCGCATTCTTTTCCAGCAGGGATTTTATGGGGCCAACTCATGATCGCGGGCACGCGGTGTCCACCTTCGAGCATGCTCCCCTTTTTCCCGCGGAAGGGCGAGGCATCTTGAAATCCGGCAGGCAGAGCGGGGCCGTTGTCCGAACAGAAGATGATCAGGGTGTTTTCGCGAAGGCCGTGTTCTTCAAGGGTTTTGACGATGGCACCGACGGATTCATCCAGCACCTCGATCATCTCCTTATAGATTTCGGCCGCGCTTTGTTTTTTCTTCGGATCGCGCCCCTGGAGCGGCGTATGCGGGGCCCCATGAGATACGAACATGAAGAATGGCTTGCTCTTGTGGCGGGATATGAAGTCCACCGCATAGTTTGTTAGAAGGTCGGTGGTATAGCCCGCATCGTCCTTGATTTCCTTTCCGTTCCACCAGTCCAATTCCCGCAGGCCGGCCTCAGCTACATGGGTGTGGTAATCGACCGCCCCGCCGATAAAGCCCCGGAACTCGTCAAAGCCCTGGTTCTTGGGGTGAAACTTCGCATCGTAGCCCAGATGCCACTTGCCGAACAATCCGGTTGAGTAGCCGCCTTTTTTCAGCAAGTCCGCGAGGGTCAGTTCGTCGAGGGAGATGCCCCAGGCCCAACGTTGCTTGAGGTTCTCCTGCCGCTGTTGGCGGAACACGGGCGAGAGTTCGGCGTCCTCCAACCAGGCGCAGCGTTGCTGGTAGCGGCCGGTCAGCAGGGCGGCACGCGTCGGAGTGCACATCGGCCCGTTGGCATGGAAGTCGGTGCAGCGGGTGCCACTGGCAGCGAGACGGTCGATGTGCGGGGTCCGAACCACCTTGTTGCCATAGCAGCCCACCGAGCCATATCCCAGGTCATCGGCAAGGATCAGAACGATGTTAGGCTGTTTTCCCGACAGTGCGGACGGATTGAGGATGAACCATGCGGCGATTCTCAGGGCGATGCTTTTCATGCGGCGTGTTGGATGATGGAAGTTTGATTCGAAATGCACGGAGTTATATGATGAGTTTGAAGGATCGAGGAATTCTTACTCGGGTTGAATCCTTGCACAGTCGATGTCGTAGAATTTCAAATGCCTTGTCCGCCAGTCGGCGGGTTCACGGAAAACCGGGTTCGGTGAGTGTACCTCCCACTCAGCAAGTTCCTTCAGCGTCGAGCCAACCCGTTCCGGCTGCGAGGAGGCGAGGTCGTTTTGTTCGGCTGGGTCGGCGGCGAGGTGATAGAGCATCGGCAGGCGATCGGGCAAATGGACGAGTTTCCGCGCTGGCTTTTCGGATTGGATGATCAGCACCCGCGATTCCGCGCTGGCCGTCATCGGATCGAGTTTCACCTGCCACTTGCCGGTGGCATCGGCGACGGCGTTTTTCGTCTGGCCGGCAAACTCAACCGTGATTTTCTCCGTTGGATCAGCCCAGCCCCAGACCGGGCCTGGTTTGTCGCGCTGCAAGACCATGTGGTCGGAAAAAACAGCGGCAATTCTCAGTTCCGCGGCATGCAGCGTGACGAAGGGCAATAACAGCAGAGCGGTGATCTGTGTGATGTGATGCTTCATGGCCGTTGCTTTCGGACAGAGACATAATAGCCGCCGCATAGCGCCTTGCCGGCTTTGTCGAGCAGCGTTGCCTCGATGTCGGCGGGGCCGGCGGCGACCGCAACCGTGAAAACCTTCGCCGTTTCGGAATCGCCGACATCGGATGTTAGAACTTGACCGGCGATCTTCAACTCAACCCGGCTAACAGGCAGGGCGCGGGGCTTGCCTCCATAAAGTGTCCCGCCAACGGTGCGGCCATCCAACCAGGCATCGGAGAAATTTTCGGCGACCGGTGTTCCGGCGATGGGAGCGTTCAGTTCGCGGGGCCAGCGGCGCACTTCGATTTGATAGTCGCCAGCTTCGGAAAATCTAACATCCCAGCGGCCGAACGCGGCGGCACCATTGGCTATGGCGGCCTGGTTCCACGGACAATTTCCTTTGGTCGTGAACCAGTCTTCGCCGCAGAGTTCCGCTTCCGGCGCGATTTTTGTCCCGAGGATGGGGCGGCCGCGCCAGCCTTGGTCGTTGGCGCTCACATCCGTCCAATACTTCTGATAGACGGCGCGCAGTCGCTTGACTGCATCCGGCGTTTCCTTTGCGATGTCACGGCGCTGGCCGGGATCACGGGTGATGTCATAAAGCTCCTTGTCATTCACCAAGCGCCACCGGTCAGTCATCACGGCGCAGTTGCTCCCGAACTGCGGTGGCGGCGCATTCGCGCCGGCTTTGTTACCGCCCGCGCCCATCACCAGCGTCCGTTCCGGCCAGTCCGCTCGCGGGTCGGCGAGCAGGGACTTGAGGCTGCTGCCGTCGAACTTCACCGGTTTGGGCAAATTCAAAGCGCACGAGTCCACCAGCGTCGGAAGCAGGTCCAAATGCGCTGTTAGGCGATCAACGGTGGAGGGCATCTTGAACCCGCGGCCCGGCCAATACAGGAAACACGGAACGCGGTGGCCGCCGTCATACGGTGAACCCTTCCTGCCGCGCATCCCGGCATTGAAAACCTTGTCGCCACCTGCCGTGCCGTTGTCCGTCAGAAATATCAACACGGTGTTGTCGGCCAGTCCTTCCTCTTCCAAACACTGCCGCAGCCTGCCGATGTTCTGATCGATGCGGTCAATCGTGGTGAAGAAGTCGCCGGGCACATTCTCGCCTTGATAGGTTTCCGCGTGTTTTGGATCCGGGATGCTCCACGGATTGTGCGGATTATACAGGGCGAGGTAGGTGAAAAACGGCCGGACTTTGTTATCGCGGATAAACTGGAGCGCCGCGTCGAAGAACACATCGCCCTCGAAACCGGGGCGCGGTTTCTCCTCCCACCGGCCATTGTGGATGTAGTGGTCTTTGACGCGGTCGTTGCCCCAGTAGTCGGTGGTGCAACCGGTGCCGCCGTTGCCGTGGCCAAGCCATTCGTCAAAGCCGCGGTCAATCGGCCGGTAGGGATAGTTGGAGCCGAGGTGCCACTTACCGAAATGGGCGGTGCGATAGCCGCTGTGGCGGAACACGTCGGCCATCGTCACTTCGTCGTCGCGCAGCATGTTGCGGCCATTGACGGTGCCCCATCCGCCCACGCGATGGGAGTAGCGGCCGGTCATCAAAGCGGCGCGGGTCGGCGTGCAATAGGAGTCCACATGGAAATTCGTGAATTGCACGCCTTCGCGCGCCAGGCGATCCAGGTTCGGCGTCTTGAGGATCGGGTTTCCGGTGACGGACAAGTCGCCATAGCCTTGATCATCGGTAAGCACAATGATCACGTTGGGTTTACCTGAGGGTTTTGCCGTCTCGGCAGCATGCGATACGACGAGCGAGGCAAGCAGCAGGGTGATTCGTATTGTCATGGTTTGTTTAATCACTGTTCTTCAGCCTTCGGTTTCGTTTATGGACGCAGGATGCGGATCCAGCACTCAAGCCGGGAGTCGGCAGGTATCTCCGCGATGATCGGCACCGCTTCAAATCCAGGTATGAGGTTGAAGATGCGCGGACGGGTGGTTTTCTGGATGCGCAGCGGCGCGTTGGCCTCGATCACCACCCTGCCCAGCGGCTTATGGATTTCGATGCGTTTTTCCGTTTGGGTCACTTTTTCTCCGGTGGGCGAGATCAATGGCAGGACGAGTCGCGGGCGATTCGATTCGGAGCCGACACCGGGAGCAGTCGCTGCGATCAACACCGCTTCCGCAGCGAAATGATAACTCAGCGAGCAGTTGGCCTTACCGTTTGATGGCTCTTTGCGCGCCTTGTTCAAAAGACGTGCGGCAATTTCAAATGCCAGGGTGCCGTCTTGATCCGAGTGTTCCACCTTGGCGGTGAGATCGTAAAGCTGGGTGAACCAGGAATCATCTTCCCAAAGTTCGACGCGAGGTGTCAGCGGATGATCCTCCGGATAGTGTTGCATGTTGTTTTTCTCTACCAGGTGGTAACGGGCCATGCTTCCGGCCAGCAAGGGACCGGCCTGCGGATGCCAAAGCATGGAGATCGCTCCGCCGGTGGGCTGTTGCGCTTGTTCTTGATAGATCCAGTCGTAGGCGGTGATGGTAGCCCGCCACGGTCCCCGTGCCGCCAGCCAGGTGGCGATTTCGGGATACTCGCGGACGCCGTCTGCCTTCGCGCGGGGCAATGGCAGCGTCGCTTGGATCTGCCGTGCCAAGTCGCCATGGTCCCGCAGCGTCGCGAGGGCTTTGGCATGGGTGAAGGTGTGGTGCACACACGGTTTCACCCCATGGCTGATGTAATGCGGGCCGCCGTGCAGCAGACCATGGGCGGTGCAAAGCCGGTAGAGACGGGTATTCTCGATCACCGCCGTGGCAAACGCGGGATGCTTTTTCGCCAGCACCGCGTAACCGGGTTGGCAGCCGTCGCTGGTACGGCTTCCCCAGTAGGTCCACTTGGATTGGCGGGTGCCCCAACTGTTGTCCCAGCCGCCGTCCGGCAGCATGAAGGCGAGGTGCGCTTCCAATAAAGGTCCGGCGATGGCGGCGAGTTCGGGGTCACCAGTAGCATCGGCGCAGAGTGCCACCGCGACCAGCGATTCCTCGACATTGTAGCCAAGGTCCACCGGGCGACAGCCACGCGGGCTGGTTCCAGTGGTTGACTGTCCCTCGCCAAACAGCAGGCCGTTGGGCTTTGTCAGGAAATCCTTGAGTCCGGAGGCGAGCTGACGGCTGCGTTTGAGATACGGCGGACGATTTAGGACGCGGCCGAGCAGATTCATCGCATGGATACCGGTGCAGCCATAGTTGATATTGGAGAAATCCAGTTTGGTGAAATTCTGATAGATATAGTCTCCCGCCAGACCCAGGCGCTCCAGCCAGCGTTGGCGTGTGGTTGCGTCGAGCAAATCACCGTGGTGATGGAGTGCATCCGCCAGCGCGATCGCACCGAACACGGTGATGCCGCGCCACGACTTCGGATCGGGAATCACCGTCCAACTCCCGTCCTCCTGCGAGACGTTTTTCGACCATTCAAAAACGGCAATGCCGGCTTTCAGATATTTTGCATCGCCCGTCACCTTCGCCATATGCAGGAACGGATACACAGCGTCCATGCAACGCCCGTGGATGAAATCACAGGCCGGACAGCCCAGCGCGCCGTGTTTGGTGGGATCGGATGGATCATGGATCTGCACGGCAAGCATGCCATCGCACCAGTCGCGAAGAAGGTCGCGGGACAATGAATCAAACGAGTCGTCGCCCGCAGCGGTTCCGGGGCCGCCGGTCGCACGGAGCGGAGGCAGCGAGAGTGCGACACAGCTCGTGGTCAATGTCTGGAGAAAGCGACGGCGGGCGATGGATACATCAAGGGTTTCTGGGTTCATATAGGCGATTGGACATCCTCCATTTTCTCACAAGTCCTCACCGTAGCTCCAGCCTTCCCGGACCGGCTCCTTGGCGCATGCGTTCAGCTCAGGGTGGTTGGTGACGCGACCGGCCTTGGCATCCCATTCGATGCGCGTGTTGAAGCGCTGGGCCAGCACACCTAACAAAATGATCTCGGTCAGCCTGGCGGCGTAGTTGAAATTGGATCCAGGTTCCGGGCCTTCGCCTTTGATCGCACGCAGCCACTCGCGGAACGGACCGCCTGCGACGCGTGCGATGGTTGGAGCAGGGGGATTCGCTTTCCACCCCTCGCGCACGTCATTCGGCAGAATGAGCGACACTCCGGCATGGGTGCCGCAACCAAGCATGCCCTTGGACCCGACCAGCCAGCAGGCACGGCCCAGGTGTGCGGCGTGCTCGGCACCGTATTGATCAATGCGCCCGACTTTGGTCCAGTCCTGCGGACCATCGCACCAATCGAGCATCACCCGTCCGCGGTCACCCTTGGCCGGAAAATGAAACCGGGGCTGTTGGGCGATCCATCCGCCCGAGCCGATGAACGCGATGTTGAGTTTGCTGTTCGCCGACTTGCCCGGCTTACCGATGGCGAACTGCGGAAACACCGTGCTGGCGGCGACTCCGGTGGCGGTGGTGATAAAGGTTCTGCGTTTCATGATGGATGTATCATAGCCTTCAGACCGCGCTCGGTGCCCATGTCCAGCAGCGTTTCGATCGGCCCGACACTTTGTCTGAATAAGGGTGAAATGAGAATCATGCTAAGGAAACTGGATATCGCGGACAGAGCACGAGAATTTTCAAGGCGGGTTTTTGCTGTAGGGCCGTGACTCCGGTCATCCTAGGATCGAAAGAATCCGTAGTGGTTTTCATGTGATCCGGCAACGCGATAATCCGCATAAATATTATGATTTTGCGCCATTTTATCTTGTGATGTCCCGCCGTGCATGTGCAAAAAGCCACATGGCTCCGTCAATTAAGCCTTCCCCAAACAAGCCCGCCCGCACCTCGCCGCCGCGGATCGTGTTGCTGGTCCCGGCTTGGAACGAGTATGGTCGCGGGATCATCGAGGGGGTGTGGCAATATGCGCAGGAGCATGGTCCGTGGCTGCTGGAAATGCAGCCGGGCGAACCGGACGAAAGCACCGAAGTGCCGCGTGGCTGGACTGGCGACGGAATGATTGCGGCCGTGCAGACCCGGCGGCTCGCTGCCAAACTGCGGGCGCTCAGTTTGCCAGTGGTGAACGTTTCCGGCTCGCGCCGTGAGGGGATCAATTTCCCGCGAGTGACCAGCGATGCGAAGGCGGTGGTTCGGATGGCCGTGGCGCACATGCACGAGAAAGGAATCCGAAACATCGTTTTCTGTGGTGAACCCGAGCGCCCGTTTCTCGACTTCTGGACTGAGGCATTCCGGAGTGTGATGGCGGAGGCCGGGGCGGAGGCCGTGATCTATCAGCCATCGGCACGGCTCGGCGCGAAGGCCGGGATGGCAGCGCGGCAGAACGACCGCCGGCGCTGGATCGAGGCGCTGCCAAAACCGGTGGGCATCATCGGTTGGGCGACCGGCATTTGCCGCCACTTGGCCATGGCCTGCACGGAACTCGGCGTGCTGGTGCCCGAGGAGGTGGCGATTCTCAGTCTGGAAACGGAGGATCTGCTTGGCCGGGTGGTGCATCCCCCCATCAGCGGAGTGGATATCCCGGTGCGGCGGATCGGTTACGAAGCTGCCGCTCAACTCGACCGTTTGCTCCACGGCAAGGCGGCGGATCCTGATGAAATCCAACTGCCGCCGCTCGGGGTGACGACCCGCCAATCGACCGATCTGGTGGCCTGTGCGGACCCGCAGGTGCAGCAAGTCCTGCGCTTCATTCGCGACCACGCCCACGAGGGCATCGATGTGCGGAGCGTGCTCAAAGCCGTGCCGATGGCGCGCCGCTCGCTTGAGCGGCGTTTCCACGACTTGATCGGCCGCAGCCCGGCCGATGAGATTCGCCGCGTCAAAATCAACAAAGTGCGGCATCTTCTCGACACAACCCACATGTCGATCCCCGACATCGCCGAGGCCTGTGGATTCAAATACGTGGAGCACATGATCCCGGTCTTCAAGAAACACCACGGCAATACCCCGTCACGCTACCGCACAAATGCTCGGCTGGGGATGTGAGTTGGACCTTGGATCGCTTTGGCGCAAATGATTCATTTTTTTGCGCATGAGCGCATTGCCAGTTTTCGTCCGCCGTTCTATGAACTTGACGGAGCGACTCCTGTTGTAGAGCCAAAGCCCATTTGTCCACTTGAATACGAACCATCCAACCCGCGAATTCGTCGCCGATGGCTTTACGCCGAACTCACCCTTAACCCCCCCCTCCAAACTGTGAGCACCGGAACGATACCGTGGCTGGGGCCGGAGCGTCGCAGGTGGCTGATTCTCGGTGTGGTGTTCATTGCGATAGTGCTCAACTACGTGGACCGCCAGATTGTTTCGGTGCTCAAGCCGACCTTGAAGGCAGAGTTCGGTCTGGATGATAGCGGTTATGCGACATTGGTGAACGTTTTTCTTTTTTGTTACGCGAGTGCCTATGCGCCGGCGGGATGGTTGGTGGATCGTTTTGGTGCGGGGCGCATCATGCTATTAGGGATGATCGGTTGGTCGGTTGCTTGTCTCGGTGCGGGATTCTCCAAATCCTTCGGGCAACTTGCCTTTTTCCGAGGTGCTCTTGGTATCGCGGAGCCGACGACGTTTCCCTCTCAACTTCGGGTGGTGACGATTTGGTTTCCTCCGAAACTGCGAGCCACGGCGAACAGCATCTGCTCGTCTGGCGGAACGATCGGCGCGATTGTTTCTGCACCATTGATTGCGTGGCTGGCCCTGAGTTATGGCTGGCACGCGGCATTTTGGGTGCCGGGGATCTTCGGGCTCTTGCTAGTGGTGGTTTGGTGGCTGATTTATCGCGATCCTCCCCAAGGATTCGTTGTGGATGAGGCTGCTATGGCCGCCGAGCATCCGGCGGCGTTCACTTGGCCGCAGTTGTGGCGGACGCGCAGCCTTTGGGGGATTTTGCTGATTCGCTTTGTCAGTGATCCAGTATGGTATTTCTGCCTGTTTTGGCTGCCAGGGTATTTGCAAGAGCACTCCGGCTTGTCCTTGAAACAAATCGCCATGGTCGGCTGGATTCCATTTCTGGCTGCGGACCTTGGGGGGATCGGCAGCTCGGCAGCATCTGACCGCTTGGTGCGTCGCGGCACCGAGCCATTAAGGGCTCGAAGGATCATCCTGGTAGGCGCGGCGATGTTTGCGCCGGTATGTGCGGTTACCCCGCATTTCCCGCAACCCGTCGCCACGCTTGCCATTTTCAGCGTTGTTGCTGCGGTGTGTCTCACGTGGCTGTTCAACCTTGGCGTTGTCGTTGCCGATGCGTTTCCTGCGGCGAATGTGGGCAGCGTTTGGGGTATCGCAGGTGCCTTCGGTGCCTGCGGCGCGATGGTTTTCAATAAATATGTCGGCGACTTGATTGGCACCTTCGGATCGGCACAAATTTTCATGGTGCTGGCTGTGTTGCATCCGATCGCGGCGATCATCCTAACGACGACGGTGAGGAAGGAGCGACCACGCTGAGATACCGGTCTGCCAAGGCAAGGCGGAAACCATTGGCGCAAATGATTCATTATTTTGCGCATGAGCGCATTGCCACATTTTGTTCGTCGTCCTATCAATTTTATCGATTCCACAACCCGCACCTTAGGCCACCTTTCCGTGAAAACCATCCACCACACCCATGAACTGGTCGTCGTCGGCGGCGGCTTGTCCGGGCTCTGTGCCGCGGTCACCGCCGCGCGCCAGGGGGTCCGCACTGCCCTCGTCCACGACCGCCCGGTGCTGGGCGGAAACGCCAGCATCGAGATCCGCGTGCCACCGGTCGGGGCGACGCAGTGCAATTTCGCCTATTCCCGCGAGACCGGGCTGATCGAGGAGCTCTTCCTCAACAATCTGTACCACAACCCGACGTGGTGCCCGGAAGGCTGGAACCTGGAATTGGAAAACCTGGTGCGCAATGAACCTGATCTCGATTTGTTCCTGAACCACGCGGTTTGTGAGGTAGCGATGAATGCCGGCAAGGACCGCGTCGAAAGCGTGAAAGCCTATTGCTCGATGGAGGAAACCTGGCATGTGTTCGAGGCGGGCTATTTCGCCGACTGCTCGGGCGATGGCGTGGTGGGCTCGCTTTCCGGTGCTAAGTTCCGCATGGGCGTCGAAGCGCGCGCGGAGTTTGACGAGCCGATGTGCCACGACGAGCCGACCAGCGACACGATGGGCATGAGCCTGCACCTGCACGCGCGCGACGCTGGCCGCCCGATGCCATTCACCCGACCGAAGTGGGTAAACCTGGAACTGAGCCTGGACGACTTCGGTCCCTATCGGCCGGTTTGCGAACACTTTTTCCCCGACACCGGCGGGTTCTGGTGGCTCGAGTGGGGCGGCGCGCTCGATACGGTGCACGACACGACGAAGATCAAGGAGGAGGTGCAACGGATCACCCTCGCGGTCTGGGATTTTCTCAAAAACCGTTCGACGCTCGCAGGCAGGCTGGAGACTTACGAACTCGACTGGCTGGGTGCGGTTCCGGGAAAACGCGAGTCCAGGCGCTTTGAGGGCGATCACATTCTAACGATGAATGAAATCGACGAGCAGGCGGTTTTCGAAGATGCGCTGGCCTACGGCGGTTGGGGCTTCGATCATCACCCGCCGCACGGATTTCACGACAAGATCAACCCCAGCACCCACCAATATCTGCGCGGGCCGCACAACGTCCCGCTGCGCTCGCTCTATTCGAAAAACATCCGCAACTTGTTCTTCGCCGGGCGCAACATCAGCGCCACCCACTACGCGCTCTCCTCGACGCGGGTGATGCTCACTTGCGCTCAACTCGGTGAGGCCGCAGGCATGGCCGCAAGCCACGCCGCGCGATTGCAGCGCGATCCGGGTTTGCTCGTCACAGGCAAGGCCGTGCGTGACATCCAGCGCGACCTGTTTCTAGCAGACCATCACATCCACGCGCTTGAAGCGGTAGTGGATGGTGACATCGCACCCGAGGCCACTATCAGCGCTTCGAGCGTCTTTTCGGAGAGTGACCCGATGGAAAGCTGGGGTGTCGATCCATTGCGCGACGGACGCATGCTGCAAGTCCCGGTGACCAGCGAACGACTTGATGGCATTTCGCTGTTAGTTGATGCCGCGTGTGCCACGCAATTGCACTACCGCTTCCATCAAGGGCCAGCCAACCATTCCACCTTTCCAGATGACCTGCTGGTGGAAGGCACGCATGAAATTCCAGCTGGTGCGTCCCAATGGATCGACGTGCCGCTTGATTGTGCCATCCAGAGGCCCGGATGGCATTTCCTCATTCTGGAAAAAAATCCCGACCTCGCCATTCACATGACGGAAACACCACCAGGAAAACGTTGGTATTACCCGCGGCCGGAGGATCCCATACGACCTAACCGATTCACGAAGTGGACCTCGCGCTCACTGATGATCGGCATGACGCGCGCGGTGGATGCCGACGGTGCCGGAGTGGTCGCACCAGACTGGAACGATCACGCGCGGAAGTTCAAGGCCGAGAGCCTGTTTCTCAATCTCGCGCACTGCTGTAGGACCACGCCAGCCCAAGATCTTTATGGACCGGATATGGTGGTCAACGGCCAAAGTCGCCCAACCTACGCTCCAAACCTTTGGGCATCAGCGTCAAGTTCGTTTGCCGAACCCGAATGGATCACCTTGGACTGGGAGCATCCGCGTAACATCACTGAGGTTCAGCTGCTTTTCGACTCATCGCTGCATTTCCACTTCTGGCAGAGTTGGCAGGGCTATCCGCGGCGCAGCATCCCCTCGATTGTCAGGGACTACCGGATCAGCGCCGGACACGAGGACGGGACCAAGACCGTCATCGCCGAAGTCACCGGCAACTATCAGCGCAACTGCCGCCACCGCATGTCCGTCACGGGAGTCAGCCGCCTGCGCGTGGAGATCCTCGCCACCAACGGCCTCACCCGAGCCCAGATTTATGGCATTCGTGTCATCCGTGAAGCATCCGAAGGTGTTCCGTTGCCGCATTTCTCACAGAGCAATTCGGATGCATAAAAAATTGCCAATTTCTAACAGAAATATCCGCGGTTTTCCCGACGATTTGCGCGGGGGGGGCTCAAGTGGCATCAATTGTACCGCTTTTGCCACAATGATGACCGACATGTGGTGGAAAACGGCTTGTTTTGGCTGAATTTGATCGTGATTCTCCGCGACGAATCCGATTTTCGCCTCGATTCTGTTGATGTTTCGGAAAACCGGGCGCTTGAAGCGGCTGTTTAAGTTCGCAGCCGGTCATTGGCCTGCCGAAAGACTTCCTGGAGTGGGAACGCGCTGGCCAGCCTCACATGAACCCGCCGCACGCTCACCACCACCATCTCGGCGACTTTGAAGAGCCTGAGTCGGGTGGTGCCGGCCGTGGCTTTGGCCAACACCGTGCCTTGAAGGGCGATGCCGCGCAACCGCGCTACTAACAGATATGCGAAGGTTGAAAACCACAACCGCAATTGATTGCTGGCAAACGGCGCGGTGGAGGTACGGTCGGCAAAGAGATCAAGTTGTTGCTCCTTGATGCGGTTTTCCATGTCGCCGCGCGCGCAGTAGAATTTTTCGTAAAGCGCTTTTGCGTTTGTCAGATCTGGCACGTCATTGGCCCATCGCTCTTTCCCTGTTAGATCGGTGACAATGAAGCGGGGATTTTGCTTTTCGCCGAGGATTTCGGCTTTACCGATGACGCGCCGCTCGCGACTCCAACTGTCCTTGGTCTGATAGGTGAACTCGCCGAAGGCCCGGGCGGCGTGCGGAGCCTCCCGTTCTTCTTCGAGGCGATTGAGGGTGCTTTTGCCCGCCAGGGCCTTGCCGCGATCCTGCTCGTGGCGGCGGGTTTCGCCGAGCAGGTCCGGATTTTTGATCCAAGTGAGGCCAGGCCATGGGCGCGAGATCCACGAGCACGGCAGGGAGGGGGGACTTCTGCTCACACTAAATTGGCCCTTATTCGTGCATTTTGGCGCATTTCGGCGCATCTCGAAGGAATCCCGTACCCTGTTCGTTTTCTCTTCAAGTCCCTGATCTTCAGGGTTTTAAGTGGCGGAGAGGGTGGGATTCGAACCCACGGGACCTTGCGGCCCTCCGGTTTTCAAGACCGGCGCAATCGACCACTCTACCACCTCTCCTTGTTGATTTTGGTGTATCACGCCCGCTGACTTTCATCGGTTGGCGGTGTTCCGAATGGGGCGGAGTCGAGATCGCGCCACGCGGTGCGAGTGGTTTACATGCGGAAAGGTCAGGATGGCAAGCCTTCTTGATGCCGATTGTGGAATCCTTGCATGGAAGGGAGTTTCAGAAGCCGGGGATGCGGACGGTCCATGATGGTCCTGCCCACCTATGGGGTGGTTTTCTGGCCGGGTGTGCTGATTTCCAGCTTCTGCTGCGGGAATCCACCGAATTTCTTGCCCCCCGCGTTCCGGTCCTCTAAACCCCCGGCGTGCTCACGATCAAAAAGCTTACCAAGACCCTCGGCGGCCGCACCCTGCTCCGCGAGGCCGAGATGTCCATCAACTGGGGCGAACGCGTCGCCCTCGTCGGCCCCAACGGTGCCGGGAAATCCACCCTCTTCCGCATGATTCTCGATGAGGACAGCCCCGATGAAGGCACCATCGAGCGAGACGAATACGCCATCACCGGATACCTCCCGCAGGAAGCCGGCGAACCCACCGATGAAACCGTCATCGAGATCGCCATGGGCATCACTCCTGAAATGATCGGCATCCTCCGCACCATGCGCGAATACGAGGCCAAGGGCGACCACTCGCATCCGGACTTCGCCAAGGCCCAGGACCAGTTCACCCACCTCAACGGCTATCAACTCGAACCCAAGGCCAAGAAGATCCTCGCTGGCCTTGGCTTCAAACAGGACGACTTCCACAAACCCGCCAAAACCTTTTCCGGCGGTTGGGTCATGCGCGCCCACCTCGCCCAACTCCTCGTCATGGAGCCGGACCTGCTCATGCTCGACGAGCCGACGAACCACCTCGACCTGCTCTCGCTGCTCTGGCTCCAGCGCTATTTGCTCAACTACTCAGGAGCCATCCTGATGATTTCCCACGATCGCGATTTCATGGACTCGATCATCGAGACCGTCATCGAGATCGATCCCGATGCCGCGAAATTGATATCTTATACCGGAAACTACAGCGCCTTCCTCAGCCAGCGCGAAGCCCGCTTCGACCAGCAAACGCAGGCCTACAGAAACCAGCAAAAGGAAATCGAGGGCCACCAGGATTTCATCGATCGCTTCCGTCAGGTCGGTTCCAAGGCCTCGCAGGTGCAATCGCGCATCAAGTTCCTCGAAAAGCTCGAACGCATCGAAAAACCCCGTGCGCCACGCAAGCCCTTCAAGTTCACCTTTCCGCAACCGCCGCGTTCCAACCAGAAAGTCATGGAGCTTTCCAAGATCGGCCAATCCTATGGTGACAAGCGCATCTATAAGGACCTCGATCTCACCATCGAACGTGGCGATCGCGTCGTGCTCGTCGGTCCCAACGGTGCGGGTAAATCCACCCTCCTCAAGATCCTCGCTGGCCTGCTTCCCATCGATGGTGGAAAACGCGAACCCGGCTATGCCACCAAGCTCGGTTATTACTCGCAGCATCGACTCGAATCGCTCAATGAAAACAACACCGTGCTCGAAGAAGTCATGGGTGCCTGCACCACTCTGCGTGAAGAAGACGCCCGCTCCATCCTCGGCACCTTCCTTTTCCGCCGCGCCGATGTGGAGAAACGCTGTGGCGTTCTGTCAGGAGGCGAAAAATCCCGCCTCAATCTGGTGAAGTTCCTCGTCGATCCGCCGAACCTTCTCCTCATGGATGAGCCCACGACTCACTTGGACATCCTTTCCATCGACTCGCTCGTCAACGCGCTCAAAGGCTACGAAGGCACCCTCGTCTTCATCTCCCACGACGTGCACTTCATCCGCACGCTCGCCGAGACCACCCTTCACATCACCCGCAACGAGAAGAATCCGGAAAACGGCGCCCTCCTCACGAGATATACCGGAGGATATGATTACTTCCTCGAAAAATCCGGTCTCAATGACGACAGGGGCGCTGTCACTGCATAAGTTCCGGTCGAGTTGACCTGGTTGCATGAACATTTTGTGACGCGGGCAGCATTGCGCGAAATTCCCTTCGCGTGACTGGCATTTCTATCGATGAGTCCCTCAAAAAAGGTTTTCGGCAGGCAGGTATGCAATACGCGTGTCTGGACGAGGGGATCCTGGCGCGTTGGTGGCCTATCGATCTGGTTGGTCAGGATCAAACGTCAAACTGGGAACACGGAGGTCTGGGGCCTCTGGCCATGTCGCGGATCCGTTTTGGTCAAAGAAAGCCTGTTTGGAGGAGCGGTCGTCAAAGCGATGACTAGCAGCCTGTCGGATTTTGAAACGTCAGAAATTTACGTCTATATGTGGAC
>JBBARN010000116.1:0-20997 GCA_040399845.1 Luteolibacter sp. | reverse complement strand
TCCGCGCCCGATTGATTCGGGGATTCTGAATTCTAAGTCCGACAGGCTGCTAGGGATCAGTTCACCTGAAGCAGCCCGCGTTCGAAAAGGAGGGCTGCAGCATCGGATCGAAAGGGTGCCTTTCGATTTTCTATTGAGGCTGGATTTGGGAGCTTGATGCTTGCCAGATCGAAACCTACCGACAGAAAATTTCAGGACCATTGTTAGATCACATGGATTTAACAGATGTTTTGAATGCGAGGTGTTTTGGTAGTCATTGGTCGAGACCTTCGGAGGCACGGCCGTCGCTGTGGGTATTTCCTATGACGCTGTCCTAAGTGAGGGCGCAGTTTGCGAAGGCTCCAAGATGATCATGTCTCAAGAACTCAGAGTCGTGGAGTAGTTGAGGAATCACTTGATGCCGGTGTTCCAACCACCGCCAAGCGACTTGGCGAGGACGGCCAGGGTGATGCGTTGTTCCGCATCGATGCGGCTCAGGGAAAGCTGGACTTGCAGTGCGTCCCGTTCCGCGTCCACCACTTCGAAATAGCTGGTGAGCCCTTTGTCATAACGTTCTTGGGAGAGCTTCAAAGTTTCCCGGGTGCTGGTGAGGGCCATTTCCAGCGAATTGCTGGAGCGTGCGAGACCTTTGAGATCCACCAGCGCGTCCTCCACCTCGCGCAGGGCGACAAGTAGGGTTTGGCGGTAGTTGGCGAGTGCCTCTGCATGGCGGCTTAGGGCTGCCTGATGCTTGGCGCGATTCGATCCGCCGTCGAAGATTGGTGCAGTGACATTGGCGCCGAGTGAAAGCACTCGGTTTTGCCAATCGAGAAACTTGGCGACATCGAGGGCCTCGAATCCACCACCGGTCGTCAGGCTGAAGTTCGGATAGAATGCCGCTTCCGCGACGCCGATCTCCGCATTTGCGGCACGGAGTTCCAGCAAGGCGGCGCGCACGTCTGGACGACGGTTGAGAACCTCTGCGGGAAGTCCGGGACGGATGACTGGCAGGGAATGATCTGCGACACGTCTTGGAATCTTGAATCCGGAGGGCGCGGTCCCACAAAGCACGGCCAGCGCGTTTTCCGCCGCGCCCAGTTGACGTGCAACGATGGCGAGGTCGTTTTCAGCAAGTTCCACTTCGGTGCGGGCGCGGCTGGTGCTGAGTCCATCGGATAGGCCGGCGTCGGTTTTGGAGCTTTGGATATCGAGTGATTCCTGACGGCTCTTCAAAGTGTCTTGAAGAATGGCGTGTTGGGCATCGAGTCCCCGGACGAGGAAATACTGGCGTGTGACTTCGGTGGCAATACCGAGTCGTTGGAAATCCAGCCGCGCCTCTTCGGCGGAGGCCCGGGCGGATGACGCCTCGATGGTCCGCTTGTTCCGGCCCCAGAGATCGGGATCGTAGGCGAGATCGAATGAACCGCGGTAGCGTTGTAGCTTCAGATCGATGGCTGCGCCGCCCGGGAGATTTGCCCCTGCCGCATCGGCGGAACTGCGGGAAATGCCACCGCTGCCAGATAGATCGAGGCTGGGAAATAGTTTCGCCCGATCCACGCCGACAAGCGCGCGGGCGGTGTCCACGCGGGATTTTGCCGCAGCCAGATCTTCATTTGCAGCGAGTGCGCGGTTCACCAATCGATTGAGCTCGCCGTCGTTGAAAAGACTCCACCATGCATCCGGCAACGCCGCGCCCTTGAAGGAGGTATTCTGTTTCCAAGTCTTGCCAACGGAAACATCCGGGACGGCAAACTCAGGACCCAGCGTGCAGCCAGACAACGCGATGGCTGCAATGGAAAAAACTGTTAGATATGATTTCATGACTTGGAGCTGCGCGGATTGGATTCGATGAAAACATCCATTTGCTGGCCGACGAACAGTGTGGAGTCCGGCGCTTTCACCCGATAGATGGCTTGGAGGATGCGGGTGTCCACGCGCTCGGTGGAATCACCTGTGAGCGATCGTTTTGGGATGACCAGCGGCTCGTAGCGCACGAACTCCAATTCGAATCTCCGCCCTGCGTCACCGCGCGGAGTGGCGATTGCCTGGGCTCCGGATTTGAGGCGGGCGATTTCAAATTCATCGATGTCCGCACGGAGGTGAAGGGGATCAATCAAGCCGACGACTAGACGTGGATCGGCGGAGGCCCCCCCTTCGATGAACTCGCCTTGCCGGACGCGGACTTGCAGCACCGTGGCATCGATGGGCGAAGTGACAGTGCTGCGGGTAATTTCGGTTTCCACCGATTCTAGCTCTGCCTTTGCAAGTGCGATGGCGGCTTCGGAGCTGGAGAGTTGTGCATCGAGTCGGGCCACTTCGGATGCACGATCGGCGCGTTCCTCGGAGGAGAGTGCGCGCGGATCTTGCAGGGCGTTTGCGGAATCGAGTCGCCGTTTTGCCTGATCCAACAAAGCCCGGGTGCTGCCAATTTCCGCAGTGGATTGGGCAATGCGGGCGAGGGAAACCTTGCGGCTGGCATCAAGATCGCGGTGATCGAGTGTGAACAGAATTTGCCCCTTGGCGACATGTTCCCCGGCGCGGACTTTCACTTCGGTCACCACGCCGGATCGATGACTGCCGATGGCGATGCTTTCCGAGCTGGGTTCGATCAAACCGACAGCGGCGATGCTATGTTCAAAACTCGAACGCGGTGGGGGCTGCGGCGGATCTGTTAGAATCCGCTCGGGCTGGGTCTGTGCGATGGAAACGGCCGCATAAACGGCACACAGGCCGGCGGCGATAGGCAGGATGAGGCCTTTGGTTTTCATAATCTTGTCAGTGTGAGAAGGCGGATGTGGGGTTGGTTTCGGTATGAGTGATGACTCCGTCGTCCATGTGGGCGATGCGATGGGCGAAATGGAAAACGCGGTTGTCGTGAGTGACCACGACGACAGCGCGGTCCGGATGGACGGCGGATGAGGAAAGAAGTTCCATCACGGACTCGCCGCTTTTGTGATCGAGTGCGGCGGTGGGCTCGTCGCAAATGATGAGGCGCGGTTCATGTACCAAGGCCCGGGCGAGGGCGACGCGTTGCTGCTGGCCACCGGATAGGAGCCGTGGTGCGGCATCGGCGCGATGTCCGATGCCAAGAACGCCTAACAGATCGGTCGCTTTTTTCACGGCGACCTTGCGGTTCATGCCGGCGGCGAGCAGTGGAACGGCTGCATTCTCGGCCGCGGTGAGCGAGGGAAGCAGATTGTATTGTTGGAAAACAAAGCCGAGATGCTGGCGGCGAAACAGGATCTGATCGCGTGCGGAAAGGGCGGCGAGCGATTCACCGAAGAGGCTCACAGAGCCGGCATCACTTCCGAGCAAGCCCGCGATGATGGAGATGAGTGTCGTTTTTCCGCAGCCGGATGGGCCTACAAGAAATGTCATTTCACCTTGGGCGGCGGTGAAATCGACACCGCGGAGGACCTTCACCTGGGTTTCTCCGGTGCCGAAGGATTTTTCGACTTGCTGACAGTGGACGGCGTTCATGGAATGATGATCTAACTGCGAAAAACTTCGGCTGGTTTGAGTTGGAGGACTTGGCGGAAGGACAAACCAGCGGCGAGCACGGTGACCACCCCGATGATGCCGCAGCAGACGGCGGTGACCTCCCAGGGGAGATAAAGGCCACGGAAAAAAGGCAGCGTTTTGGCCAGTTCCGTGGTGGCCACTACCATGGCGGTGCCAATGCTCAGGCCGAGCACCACGACGAGGCCCGATTGTGCGGCCATCATCGCAGCAAGCTGGGGATGCGTGAAACCAAGCACCTTCAAAGTGGTGAAGGCGCGGGCGTTTTCCTTCACGAACATCAGAAAGGTCTGGCCGGTGAAGGCGATGCCGACGATGAGGCCGACGGTGATGGTGATATAAAACAGATTGGGCACGCCTTGGTCCGAGTAGAATTTCCAACTCGCGGCCTCAAACTCTTGGCGCGTGAGAGCCTTCCAACCGGTGGCTTGCCGGATTCGCTCCGTGACTTCAACCGCATCGGCACCGACCTTGAGGCGGCCTACTACAAACGTCGTAGAACGGGTCTCCGCTCGATTGAGTCGCATGGCGGTGGAGTGGGACACATGGACGATGGGAAAGCCGGTGAACGGCGGAGATGCTTCGCTAACTCCGCGCAGTTCAAGCCACTCGTCATGGACACGGATTTTCATCCCGGGGAGGAACTCTTGGCCTGGATAGAGCAAGGACATGCCGCCGGGATCGATGACGGCGCTGTCCCTTTCATAGATTCCTCCTGCCTCGCCCAGCTTCATCAGCGGCTCACCGACGCGGCTTTCCTCCGGCACACCGATCAGGGTGATGGTGCTGAGTTTTCCTGACTCGGTCCTCGCTGTGGTATCGACCTTCAGGAAGGGCAGCGCCCACTCGACGCCTGGGAAACCGCGAACCGTTTGCACGGCGGTTTCCTTGAGCGGTTTTGCCTGATCGAAACACTCCGTATCGGGTTCCATGACCCAAAGATCCGCCTCACGCACATCGCGGATCTGCGAACCGGTCATGCCGAGGAAGGCGACGAGGAAAGATGCCTGATTTTGTGTGAGAAATGCGGCCAACGCCACGGCCAAAACCATGGTGAGAAACTTGGCTCCGTCATGTCGGAGCATCTTGAGTGCAAGCGCGATCATGGTTTCCCTCCTGACGTTTTTGCATCAACGCTGCCGAGTGCCTTCAAGATCAGGCCGGTGAAGACCCGCGTCATCTTCCGCCAGTTCACGGATGGATCGAAGGCGGATCGCGGGCAGAGACCGTCGAAGGTGGCCATCATGAAAACCGCCGCGTCGCGAGGTTTCACACTGGAGTCGATTTCCTTGCGCTCCTGCGCGCGGCGGATCAGGAGTTCGAGGCGGTCCGTCATCACACCGTAGTGGATCTTCAGCGCTTCCGCGATTTTGGGATTCACGGTTCCTTCCGCGTTGATCTGGTTGAAAAGCGCGATTTGCTCGTCGTTGACGAAACTCTCCAGCGTCAGGGTGACCAGTTGATCCACCAACTTCGGGAACGGGGTTTCGAAAGGGATGGCAGCGAAGATTTTCTCCATCTTCGCGCGGTCGGCATCAATCATGGCGGCGATGATGGATTCCTTGGAATCGAAGTATCGATAGAGCGCGCCCGGGCTCATTTCGAGTGCGGCGCAGATGTCGCGCATGGATGTCTGGTGAAATCCTTTGGCGGCGAAACATTGCAGGCAGACGCCGAGAATTTGTTCGCGGCGTGCTTCGTGACGGTCTGGAGATTGGCGTGGCATGGTGGATGCGAACGAACGTTCGCTATTTTACGGAAAACGCAATCAAAAAAGAACGATCGTTCGCTTTTATCGGAAGACCTCCGCGGGTTGGAGTCGGATGACACGGATCAAACCGGCCGAACTGGCGAGACCGATGACTAACAGCATGAATGCGGCGACGCCGACGGCGGACTCCCAGAAGAGGATGAAATGCCGGAGTTGGATGACAAACGGCGAGATGTTGAAGAACGTCGCGGACAGCGCGGTGCCGAAGCCCACACCGACAAACCAGACCAACATGGATTGAAAGAGCACCATCATCAGCATGTCCCCATTGGTCACGCCGATGGCTTTGAGCGCCCCGAACTGCTTGAGGTTTTCAAGAATGAACAGATAGAATGTCTGACCGGTAACAACCAGGCCGACGATGATGGAGACGACGACGGTGATCCCGAAATTGACCGGAATGCCGGTGTTTTTGAGGTAGTAGGAAACAGACGCCCATTGAAATTGGGAGGTGGTCAGGGCCTTCAATCCTGTTTCACGTTCGATTCGAGCAGCAAGTTCGAGGGGAGTGATACCACCAAGCGGGCGGGCGAGGACAAACGACAATTGCTGGCGCTGCCGCCCTTGGAAGGTGAGGGCTTCCGAATAACGGGCATGGATCAGGGGAAAGGTGGTGAAGGCAGGAAGCGCGTCGGAGATCCCCACGATTTTCACCAGTTTGTCATTCAATTCGAGCTCCCTCCCGAGTCGCAGCTCCTCGCCAGGGAAGAGCAGCAGATAGCCTGCTTTGTCGATGATGACGCTGTTGGGTTTCCATAAGTCGCGCCAGTCGCCCTGAATCATGTTGCGGGGCGCGCCGACGAGTGTCGTGTCATCAAGTCCAAGCACCGAGCACGCCGCGAAATGCCCGCTGCGGGTGTTGGCGATCGGCAGTCCTTTGAAGATACGGACTGCAAAGTCCACCCCCGGCACACCGCGGACCTTGAGCAGATCGGTTTCCTGAAGGGGTTTGGTTTGATCGAAGTAGTCCGTTTTGGGAGCCATCACCCACACATCCGCGTCCGTCACATCGCGGATCTGGTTTCCGGCCCGCTTCATCAGATTGGAAAAAATCGACGATTGGTTCTGAAGCAGGAAGGTGGAAAACGCGACGGCGAACAGGAGGCCGATGTACTTCGCCCGGTCTCCAATCAACATTCGGAATGCGACATAAATCATTTGTTTCAATGGTTCAAATTGTGACTCGTGGTCAAAATATGGGCAAAAAAATCACGAATTCGCAAACCACGTCGCTTCCGGGAAGATCTCCTCCCGAATCCGGCAGTCGGTCGCGTGATAATCATAATCTGCGAGTAGGTGGTTCCATTTCATGCCATCCAGAAGAAGGTCCTGGTTTTGGCGGACGATGCGGATGGAATCGTCAATTCCGGCAAGCAACCGCATCTCAGGCACCTGTGACATGATGTGGCTGCCCACGGTCACCGAAGCCATGGCAACTGCGATATGCTCGGCGGGCATTCGGTCACGAGGCAAATCTCCGGACTCGAATCCGGCGTGAACCACCTCCATCATCGCCCGGAAAGTTCGGCCAGCCTGCATCGAATTTGCCTGGCGTCTCGCTTCGGAAGCCTTATCCCAGAAGGATTGCGACTTCATCATCATTTCCACACTGAAGAATTCCGGATAGGCCACCATGAAGTGGCAACAGGCAAATCCGATGGCCCTTGCCCGCTCGCGCGACTTGCCCTTGAAACGCACCGCTCTCTCAAACAGGTCCGCCCGCTCCTTCAGCGCCGCGGTGGCCACGGCCAGTGCGAGGTCCTCCTTCGATTGGAAATGCAGATAAATCGTACCCTTGGAATACTCGATGGCCTTCGCCAGATCGTCCAAACTGAAGCCCTGAAAACCCTGATTGAGCAACAAGCGCCGAGCCTGCTCCAGAATGAGCTCTTCCCGAGCGATTCTCTCTCGATCTTTCCGGTTCATGGTCTGAACACTCTTCACGGGGCTTATGCTGTCATTTATTGACCAACAGTCAAAATTTTTCTAGGGAAATTCCTGAGCTGGTGACTGGGACCCCTGCGGCGAGTTTGGCAAGTCCCAGGTCTGGGTGACGGAAACTATCCATTCCGCGCAGCTCGCAGCGAGTTGAGGAACCCAAGCGGGTATGCCCCCGGCGGTGACGTTGAAGTCAGCTCGGTTAGCAAGATATAAGGCAGTGGAGCCGCCGCCGTTATTCACGGTGATGGTCGTGAAAGTTCCGTTGCGCGACACATGGGTGACGAGCGGGAACACCTCGTTGGTGAGAGTGCCTGGCTACATGTTAGATCCAGGCCTGGCGGCGGCGGCGCAGCAAGGCGCTGGCGGCAAGCAAACCGGCGAGGGCATTGGTGGGTTCCGGAATGACGGACCAGGTGAGTGAGTTGTCCGTAATGGTGAATTCCCCCCTGATGGGTGCAATGGTGGTGTTACCGTTGGAATATTGGAACCCTCCACTGAAAACAGAAGCCCAGCCAGACAAGGTCGTGCTGCCATCCGCCGACTTGAAGATATCCGTCCAAGTGCGGGTTTGTAACCAGAAGGTATCCGAAAAGTTCTGGGTGCCGGCGAGAATGATTTTGAAGATCGCACCGGTGCCGGCAAGCGCGCCGGTGTTGAGTCCGTCGTAGGCGACGCCGCGGTTGGTTTCCGGATTGCTTAGGGCCGTATCGAGTTCCCACTCGAAGACAGAGCCACTCTCGAAAGTGGTGGTGCCGGCTACCGTGAGGACGCCCGGGCTATTACCAGGGGTAAGAACGGCACCGCTGGAGATGGTGGTGTTTCCTCCTATCGTTCCACTGCCTCCGAGCGCGGCCCCACTGGAGACGGCGACGGCGGATTCGGCGGCGGTTGAGCCGTTGACGACGAGTCTTCCACCCGCCACCGTGGTTGCACCGGTGTGGAAATTGGCCCCGGTGAGTCGGAGAGTCCCCGCGCCGGTCTTGGTCAGCGCACCGGAAGTCGCAGCACTTCCACCACTCAAGGTAAGGGCTGTCTCCAGAGTGGGAACATTGATGGAGCTTGACGTGCTGTTGGTCAATGTGAACGAGCGATCCGAGGCGGCGGTGGCACCGGTGTATTGCAAGGTCCCTCCACTCAACACGAGGTTGGCGGCGGCGCTGCTTGAAGCTCCGAGATTCCCTGCCACACCTCCATTGCCAATATCGGAAACCGAGAGAGTTCCACTGGTGACCGTGGTGGCACCTGTGTGGGCATTGGCTCCGGTGAGTCGGAGAGTTCCGGCACCGACCTTGGTGAGCGAACCGGAGGTGGCAGCACTGCCACCACTCATCGTGAGGGTCGTGTCCGACGTGGAAACATCAATGGAGCTTGTGGTACTGTTAGACAATGTGAACCCACGATCCGAAGAGGCGTTGGTCCCGGTATATTGCAAAGTCCCTCCACCCAACACGAGATTGGCGGCGGCGTTGCTTGATGCTCCGAGATTGCCGGCCACGCCGCCGTTGCCAATATTGGAAACCGATAGGGTTCCGAAATTGATCGCGGTTGCTCCGGTGTAGGTGTTGTTTCCGCCGAGGATGACGGTGCCGGTGCGGGCAGCGCTCGAGCCGATCCGCAATCCGGCGGCAGCGCCCGCGCCGTTTTCCTGACCAATCACGCCATCGTAGCGCAAAGACAAGCCGGTCTGTGCATCCATTCCACTGGTCTTGCCATTGGCCAGCACGACGGAACGCTCCGTAGCAATCGTCACGGCGGTGATCGGTGCTCCGGACGCGACCTGCGCGCCGACCACGGTGCCGCCGTCGATTTTCAGGGCACCACTGACGGCGCCGAGGGCGTCACCATTGCTGATGCCAAGAATCCCGGAGGAAACGGTCGTGCCGCCAGTGTAGGTATTGGTTCCAGTCAAACGCAAGTTGCCGGCACCCATTTTCATCACACCACCACTCCCCGCAATCGAGGACTCGACGATGAGGGCTTGGCTCGCACTGACTTCGAAATTCGCTGTGCCGGATTCCAAAGCGATGCCTTGGTTCGGACTGATGTTGAAACCGGCGGTCGCGTTCAGAGTGGAGCTGGTTTCAAGAACAATCCTACCTGGGGTGGCCGTGGCGGGAGCCGACCCCAGGAAGTTTGCAGATGAACTGACGGTAACACCTGAAGCCACGGTGGTGACTCCGTTGAATTTGGCGTTGTTCGCATTGAGACTGCCGGAACTGTTGATCGTTTGGTTGGCATCGATCACACTTGAAACCGTTACACCATCCGGGCGTGATACCACGGTCACAGTGCCAGTGCTGGCGGTTCCCTCAACTTGGAGAAACGCCCCATCCGCCACGGTCAAAATCGAGCTTTGGCTGCCGCCCAGTGTTGAAGTGCCGCCTATGACCAGGGTGCCGGCATTGACGAATGAGTTGCCCGAGAAGGAATTGACGCCGCTGAGGCCATCCAGGCGGAGGCTGCCGCTGCCGGTCTTGGTGATTCCGAAGTTGTTGCCGGTGATGTCGCCGCTGAAGGTGAGCTGATTGGCAGCCACGTTGATAGAGGTGTTGCCTGAGAGCGCGACGTTGCCCTCACCAAGGTCAAGGTCGTTGCTGCCGATGAAAGTGAGGCTGGAACCGAGGCTGATCGACTTCGGGTTTGCCACGGTGACAGCAGCACCGGAGGTGTTGTCAATGGAAGTGCCGGCAGCCATCGTCAGGGTCCCGGCCGGGGTGCCGAGGGCGGCGAGATGGTTCACATTGAGTTGCCCCTGGTTGATGGTGGTATTCGCTTGGCCATTGCCGGCGGCAAGGGTGAGGGTGCCAGCGCCGGACTTGATGATATTGCCACCGCCCGTGATGCCAGCGGCGGAAACATGACTGCCTGCTCCGCCAAAAGTGACGTTGGAGGCACTGGTGACCACGCCATTGAGAGTGAGAACACCCGCATCTGCCGTGATCGAAGTGGCAGCGGCCGCGGAAATGGCCCCGCCATAGGCATTGTTACCTGAAATGTTGCGCAGCGCTCCTCCACTGTCGATTCCAGTGCCGGCCAAAGAGAGTGACTCGGCACCGATGGTGATGCCTCCGCTCAGTTCAAGAGCCGCGCCAGTGGCCACCGTGATGCCTGCCGCAGTGGTGCCGAGGCCGTTGGCATGGGTCACCCGCAGGATGCCGGAGTTGATGGAGGTATTGCCGGTGTAGGAATTGGCGGAACCAAGTGACAGGGTGCCGCTGCCGGCTTGGGTGAGCGAGCCACTGCCCGAGATCGTGCCGAAGTCCGTCCCCTGGGTGATCGTGTTGCTTCGGTTGAATGAGATCGCAGAATTGTTGGTGATGGCACTGCTCGCGGAGAGTGCCCCGGTGGTTCCCGCAGCGCCGATCTGCAGGGTTCCCGCACTGATGGTGGTTGCTCCGGTGTGCAGGTTGGCTCCACCGAGGATCAGGGTGCCGCTGCCCGCCTTGGTCAGGGCACCGGTAGTCGCCGTGCTGGCACCGGACATCGTCAGAGTGTTGGTGGTGACGTCGATCGTGCCAGTAGTGGCCGCTGTGAGTGTGAAATTGCGGTCCGTCGAGGCGCTGGAACCCGTGTATTGAAGGGTGCCACCGCTGAAGACGAGGTTGGACGCAGCATTGCTTGCTTGGCCGAGATTTCCTGCAATTCCGCCGTTGCCGATGGTAGCAACGGATAAAACACCGCCGCTGAGGGTGGTGGCTCCGGTGAAGGTATTGGAACCAGACAAGGTGACGGTGGTGTTGCCGGTCTTGGCAACAGTGCCGACTCCAGCCATCGTGGAGGAAATCGAACCTTGGATCAGTGAGAAGGACGTGCTCACGTCGATGGTTCCCCCACCGGAAATGGTGCCGGAGGTGCCGGACGCGCCAAGAGTGAGAATGCCGCCCACACCTTGGGTCTTGCCATTGAGATTCAAGGTGCCGCCCAGCACGTCGAAGTTGGTCGCCAAAATCGAACCACTGGCCCCCAATTGCAGGGTACCTTCGTTAATCACGGTTTTGCCGGAGTAGGTGTTGGCGTTGTCGAGCACCAGGGTGCCAGAGCCGAACTTCTGGAGCTGGCCGAAACCGGAAATCACGCCGGAAAGGGTGGCGGTGTTGCCGGTGTCCACCTGATATTGGCTTGCAGAGGTGTTGGTGATCGACTGGGTCAGGTTGATTCCGTCAGACGCCGCGATGAGGCGGGCGCCGTTGCTGAAGTCAATAGTCCCGGTGCCGAGGTTGTTGGCCGCGGTGATCGAGATGGCACCACCGTTGATCGCGGTGCCGCCGCTGTAGGTGTTGGTGCCGGAAAGCGTTTGGGTGCCAGCCCCGGTCTTCGTGAGTCCGCCGGTGCCGGAAATAATGCCCGCATAACTGGTGGAGGTTCCATCTCCCCCGATGGTGAGGGTGGCCGCGCCAAGGGTGATATTTCCGGTGGTGGCGGCGTTGGCTCCGCCGGCCAGCGAACCGACCGAGTTGGCAAAGCCCGTGATATCGAGGGTGGTGCCAGCGGAGCTGCCGAGCTCGACGGCGGAGTTGACCCCAAATGCCTGAGTGGAGCCGGCTTTGAGGGTCCCGAGGCTGACGGTCGTCGCACCCGTGTAGGTGTTCGTTCCAGAAAGAACGAGGGTGCCGGTAGAAGTCTTGTTCAAACCAAAGCCGGTGCCGCTGACCGCACCGCTCAATGTAGTCGTGCCCACAGTGGCATTGATGCCGCCGACTTGGATGGCAAGATTACCGGTCAGGGTCGGGTAGGCGCCGCTGACGGTAATGGCGGAGGTCGGCTGGTCGTCACTGTTGAAGATCATCGTTCCAGCGGTGGGAAACGAAGAATTTGCGGTGCTCACCGCCAAGGTCCCACTGCGAGCGGCCAGCGCCGCACCGGAAGCAAACGTGACTGCATTGGTGAGAGTCTGGGGGGTAGCGATGTCGATATCAAGGGTTGCGCCGCTCGCGACCGAGATCGTCGAACCGTTGATATTGTTCAATGATTGCTGCACAAACAGACGTCCGCCATTCAAGGCGATCGACCCGATGGCGTTATTGGCTCCACCGGTTTTGCTCAGAACAAGGTCGTTTCCGCTGCTGGCGATTCCAGTCCCACCGGTAATCGCTGCCGACAAATTTAGCGGGACGCCCAGACTGAACGTGGCGCCGCCGCTGTTAAGGGTGACGGCCCGGTTGGCGACGACGGTGGTACTACCGGTCGTCTGCAACGTGGCCCCGTTAGAAAACGTGATGCCGCCGGCGGCGTTGCCCAGGTTTGCATCTGAACTTATGGACAAGATGCCGCCGTTGATCGTCGTGCCACCGGTGTAAGTATTGGTGCCGGAAAGGGTGAGATTACCGGTACCGGATTTGGTCATTGCGGCCGTACCGCTGATGTTTCCACTGGAACTGATGTTTCCGGCACCGGTAAAGGTGGTGGCGAAGTTTCCGCCCATCGTGCCGGAGAGGGTCAAGGTTCCGGCAGTGGAGCCGATCGTGGTGATTGAGCCACGGGTGATGTTACCGCCGTAGGTGTTGTCGCCGCTCACGTTGAGCAAGGCACCGGCGCTACCGATGCCGACGCCGTTGAGGGTGAGCGCCTCCGCGCCGACGGTGATGCCGCCTTGGAGTTGCAACGCCGCGCCGGAGGTGACTGAGGTGCCGCCGGCCGTGGTGCCGAGGCCGGTGGCATTTCGAAGATCGAGCACGCCCGCGCTGATGGTGGTGGTACCGGTGTAGCTGTTGGCACCGGAAAGAGTGGCGGTCCCCGCGCCGCTTTTGGTCAAGGTTACCGCACCGCCGAGAATCGCGCTTACGCTGGTGTCCACCGTGCCGTTGAGGGCGTAGCTGCTGCCGGTGAGCACCCCGGTGGTGCCGGTGATGGAGCCGGAGGTCAGCGTGACGGCTCCGACGGTATCGGAGAACGCTCCGATGTTGAGAGTTCCGCCGTTGACGGTCACCGCTCCGCCGCCAATGGCCTCGGCAGCACCGAGGGTCAGGGTTCCGCCGGAGACGGTGGTGAGTCCGGTGTAGGTGTTGGCGGCGGAAAGTGTCAAACTTCCAGCTCCCTGTTTGGTTAGAGCTCCGTTTGTCCCACTGATCACACCGGAAAAGCTGGTGCTGCCTGCGTCGCCGACCGTCAAAGTATTCGCGCCGAGGGTGACATTACCGCCTAGGCTACCACCGCCAGACAGCGAGCCGATGGTTTCACTGTTGTTGAGTTGGAGCACGGCTCCTCCGGCATTGGCCAAGGTGACGGCACCGGTGTCTACAATGGCGGCTCCTCCGGAAAGGATAAGCGTGCCGACGTTGACGCTGGTGGTGCCGGTGTAGCTATTGATTCCGCCCAAGGTAAGAGCGCCGGTTCCGGATTTGGTAAGACCGGTCGCGGAGGTGTTGTCGGCGATGGTTGAGTTGATTGAAAATGTTCCGGCGCTGTATTGGTGGACCACGAGATCCGTGCCGGATGCTCCACGGAGCGTGCCGCCGGTAATGGTACCACCGGCGGTGGCGGTGGCGGTCACGAGAATGCCGCCGGAGACGAGTGTGTTGGTCGTGCCCGTCAAGGTGAGGGTTCGAGCGGTGGCGTTGTTGAATCGAAGGCTGTTTGGCGCGATTGCAGCACCAGGGGTTTGGCTTGTCGTGACGTCAACGTTATCGTTTGCGTAATTCGCAGCGGTGTTGAGGTTTGTAGCTGTCGTCACGTAAGTGCCCAGGGCCTCAACCGTTGCGAAAGTACCGCCGTAGGTAGCCCATCCCGAACCTCCAACGGTCGCGTATCCGCCAATGATTCCGGACACAAGTGTAGGAGCTGTGGTAAAGCGCAAGTTATTGGTGTCGTCGCCTACGGAACTGAGGGCACCTGTAAAATTCACCGTTGCTCCTGCAGTTCGCGCCAGTGATGCGAAGGTCAGAATCGAAGACTCCTGGCCTCCGGTGTTCGCCGAGGAAGTGTTGACTGTTGAAGCGGCAGAGTTGATCGAAAGAGCACCGACGGTTTCGGTGTAGTTAACATTGTTGGCTGTTGGGTGATTGAAGTCGAAAGTGCCTCCATTCATAGTGATTCCCGCCGTGTTGCCGACCCTATCTCCGACACCCGTACTCACCAAACGAAACGTTCCCCCATTGTTGATCGAGACGGAAGAGGAGCTGGCAATTGCACCGGCAGCGCCGCTCAAGATGACGGTTCCACCATCGACGACGGTTGCTCCGGTGTAGGTGTTGGCGCCGGAGAGAGTGGCGGTTCCCGCGCCGGACTTGGTAAGCCCGCCCGTGCCGCTGACGACGCCACTGAGGGTGGAGTTTCCGGTGCCGGCGAGATTGAGGAGGAAGGCGCCGTTGGCGACGTTGTTGACGACGGTGAGCGCATTGGCCGAGTTGTTGGTCCAGGATTGGTCGGCACCGAGCGTGACCGCCACCTGCTGGCCGCCGGTGGCGGAACCGATCGTCACCGCGCCGGCCCCACTGTTGACCGTGATGCCGGTCCCCGCGAGCGCCAGTGTCCGGTTGGTGCCGCCAGCTTGAAGCGTGGTGGCTGCGGCATTGGTGCCCAGGAAAATGAGCCCCTGCACTGTCCGGTTGGCGGCGAGATTGACGGTTTGGGCGGTATTGGTGATATTGCTGGAGCTGAGGTTGGCAACGTCATTCACCCCCGGAACCGCGCCTGCGCCTGGATTCGTGCCACCTCCTACGACCGTGGACCACGAGGCGTTGGTCGCCCATGAAGTGCCGCCGCTGCCATCCCAGTAGATCGTCTCTGCATTGGCGGCCATCTGCATCGCCAGTACCAACGCAAACGTGACGAGCGACTTGAGCTCAGAAGATACCACAATCGAAGGTGATAAGGGAGCGCTGGATTGAGTGCAGAAGAAGCGGTTGCGATCGAATTTCATCGGGGGAAAGATGTCGGGAGAAGGAGGCTTGTCGGCCAAAGTGCGGTTGGCACGTAACTGCAATTTTCATACCCCACAATCCCCAGCGATCAGAATTCACACCACGATCATGCAACTCCTTCAGTCATTCAAATGCAGTAGTTTTCCCGGAAATTGCAGAGTTAAACCCATCATGACACGCATCGCCAGCATCAACTGGGAGGTCCTTCAATGGCCCTTCCCGACGCTTCCGGCCGAGGCCGCACCTGCCCATTTCCGGGTGCGAAAATGCCTGTATTTGAATAACAGCAAGAGATAAATCCGAACACCGATCTCCGAAACGAGATACCCCCACCAGGATCTACCCCATTGATAGGTAATCGTATCATGCATGATGCATGCATCGGCTCCCCGAGCTTCGAACCGATGTTCATGAACAAACAAGGCAAAGGGCCCTTTGACCATTTCATCCACCAAGAGCTCCGGCGGTTTCACTGTCTTCCAGCGGCAGGTCCAGTGCATGGGAATCAGCCACCAATCCCTGCAATGCAACTCGATCAACCGGCTCTCCCGCGCCTTCCCCTGCGTCTCCAATCGGACGAGGGCCATGGTGGGAGGCATGACGACCGAGAGGTTCGAGGGATCACAGTGGAATTCGAACATGACCTCCGCGCTGGCGGGTAGTGGAGTGCTGGCTTGGAAGATGGATGGCATGATGAAACCGGGTGCTCGTCCGGCCATAACACAGGAACGCATCGCGCGCACTGCCAAACCTGCCCGGATGATGATGCCAAGCGATCGACAAGGTATTTCCGCTCCACCCGCCCCACGGGTGAAGGGTCCGAAAAGATGGCCAAGTGGTTTTTGTCTTCGACCAACCGTTCGGTGAGAGTGAAGCCCATCCGGACGGCTGGACGAAGGAAAACAGGTCCGCAGGAAACAGCGTTCAAAATGAACGCGCTCCTTGCGGTCAATCCACATCGGTGCGGAATGGCGAGGCGGGAAGACCTTCCTTGTTGAAAAGATTCACATCCGGAGTGTTGGCCCATCCATATCGAACGGCTTTGGGTTCAGTCACCCCTTCTGCGGAGACGATCACATGGTCGCCTTTGATTTCCGCTTTTGCGGGAACGAATTTCCCATCTGCACCGGCGATGGTGAATCCCTTGAGTTCGCCATCTTTTGCCATGAGTCCGCTGCCGATGTGGTTGAAGGCGATGGCTGCCTTGTCGCCCTTGGTTTTCATCTCCTTGTAGAGCGGGCCTGAATACTCGATTTTCTCACCATAAACCAAGGCCCGCGCGGCAAGGGCGAGGCGTTGACCGACGGGTTCCTTTTGCGCGGGATGGATGTCCGTGGCATTTCCCACATCGGTGGTGACGGCCATGGCGGTGTTCTTGACCTTGGAAAGTGAGAGGAATTGCGCTTCACGGATCTCCGGCGGCTGGCCGTTGAAGGGCGCGATCTGAACAAAGAAAAACGGGAAGTCACCTTGATTCCATTTCGCCCGCCAATCGGCGATCATCGCAGGAAACAGCGTGCGGTATTGACGGGCCTTGCCTGCATTCGACTCGCCTTGGTACCAGATCACCCCCTTGATTGCGTAAGGAATCACGGGTGCAAGCATGCCATTATAAAGAGTCGTTGGATGGCCCTGCGTGCCTTCCGGCGGGGCAGGCGGAGTTGGCGGCTTGCCAAGCGGAGCAGGTTTGGGCGGGATCGGCTGGCCATCCTGTTTTGCTTTTGCGGCGGCTTCGTTCCATGCCTTCATTGCCTGACGAGCAGGCTTGGCGACGGTTTCATTCCAATTCTGTTGGACGAGTTTGAACTTTTCCATCTTCGCAGGATGGGCGGCGACCGCTGCGGGATAGTTCTCGATGTTCCGCTTGGCACCATTCACATATTCCGCGAGTTCCGGATCTTTGCCGAATCCCTCCATGCTGGTCCAAGCCTGGGCCGGGGTGCCACCCCACGAGGTATGGATCATGCCAACGGGAATGTTGAGTTTCTGATAGATCTCGCGGGCGAAAAAATAACCGACCGCAGAAAATTTTCCAACCGTCTCCGGAGAACATTGCACCCAGGATCCTTCCGCTTCGGTCTGCGGCTCGATGGCGATCTTTTTCTTCACGGTGAACATGCGGATTTCCGGAAAATTTGCCTTGGGCGTTTCCTCTTTCACCGTTGCAGTCCGCGCCAAGGGCCACTCCATGTTGGATTGGCCGGAGCAAACCCAGACCTCGCCGACGAGCAGGTTGTTCACCGTCACGGTGTTCTCGCCCGTGATGGTCATGGTCATCGGCTTGCCACCGGCCTTGAGCGGCTTCAATTCCACACGCCACTTGCCGTTCGTCGCGGTGGTGCTGAGCGTTTGATTTCCGAACTCGACGGTCACCTTCTCGCCATCACTGGCCGTTCCCCAGACTGGAACGGGCTGACCTTGTTGGAGGACGGCGCCATCGGTGAAAAGGGGATTCGGTTTCACCGCTGCAAACAGGGTGCCGGAGGAGAACACTGCGAGCGCGAACGAGGCAGTGGTGGAAATGGCGGGATGGGTTTTCATAGCTACGGAAGTCGCTTCCCTAACGTCCCATGGTCTGTGGATTCTTTCATTGGATCGGCCTGCCTGCGCCATTGGGAATTGCCAGCGCATACAGATCCGCATGGAATGCGCTCATGAGAGCAGTTTCATTCCTGGTTTCCGCGGCGTTTGCAGGCATCGCTCTGGCGGAACCTCTGAGCTACGAATGCCGCTTCACGGACAAGCTCCCGGTGATCGATGGCAAACTGGATGATGCCACCTGGAAGGGCACACCGTGGACCTCCGACTTCATCGACATCCGCGGGAAGAACGCCGCAAAACCCCGCTTACGTACCCGGGTGAAGATGGCTTGGTGTGAGAAGGGCCTTTGCATCGCCGCCGAACTGGAAGAACCACATGTCTGGGGCAGCCTGACGAAGAAAAATTCAATCATCTTCCACGACAACGACTTCGAGATCTTCCTCGATCCCGATGGCGACACCCGCAACTATTATGAATTTGAAATCAACGCGCTCGGCACCCTCTGGGAGCTGACACTCGACAAGCCGTATTCCAAGGGCGGCACCGCGACTCACGGCACCAATCTGCCGGGACTTCAAAGTGCGGTGAAAGTCCAAGGCACCCTCAATGATCCCTCAGACACCGACAAGGGCTGGACTGTGGAAGTCTTGCTGCCATGGAAGAATCTAACAAGATACCAGGGATCAAAGAAATCCCCACCGGAGAATGGTGATGTCTGGAGGATCAACTTTTCCCGCGTCCAGTGGCGGCACGAGTTGAAAGAGGGCCGCTATGTCCGCATCCCGCCACATGGAACCAAAATCCCGAATGGAACCCATCCGGAGGACAACTGGGTCTGGAGTCCACAGGGAGTGATCAACATGCATTTGCCGGAACATTGGGGTCGCTTGATCTTTGTCAAAGGCCCGGATTGAGAGATCCTGGTGAAGTAGATCACACTCATCCACCAAGGGTGCGCGCTCGGGCCATGGAACTCTTTGCTTATCCGTGTAAATCCGTGAAATCCGTGAAATCCGTGGTTCCGGCGGGTGGAGAATCGAGTGAAATTTTCGTTATCTCACAGACGTGAATGCAGCGATGCGGGTCCCCCCAGAGAAGAGACATCATCATGCCGCCGGAGCTTTGTCTCAGAGTGACACCCGAAGGTAGCCGTGGGTATCAACCCACAGATCAGGACCTGCCAAAATCGTAGTTGGGACAATCTGTCCCAACTCTTCCCCAACATCCCCACCTCACCGCCCGCTGCTGTCAAATCAGGCCCGAGTCCCTCCGGCTCACAGGTGACGGATTCCTGGCGGCCGAGTTTGTCGGGGGGGAGATGGAGACACTGCTCCAAAAAACCCTATCTAACAGTTCCTGGCGTTTCAATGCGAGAACCGACACCAGAGAATAAAACCTATTGATTTTTATAAAATGGTCTATCGCTGTAATCTATTCCAAGAATTTCGGACTTGGAATCATTGTAGTCAAACACCCAATCATATATTTTTCCTTCTTTAAAAAAATACACAGTTGGTCCGGAAGCAAAAAGACGTTGAGTCCCGATATCTAACAAAGTTATTTTTTCTCCATTGTGCTCAATAGATATTCTTTTACTGATCGGATGGGAACTCCAACGAATGAAATCCTCTTCTGACACAATTTCTCGCGGTGGTGTTAAGAGGGCGATCTTGTTCTCCAGCATTATCTTTGACCACGCTAACAAAACATAACCAAGAGCCAATGTGATTGGGATGGTTAGCAAGAACAGAACCCTCCTTTTCCTAGGGGTATCACTTTTTACAGCAATCATAGCAATTGTAAAATACGTTGATGATTGGTGCCGCAGTTTTCAAGCCACAACAAGCTCCCGCTGCATTGGCCTTTAAATCGTCCCAACGGTCACTGCCCCCACCAAAAATCCTATCCAATACTTCTTTCGCAGGGCCGCCAGCAACAAATGCTCCGGGTCCACAACGCTTGAGCAATTTGCAGTGAGCTATACAATGCCCGAAATCGTCTGAAATTTTGCCGCTTCTCACATCTTCAAAGTGCTTGACTGTATCATGGATTGCACCGGCACAGGTAAGGGGATCATTGTTGTAATCAAACAGGCCTAAAGTGTCTGTTTTCGAAACCGGGTTGTTGTCAACGAAAGCAAAAATGTTTTTGCGGGTTTCATCTCGTAACTCGCTGATTTCCTTTTGAGCGTCTTCAGACTCTAAATCAACGAATTTGCCCTCAACAAACCTCTGTATAAAAGCTTCTTCCGCAAGCGGATCCCTGCTTGGCCACCTCCCCGTCATCGGGTCGTAGTAACGGTACCCGTAATACGCCACACCTGATCCCAAACGGGTAATCAGGTTGTCTCGGCAGGGAACCTGCCGCACCGCAACCGAACTGTTCACGAAAGAATTCTCCATTCTTTCGGTCTCAAAGGAAAGGTTGAAGTTTCAAAAAGCATCCCATTGACAGATTCCTGGCGCGTGCCGCGACTAGAACCTTGCAAAGAATCCATCCTCCATGGCCGCGCTCGGCTCCTTGTAGTCAGGCGTTCTGTTGCAAGGCACGGCCCGACCCAAGAGATTTCTACTTTTGGAATCTATCGTCCCATTCTAGATCTCCATTAGTATCTCTAACAACCTTAAATGAATTGTCGTTGATCTTTTTCGAGATGTATATCATTCCTTGCTTTTCGCCGCTGCCAACATGCACCGAGCCATCACAACGTTGGTAAGAAAAACCAGCCACTTGGTCACTTAGTGAAACGCTCGCGTTGGTGTAATCATCATATATCATTATACTCTGCGTCTCTTGATCCAACAGATAGCTGTATCTTTCAGATATCCGTTTCCGGTCGCGATTTGAATTACAACCAAGGGTAAGAGTTATAATGAAAAATAAATAAAGTTTTGGGGAAACTGATTTCATGGCATCATTTCTTGCCTCCGCCAGCTAAATCAGCCTGCAAGCGACATATTACGTCACAGACTTGGAGTAATTTATCTTGATTTGCATTTGGAAATTGGCACATTGCCTTGCCCATACATTCATGACAAGCAGATCTCAATCTTGCTACTGTCAGCAATTGGCCAACATCTTTGAACAAGCTTCCCCAATCTGCGGGATTTTCAGGTAACCCTTCTTCGCCGAAAAGCTGTAAGGCAGCCGACACTGCTACAAATACAGAATTGAAGAAAGACTCAACATCAGGACAACACTTCTCTTCCATTCCAAGAAGATCCCATCCATTCACCGGGTTATTCCCCACGAAGCCGTAAAGATTGATCCCCCCCCTTTCCCCAATCGGATCCCTTGATGGCCACCTGCCCGTCACAGGGTCGTAGTAGCGATACCCGTAATACGCCACACCTGATCCCAAACGGGTAATCAGGTTGTCTCGGCAGG
>JBBARN010000115.1:0-21001 GCA_040399845.1 Luteolibacter sp. | reverse complement strand
TCCGCGCCCGATTGATTCGGGGATTCTGAATTCTAAGTCCGACAGGCTGCTAGGGGGTAATGGCACGAAGGGTGCCCGGCCCACCATTTTCCGAAACAAGTTCGGTATTGGCAAACGGGGCCTCACCATTGAGTGAGAGAACGATAGGAAGTCGTTCAATTGCGCGAATGGTGCCAATTGCCGCACCACTGAGAGTGACTTCATGCACACCGGGAACCGCCAGGTTGAAAGCATAGGTGATTTCGCCACGCCGGTCCCATGCCGAAAGAGTGCCACTTTCGTGAGCTGTCCAACGTCCGGACGCGTTTGTATATTGATGTAGGTTCGGAGTCGCTGCTAAAACGGGAGCTAGCAGATTGGAGACGAGCGGATCACTGAGGTAGCGGAAGACCTCATCATAATCAGTGAAGGTATCGCTGTCGGTATCGGAGGAATGAGGGTTGGTCCCGAGTTGATACTCCTGGAGATTGGATAAACCGTCATGATCGGGATCGCCATATTGCCCGTCGTTGCGATTGGTAAGTCCGTTTTCGGCAGGATTGAGGCTGTTGGCGATTTCCCAGGCATCAGGCAAACCATCATCATCCAGATCGAGGGGGGATGAGATGTGGGATAGAAATCTTGCTGCTGGAACAATGTGCCGGGCCTGACCGGGTGGTTGCCACGCCACGGCGACGTGTTCTAGGTCTTCAGCACCGTTGCCATAAGCCTTATGGAGAACCTCGAAGTAATAGGAGTGCCCGGCCTGGAGGCGGATGGCAGCGGAGCGTTGCGATGGGTAAACGTCGAAACTGGAAGGTTTCAAATAAGAACCACCGAATCGCTCGTCCTCAATCCATGCGATGCGGCGCTTGCCGAAGCGACTGGTGCTCGGTGTGGATTCGCCACTTGGTTTGATGGAACCATCCGCGATCCAGAGCTCCGCATGATCGTCGCCGCTGATCCAAAATCGGTAAGTGCCGCTGACAGGGGCGATGATTTCGCCCCGATAGCGGGCACCAAAAGGCAGGTTCAAGCCAAGGATGTCATCATCGACATTGGGGACACGGGAGATTTCGTTAGGAGATTCGTAAAAGCGGTTATTGGCAAGGAGGCTGGCGATGGTCTTGCCAGCTACACTCGTCCAAAGTTCGCGGGAGAGCGAGTTGGAAAGTCGAACTGGATCCTGTGGATCAGTACCAAGTTGATACTCCGTCAAGTTGTCCAGACCATCGGCATCGGGGTCACCGTGAGGACCGTTAACACCGAATCGCCCCAGTGGATCGAAATTGTGGGTGGCCTTCCATGCGGGTGGCAAGCCGGTGTCGTCGGGATCATCCGGATGTGCCGAGTGTTGTATCAGATGTGTGCCAGGGATAACTTCCGTTGCAACGAGTGGTCTGGCATCGAGTGGACCGAACGAACCGGTGGCAGGAGTTGTCTTACTGTTGGAGGAAACGGCGTAGCCGACCAGAATTGTGTCAGGCAAGCTGGAGAACGTGTGGCTTCCGAGTTCGATCCAGATACGACCATCTGCGGAAGTGGAGGCGGTTACGGTGTTTTCCGCGCGAATGAGGCGGATCCACTCATGAGTGCTGCTTGCGGTGTTCGTAATGGTGCTAGCGCCATCGCTGGTTCGACGTTGAAAAGCCATGCCATTGCCGGGAGTGCGGAAGATGGATGCATTGCGGGAATTGTCGCGAAGGTTGGCGCGTATCATAAGTCCCGCTTTTGCCCATGGGTTGCTGGCATTGAGGGGATTGATCCGGCTAATGAACTCACCATTGCCGTTCTATTGACGGCCATGGAATGAAGCGCGATCAGCCGTACCCCAAAGGTCACCCGAAGCGACTGTAAAACTCATACTTCCGTCTGACTGCGGATGCCAAGTGGCACTGTTGGGCTGCCAGTGCATTGTGCCGAAAGGTGCTGGTGGAACGGCAACTGGATCTGAAGTCGATGTCGCGCGAGCGATCAATGGTCCATGACGCCCGGTCAAAGGAGTGCTCGTACCGGTATTACTCGAAGAGGCAAAACCGACGTAAATGGTGGCAGCAAGGTTGGTGAAAGTGGTGGTTGCCAGATGGGTCCATCTCACCCCGTCCGGAGATATCCGGGAAGTGATTGTGTCACCAGTGCGTTGAAGTTGAAGGTGATTCCAGTTATTGGAGGAACTAGCAGGCTGGGTGCTGGTTCCGGCATTTGTGAGTCGGCATTGTAGAACAATTCCGTTGGTGCCGGTGCGGCGGACCAAAAATGCGTTGCGAGATACTTCACTGGTGGACTCCCGAATCATCAGGCCGGGTTTCGCCCAGAGATGCGGGTTGTTAAGGCTACTGATTTCAAGGGTGAAGATTCCGTCTCCGGTCCACGCCTGGTGATGGAATGCACCACGGTCCTTGGTTCCCCAAATATCTCCTGATGCAATGGAAAAGTCAGTGCTTCCATTGGTCTGAGGGGCTAGACTGGCATCAAGGGCAGACCATGAGGTCGTGGCAAGAGTTCCCGCTTCCACGCGGTGCCAACCGACAGACAGGTGATCCGCGCCGGTAGCTTCCTTGCCAAGTGCCTCAAGGTAGTAAGACTGACCGCCTTGTAAACGGATGACCTGAGAACGTTGGGTTCTATATTTATTCCATAGACGCAAGGAGGAGAAGTGGCGATGCCAAGCAATGAGTTGGCGGTTCCATGGGGCGCTTGTATCGAGCGCTGGATTGTGGGCGAGCCAGAGTTCCACATTATCGTCTCCGGAAACAAAAAACGTATAATCGCCCGTTACTGGTGCGATGAGCTGCCCGCGAAGTCTGGATCCCTGATTGTCGGCTGTATTAGATGGCGATTCTGCGAGAGAGACCGTTCCGGAGTGATTGGGTGTTCGAGTGTTGATGCCGGTCTTGCGGAAGGATTCGAGAGAATTGCCCGGAATACTCGTCCATCGCTCGTAGGTGAGGCCAGTGGATTGGCCACCTGCAAACGACGCGAGGCAGGGCAGAGCGCATAGCAATACTGAAAGGAAACGACGCGGGATCATGGCGTGGTATAGGATGAAGTGAGAGGATAAGGGACGGGACGTGGAGAATCAGGAGAAGCAATGCGTGCGCGAAGCGCGATGAGGGCAGGACGGGCGGCTTGCTCGATGCGTGAATTTTCGGAACGCATGTTATCCAAGATTTCCAGGTCCTCGCTGTCTCCGAGCCTTCCGATGCGTGCGATGGCAGCCTTACGCAGAATGATCGGCTCACTGACATCCGCAGCAAGAAGGCGGGATAGTTTTAGACCAACGGGCCCCGTTGCATGTAGAGCTGTTACCCGCACGTCAACGGGCCGTTTTCGATCTGCTGCGACGGTTTCAGCCAACTCGCGAACCGGATTGCTGCTTTCCTCAGTCGAGGTGACCCCCCATTGTGTAAGTAAAACCAGAGCAGTGCCTGAAACCTCACTATCCGAACTGGCAGCAATTTGTTCCAGCGTTACGTGAATTTCGGCATTGATTGGTTCTTTAATCTGGCTGGCCAGCCTCATTGAGTCTATGTGCTGAAGGGCATACAATCGGATCGTCCGATCAGGGTCCGTTGTGGCATTGCGAAGAAGTTGGAGAGCGAGGGTTGTGCCACCATCAGTGGGCCTAACCCGCAACGCATTGCATGCCGAGTTGTAAATATGCTGGCGAAAACCGGATTGCCAGGAGGAGTGCCCCCCATGTTCGAGCATGGCCATCAGTAGGGCTTCGCATTGAATACCCAGAGGTTTCTGTTCACGGACTTGCCGGTCTAGCCAGGCAATTGCAGCATCTCTGGTTGCTGCGCATCCGCCAGTGCGGATTACATCGCGAAGTGTGTCGAAGGTTTCAGAAGGATCAAGTGTTGTGGCACCTTGGATTTCCTGTAAAATTTCGTCCTTCTTTGTAGAAGTGGAATGATGCGAGAAAAAGGCGATTGCACCCGCCATTGCTGCAACTCCTGCGGTAATCAACCCTGGCAGTCTGCGTGTTTTGCGAAGCGGGGTAATTGACTGTCGGGTTGGTGGGATTTCATGGATCATGGTTTTAACGAGTGTAATGAATTTTGCTTATCCATCGACTCGGATAGAACGCTGGCCTCGGCTCCAGTAGTCAGAAAGATTGCCATTATCCTGTCACGGGGGTCAGCACTATTGGTACGCACTTGTAAACACTTCGTTCCCTTGGTAACGCCTTCAGCAGGTGTGACGGTGATCCTGTAATGGCGGCCAGGGACTATTGTTTCCTGGTCTAACAAAAATTGGTCTTTTGAAATTCCGGTCAGGTCTGTGATTAGAAATTCGGTTGGGGTGCCCGCCCTGACCTCAATTGTTTGGGCGAAGGGTTTTTGATTGACTGGCCATACCAACTCGTGTCGGGATAATTTGATAGTGGATGGAATCGACACTTCTGCAATCAGTTCAACGGGTTTCTCATGACCGACAAATCGAACGTGAAGTGATTTTCGCAGTTTTCCACGGTAAGGCCCTGGTATAAAGGTTGCTTGGATGCTTCCTTCCCCACCGGGGCCAACAGCGTCCTTGCTCATTTGGCCGCGAAGGCAACCGCAGTTCTCTTCAAATCGCTCAATGACCATTGGAAAATCCCAATGGTTGATAAACTTCCAACTCACATTGACTCCCGCACTGCCAGGTTCAGCATGTATTTCAGATGTTCGTGAGATAAATGCCGAACCAATCCCACGGCTTGGGGGCACCGAAGTGCTTTCTTCTATCATCTGCCCAGCAACAATTTGGGCAGAAAATGCAATGCAACATAAACAGGCAAACAACGCGACGGAGAGCCATTTGGATTGAAAAGCAATCAGGAGAAGTCCCTTCGTGCTTTTGAAAGCTCTAGACAAAGTGAATTCACGAGCGGCTTGTTGAACGTTGGAGGCATTGAAACACATTCCAAACTCCGAAAACCGACCGATTGTCTCGGCTCGTATCGAAACAAGTCTGCAAAAAGAAGTAATACCAAAATCTCGCAACCGACAAAACATCGTAGACAGACAATGATAACCTGTGGAGTTCGTCAATAGTATAATATAGAAAATGCCGATTCTTTTGGTGTGGTGTTTTCACGAAGGAACGAATGTGTCACAAGATTCATATGGGCATAGAACCCATCTGGATAGCCGGGCAAAGACAGCAAAAATTTAGGAAATTCGAACCCGAAAAACTAGCGAGGTCGATCCATGCCCGTGGTTGACTACGGCTTCGCATGTTAGAGCGTGCTGTGGATTCTGGAATTCAACTGATTTAATTGATCAAAACCTGCCCGCATTCGGGATTTCTCTTTGACATGGATCGGTGTGGAGAACTTTGCTGAAAAAACATTGTCCAAACCGGACTGTGGAGGCTGTAGGTGGTTGTGACGAGGCGGCCGTGCTTGCGGCGCAATGAAGTCAGAATCCTGTGAAAAAGCTGGAACCTTCACCGCCAGGTCCTTTTAAGTTTTGATTATCAGTTTATTAGATCCAAGATAGTTTGGGAATCCAACACTCAATTTATGATGATTCAGATGGCCGGTTCTCGGAGGGACGTAAGCATGTGGATAGACTCTGTTATCAGGTCCTTCAGGATGGCAACTGCCCGGTGGCAGGATACTCTTTATATCAGTATGGGAGGTTAAGGATTGGTGGGCGATCAGGGGCCGAGACTGGAACGCTGAGGAGTAGCAAGGCGGACGTCCGGCATACGGTTGAGAGGGTGTTCTCGCTCATGAATGAGACGGGTGGCGGGGCATTGGATGATTCACTGTGAAGAAGAGTCCCGGCTGCGACCGCTCTCGCGCAGTTGCTCGAGTTCTTTGGAAAGTTTTTCCACCACCTCCGGATGTTGTTCTGCGATGTTGATGGATTCGGACGGGTCCTTGGAAAGATCGTAGAGGGCGCCTGCCTTCGGACCGCTGCGCGGCGCGGCTTGTTGCGTCGCTTCGTTTGCGGGGATGAATTTCCAGTGGCCTTTGCGGATGGCGACGGTGCCGGAGTGCAGAAGCAAATGTTCGCGTCCGATGGGCGATTCACCGAGCAGAGCCGGCATCACGTTGAAGCTGTCTGGCGCATCGCTGGTGCCGAGCTTCTGGCCGGTGAGGGCGGCGAAGCTGGCGCAGAAATCGACCTGGCTCACGAGCGCGTCGCTGACGCCGGGCTTTACACGGTCTGGCCAGCGGACGACGAAGGGCAGGCGCGTGCCGCCTTCGAAGATCGTGTTTTTGCCGCCGCGAAAAGGCCCGGCGGGCTTGTGGTCGCCGAGCTTCTCGACAGCATCATCCTTGTAGCCGTCGTCGAGCACGGGGCCGTTGTCGCCGGTTAGAACGACGAGTGTGTTGTCGGTGAGCTTGAGTCGGTCGAGCGTGGCAAGCAGTTCGCCGACGCAGGCGTCGAACTGGACAATGGCATCGCCGCGCGGACCCATGGTGGTCTTGCCGACGAAGCGGGCGTGCGGCACGCGCGGGACGTGGATGTCGTGTGTGGCGAAGTAGAGGAAGAAGGGCTTGTCCTTGTTCTGCTCGATGAACTCGACGCCCTTGCGCGTGAAGGTGTCGGCCATGTCCTCGTCCTTCCAGAGCGCGGCCTTGCCGCCCTTCATGTAGCCGATGCGGCCGATGCCGTTGACGATGGCCATGTTGTGACCAAGACTCCAATCCATTTTGAGCTGGTCGCGCTCGCTGACACCGTTCGGCTCGCCTGGATAAGGATTTTTTCCGTAGCTGACCTGGATGGGATCGGATTTGTCGAAGCCGACGACTCTTTGGTTTTCGATGAAAACACAAGGCACACGGTCGCCGGTGGCGGCCATGATGAACGAGTATCCGAAGCCGACCTCGCGCGGGCCGGGTTTGATTTCGGCGCCCCAGTCGAGCTGGTCCTTGCCAGCTCCGAGGCCGAGATGCCATTTGCCAATGATGCCGGTGGTGTAGCCTGCATTTTTCATGATGGCGGGCAGCGTAGCACGGTCCGTGGGGATGATCATCGCCGCGTCGCCGGGCAAAATGCCCGTGCCTTTTTGACGGAAGGCGTATTCGCCCGTGAGCATGGAAAAGCGCGAGGGCGTACAAGTGGATGATGAGCAATAGCCGCTGGTGAACCGCAGTCCTTCCTTTGCGAGCCGGTCCACATTCGGCGTCTTGACGGCGGTGGCGCCGTTGAAACCCACATCGCCGTAGCCGAGATCATCGGCGTAGATCAGGAGGATGTTAGGCGACTTTGTTGGGACTGGTGCCGCGCTGGCGGACCGTGCCGCCAACGAAGCTAACAGCAGGGTGATGGTTGTCAGGGATGCGATTGGTTTCATGTCGTGTGAGATGTCCGCGTGGCGCGTTGCTTTCTTTGTGAAATTTGCGCGTGGTAGTCCTTGAGCCATGCATCGTGACGGGTGGTTAGATTGGCGCGGATCTCCGACTGATTGGCGGCGAGATTGGTGGTTTCGATGAATGGTGGCGGTGATGGGTTGGGGAGCGGGTGAACGGTCTAAGCGCCAGTCTCGTTCTCCTCCATTTCACCGGACTCGGGCTCCGCCTGATGGAACCAGGTGGCGAGACAGGGTTTTTCAGGATCGCGCCCGGGGTAGAAAACAAGATTGGCACGTTGTCCCGCTTCCAGCCGGATGCCGGTACGGATAATGAAGCGGAGTGCATCGCCGTTGGCGTGGACCGCCTGCACGGAGATAAGTGTCATCGCTCCCTTGACCGGCGTCGGAACGATTTTCACGCTGCGAGGGCCGATGTTTAGTGTGGTGGACCCGATCTTGGCCTTGATCGGTTGATCGCAGAGGTTGACGAGTCGGAAGGAGTCCGGTTGGAAATCCGTCTTGTTAGAAGGCAATACCAGGGATTGGACCTTGTCCCAGCCCTTGCTTTCCTTGGCGCGATTCAGGAAGACATCATAGTGTCCCGGAGTTTGCGGGATTTTGAAGTCGCCGAAAAGCGGCGGATCCTTGTCTTCCGAACCATCCTGATTGGCAAAAACGCGCAGGATTCCACCGGTGACCGGTAGCGCGATGGACGGCCGGTTGAGGACGCCTGGAATCGTTTCGAATCCCTTCTTGGTTCTCACACAAAGGGTGGCCGGGGGCGCGGCATCTGGATCAAGCGCAATGGCTTTCAATCCTGGGCCGTCTCCTTCCCAATAGGCGTCGGAGTTGGCACCGACCGGAACCAACGACGCGGTGAACGGCGGCTTCTCGGCTTTCTCTTGGGCCGTCAGCGGTGAGGCGGTGAATGCCGAAAAGATGCAGCCGGTTAGAAAAGGAGCGAGGGCGCGGAGGTGGTTCATGATGGATTTTGTAATTCGCTGGCGGCGAGCCATCGGAACGATTGGAGGGTGAAGCGCCGGCCGAAGTTCAGGTTGGCCTTGCTGAGAGAGCCGACCACCGGAGTGCCGCTGTCATGGTCGATGGCTGGTTTGAGCGGATCGTCCGCGGGATCGACATAATCGATCGTGCGCTGCACCACCGCCTCGCACCAGGCGCGGGAGACTTTGCCGTCCTTGCTGGTGGCCTCGCCGTAAGCGCGGATCCGGAAGGTGTCGCCACGGGCGGTGATGACGGGGGCCAGCGCGGTGAGCAGGTCGCCTTGGTTGAAATGGCCGGGCATGCCGTGAGAGATGGCGCGGGAACGGTTGGCCGCGGTGGGGACCGGGCCGACATCCGTGAGTTCGGTCATTCCGGGGGTTTCCAATCCGCTGTTGATGTTGGAATTGGCGATGGCCTGATCGAGCGTGCCGCTGGCGGATAGGGTCGCATCCGTGGAGAGTCGGCGGTTCACGAAATCCGCGACGGAAATGAAGGGACCGCGTTTGCGGACCTCAGCGACGATTTTTTCGGCGAGGCTGGCGATGTCGGCATCCGAAAGCGAGCGGAACGCATTCCATACCTCGGACTGCGACGGGCTGGAAATGGAGGTGGTTCCGGGCGCGCCGCTGATGATGGATCTGGAGAGGGGGTGGTCTCCCTTCGATAGATCGCCCTCAAGGGATTCGCGTTGCAATCCGCGCATGCTGCCCAAGAGGGCGGTCCATGCCTGGATGGAGGTGCTGTTGATATTGAAGGCACCACGGTTTGCCAGGAATTCGGCGGAGCGGAAATAGGGGAAGCTGGGATCGCTGGAGAGCTTTTTTTCCACTGTCTCAGCAGTCAGCTGCGAGGATGCCGAACCGAAGATATATCTTCCCACGGGTAGGGGAGTGTTAGGCTTCCAATTCGGAAGGCGGCTTCCCGGCGCTCCCTGGTAGGGGATGGATGAAAGCATGAAGCGATCCCAGAAAGCTTCATTCGCTTCGAAGGAAAGATCATAAACGAGCACCTCGTCAGCATTGCCCTTCTGAATGATGGTGTCGAAGTCGAGATCGTCACCGGCGTTTGCGGGGTTGTCTTTCCAGCGCTTTGGATCAATCACCTTGTTCTTGATGGCGGTGGCGTCGAGGTCCGCGTTCATGGTGCGCTCGCCGTGGCCGATCACGAAGGAGGGGTGCCAGGTGGAATAGGAGAGCTGGGCATGCTGGAGCTGCCCGAGTGAGATGATGCCGGTCTTGCGCCTGGGCACATCGTAGAGGGCACAGGTGGAGGGGAATCCGTCGTCCGGCTTGGCGAAGGGTGAAGGTGGATAGAAACTGGCGAGCAGTTGGGGGTCGGTCGGTTGGAGGAAGTAGGAGTGGCTGTCAAAAGCAGTATGTTGCCAACGTTTTGAGAAGGGAAGGTTGACCCAGTTGCGGTGGTAAACGAGGCCGCCGCGGATGTTGGAGGATGAGAACCATGGCTGGGTGTAACGGGCCCAGGCCGGCTCGTTATTGTTGGCGACGTATTCGGCCCTGTCATCGAACCAGGCCATGCGCACGCCACGGCGCCAAAGCCGTGGCGGCCGGCGGTTGTCGAGCGCTCCGATGCCGGGGGCTCCGGGTTTGAACTCGCGGAACGGAGTGCCGTTGTTGGACGGGTGGTTGTTTCTTTCAGCACCATACCACTTGGAGTAGCGATTCATCCCAAAATTTTGACAGATGAAATGAGCGATGCGGGGAAAGGTGGTGGAGTTGGCAGTCACCGAACTCCATTTGATGTCACTGGGTCTTCCATTCACTTGGGCGACGATGAATTCATCACCAAAGCCATTTCCGGTGGAGTAGAAGCTGTTGGTGTTAGATGAGAAACCGTAAGGGAGATCCCGGTTGGCCGCCGTCTCCGCAGGAAGCGGCGTGGCGGAGTCGAAATAGAAATTCTCAACGCCTGGAATCTGTTCGGCGGTCAGGACGTTGGAGCCGTAATTGAGCGGGTCGAAGGCGGCTGCCCTCCCATGAAGTTTGGCTCCGCCCGAGGCGTTGACCGCCGGAGTGAAAATCTTGGTTTCTCCAGGTTGAAGCTCCGTCGGTTCGATGACAAAACCCAGATAGGCAGAGGTCGGCTTTCCGGTCATGTCATCGAAATAGAGGCGGTCGTTGCGCGAATCCACGTCTTTCCCGCGGGCGGTGAATGATCCATACGTCGGATGGCGCAACATGACGACGTAGCGTGAGGCCTTGAGGGTGACGTTGAAAGGGTTCCAGAGCATCACGCGGGGATAGATGTGGCAGCGAAGATATTCGGTGCCTGAGGCGTCCCTGCTGTAGGGTGAGAAATCCCATCCGAGCGAAGCTTCCACGACCACCGGTTGGATCGCGGGTTTTGAGACATTCGTCAGGTCGCGGATGGGCCCCGCTGCGGATTTGGTGTAGGTCTGGAACTTCGTGGTTGGTGGTTGGGGAGCCATGGCGGCCGGGCCGGAGTCATTGTCGAGTTGGTCGGCGAGGTCGGCCCAACCCTTCAGGATGCCGAAGCGGGGGCTGGTGGTGAGGTGGTGCGCGCCGGGCAGGATGGGATCGTTCTCGCTGAGCCCAGCGAGACCGGTGGACGGATCATTCCCGATGGTTCCCCGGGCGAGGAATGCGGATAGATCGCGTTTCAAGCCGCTGTCCTTGACGTTGGTGAAAAGCCCGAGCGAGTCCGCCGTCAAGTGGAGCGAGGATTCGGCGATGGATTTGTGGAACTCCGCAGGATTGGCCACGGGTAGAAGACTGCCGGTATCAAGGCTGACCACGGAGGCGAGTTTTTTTGGATCCAGCGCCGCAAGTCCGGCAAGCGGCTTCTTGTCGGGAGAGTTGATATAATAAGTTTCGAAATCGAAATCCTGGGCGGCAACGAGCGAGAATTTCCGGCTGTCGTCGGATTGTTTGTGCAAATCCGGCAGATTGATGAGAGCTTTTTGATTTTCATCGGAAATCCACCACGCGCAGGCGCCGTCCTCCGTGAGGGGCAACTTGGGCACTTTGACCGAGGACTCAGGACTGCCGGTTTCTAACAGGGTGACGAACGAATTGTCCGGCTTGGTGTCAGGCGAGGTCCCGTTGGCATTGGGCGAGCTGACGAGCCAGCTGCTGGCCGCCGCTGTGGGCCTGCGTTGGTCGGTCAGGAAGACATTTTTGTCTTGGATGCCGATTGGGAAGGTGCCGGGTTTTCCAGCGGTGAGGTCTTCGTCGGGCCGGGTTTTCCAGACGCCGAGCCATGAGGGATTGGGGCTGGCCGAGTTTTGCTGGTTGGCATTGGCGGTGACGCGGGTGTCGGGGCCAGCGTGCTTCTGGAGATCCCCGATCGCCATCATCAAGGCAAGGCGGGCATTGGCACGAGCCTGCCCCTGCGACTCACTTGTACTGGTGGTCCGCAACGTGACAGCGGAGAGACTGAGCAAACCCACAGCGATGATTGTGAGGAGAATCATCATGCTGAGGGAGGTCACCAGGGCGAAGCCCCGGTGCTCGCGATGATGGGTGGTTTTCACGGATTGAATCATATTGGCATCGGTACTCGGAAACCTCCGGGTCAATGAAGTTTGATACATTAGAATGTGTTGGGCGCGGTTGCTGGGGCTTCTAAGCATTGGATTCATCCGTCGGGCGGAGCGATGAGATTGGTAGCGGCGGGAGGCAGCATAACAAATTCATTCGGGGCAACATGCTGATGCGGTTGCAATTATTGCGGATTCCGGTGGCAATGACCATTGCCCGTTCGGGTAAGAGTTAAGCCGATTCGTCGGTCAGGAAGAGTTGAAGAAATGCATTCCTTGAGCTTGCGCCGCAGTGCCTGTTCGCATGATTTAAAACAGGTCGAGGCCGGATGACTTTTGGAGCTTGTTGGCGCGATGGAGTTTGCGCCACTCCTGTCAGGATTGGAGCCAGGAGTCGATGGTCTGCTGGAGCTTCCGGGCTTCTTTTTTGCGTCCGCTTGTCTTGTATAGGGCGAAGAGTTCTTTACTCAAGGCCTCTGCGAGTGGGCGGAGTTTGGGGCCCTTTTTCGAACTCGCTATGGCATTGGCCTTATGGAAGACGGCAAATTGATGCAGGAGGATGGTTTCAAGTTGCTCCTGTGGCAGCACGGCACCAAGCTGGGAGATGCTCGCAACTGCCTGCTTTTCGCTTTTTGCGCTGGTCTTGCCGGGGATGAGGGCGGCGAGGCACTCGGTATGGATCTGGTCGGTGAGTTGCCGCAGATCTTTGAGGGCAAGCTCGTAACAGAGTGTAAGTGCACTCAGCGATTTTGAGGTCTGGTCGCTTTGGCTGAGGAGGTAGGCATGGAGTTCCTTGCGCTGCGGCTGAGTAAACTTCACAGGAGAAGAGAAGTGGCTGATGAGGATCACATCACGGACTAGGGAGCGGAACTGGACCTCCTGCTTGAGGCGGTCACCATCGTCGTGTTTTTCGTCCGAAAGGTCGTCATTGACATCCTTGAGGTCGGTCTGAGAGAGGGTGACTTGGCCGGTGATGATGAGAGGCAGTTGCTTGAGTAACTGAAACTGCGCTTTCGTGTCCGGCGCGGCATCGGCAAGTGTATACCAAACTTCTGCGTTGAAGGGATTGGCGCGAAGGGAGGCAGCGAGGATTTTGCGGCCCTGGCCGAGTCTTTGCTCTGGGGGCATGGAACGGAAAACGGTCAGGGCGAGACGGGACTGCATCCAGGTGTCGAGTCCCTTGTTCATGGAGAGGGCCAGGCCTATATGGCATTCGGCAAAGCGGGTGCGGCCGTGGGCGTCGTCGCCCAAAGGCCATGTGCAGTAAGTGCCAGTGGGGTCGGCGGATGCGGATTGTTCGACCCGGGCGTAGAAGCTGCCATCGGGGTTGGCGCGGTAGCTGAGGAGGTTTCCGTGTCCAGGCTGGCCGGTCTTGAACATCGGCACGCCGAGGGAGATATAGGATCCGGCGGCGAGGGTGGACATGGTACCGCAGACGCCACCGGTGAGGATTTGTTGCGGCCAGGCGCTCGAAGCCCATGGGATTTCGGTCAAACTGGCAACGGTCATTTCATCGCCAGCTTTGCGGTAGGGGCCATAGAGGTGGAGACGCCTTTCACCGTGGCGACCCTGGAGTTTCTCGAAAATGTATTGAGACTCATCCAGTGGCCAGGTGAGACCAAGGCCCATCAGGACTGGCCAAGGTGCCTTGGCGACGGGGAACATCGGCCACTCGATCAGCTTACCTTTTTTGTCGCTGGCGGCGCTCAGGTCGAGAGGGGTTTCGATTTTTTGGGCAAGAGCCTGGATGTAGGCGGCGATGCTGGGGGCGTTGCTGCGCTGGGTGGGACGAATCCCTTTGGCGATCTGCCATTGCAGGAGGAGACCAGGGACCGCCTTCGCCTCGATGTTGAGAGGGGCGAGAGTTGCGATAAGCTCGTTGCGAAGCATTGCGTCGGCCCAGATCGCGTTGCAGGGCTTGGCGTGCTTGGCTTTGAAGGCATCAATGGCAGCGCTGGCTTCGGGGCTGATAGGGGGAGCCGCCTTGTCTTTGGGGCCCGCGAGATATTCGGCCGGGGAGATGTTTGCGGTTGCTGCCGCTTGCACCCATCTTTTGAACATGTCGTATTTGAAATTGCCGGGAGGATCAGAGATCGGCCCAACGCCGATTTCCCGGCGGAGAACAGCGGCACCAAGAGCAAGGTGGCGGTATTTCCGGAAGGTGGCAGCCGGCAGCTCGTGCCAGATCTGCTGCAAGTTCTGGAAGATGCGGGCGTCAGCGGGGTAAATGGCAGCGAAGGTCCCGTCGCGCAGTTCGCGATCTGCTTGCAGGAACTTCAGGAAATCCGGATCGACGGTGATCTGTTTGGCTTGGAGTTCGGTGAGAATCTTGGCTTCCATTGCGGCGGAGTAGGCTCGGAAGCTGCTGGCATCGACTTGGCCTTGAGCGATGGTTTGCTGAAGCCAAGCAGGTTGCTGGGCGGCGAGCTGGGAGTGGATGCCAAGGATGAGCGCAATGGCGAGCAGGCGGGCGAAGAACGTGCGGGTCATGAATCGGAATACAAGTGTTGGTCGTCGCAGGCAGACGGGGGCGAGAGACACTGCTGGGTTTGAACGGTTAGCTCTCGTCCGGTTGTTTTTTCCCATCGCGATTTGCACGTGGGTCGGAACCGGCAGCGGAATAGCCATCGGCCGGCAAGGCGGGCAGGATGAGGGCGATGGCCTGGCAACCACCTTGCAGTCCTTCGTAGGTGATGCGTATGGAGTATTGAATGGAATTGCTGAAGGATTTGAGATTGAGGATGTAGTATTGATTGGGTCGACGCGGATCGACAGTGGCGGTCGACTCGTGTTCATCGCTGGCGACCGACTGGCCGTCGGCAAGTATCTCGACCTTGCGAACATTGAAGGTTCCGTCGCCGTTGACATAGTGGAGGAGAACTTCATGAATTCCGTTGCGGCTGATCTGGCCAGCGGAGAGAGGCAAGGTGAGAACCTGGGAGCCGGGTTGCGCCTGCCATCTGGCGATGCGGCTGGCGGTGGTGGCGGGCTCCCACCAGTAATTGACGCCGAGCGCGTCGAGGCGGCTACGCTGAACTGCAAGACGGGCGATAAAGGAATCCCAATCCAAGCTGCTGCGCGGCGACCAAAGGGCCTCGCTGAGAGCGGCACCACGAAGCATTACCTGACGCTCGAGATGTTCGCCGGATTGGATATGTTCCCCCCAGACACAGCCTTGAGCGCCAAGAATGTTGAGCTTGGCGTCGGCTGAGAGAAGCGGTGAAGCGGGTTCGAAGAAGTAGGATTGACTGAGGGTGGCCGTGTTGAGCGAGTAGGCCTTGGGATTGGCCTTAGAGCGCGAGTTGGCGCGGTCGTAGTAGAGCGAGGAGGACGGGCACATGACGGTATCGAAACCGGCTTCGGCCGCTTTCATCCCTGGTTCCGCACCGCGCCATGACCAAATTTTCAGGCCTGCGTGAGTCTTGTCACCCTCGAATGCCTCGTCCCACACGGCAGCCATTTTGCCGTGTTTGGCAAGAATCGCTTGGGTGCGTTTGACGAAATACGACACGAGTGCTGCGGGGGTCTCCATGTTTTCCGCACGCATCAATTCTTTGCAGGCGGCGTTGTTACGCCAAGCACCAGTGCCGACTTCATCTGCGCCAAAGTGGAAGGTCGGCGAGGGGAAGATGGCACTCATCTCCTTCATCAATGCTTCGATGAATTCGTAGGTCTTGGGTTCGGCAGGATTGATGGTGTGGCCGATCTTGCCCTTGTGGTCGCTGGTGCCGAGTTCGGGATAGGCGCGGATGATGGCGGCGGCGTGGCCGGGCATATCGAATTCGGGAATGATGGTGATGCCACGGCGGGCGGCATAGGTGACCAAGGCGCGGAGTTCATCCTGGGAATAGGACTTGGCGGCATTCGTCGTGAGCTTGGGATAGGCCTTGACCTCAGGACGCCAGCCTTGGTCATCGGTGAGGTGCCAATGCAGGACATTGAGCTTGCTGAGGGCCATGACGTCAAAGATGCGACGCATCTGTTCCGGCGTCTGGAAGTGACGTGAGACATCGACAAGGATGCCGCGGTGAGAGAAGCGCGGGGCGTCAGAGATTTCGATCGCCGGAAGCGTCCAAACAGCAGCGGCGACCTGGCCATCGCGGTCGAAAACTTCGGCGGGGCAGAGTTGGCGCAGGGTTTGGAAGGCGTAGAAGAGATTGTCGGCAGTGCCGGCGCGGAGGGTGATTCCGTCGCTGCCGACACTGAGGGCATAACCCTGGCTAGCGGTCCAATCGGTGCGTTCGACACGAATGGTGCCACTACCCGATGCCTTCAAGGGCACCGCCCAGCCAGTGGCGGCACGAAGCTCATCGGCAAAAAACTGCGCAGATTCGGCTCCAGCGTCATTGCTGCTGATGCTGAGTTCCTGGTTGATACGCAGCTCGCCGTCGGCTTGCTTGACGCTGCTAGGCCAGGGCAACAATGCGGGACCCGCCGGGGTGCCGGTGCTGACTGCTCCGAGGCAACTGGCGACCAGAACGCAACAGGATGCGAAAAAGATGCGGGATAAAATCATTGAGGGACTCCCAATCAAAGGGTTGAAAAAAGGGGTAAGATGGTGGGCATCATTACCGGGAGCGGGATTCTAACAGGGATTGCCATATATGCCTCCATTCGTCTTGTTCCTTTATCGTATGCACTATCTGTTAGAAAACTGCTTTTCAGGGTTGGTGCTCATGAGGGACTGGAAAGCGGTTCGAAGACCGGGATAAAGGGCGGGTATGTGGTGGCAGTGGGACGAAATCATTTGGGGTAGGACGCTGACGTGGTTTCAATCATTGCGAATTCCAGCGGCAATGACCATTACTCCTTCGGGTAACGGATCGGCCGTCGCAAGCGCATCCTGGGACTGCTGCCCCACGGCCCCACATACTGCGTTCACTCCGCTCTGCGCGTCAGAGAGTATGAGTTATGGTTCGCCTTACATGCCCGGCGGGGAAGGAACGGTTTTTCATGGATTTTCTTGGGGGGGGAAACAACAACTAACGATTCCTACTCCCATCAGTCCGCCTCAACAGCCAAAAGGTTTGATGTTTTTTGACTAATGCCAGCGGACGATCCTTTTGGTCACCGAAAAACGTTCCGGCAGCTGGACCCGGAGCAGGACGCTGACTATCCACGGGAAATGTCGTGACAAGGCGTCTTTTGTGGCGGATCTATCGATAAACCCAACGATGAGAAAATCCTTCATTTTCCTGCTTTTCGCCGCCGAGTTGTCTGCGGCGCCGGTGAGGATCATGCCCTTGGGGGACTCGATCACCGCAGGCTACACGGACAACTCCGCTTGGACAGTGCCCTTCGAATTCGGCTACCGCAGCGGCCTCTCCACCTTGCTCAGGAATGCTGGAATCGATTTCCAATTCGTCGGCGGATCACCTGAGCCCTTCGACAACAAGTTCGGCGATCCCACCTTGGCCGGCACGGTTTATCCGACGGTCGAGTTGCGCGAGCCGGACATCAACCAAGGCGCGCACCGCGGCTACGGCGGCATCAACCTCACCACCCTCAACACCAACGTCGCCAGCTACATCGCAGCAGACAACCCGGATCTGATCCTGCTGATGGCGGGCATCAACGGCATCGGAACCAGCAGTCCCAGCCAACTCAACACCTTGGTCGGCTCGATCTTCACCGCAAAACCTACGGTCAGGCTGGTCGTCGCCCAAATCGCGCCGAAAATCCCTTACAATGCGAATGTCGTCGCCTTCAACACTTACATCCGGAATACGCTTGTGCCCACCTATGCGAATCAGGGCAGAAGCATTTCAACCGTCAATCAATACGCCAATTTCCTCACCAATCCAGCCGACGACACCTCGATCGACACGTCGAAGTTTTCCAACGCCATCAACCACCCGACGAACCCCGCCTACGGTCTGATGGCGGCCACCTGGTTGCCAGCCATCACCCCGATCGCGCTCGATACGAGTAAATTCTCCGCCGATATCCAACCGGGAGAAACCATCGCCACCCTGAGCCGCCTTGCGCCCAATCCACCTGAGCCTTTCACCTTCCGCCTCGTTTCCGGCAGCGGCGATTCCGACAATGCAAAGTTCCGGATCGAGAACAACCGGCTGCTGCCGCGAAAACACCACTTCGAAGTCGATCCACCAGGCGCCCGCTATGCGATCCGTGTCAGTGCCACCGGCAATACCACCGGATCCATCGCCAGCCAGGAATTGGTCCTCACACTGGTTCCGGCAACGGCACCCGCCGCGTTGATCCAGACGTTTTCCAGCAACACACAGTCGATGTATTCGGCCGATGTCAAAAACAACGACCTGCTCCACGGCTTGGCTGGCACCCACCTGAATTTCAAATCCGCCAGCGGGGTCTCCGGCCCGCGCATCAACGACGGACTGCATGGGGCGGATACAAGCCAGCCAGGCATCGCCTGGGCGAGCGACGGCAATCTCACCAGCAGCACCTTCAATCTCGGCACGGGCAATGGCGCTGGATACGATATCACAAAAATCACTTCCATCGCAGCCTGGAACGGTGCGGGTTTCATGAACCAGAAATTCAAGACCAGCGTGCGTTATTCGGGAGCCACGCGGTTCACCTCCGCGCCGGATTGCAATGTGGTTTTCCAGCCGTTCTCCGAAGCACTCGCAGCACCCGGTGCCACCAAAGTGATCATCAGCCGTCCGGGTTCTTTGCTCTTCAGCGGCATCGAGGAAATCCGCTTCACCTTGTTAGATACCATCAGCGCCAACAACGGCGGCGTCACGCTTCGCGAAATCGATGTCGAGGGCGTCCGCAGTGCTGTCCCCGCCGCCCGGATTCTCGACATCGATACCTCCGTGATCAATGAACAGGGTGTCATCATCACATGGCAGTCCAGGCCCGCGGCCACTTACCGGATCGAATCCTCCGGCGGTCTTTCAGGCTGGGGGATTCTAAACCCGTTTTTTCCCAGCGCGGGCTATTCAACAACCTACGTGGATGCATTGGCGACCGGCAGACCCCTGCGGATTTTCTATCGGATCCGAATCAACCCGTGATCTGCCAGGCATCACGTGTTCGCCCCTCCCCAGTGATTTTCAAAACCCAACATCCATGAACAACCCAACCTCGCCACCCCGTCTGCAAAGACGCTTCTCGTGGCTTCAGACAAGCGCCGCCGCCGCAGGACTCCTTCCGTGGCTCCGGCTTGCCGGCACCGCCTGTCTTTGCCTGTTAGGAACAAGCGCCGCTCAGGCCAATGTCTTCAGCAATGTGCCCGAGGCGGCAGACTACAACCTCGTTTACGAACTGGCCATTCCTCAGAACGGCGCATTCCAGGGAGCGACCGCCGTGCCCTATACCGTCAACAATACCGCCACCGCCGCACCCGGTGGTTTCGACCGCGTAGCCTACTATCTGGAACTCACCAACGCCGCAGGAACCACCTGGGTCTTCGCATCGATGGATGCCTTTACCACCGCAGTCGCACAGACCGGACTGCCCCATGCCACCAGCAACAACGTCACCTTCCAACGCAGCGTCAGCAATCTCGAGGTCGCTTCCAACGTGGCCGGTGTGAAAACCGGTTCCTTCGATCGCGCGCAAATCGAAATGTGGCATCACAGCTATTCCGCCGCGGATCCCAACACCGTCTTCGGCTCAAGCAATTCGCTCTACGACTGGGGTGACACCATCACCACCGCCTCTCCCTCGGGCTATGGCTCCTTCCAGATCCACAACACGGTCGGCAGACAAGTGGTGCTCGCCTACAACCGCTGGGCTTCCACCAGCACCACGATCGACGATGTCGGCATCGGCAGCTCCACGGGTGCCCAACCGGATTGGACCTTCGCCGCCAACACCTCCACCTACACCAGCCGCAAACTGGTCGTGCTTGTCCGCCCGAAACGCTTCAATGTCGCCTTCAACGCCGTGCCTGTGAACCAACAGGTCACGCCACGAAACATCGCTACCAATGCCGCCAGCGTGCCCGTCAACGGAACTGAAACCACCGGTGGTTTTGAAAAAGCGGTGCTCAAGATCTTCCGCAACGGCATACCCTATGGAACCGATCTTGAACAAACGCTGGCCTACTCCGGTGGTTCGGCACCGTTTTCATTCAACCCCTCGATTCCCGCCGAGCTCGCATCCTATCAATTCGAATTTTATCTCAAACAAGGCGCCAACATCTATCTTGTTAGGAAAATCACTGATATCACTGCGGGAGATGTGTTCTTGTGGTATGGCCAATCCAATGCCGAGGCAGCCGTGCGGGCAGGCAGCGCCAATGCCTACGCATCGCCCTGGATCCGCACCTTCGGCATGTCCAGCGACAGCGCGACCGTCACCCAGGCCCATCCCTTCTGGATCCAGGCGAATGGCGACGGCAGCCGCGAGATTCCCGCCGGGGTCGGCCAGTGGGCCCTCGTCGTTGGCCGCAAGATCGTCGATACCTATGGCATTCCCGTCGCAATCCTCAATGGCGCGCGCGGCGGATACTCGATGCTCAGACTCCAGCGCGACGACGCCAACCTCGGCAGCTTAGCGGATGGCACCACCACCCCGATCGTTTACCGCGTTTACAACCGCCTCCGCTACCGCGCCATCCAGGCCAAGGTCAATACCGCCGTGCGTGCCATCTTCTACTATCAGGGAGAAAGTGATGCCAACAACACCGCCCAGCACATGAGTGGTTTTGATTCGTTGATGACCGACTGGCGGGTGGATTTCCCCGCAGTGGAGAAAGTCTATGTCACCCAACTGCACGTCGGATGCAGCACCACCCGCGAACTTCCCGCCCTGCGCGATGCCCAGCGTCTGATCCCCGACATCTATGACAAGGCGCGGGTGATGTCCACCAACGGAATCATCGCCCATACTGATAACTGCCATTTCCCCTTCGGCGGTGGTTATGAAACCCATGGACTAAACTCCTTCCGGCAGGTTGCGCGCGATCTCTACGGTGCGCCCGACGCGCCCGATATCGATGCGCCGAATCCGGCTCGCGTGGAAATCGCCAACGAGGCTGGCGACCGTCTCCGCATCGTCCTCAGGAAACCGGGTGCATCGATCACAGTGGACTCCGCCGCTCTGGCAGACTTCCGCTTGAATGGCTCGTCCGCCGTGCTTCTCTCATCCTCCGTGACCGCCGCCGGGATCGAGCTACAGTATGACCGGCCGGTGACCGGAGCGACCAGCCGCGACTAGCTGGCCCATATCGGGAACGCCCCCGGATGGGTTCGCAACGGCAATGGCATCGGA
>JBBARN010000114.1:0-21041 GCA_040399845.1 Luteolibacter sp. | reverse complement strand
AACCTTCCCAGTGAATGGCAGTGTTCTTGGCCTTGATGGTGATGCCTTTTTCCTTTTCCAGGTCCATGGAATCCATGGCGCGCTCTTGCGTGGCTTGGTTTTCCCGATAGGTGCCGCCGGCTTGGAGAAGCTGGTCCACGAGAGTGGTTTTCCCATGGTCAACGTGGGCGATGATGGCGAGATTGCGAATTTTCAAAGACATGGAACAGTGGGATGGGATGAGGCGTCCGAGCGAACGGGGGCGGGCTATGCCCGGTTTTCCCCCACGTGGCAAGGCGGGATTGGGGGAAATGCCCATCCGCCCCCGATTCACCCCCAGTTTCCGCTGCTTATTGGGGCGAATTCGGAGATTTTCCCAAAATTTTCCGTCCCAGCAGCAGCAGGGGCATTCCAAAAACCAGGGAAACCACCGCCACGAGGGGCCACCCGCGCACGGGAGCTACCGGACATTCGCCTTGCCGCAGGGATTCCATGTATTCGCGGTAAAGCTCCACGGCCTCCCGCTCATCATCTTCCGCCACGGCCACCCGCACTCCGCCGACGGCGTTGCTGTAGTGCCAGAAAAGCTGGACGAAGTGTTCATCCAGCAAAACACCCTCGATCCCACGCGATTCGAGAAAAGCCCGGAACAAATGGGCATCCTCGGGAGTGGGAAATGAGGCGATGGTGGTCATGGTTACTGGACCGGGATCGCGAAACCCGCCCCCTCATCGTTGGGGCCAGCGCCCTCCATGCCCATGAGTGCCGTTCCGAAAACGCCGAGTCCTTTGGTCTTCAGCTCGGAGCGGTATTGTTCCAACTGCTTCTCGTTGAGCACGGGGCGGAGTTGCTCGACTTTTTCGTTGATTCGTTTGTCGATGATTTCACGCATGGTCTGGGTAGTCGCCTTGGCATCGGTCGCCTCCCCGGATTCGGCGCGTTCGGTGATGGCATCGGTCATCGCCTGCTGGAGGCCGAGGCCGTAGGGATCCATCTCGATGCCCATTCCCTCGGTAAACATCGCGGTGGGATCGGGTTTTTCCTGCTCCTGAATCACCCGTTTCTCGGCCTCTGCGGAGAGGATCTTGTAGACTTCATCGCGCTGGCCTTCCTCGAAATCGATCGCGCCTTGCAGTTGGGAAAGGCTCTTGAGAGCGGCGGAATCCACCTTGGTTTGGATTTCCTTTTCCTTGAACGCGCTGAACGCGCTTTTCTGCTCGTCGGTGAGGGTGGCAGCCAATTGATCATCGATCGCCTTGTCGCTGAGCCCTCCCATCACGTCGCCCATTCCCTCGATCGACTTGGGATCTGAGAAATCCATTTCGCCGATTTTTTTCATCCGCTCGTCGATCCAACCGGCCATCGCGGTCTTCTGGGTCTCGGTGAGATTCACACTCTCCGAGATACGCTGAAGGTATTTATCAAACTTCGACCGCTGCCGGGTGGTCATGAGCTTGGTCATTTCGCCCTGCATGCGTGAGACTTGCGCTTTTTGTTCCTCGGTCGGTTCGGTGGTCGGTTTCTTCACCGAGGGCTCGCGCACGGCGCGCTTGCCAGGCGGAGGTGCCTCGCTGGTGGCGATGGCGGCTGGTTGGGCTGGAGCCGCCGGAGGCTTGTTCACGTTGGCAGGCGGCACCGGCCCTGCAACTTCCGGCGTCGGATTGCCCGATTTCAGCGACCAGCCAATCGCCACGCCAAACGCAAGCATGCCGATCCCAACTAAGGGTGTGTTTTTATCCATCTTTCGGGATAGCGGCACCGTGAGTTGTTTTTGCCCAAAGAATCCAACAACGACAGCCCCTCCCCTTCCCGCAGTGGCCAGATCAGGGCAAATCCGCCGGAATCGAGTTCAGGATGGAATCGCGGCCTTCCCCGGATTTTGCGGAACTGATGTGGACCGGAGGCGGGGTGGCGAGGGGATGGAGTTCACCGAGCGCCTCAAGGAACAAGGCGATGTTGGCGCGGGTCTTGGCGGCGGATTGTTTGTCTGCCTTGGTGAAAATGAGCGAAAATGGCAGATTTCCGCCGGCAAGCCATTGGGTGAAATCGAGGTCGATGCGCTGGGGCGGATGGCGAGAGTCGATGAGCACGAAGACGCGGCGGAGGTTCGGCCGTTGTTCGATGTAGTCGCCCGCCATTTCATTGAAGTCGAATTTCTCGCTCTTCGCGGCTTTGGCGAATCCGTAGCCGGGCAGATCGACCAGGGACCAGGACTCATTGATCAGGAAAAAATTCAGCAAACGAGTTTTGCCAGGAGTCGCGGAGACTTTGGCGAGAGCGCTTTTGCTGGTGAGCAGGTTGATCATCGAGGATTTCCCCACATTCGAGCGCCCGATGAAGGCAAACTCCGCCCGCTCCCATGCTGGACAATCCGCCAAGCCTTTGGCGCTGGTGACGAAGGTGGCGGACTTGATTTTCATGGGGCGGAGAATCAGGACGGAGCGGGTTGCGGGCAATCCCCGATTTGAAGAGTCTTGCTTGTCGGCGGCAACGGGGCTTTGTTGGCGGCGCACCCATCCCGATTTCCCGGACATGAAAAGAACCCACTTCGCCCTTTTTTCAAGCGATGCCAGCGTCCCGGTGGCGATGCTTGCCCTTGTGTTTGCTCTGGGATTTTCCAGCTGCGCGCCCAAGAAGGCAGTCGTGGTGGAAGCCGCTCCTCAAATCACAGCACCCAAGGTGGATGCACCGGTGATGCCTCCCTTGCCCACACCCGGGGAGCCCAATGACCGGCTGCGGGGCATCGACGAAATGATGCTTTCGCTGCCAACGGACAACGATTTTCAAGCAACCGTCCCTGTCCCCTCCGGCAACCCCAGCGGGGCAAACGCCGTGATTTCCCGCCCCCCCACCGATCCCCCACCCCGGCCGAAAGCGCCGAAAGAGGGGGAGTGAAGGAAATATCTACCGGGCGATGCAGATGATCTGCACGCCCGCACCGCAAATCCAGAACGCCTCAGCGGCGGCGCGACTGTTCTTCCATGAAGATTTCCGCAAGGCGGAAACAACGGCGCGAGAGCTCCTTGGCATCGTTGTCGCCGATGAGCGCGACACCTTCTTCGCTGACTTCGGAAAGATAGATTTTCCAGGCAAACTTTGCCAACAACTCGGGATCGAGCCGCGGGCGGGAGGGGGAAGCGTGCTGGGGTTGTTGCTGGCGCTGCTGCTGACCCGGATGTGGGGCAGGTTGCGGTGAATTCGTGACCTGACCGCCGCTCACGGAGGCATCGGCGCTTTCGGAAGCGGGATTGACCGGGGCATCAGCCTCACCTTGCGGTGCTTGATTGCCACCGTGGTTGCCGCCCTTGCCTTTTTTCCGACGACGCTTGCGCTTGTTGTTTTCGCCAGATGAGCCGGAGGAAGCAGCCTCGGGCTCGGGCCAATCGTTGCGGCCGGAAGTGTCGTCCGAAGAGTCAGACTCCGCCGATGAGGATGGACTTTCAGGAGAATCGGAAGGTTTTTCCCTGCGGTCGCCATCTTCCCGTTGGGGCGTTTCCGGAGCATCGTGGAATTCGGGAAACTTGGAAACTTTGGGAGCGGGCGCGGAAGGCTCCGACTCTTGCGGGGCCGCAGCGACCTCGGGGGCCACGGCAGCAGGAGCGGCCTTGGCAGGTTTTTTGATCCGTGGATTGGAAATCCGGCGCACGCGAGGGGCGCTCTCGGCAGGTGGATTCTTTTCGGGCTCGGGGGAAGGTGCGTTTTCGTCGCTCATGAGGTCGGACGAAGCAAGACCGCTTGGCGGACAGGCGTCGAGATTATTCAGATTCCAATCCCAGAGAAAGCACCCCGCCCGTGGATCGGATTCTCTCGGCGGAGGATGCCGTTTCTGCATCCGGTATCGACAGCAAGCCATTCCTGAGGCAGGTTTGCGCGGCCCTTGGGATGCCGGATCGTTCTGATTTGCCCCAGCACCAAGGGTCACCCATATCACTCAACTTTCTTCATCTTATGGAAATATTCAATGCAGCCCTTCAAAATCCGTTCACCTGGGGCCTGTTGCTTGGCCTTTTGGTAGCGGGATTCATCTGGAAATCCGCCTTCACCGCCCGGCGCCAGGCGGCTCGGGAACTCAAGCGCGTGGAAAGCGAAATCAAGGACCTCCAAGGCCACCTCAACACCCAGCTCAAAATCAACGCCACCGGCAACGCGACGCTCGAAGAGGAACTGAAATCCCTGCGCCAGCAAAATGAAACCCTCCGAGTGAACAATGCCACGCTCCAAACCAAACCCGGACGCGCCGAGCAACGCCAACTCCAGATCTACGAAATCGCCATCCGCACGATGCGCGAACAAGCCCCCGGCTTCGCTCCGGCATGGGAAAAAGCCCTCCGCCAAGGAGAAGCAGAGGTGGATTCTGCCGAATCCGGCCTGAAAAAGCTGGTCCGCCGGGTAATCCCCGGCCTGGGGAATGCCCAAAACCCGCAATCCGCCGTGATCGTCGGCGAGGATGCCGGTAGCCAGATCTGAATCTCAGCGGAGATAAGGATTTCCCGCAGCTTCGCGGCCGATCGTCGTCGCCGGTCCATGGCCCGATAGGACCCGCGTTTCCGCAGGCAAAGACATCAGGTGCTTGTCGATGCCCTCCAGCAACTGGCTCGTGCTGCCGCCCGGCAGATCCGTGCGGCCAATTGATCCAGCAAACAAAGTATCGCCCGAAAAAACCACACCGGCGTCGCTTAGATAAAAAGTCACTGCATCCGTGGCATGGCCCGGCACATGGGCGAGCTGGATTTCCATGCCTGCGAGTCGCAGCGGTTGGCTTATATCGAACAAAACATCAACCTCATATGGCAGCACCGAGATCGGCATGCCCCAAGCGCGCGCGGCGGCCTCCAGCGTGAGTTCTTTGGAGTAGGGTGCATGCGCATGCAACTTCGCCCCGCCAGCCTTGAGCGCCGCCGCATCCGTCACGTGATCGTAATGCTGATGCGTCAACAACACATCATCTACACGCACGCCTTTTTTCTCAACCCACTCGGCCACTCCCTCCGGTGCATCAACGAGGAAATTCCCATCCGGCGTCTCCACCAGATACCCATTCGTCTGCACCAATCCGCCCGTAAAAGGAGTAATTTTCATATATAAATCAGAAATCTGAAATCCATCCCCGCGCTCACACGATCTTCAACCTCGCGAGATCCTGAGTATCGATCAGCCCCACCGGCTTTCCACTTGAACTGAGCACCACAATGTCATCGATGCGGTTTTTTCCGAGGGTTTTGAGGACTTCCACGGCGAGAGCATCCGATTGCACGGTGATGGGTGTGCGGGTCATGAGATCCGCCACGGGTTTGCCGCCCAGCAAGGGATCCGCCCGGAAGCCGCGGGCAAAATCGCCGTGGGTGAAAATTCCGGCAAGTCCGCCATCGGCATTGAGAATCAGGCAAGCGCCGGCGCGGACCCGATTCATGGCATCCAGCGCGGCAAACACATCCGCCTCTTCCGCCACGGTAGGGAGCTCGAGTTCGGAGCGCATGATGTCCGATACACGCGTCAGCAATGCACGCCCCAGCGAGCCACCCGGGTGGAAGCGGGCAAAGTCTTCTTCGGTAAATCCGCGGGATTCCAGCAGCACCATCGCCAGCGCATCCCCCATCACCAGCATCGCCGTGGACGACGAGGTCGGGGCCAGATTGAGCGGGCAGGCCTCGCGCTCCACCGAGGTGTCCAGTGTCACCTCGCTCAAACGCGCCAAGGTCGAGTTTGGCTTGCCCGTGAGAGCGATCACCTTGACGTCGAAACGTTTGATGAATGGCAGCAAATCCAGCAGCTCGCGCGTCTCGCCAGAGTAAGACAGGGCCAGCACCGCATCCCCATCGGAAAGCAAACCGAGGTCGCCATGAAGAGCATTCTGCGAGTCCAACACCACCGCCGTGCCTCCCGTGGAGTTGAGAGTGGCGGCGATTTTATGACCGATGTTGCCGGATTTCCCCACACCGACGACCACGATCTTGCCGCGGTTGTCGAGCGTGTGGTGGAGGATGCGGACCGCCTCCACGAAGCGGGCGTCCAAGTTGCTCGACATCCGGCGCAAACCCTCGATTTCCGTTTCGATCACAAAGCGCGCCTTGGCCAAATTCTCCATACGCCATGACAAGCGCGGAGCACGCCGCTTTGCAAGCGCGGACCCGGAGGAATCCCTTCACCGCGACAATTCTCCTGACGGCCGTCACAAGAATTGTCGCGGAGGTGCTCACCTTGGCGGGGATTCGGCTCGCATTCCCGGGGATTTCTGGCAGGTTGCAGGCATGAAATGGCTCATTGCAGCGATGGTGGCGGCTTGGCTCGGCGGCTTGGTGGCGCGGGCATCCACGATCATGGTTGTGCCGGTTTTCGAGCCTCTCAGCCTGCATGGGACTGATGGCGATGAGGCGATTTCCGATACCGGGGAGGCCTTGCAAGCCTGTGTGATGTCCCGCCCGATGGCCATGACCGGGGCCTTTCCCGAAGTGCTCGTGGATGCCATCCGCAGCCCGCATCTGGTTCCCACCAACAACCCGAACTACAAAGTCCAGGAGGCCAATCTGCTGGTCATCTGCAATATCGGCATTAGCGGCGAAATGAACAGCGAAGGACTGATGGTGCGTTTGGACGTGGGTCAATTGGCCATTCCCACCGAAATCGATCTCACTGCACGCCAAATCCTCAAACTGGCGATCGTGGCCCTGCGCAAGACCTTGGATGAATACCAGAAACCGCAAACCCTGCCGCTGGCGGTGACGCTGGTGATCGAAGGCGCGGATGAGGCGAAAGCGAATCTCCGTGACCTCGGGGCTCGGTTCTCCGTCGGGGATGCACCGTCGGAAAATTGATTCCGTGTTTTGCCTTTTCAAATCGGGGGGGAATTCGTTTTCATTGCGCAACCCTTACCCGACATGCCACAACGTCCCAAAGATCCCCGACCCTTCAAGCGCGCCATTCTCAAGCTCAGCGGAGAGGCCCTGCGAGGGGCGAATTCCCGGGACAACATCTCGCCGGAGATCGTTGAGCGCATTGCGTCGGAAATCAGGGAAGCAGTGAGTTCCGGGTTGCAGCTCGGAATCGTAGTCGGTGGTGGCAATTTCTGGCGCGGAGCCAGCGCTTCAGCACGCGGTATGGACCGGGCGACCGCCGATTACGTGGGCATGCTCGCCACCGTCATGAATTCACTCGCACTCGAAGGCGCGCTCCAGCATCAGGGGGTCAGCTGCGTGGTCCAATCTGCCATCGAGATGAAAAACGTCGCGGAAACATTCATCCGCCGCAAAGCCGAGCGCCAACTCGATGAGGGCAAGGTGGTCATTTTTGGTGCCGGCACCGGCAATCCCTTCTTCTCCACAGACACCACCGCCGCCCTCCGCGCCAGCGAGATGGGTGCCGATGTGATCCTCAAGGCCACCCAAGTGGATGGCGTTTATGATTCGGACCCGCGCAAAAACCCGGATGCCGTGCGCTACGAGACGGTGACCTTCCACGAGTGCATTTCCAAGCGCCTCAACGTGATGGACACCACGGCCTTCAGCCTTTGCATGGACAACCACATCCCGATCATCATTTTCGATCTCGGCCCCGAAGGAAACCTCTCCCACGCCTTGCGCGGCCAACCGATCGGCACGCTTGTTCACGGCGAGTAAAACGTTTCAAATTTCAAATCTCAAATTTCAAATCTGCAAGCCATGGACCCGGACGAAGAAATCCTCGAAGTAGAAGACTCGATGATCAAATGCGTGGAATATCTCGCGCATGAGTTCACCGGAGTGCGCACCGGCAAGGCAAGCCCGGCATTGATTGAAAATCTCGATGTGCACGTGCAGGCATACGGCGGCGTCAGCAAGCTCAAGAGCATCGCGGTGATCAGCTCGCCCGAGCCGCGCATGCTGATGGTCCAGCCCTTCGATCCTGCGACGACCCGCGACATTGAGCGCGCCATCCGCGAGTGCAAACTGGGGCTCAATCCTGCTGCGGCAGACCGCTCGATCCGTGTGCCGATCCCCGAACTTTCCGAAGAACGCCGTCGCGACATGGTCAAGCTCATCAAACAACTCGCGGAAGAAGCCAAGGTGCGTCTTCGCGGCGTCCGCAAGGATGGCATGGATGCCGCCAAAAAAATGAAGGCGGGAAATTTCATCGCTGAAGATGCTCAGAAGGATTTCGAAGAAGAAGTCCAGACGCTCACCAACAAATACACCAAGAAGGTGGATGAAATGGCGGTGGCGAAGGAAGCGGACCTGATGAAGGTCTGATCGATTTGGAAAACCCAAATTCCACCAGCACGAGCGGGTTCACATGAATCCCTTCGTGTTAACTTATCAAACCCATGAAATTCCTCCTCACGGGTCTGGCCATTGCCGGACTTGCATGCTACGCGCATGCCGAAAGCTTCCCCGTCCGCATGCAGATCGATGCGGGTAAACCCACCGGTCCCTTGAAACCGATCTGGCGTTTCTTCGGTGCCGATGAACCGAACTATGCCTACATGGACGACGGTTCAGAGTTGTTAGGCCATTTGGGGGAATTGAAAAAAGACGAGGTGTTTTTCCGCACCCATTGCCTGTTATGCACTGGCAAGGGCGAGCACGGACTCAAGTGGGGATCCACCAATGCCTACACCGAGGATGAAGCGGGAAAACCGGTCTATGACTGGACCATCGTGGACCGCATTTTTGACACGTATCGAGCAAAGGGCGTTCGCCCCTATGTGCAACTCGGTTTCATGCCCAAGGCGCTCTCCGTCAAGCCGGATCCCTATCGCAATCCATGGTCGCCAACTGATAAGTATTCGAAGATCTACGCTGGCTGGGCTCATCCACCGAAGGATTATGCCAAATGGGAAGAGCTGATCTATCAGTGGGCGAGACACTGTGTTTCCCGATATGGTGAAGAGGAGGTTCTCAAGTGGTATTGGCAAACCTGGAACGAACCGAACATCGATTACTGGCAAGGCACGCGGGAGGAATTCTACAAATTGCATGATCACGCCATCCGCGCCGTGCGCCGCGCGATCCCCAAAGCACGCGTAGGGGGACCGGACCTCGCCGGCGGCAAGGGTGGAGACTTTCTGGAAAAATTCATCAAACATTGCCTGGAAGGAACCAACCACGCCACGGGCGAAAAAGGCACACCCATGGATTTCATTTCATTCCATGCCAAAGGCAGCCCGCAACACATCGAGGGCCGCGTGAGGATGGGCATGTCCAATCAATTGCGTGATATCGATGGTGCTTTCGGGGTGATTGCCCGCTATCCACAACTCAAACAAACTCCCATCGTCATCGGTGAGTCCGATCCGGAAGGCTGTGCCGCCTGCCAAGGACCTCATCTCGCCTACCGCAATGGCACGATGTATTCGAGTTATACGGCCGCGAGCTTTCCGCGGAAACTCGATCTAGCAGAAAAACACGGCGTGAATCTGGAAGGCGCACTGACCTGGGCCTTTGAATTCGAGGATCAACCGTATTTCGCCGGTTTCCGCTCGCTCGCCACCAATGGCATCGACAAACCCGTGCTCAATGTTTTCCGAATGTTTTCGCGCATGGATGGCGATCGCCTGAAGGTTCACAGCGATGCCGCCGTGACCTTGGATGAGTTGCTGAAATCCGGTGTTCGCAAGACGCCGGATGTTTCCGCCCTCGCCGCCCGCAAAGGCAACCGCATCACGTTGATCGCGTGGCACTATCATGATGACGACCTGCCCGGCGATCCGGCATCCATCACCATCGATTTCACGGGAACACCAACTGGCACTCCCAGCGTTACCCAGCGTCTCATTGATGAAGGCCACTCGAATTCCTTCACCGCCTGGCTTGCCATGGGATCACCCCAATCTCCTTCCGAAACACAAATCCGCGAACTTGAAGAAGCCAGTCAGATGAAACCCATCGCCGATGGAGTGAAGATCACCCGCGAGAATGACAAATGCCAGGTTTCCTTCGACCTCAATCGTCAGGGTGTTTCCCTGATCGAGTTGGAATGGAAACCCTGAGGGCTTCACGAGTTATGCCATCTTCTGCGCGTGCTCCAGGGACGCGGCCACGAATCCGGCAAACAATGGATGCGGGAAATTCGGCTTCGATTGGAACTCGGGATGGAATTGAGCGCCGATGAAAAACGGATGATCCGGCAGCTCGACAATTTCGACCAAACCTTCTTCGGCAGACACCGATGAAATCACCAATCCGCATTCCTGGAGACGCTCCTGATAGTCGGAATTGAACTCATAACGATGGCGATGGCGTTCGAGGATGCGATCCTTGTTTCCATACAACTCCGCTGCCTTGGTGCCGGCGAAAAGGATAGACTCGCAAGAACCCAGACGCATGGTCGCACCCATATCCTCCACGCCTTTTTGTTCTTCCTGAAGACAGATGACCGGGTGTTTGGTGGTCTTGTCAAACTCGGTGGAATTCGCCCCCGTCAGGCCGCACACATTGCGGGCGAACTCGATGGTCGCGATCTGCATGCCGAGGCAAATGCCGAAGTAAGGGATTTTGTTTTCGCGGGCATACTGAGCGGCCTGGATTTTGCCTTCAGTGCCACGATCGCCGAAACCTCCGGGAACGAGGATGCCATCGACATCGCCGATCACGGATTTTGCTCCGTGGTCTTCGATGGCCTCTGTGTCCACGCGGACGATGCGGACCTTGGTGTCATGATGGGCACCGGCGTGAATGAGGGATTCGTAAATGGATTTATAGGCGTCCTGGAGTTCGATGTATTTCCCGGCGACGGCAATGGTGACCTTGTGTTTGGGATGAATCACGCGCTGCACGAAGCGCTCCCAATCCTCAAGTGCGGGTGGCGGCGTGTGGCCGAGGCCGATCTTGTCCACCACGAGGCGGTCGATCTTGTCGCGGCGGAGATCGAGTGGGCATTCATAAATCGTGTGCGCCACATCGCGGAAAGCGACCACGTTCTTGCGCTCGACATTGCAGAACATGGCAATCTTTTTGCGGTTGTCCTCATCCAGATCCGCCTCGGTGCGGCAGATGATGATATCAGGTTGGATACCGATTTCGCGAAGCTTGGCCACCGATTGCTGGGTGGGCTTGGTTTTCACCTCACCGGCCGCTTTGATATATGGCAGCAGCGTGACATGGATGAAACAGACATTTTCCTTGCCCACTTCCAACGCGTATTGGCGCAGCGCTTCAAGGAACAACAAACCCTCCATATCACCGACCGTGCCGCCGATTTCGGTTATCAACACATCCACATCCGAATTGTTTTCCGAAACCATGCGGATGCGGTCCTTGATCTCATCCGTGACGTGGGGAATGAACTGGACGGTCTTGCCGAGATACTCGCCACGGCGTTCTTTTTTGATGACCGAATCGAAAACCTGACCGGATGTTAGATTGTTCATCCGGGAAAGCACGCCGGAGGTGAAGCGCTCGTAGTGGCCGAGGTCGAGGTCCGTCTCCGCGCCATCGTCGAGCACGTAGACTTCGCCGTGCTGATAGGGCGACATCGTGCCGGGATCGACGTTGAGATAAGGATCAAACTTCTGCATCAGCACCTTGAGGCCGCGGTGCTCTAACAACGTTCCGATGGAGGCTGCGGCAAGGCCTTTGCCGAGAGAGGAAACAACGCCGCCGGTGACAAAAATATATTTCATGATGAGTGTGAGCTGTGGATTCGGAGTTCAGGATTCGGCGGCAAGGAGGCGTTCGATTTCGAGGGCTTGTGCAGGTGTATCGACACCGGGTGAGGTGTCGGAGGTGAGAAGGACTTTGATGGACGCGCCGTTTTCCAGCGCGCGGAGTTGTTCGAGCGACTCCGCCTGCTCCAGCGGCGAGGGAGGCCAGGTGACGAAGCGCTCGATAAAACCGCGACTGTAGGCATAGATGCCCTTGTGGCGCAGCACCGGCAAGCCCGCCACGGCATTGCGGAAAAATGGCAGCGGGGAGCGCGAAAAATAGAGCGCCCGGCCGTCGAGCGCGGTGACGACTTTCACCACATTCGGGTCCGAGACCGCCGGATCGGCAGGGTCGAGCGGATTGGCGGCGGTGGCCATGTCCAGTGAGGAATCAGCGGTCATGGTGCGGGCGAGTTCATCGATGAGTGCGGGATCAATGAGTGGCTCGTCGCCCTGGATGTTCACAATGTGGGTCGCCTGCGGCACGGCGAGCAGCGCCTCGGCAATGCGGTCGGTTCCGGTGGGATGATCCGTGGAGGTCATCACTGCCTTGCCGCCGAAGGCCTCGACAGCAGAAAAAATTCGTTCGTCATCGGTGGCCACGATGATTTCATCGAGCCCGGAACACTGCTGACAGCGGTCCCAAACATGCTGGATGAGCGGTTTTCCGGCGATGAGATGAAGCGGCTTGCCAGGGAAGCGGGTGGAGCCCCAACGAGAGGGAAGGACTCCTAAAACATGGGATGTAGGTGAAGATGATGACACGCCTGCAAAAGGTTGGGCGAGCATAAGACAGGGACTTGCCAGCGAACAAGGCCGGTTTCGGAAAAATCTCCCATCGGCCCCAAAATCACGGAAAAATCCATGCAAATTGGGGATTTCGCATGGATTTCGAAGCTGCTATCATGCGGCATGGCGAAAGGCTACGAACTGCATCAGGCGCGGATGATGGCCCTTCAAGGGCTGGGAAAAGATCTCACCCGGCGCGCCAAATCGAAGTGTGAAATCACCGGGGCCGCCGGCGTGCCACTCCGCCCTTATGAAGTGCCACCGGTGGGTGAGGATCCTGAATTGGAGCGCACCCTGCTGATTTCCAACGAGTGCCACGAAATGTTGGAAAATCCGCGACGCCTGGCTGGGCGGACCTGGCAATGCCTTGCCGAGGCGGTCTGGAGCGAGATGCCTGCCGTGCAGGTCGTCGCGTGGCGCATGCTCAGTGAATTGGCCAAGCGGGAGGACTGGGCACGCGAGGTTCTCGAGGAAGTCTATCTCGACCCCGAGGTGGAAGCATGGGCTCGGGCGGAAATGTTTTGAATTCCACTTCCACATCCTGCCGCCTGCCGCGCAACTTCAGCACCGCCCCGTGGTTCAATGATCCATGTGGACAGCCCATGTCGCCACTTTACCCCTATTCGTGAAAATGGAGGCCGCCTTTTCGCCAGCACAAGACGATGAAGGATCGGCGGATCACGCGCTCATGGTCCGGATTGGCGCGGGCGACCATCAGGCATTCCGGGAATTGGTCGAACGCCACCAGAATGCGGTCATCGGCACCGTCGCCAAAATGCTCGGCAGCCCGACCGACGCGGAAGACATCGCGCAGCAGGTATTCCTCCGCATCTGGCGCAACGCCAAGCGCTACCGACCCGAGGCCAAGTTCACCACCTATCTCTTCACCATCACCCGCAACTTGGTTTTCAACGAAACCCGCCGAAGGAGCCGCAAAAAGGAGGTTTCTTCCGACGAACGAGAGGAAAACTCCAATCACCTCATCGAAGACAGCCCCGACCGCCAACCGGACTCCGAACTGCTGCAATCCGAACTCCAAGCCGCCGTCGATGCCGCCATTGCAAGCCTGCCGGAAGCGCAGCGCACCGCCGTGGTGCTCCGCCGCTACGAGCAACTCCCCTACGAGGACATCGCCAGCGTCCTCGGCCTCTCGGTTTCTGCGGTAAAAAGCCTGCTTTTCCGCGCCCGGACGACCTTGCGGGAATCGCTGGAGGGCTTTTTGGAAAGCTGAACTTTGATCGAGACGCCGCGATGCTCGAACTTCAGACATCCTGATCCTGTAATATGAAATTCCTGATGTTGCGTGGGTTTCAAGGAATATGGTTTGGCACTTCCGTAGGGCCAAGGGCCTGGCATCATGCCCGACTCGACAAGCCACCCAGGCCCTTGGGCCGCAAGAAATCCTGCCTCATCAGAACGAAAACGGGCCAAGACATCTTCCGGGAGAATCAGGACGTCGAAAGGTAGGGTTCCACCGCTGGGGGAACCGGCGAAAGGGGGGCGAACGATTCAGCCCAAGGAGAGCCGTTCCGTCCCCACTTGGTCCCCACGTTCTCATCTCTTTCGCCTGCGGCCCCGGCGGTGCCGCCCTACCTGGCCGTTTGCAAAAAAGGTAGGGTTCCACCGCCGGGGGAACCTGCGAAAGGGGGGCGAACGATTTTGCCCAAGGGGTGCCGTTCCGTCCCACTTGGTCCTCACGTTCTCACCTCTTTCACCTGCGGCCCCGGCGGTGCCGCCCTACCTGGCGCGGTGATGCTGCCTCGAAAAAGGTCGCACGTCCTGATCCGTCTGTGCTGAATCTTTGATTTTTTGCAGGTTGCTCGGAAAATGATTGGGCGCAAACCGCGTCTTCCGCGGACACCTTGACCATCCGCATCCACCGCATGGCCTCGCCCGTCCTCGATCACTCGATCACCCTACTTCTCGACGACCTCCGCCACCCGCTACCGTCATTCCGAATCCGGCCACCGCTTCATCGATCAGCTCATCATACAAATCGGCGTGGCTGAAGCCAAGGGTGATTGGGACATCCTTGGAGATTCGGATCCCCGGCACTCAGTGCAGGGTGATGCCCTATTTCTTCTTGGAAAGGGACTTTTTGAGTGCCTTCACCTCCTTCTTCGCCAAACTTGCGGCCTTCTTCGCAGTTTTCACCGCTGATTTCGCCTGCTTGAGATTGGCTTTGGCCGCCTTGATCCGGGAACGTGAATCTTCATTCGGAGATACGATTTCCGCGTCTGCAAGGGTCGATGGTGTGTCTTGTGTTTCGTTCATAAGATTGTGTCAGGTCGAAATTTCCGCTTGAAATTGCCCGCTTTCGGGAAGCGAAAGGAATTTGATGTGACAGAAACGTTACATTCCCCTGCGGACACCGACAACCACTGAATTGTTACAATTCAACAACGGCTCGCGACATGAACATCATTCGCCCTTCAAGAAACAATATCGACACGGCTGCATCCTTGGCCATGAGACAAAAATCGATGAAAGCTTACCCGTCGTTTTTGTGAGGCGTTCGCATGTTCTAGTCACACCGAAGCGTCGCTCCGAGCCCCTGATGGGTTGGGGGCGGCGCTTTCTGGCGGGTAGACAGGCAGCTTCGGCCAATCGCTGTCGAATTCCCGCACGTTTTGTTTCCAAGCTCTTTTGAAGATCAATCGGGGTTGAATATCCGCTCCGACTCGGCGATTTCGACGGCGATTTGCAGATTGCCAAGAGCGGGATCCGGCGCTAGCGTCCCGCCCGGCAGGCACTCACTCCGGGTTGCTGCCCCTGAACCGACTCTTCTACCGCAGTGGGATTTTTGGATGCCATCAAACGCTGGCGCTTGGCCCAACAGGGTCTGTCGTCGGGCAAAAAGCGCCGCGTTCACAGCGAGAATCCGGTCGTGCAGGCCTTGGAGGACAGCTACTGGGTAAAACTGGGCTTGTTTGCCACGTTTGCCGTCGGTTGTGCCGTGATGGTCTTGAAATCATCACCCGGGACCTCGTTTGCCGAAGTCCCCCTGAAAGGCGCACTCTACGGATTCATCATCGCCGTCACGGCCATCGTGATGTTTCAGGTCAGCCTTCAATCCTCCTGTCGGCGCAACAGCCGGGTAGTCCTCGTGCTCGGCGGATTGGCCGGACACCTGCTCTTGGTCCGCCTCACGATGAGCCTCGCCAATGCCGGGCACATTCCCGAGGTTTTCCGCTTCTTTTTCGTGCCCTTTGCCCTGGCGCCGATGCTCCACGGGGTGCTGCTCGGGCGCGCTGTCGGTGCGTTTTCGGCGGTATTCGTCACCCTGATCGGCTGCCTGTTCGTCCCGCAAGGCCAGGCTCTCACCTACATGATCCTCAGCCTCGTGAGCGGGATCACCAGCGTGCTGCTTTCCCACCAGGTCCGCAAACGCCTGCAACTCCTCCAGGCCGGCATCTATGTGGGGGCCCTCACACTGGTGATCGGCGTCCTGCTCGGCAATCTGGATGTCGCCGCCTGCTTTGGCCCGAATGCGATGGACCACCTCCAGGTCCTCGGCACCGGCAGCTCCGCAGCATTCGGCACTGCCGTGTTCACCGCCCTGCTGATCAGCGGGCTGCTGCCGATGTTCGAGGGCATGTTTGTTCTCACCACCGACATTTCATGGCTGGAACTCAGCGACCTGAACCACAAGCTGCTCCGCCAAATGCAGCTTGAAGCCCCCGGGACCTTCCACCACAGCCTGATCGTCGCTTCTCTCGCCGAAGCTGCGGCCGAGAAAATCGGTGCCAATGCCCCGATGTGCCGCGTCTGTTCGTATTTCCATGATGTCGGGAAACTGAAAAAACCCGGCTATTTCATCGAAAACCAACACGACAGCGGAGACAACCCCCACGATGCGCTCACGCCGACCATGAGCGCCCTGATCATCATCGCCCACGTCAAGGACGGGGTGGACCTCGCCGTCAAACACAAGCTCAACCCGCGGATCATCGATGTGATTCAGGAACACCACGGCGATTCCCTCGTCTTCTATTTCTACCGCCGCGCCCAAGAGCAGAAGAAATTGGAACTCGAAAAGGTCGATCGCCGGCTGGAAAACCCCGAGGATCTGCCGACCATTGATGAAAAAAACTTCCGCTATCCCGGCCCGCGTCCAAGCACCCGCGAGAGTGGAATCATCGCGCTCGCCGACACGGTCGAAAGCGCCTCACGCACCCTTGGAAAACCCAGCCCAGCCCGAATTCGGGGGCTGATCGAGGATCTGGTCCAATCAAAAATCCAGGATGGCCAGCTCGATGATTGCCCGCTCACGCTTCAGGAGTTGGCCATCGTCAAGGAAAGCTTCGCCAACACGCTGCGCAGCATGCTTCACAGCCGCATCGACTATCCAAAAGACGACGATCGACCCTCTTCCGCGACCAAACGCCTCTATTCGGATCGCGATACCAGCCAGGGCGGCCGCGTCATCCCCATGCCCAAGCGGGCCTGAAATCCTTCCCAACAAGGTCTTCCCATGTCCCTCGAAGTCATCATCGGCAACAACCAGGAAACCACCGAAATCCCGGAAAGCTGGCTGACCGCCCTCGAAGACATCGCCAACCAAGCCGCCGACCTCGCCCTCTCCCACGCCACCGGGCCGGACACTCCGCTCGCCCTGCTCGCCACCCTCGAGGTCGCCCTCGTCGATGACGAAACCAGCGCCCGCGTCCACAAGGACTTCATGGACATCGATGGCCCCACCGACGTCATCACCTTCCACCACGGAGAAATCGTCATCGGCGCCGCCGTCGCCCTCCGCCAGGCCAGCGAATACGGCGAACCCTTCCCCCGCGAGCTCCTCCGTTACTTCATCCACGGCCTCCTCCACCTCGCTGGCCACGAAGACGCCGATCCCACCGAACGCGCCACCATGGAAACCGCCCAGGAAAGCATCGTCGCCACCCTCTGGACCCCCGAGTTCCAAGCCCGCCTCGTTTGAAAAGCGGAGAAGCAGTCTCGATCGGCGGGATGCCAAGTCCGCCATCACCAATGGGGTGGAAACCTCAAAAGGTCCAAGCAACCAAAGATTCGTTCGATTCGTAAGATTCGTAGTGCCATTTTCCCTCCATATCGCCCTCTCTGAACAAGAAAAATCCACTCACAACCCAAATCTATCTGCCCAATTCGACTCCGCTCGAAAACACATTCCCTCGTCCTCAGTGATCCTCACACCTCCTCGTAGATAACTCATAAAATCAAGCAGTTACGCCCCACTGGCAATCCAGGCTTGATATCACTTCTCGGGATGCTACCGATTGACCTGTGGGACAAAAACAATTTTACCCAAAAACCATGCAAGGATCCGATGCAATGAGAGTGACGACGCCAGAAGAAGAACAAGAAGTTGTTGCCCGGATGATTCTCAGCAATCTCCAACGCCGGGAATCACGAATCCGGCAAGCTAGCGGGTATTTCGGATGTGGTGCATCTCACATTATTCTGACACTCGCGCTCATCGCCATCAGCATCTGGCAGCCCGAAGGCTGGATAGCAGCTGCTGGCGTTCTGTTTGTGATCGGGCTAGCGCTTCAAGTTGAGCTTCGTGGAGTCAACCGACGTATTGATGCGCTAGTTGAGATGCAGCTTCGGTTTGAAGCCGAGATGAAGAAGGCCCAATAAGTCGTGGATAATCCCCCCTCATAAGCTCCTCAACTTCAGTTCAAAGTTAACTCCATGGCTGCATCATCACTTTTGACGTTAGGCAGGAAACATGAAAGTCGTCTACAAGATCACATACCCAAACGGGAAAATCTATATCGGCATGGACCTTACTGACTCGATCAATTATTTTGGAAGTGCGTCTAGCGCTGTGATCGCAAAGGATTTCAGCCGCAGTGAGCGAATGTCATTTACAATTCGGAAGGATATATTGTGGCAGTCTGAGACAGCGTCGGATTCAGAAGTTCGCCGCAAAGAGATTGAACTGATACGGCTCAATCGATCAAATGAACCAGAGATTGGTTACAACCTAACTCTGAGAAGACAAAGACCGGAAACAGACGGCGCGACATGACAAAATGAAAAGTGTCTTTGTAGTGCAGCACTTACACACGCTTCCTCAACGCGAGGACAACGTGAAGATGATTGGTGTCTATGTCACGCGTGAGGATGCTATCGAAGCGACGAGGCGATTGGCGACACAACCAGGTTTTCGTGCGTTTCCAGACGTCGTCGACTGCGCCACTGAGAACAGGCAAGGATTTCACATCGATGAATACGAGATCGGGAAAGATCATTGGCAGGAGGGTTACGACACTGCATAAATCCCATGGAAAAACGAAGCCTGATCACCTAACAGAATCCAACGCAAACAAGGCGCCCCCGGATTCCCCGGCTTGCCATTGGTCGGGTAGGCTGGCAGTTTTCCGCGTTGCCCGGCGGTCTTACCTGTAAGCCCCGCCTGATTGCAGACGTAGAACCACCCCGATGAACCGACGCTCCTTTCTCATGAATACCGGAAAAACCGCAGCCATCACCGCCGCCGCCGCATCCCTTGCCACCCGTCTCGGCGCAGCCGATGCCGCAGCGCCCGGCACCCGCATCAACCACTCCGTCTGCAAATGGTGCTACAACTCCATCCCGCTCGAAGACCTCTGCGTCGCCGGCAAGGAATTCGGCCTCAAGTCGATCGAACTCCTCATGCCCGAGGATTTCGCCGTGCTAAAGAAACATGACATGACCTGCGCGATGGTTTCCTTCCCCGGCGGCACCACCCCGTCCGGCGTCAAGGTCGGCGGTATCGAGCGCGCCTTCAACCGCGTCGAGCATCACGACACGCTCGTCGCCGCCTATGAGACCCACCTCAAGGCCTCCGCCGAAGTCGGGGCCAAGCAGGTCATCTGCTTTTCCGGCAACCGTGATGGCATGTCCGACGAACAGGGCCTCGAAAATTGCGCCGCGGGCATCAAGCGCCTCATCCCGCTCGCGGAAAAACTCGGACTCACCCTCGTCATGGAACTCCTCAACTCCAAGGTGAACCACAAGGATTACCAATGCGACCACTCCGCCTGGGGCGTGGAACTCTGCAAGAAGGTGGGCAGCGAAAATTTCAAACTGCTCTACGATATCTACCACATGCAGATCATGGAGGGAGACGTCATTGCCACTATCCAGGCCAATCACAGCTACTTCTCCCATTACCACACTGGCGGCGTCCCCGGCCGCAACGAGATCGACGATACCCAGGAACTCTTTTATCCCGCCATCATGCGCGCCATCGCCGATACCGGATACAAGGGCTTCGTCGGCCAGGAATTCATCCCGAAACGCGCGGATAAAATCGCCAGCCTCAAACAAGGCGTGCAGATCTGCAGCGTCTGATTCCGGAAGCCCGGATCGCAGCCCCCTTGGATTTCCAGCTCGGGGATTCCCCGATCCACTGGGATGCATCGGGGTTGCATTTCCGTGAATTCCTGCCTAGTCCAACTCCCCCACTGTTCCACATCATGATCACCCTCCGCACTTTTGCCCACTGCGCCGCAGCCGCCACCGCTCTGTTGCTGGCCAACTGCGCCAATCAGGCATCCAACGCGAATCTTGCTGCCCAGAAGGATGGCAAACCCATCAACCCCTTCCCACCGGGCACCTACGACCATTTCAAGGCGGAGCCGACCTATCCCAAGACCCACAGCGTCTGGAAAAATGACCAACTCCTCTCCCAAACCAATCCGGAGAACTCCCATATCAAGATCAACCTCGGCACCCAGCGCGGGTTCCTGATGAATGGTGAGGAAGTCGTCATCGATTACCCGATCTGCTCCGGCGTCAAATCCCGCCCCACCCCGACCGGGACCTTCTACATCCTCGAGAAAATCGTGGACAAGAGCTCCAACCGCTACGGCAAAATTCTGGATGCCAATGGAGATGTGGTAAATCGCGATGCGGATGCCATGGAAGACAAGATCCCGGAAGGCGGAAAATTCGTCGGGGCTCCGATGCGGAATTGGATGCGCCTGACCAACGACGGCGTCGGCCATCACATTGGCCCGGTCCGCCGATACCCGGCATCCCACGCCTGCGTCCGTGGCCCGAGCGGGACGATCCCAATTGTTTACTCCAAGGTCAAAGTAGGCACCCGCGTGGTCATCGAGTGATCAGGGTGCAAAAAATCTCAACTCGCTGAAAATGAAGGCCCGGGATTTATCTCCCGGGCCTTTTTTGTTCTAAAAATCCAGCGCTTCGGCGGAATCACTCGTCTTCAATGAATTTCTCGTGGCCTTTCTTCTTCATCTCCTTGAGACGTTCCACGATGGCCGCCACCTCATCGACCTTGCCGGCCAGGAAGGCTTCTTCCACCTCGCAGAGAGCGACATAAACCTGGCCCATCATCTTGCGATATTCTGCGGCTGCCTTGGTTTTCTCCGGGCCATCGGGCATTTTTGAAACCATGCTGGGTGTTTCCAACAGGGTCTTGGCCGTGGCATTCTGAGCCTCCCTTGCCAGCGCCGCGCCTTTGGTTGGATCCGTCTCCCGGCGGAAGGCCTTGTAGGCATCATTCATTTCCTCCATTCCCTTGCCCAGCTTGGTTTCCTCCTCTGCCCGGACAGGGAGAACCAAACAGGCAGCCATCGCGATCAACATCAGTCTTGATTTCATACGCACAAAATACAGCACGGCAGGGGCCCATCTTCCATTAGGAAATGCCCAGCCCTTCAATTTC
>JBBARN010000113.1:0-21131 GCA_040399845.1 Luteolibacter sp. | reverse complement strand
AAGTATTGAAGGTAATCAGCATTCCTCGCACGGACGGATCGGACGAACAGGAAAGATTCCGTGACGAGTGTTTTGCTAGAGTTCGTCGAGAGTATAACATTCTCGAACGATGTGAGTCACCCTTCATGGTAAAGCTCTCTTCCATTCCACTGGGGGAACATGAAATCCAAGGCGACTTCTACTCGATCTATGCCGAAGAGTTTTTGGATGGCCCTGATTTGTGGAAATTGATTCGTGCAAAATCCGCTTTGCCCGATGAGAACGAGGCCAAGCTTTTGATGCGATGCCTGCTTGAGGCGGTGAAGGAGATTTGGTCAATGCGTTACATCCACCGCGACATCAAGCCAGCGAATGTAATCAAGCTTAACGATCCAGATCGGCCCTTTGTACTCATTGACTTGGGAATCGCTTTCGGGCTGCTTGAAAGCGGACTTACCGTGCAAGGCGTGCCCTGCACGGCTCGCTATCTTGCACCTGAAATGGGAAATCCCAACTTCCGTGGGAATCTCGACTACCGGACAGACCTTTACACTGTGGCTCTAACGGTTTTTGAATACTCTGCTGGCCAGCACCCAATCGCACGCGACAGCGATGATCCCATACGAACCGTTACAAGAGCACTGCACCAACCTGCCACACCTCTACACGATCTTCGTCCGGACTTTAGCCCGAAATTCTGTCAGCTGATCGACCAACTACTCAAGAAAAAGCCGGCGCTTCGTCCTGCAAACTTCACCTCACTCATCTCTCAAACTAAAATCTGATTCATGAAACTTTACGCCCAACAAGGATGTGGCACTGGAAGTGGTGAGAGTGACAGGATTATTCGGGGTTTATCAGCCGGTCACATTCACGGTGCCATTATCAGCCCGAAGGATTTCCCGCTTGAACGAACAAATGCGCTGCTGGACCGCATGCTTGGGGAATTTCCCAACGCAGATCGTTTATTCGACCCGCAATGCTACGCGAGTGTCCTTGCCTATGATCCCGATTGTCGTATGGGAAAACTGGTTTCTGGCGACTACCCCTATTTTGAGGCACGCCGACGCTCACAATTGGAGTCCGAGTCGATTGTAAGATCTGATCTTGAATCGTGCCTTCAGTTCCAAGCGGCGTTGCCGTTGAGTGCCGTGATTGCTCCGGGAATAGTAATCAGGCAACGCTTCAATTCAGTCGAAGCTGTTATCGCCAAAAACTTTATCCGCAATGCGAAAGACACATGGGAATCCGTCGGAGACGACCGGCCCGTCTACGTGACGCTGGCGATGGATGCGGAAGCCTTGCAAGACCGTCACTCACTGGAGGAATTCTTATCTGATATCACCGTGCTTGAAACGCCGCCCGATGGTTTCTATCTCCTAGTGCATCAGCCGACCTCCGGGATCGCCCCCGAACTAGTGGACCCAAGGACACTAGCGGGTTGGATGCTGATGAACCATTCACTTAGGCTCAACGGATTTGAAGTAATCAATGGGTATTCAGATATCCTGACCCCGTTTCTTGCAGCAGCTGGAGGCTCAGCAGGAGCAACAGGCTGGTTCAATACTCAAAAGGTATTTTCATTGGATCGATTCTCTCCCCCATCTCCGGGTGGCAGGAGACCGGTCTTACGCTATTTGTCCAACGGTTTGCTGAATTCAATCCGTTTTGATGAATTGCAGTTATTGCGAGGACGGTTTCCTGAAGTTCTCAACGGCCTTGATACTGATCAATTCTACGATACTCAAAACGGCTCGATGCCGAACGGGCAAATGGAAGAGGTCTTACAAACTTGGAACGCCATTTCGAGTTTTTCATCGCTAAACTCCGAGCCAACACTGGACGATTGCCGGGAATGGATTTCGAAGGCTGGTGGACTTTATGAGCGCATCAATCTGTCGCCGGGTATGCGGCTCAATGGGCGATCCAATGGAGATCACCTTGAATCGTTGCGGGGCGGCCTCGATCTATTTGCTGAATTGGCGGAAATTGATTTTTGAGGTCAATGTCTTGATCGCCTTTTGCCTCGCCTCTTCACTAAACGCACGGACGCGGGTAGGGGTGAAGTGCTCTCGAATGAGCCCTGTTTTGGCATCGTAAGTCCACAAGCCTACGGATAGATGTCGGAATGCTTCCAGATTGGCAATCGCTGGTTCTGCGTTTGCATTTGGCATCACAACAATTGCCTTGTCAGCAAAGTAACGGTAGCGGAACGCTTGTTGCAGAGCCCGTCTCCAATCCTTAAGCTTGCCTTCAAACGCGTAAAAGTGGCGGTTCCTTAGCTGCTTTTCCAAACTCAATGCCGTAAAATCCTCGGCGGCGGGATCGGGTTGCCAGCCGATCCAAACCAAGTCAGCAACACCGAAGCCAGCCAACGAAAACTCTCCAGCAGCCGTCCCCTTAACACGGTGCCTCGCAAAGTAAGCTCGCTCGAAAGAGCGCATAAAGTTCGACTCTCCACGTTTCCGCGACACCGCCGTCCCGAAGTTCTTCCGGGTGTTTTGGCCCCTTGCGGAAAGCCGAAGAACGTTGTCAGTGGGTTTTTCCATTCCGAAGGGACCATGCCACTTTGGTTGGCGTCATTCCAGCACGATTTTACCCCCAAGCAGCTGGCTTTATGGGTAATTTTCGAGCCGCTAAATCGGGGCGATGGATTCGAGGTGGAGGATGGGCGTTCTCGCTTCGTTGGATTTTTCGAGATCGAGGGTGAGATGGAGGGACCAGTCGTTGATATCGTCGGGGGCGATGACGTCGATCACGAGCCCGCAGGGGTGGCGGCAAGGCGCACAAAAAAACCGCCGGACGGACCTGCGGGGAACACGGCTTTGATTTGATTGAGGCTACCGCCTGGCAGGGGAGTGATGATAAATTCGACTCCATTGACGGTGGTGGAGGCACCCGGGATTTCGACATCGGTCCACGAGCCCGGGGCGAGGGCCGGGCTGCGTTGCAGGCGCATGGAGTAGGATCCGCGGTTGGCGGGAACGAGGTAGTTGAACGTAACGGAGAGCGAGCCGTTCTCGTGGCGCGGGACCGGCAGGAGGATGGAGGCGTCGGTTCCGGGTGTTGCCGCACCGAGCAACCAGGCCAGACAGTCGGCCAGACAGTCGGTGTTGGAATCTTGCATGAAAGGGGAATCCAGCGCACCGGCCCACTGGTCGAATGGGTCTGGAGGTATGAAATTTTCCACAGTGACCATGACATCATCGGAACGGCTTCCCAGGCCGTCGTTGGCGGTGAGGCGCAGGGTGTAGGTTCCGGCGAGGGGGAAGGTGGCGGTGGTGGTGGCAGACCGGGCGTCGGCGAAGGTGACGGGTGCCGGGCCTGAAACCCTCGACCAAACGGTGGTGAGCGGGTTGTTTTCCGCATCGCTGATAGTGCCGCCAAGGGTGGTGGTGGCGACATAAGTGGGAGGCAATGTCTTGTAGGGGTGGGCTGCGGGGAGCTTTGACGCAAGCGACCACTTGTGAGCGAGGTAGCCTTCGATCGTCTGTCGGGTTTCTGCGTTGATGACTCCAGGAAAGATGAGGAACTCACCCAGGCGGACATCGGCGCAGCGCGCCGTGTTGGTCTCGCCGCCGAGGACGAGGGGACTGGTATTGTCGCTGGAAATGGCGGTGGTGGTGGAACTGGCCGAGCTCAGGCCATTGATCAAAGTGGTCGCGGTGAGGGTGCTGTCGTCGCGAGTTGCGGTGTAGAGGAGGTCCTGGGAGGTGAAGCTTTGTGCCGGTGTGGATAGGAAATTGTCGCCAGCTTTGAACGCCGGTCGGTTGTTGTCACTCACGCGGATTCCGTAGCCGTCTCCGGCAGTGAGAAGAGCGCCTTTTGAGAAGATGCAATTGATGAAGGAGCCGCGATTGACGTATCCGGTGTAGTTCAGAACGACGAAGATATTGGCTCCGCCGCTGGCATCGAGATTGATGGCCGCATGATCGGGGGCGGCGAGGAATTGATCTTTGGAAGAATCGAAGGCGACGGCATTCAATCCGCCGATCGTACTGCTGCCGCTTGCGGGCCTGCGGGTGGAGGTGCTTTGGGAGGCGTGGTTTTGATTTATGCTCTTGTCATTCCAGAGGGAAACATTGCCGACACTCGGCGTGAGAGTGGTGGAATCCGCAGCGTCGAACCAAGCGGCGCTGAGCATTCTTTGCGGGGACCATAGCAATGGAAGGCTGCTCGCGAGAGATTGATTCGTCCCGGCATTGACCGCAGGCAGGGCGTTCCACCGTGCAAATAGCGAATGATTGGCGGAGTTGGTGATTGTGGTTTCTGCGGTAACGAGGCTGCCGCCAGTGGATGCGCTGAACCAGCCGATGAACGAGAATCCGGAACGGCTGGTGCTTGGCAAGGGGCCATAGGGCTCGCCGAAACTCTCTTGGATGCTGGCGGGAACGGTGGTGCTGCCGCCGTTCGAGTTAAAGGTGATGATGGGGCGGACGCGCCGTGAGAATTGATCGAGGTAGAGGGATTGGGGCTGGAGGGTGGCACCGGAGTTGATGCCTTCGAGGTGGTCGGCCGGGGCGGTGTTGCCACCGGTGGGGTTGGAGGCATGGTAGGCAGTGCCACTCGTTGCACGGGTTCCGATGATATATCCGTAGTTGAGCTGCTCGCTGCGGACGATGGGATTGCTGCTGTCTGCATAGCGTGTCCCGCTGCCGGTGGTGTTCCAATAAACTCCGTGGGCGGAGGTGACCCCGTGGGGCGGTGTTCCGCCGTTGAAGGCCCGGTGACTGGCGGTGTAGAAGCTGTTGTGGGCGTGGCATTGGTCCCACAGGTTCGAGTGGCTGAAATACTGGTGGTTGTCGCTGCCCGATCCGCTGGTGGTGTATCCGGAGGATGTAGAACCGGTGGCGCGTTTTGATTCGCGATCCTCGCATTGCAAGAAGACATTGCCGGAAGTGCCGCCGTGGGAGATGACAAATCCGTGTCGTGAGAAATCCGCGAGGCAGCCCTTGATAAGGCATTCGTTGCTGTTCTGGAGCCGGTACATGTAACCGTTGCCGCCGCCCCCGCCGTATTGCGGGCGGCGCATCTGGCAATCCTGCACGGTGATGCGCAGGCTATCGAGCAGGAGGATGCCATTGGATAGCATGTGGCAGGTGCTGCTGTTGGAGGTTGCTTTGAAGCTGTGGACGTTGGTGATCCAGCTATCGCGGACGTCCTCAAAACGGATCAGCCAACTGGCGTGGGTGTCGTAAGCGGCTGTGGTGGGAACGTCATAGTCTTCCTCGCCCCATCCGGTTCCCGTTTGCTGGAGATTCCCGACGGAGAGGGATTCGATGCCGACGTTGCGGAGCAGCCCGCTGACGGTGCGCACGACGGGGAGGTCGCGGGTTTTGATCCAGTACCGGGTGGGGACGTCGAGTTCGATCCACCCTGCGACGGAGTCCACCGCGACGACCTCGCGGTAGTAGATGGCGCTTCCTGGCCTTGAGTCGCCCCACCAGGTTTCCTGGTTGTTTTCGATGACCCAATCAGGGGTGAAGCTCCACGAAAGGCGGACGATGTTGCCGGGAGAGAAAGAGCCGGCATTTTCGACAGGGATGCGATGGGTGGGGCCGGGAAGGTTAGCGGTGAGGTTTCGCGCCGTGCCGAGGGTGGTGGAGCTTGGTTGCACTCGAATGACCGATTTGCTCCTCATGGTGATGGAGGTGTTGAGGATGTAAGTCTGTGAGGTGCCGACGCCGCGGATGACGACGTTGGAGCCGGAGACTCGCAGGCAATGCGGGTTGCTGCCTTGGGGGGAAACGCGAAAGGTCCCGGCGGGCAGCAAGACAACTCCGCCACCGGCGGTGGATGCGGCATTGATGGTGCTCTGGATGGCGGTGGTGCTGTCGGTGGCACCGGTGGGGTCTGCACCGTATTGGGTGACGTCAAAAATCGGGCCAGTGATCGTGGGAAGCAGCACTTCGCCTCGCCTGTAGCCAGCATAGGAAAAATCCTGGATCATCTTCGCACTGGCGAAGGACACTGCTGCACTTGGCGGCTGCCAGTTGGCCGGATAGAGGGTGCTGCGCCAAGTGGTCTGCCCATGTGCGACGGCAACCACCACCCACATCAATGTGAGGATGTGAAGCAGCTTTCCGAGCAGAGATGGGGCGGGATTGCAGGGCATCGGGCTATTTTCAATCTAATCTCTTGCGGGGCAGCAGGGTGAGGTCCGGGACGAAGCCTCAGCTTCCTCCGGGGAGAATTCCCGAGAACATCGCAGCGTCGAAACGCAATGAGAACGAATCTCCGCTGTGATCGGATGGATTTGCATGATGGGTTATTTGGGGAGAATGGAAGATGAGGGCGATGGCAACATCCAAGCATTCAAATATCAGGAAAACTGAGGAGATTCCCGGAAAAAATCAATGGTTGTGAAGCGGCGGCGTGGTCATTGTTTCGCTCGCGCAGATCGCAAGTGTGCTGCCCATCCGTGGAAGTGACCACCGGGTAAAACTACCCATGGAAAAACGCAGGGCCAGAAGCCGGATTGACCACCCGGCACTTGTCTCGATTTCATGAAACGCAATCGGCTCGCTTGTTTCATCCTGCATGCGATCTCCTCCTGCGGCCTGCCATCAGCTGTGGCCCTGCCTGCCTCTCCATGCGCGGAAGGTTTCGGTTCCATCGCGACCGGTGTCCGCAGCGGCGATGTTTACTGCGTGACCCATCGAAATGCCTCCGGCGCGGGGTTCTTCGGCTATGGCCTTCGTGCCGCACCCCCATGGCGGCACCATCCTTGTGCAGGCAAGCTCCTTCCAAGGTGATGAACAAGGTATTGAGATGTTTCTTCATGGGATCTGGGATTTCAAATTCGCTGCAAACCAAGTGGAAACACCCTTCTTGACCCGCAGTGCGGCACAACACCAACGCCAGTTCAACGCCGCCATCCAACATTCGCCAGAACAGAAAATGCAGAGGCAATCGCGGAAGCAACCCTCCATCCGCCCAACAATAACTCTTCAACCGCAAAGCGATGGGTTGGTATCGCGCGGCGTAATGCGACTTCATCCTTTCAGGTGAATCTTGAAGCGCGATCTCGCTGGAAGCCGTTCGGAGTAGGAAAAACATGCAGAAAATGCAGTGATCGCAGCGCAGAAACGCCTTCTTGATGGAATCGCGCCGATTTGCAACTCGACATCCCATGTGACCAAAAGGCAGACTCCCTCCCGTAGTGCCCGTTGCGAACCGTCAATCCTCCGAGCCATCTTCACCATCCCTGCGAGTGGGATTGATTGAAGACAGCGAAGTAGCGCGCAAATTGCTTAGAAAAATCCTTCAACGTTATGCGGATCTGGAACTCGTCGGTTCATGGGCCACAGGCGAAGAAGCGCTGGTTGCACTTTCCAAACTTCGCCCTGATGTCGTTCTGGTTGACCTCGATCTTCCCGGAATCTCCGGTGAGGACTGCCTGCGCGCCTTATCGGTCATGCTGCCCTGTTCGGCGCTGGTGGTTTTGACCGCCCACGATGATGCGGAGCGCGTCTTTGAATCCTTGAGGGCTGGTGCAAACGGTTATCTGCTGAAAGGATCTCCCCCCGAAGAAATCATCGCCGGCATCAAAGCCGCCTACCTGGGTGGCTCCCCGCTCAGCCCGGCAGTAGCCGGGCTGGTGATCAAGGCTTTCAAACGCAGCGCGGCAAACACCAAACGTGCTATTCCCCTCCCCTCTCTGGCTCCTAGGGAACGCCAGATCCTCGCGTCTCTGGCCAAGGGCAAGGCCCCGAAGGAAGTTGCTTCTGAATTGTTCATCAGCTATGAAACCGTGAGGGATTATCTGAAACAGATCTATCAGAAACTGCATGTCCGCAGTCGCACAGAGGCAGTCCTCCGATACCTTGAGGCAAACGGGGAAACCGGCTGACATCTCTCGGCTTCGGCGTCCCCTCCAACCAAACTTCAGTTCCACGAAGGTTGGAGCAATCAAGTCCATGCGAATACTTGTTTGCAGCTCGGATTGTTAGGAATAATCAATACTGAGCCATCACAACTCATGGGCGGCTTTTGGATCACCGGTGGCCACCGCGACCCTACCTTATAGCTATCCCGATGCTTGGCTGTTAGATCGCATGGACACTTATGCATTCACTTGATCAACGCAGCAAGCCGCCTCCGTCTCTCGCCTCGGATGAATCAGTGATTAGGGATTCCATACTTTCAATGCATCCATCACCAACCTAACCAACATCATGTTTTAATTCTACGATTCTTCTGGACGATTTCCGGATATTCTGATTCTGAATACGACTGATTGACCCTCCCCATGAAAACCCCAATCCATAAATCCATCTCCCGGTCCTATCGTTTGAAACTGATAGGCGTGACTTTCGCAGGGGCCCTGATGCTGGGAATCCCGGTATTGCATAGCTGGGGCAAAAGCCCGAGCTCGGAAGACTTCAATCTTGATATCTCCCGAGCCGGCAATGATTTGGTGCTTTCCTGGACGATTCCAGACGTCGTGCTTCAACGTTCACAAACCCTGAATGGGGATTGGCTGGATCTTCCGGATGCCAGCAGCCCGCACACGGTTACAGGCAACTTCGACAAGTCATTCTTCCGCTTGAAAAAGGTATCGACCCTTCATGCGGTCGAGCCCGCTTTTCTGCCGACTTCAGGCGGCATCATCTATGTGAGAGGCGTGAATTTCGACAGTAACAGCACCGTGACGATCAATGGAATGTCGGCTGCTTCGGTGGTTTTTGTCGATCCATCGCTCCTGATGGTCAGCGTCGCCGCCCTCGATGCTGGCACCTATGACGTGGCAGTAGGCAATGGCGCTTTTGGTCCTGCGGGTTTCACCTTGGCTAAGAGTTTGACCGTGGAAAACGAACCCGTTGCCAGCCTGGAAGTTCCCCCTGGCGTGATGGATGAGCGCACTGCCAGCGGCGAAATCAATCTCACCCACGTGGATTTGCGAATCGACAGCCCGGTGGGCCCTGGCTTTGTCATCGCCCGCACCCACCGCTCACGCCACAATCCGGTGGGTTCCCCCTTCGGAACGGCATGGGATTTCTCCTGCAACATTTCCGCCATCCAAGCTGGGGCCGATGTGGTGGTGAATGATGGCAGCGGCCGCTCGGACAAGTTTTACCACCAATCCGACGGCACTTTCAGGCGCGCGGAGTTTTTCCGCGAAGGCAGCATGAACGGACAAGTTTTCACCCTGACTTTGGCTGACAAAACCAAGTGGACCTTCCGCGCCTTCGATGCCGCCGTCGCTCCTGGAAAAATAGCGGCGATCACCGACGCCAATGGCAATGCGATGACTTACAGCTACGGCGTCGGCGGCAGACTGGAACAAATCACGGATGCACTCGGAAGGAGCTGCCTGCTTTCCTACAACGGCTCGGGTCAACTGACCGGCTTAGCTGACTTCACGGGTCGCACCGTCACCTATGCCTACTACGGCAGCAGCGAGCCCGGTGGGACCGAGGGCAGTCTGAAAAGCATGACCTCCCCCGCCGTGACCGGCACACCGAATGGCAACGATTTCCCGTTCGGAAAAACTGTTTATTATACCTATACCAAGGGCTTTCCGGACGAGCGGCTCAACCACAACCTCACCGGAGTCATCAATAACTCGGGAACCCAAATCCAAACAATCGCCTACACAACGGAACTGAACCCTGCTCACTTCGATTTTGATCGGGCCGTGTCGATCGCCATCGGCACAAATCCACCAACCGTGTTTTCTTGCGAAGCCTTGAGCCCCTCACCTGCGAATCGCTATGCCAAAACCAAAGTTACGGTGAACGACCCGGTGGGCAACGTCAGTGAAACACTCTATGATTCGAAAAACCGCCCGGTGAGCATCAAGGAAATGACAGGGCGCGCCGTGCCAGGCATGCCGGTCACAGCCGTCGGCAACCAGCCCACGGGCAAACTTCGTGCGAGTGATCCAGCCTTCTTCGAAACGACGATGGCCTACAATCTCGATTCCCAAGTGAAACAAATCACTTATCCTCGCGGCAACAGCGTGGCGATGACTTACGCCTCCGATCTCAGCAGCACGACCCCGGTGCGGGAACGCGGCAATCTGCGCCAAGTCACACAAACACCCGCTCCCGGAGTGCCAAGCGATCATGCGCAGATCACGGAGAGTTTCGAGTATCAGCCAGGATTTGGGACAGCAGAGTCATCTCTTGTGCATCACCACTTTTCTATGAGTGGTGTCAAACACGGAAGATGTGATCATCAGGACCTCACGATAAGCACCAGAGGGATCTCATCTCGTGTCGATACGAATTTTCAAAGTGCCTCCGAGAAAGTCACCCAATACACCGACCCCCGCGGCAATGTCACCACAGGCACCTACGATGCGAATGGCAATTGCCTATCCATATCGTTGCCCGGCCTCAGCACCGGCCACAACTTTGAATACAACGCTGTCGGGCAGTTGACCGCCCAGGTTTCGCCTGCCGATGCCAACGGCCGCAGACAACGGGACACCTTCAGTTACTACGGCAGCGGAACCCAGAAAGGACAACTTCAGAGCGCCGTCGAGGATGCTGGCGCCGGCGGACTTTCGCTGACCACCACATATACCTACGATGCCGCCGGCAACGTCTCCGGCATCATCGATCCACGCGGAAACGACACCCAGTTCGTTTTCAATCAGTGGGACCAACTGATTCGCACCTCCTCCCCCACCGGTCCCGGAGGGCAGCGGGTCGTTGTGGATCGACAGCTCAATTGCTGCCATCCGATGATCACTTTTAGTTTGTATGCTAATGACCCAAGCCGCGGTTTGTCTCGGATCGATATCAGTCACCTCGACGAGAACGGCAGTCCTGTCGGTGATGGAATTGTCAGCACCCACTACGGATACAATTCAATTGGCCAATTGACCAGCATGACAGATGCCGCCGGAGGCGTCACACAATACGAATATGATGCCAACGGACAGATAAGCCGAGTCCTTTCGCCGCTGGCAGCAAGCGGGGCAGAGGTGTTCAATGCCATGCAATACGATTATGACGAACGTGGACTAGCGTTAAGGGAAGTCTCCGCTCCCGGCAGCACGGCCCAAAGCACCACGCAATATGATTACGATGCCAACGCCAACCTCGCCCGCGTCAGCGAAGGTTTGGAAGGCACCCCGCAAATCACGATGATTGAGAATGATGGCCTAGCTTATGGCAGACGATGCATGTTCTCGCACAGCTCGTCAACTTGCCGCTCTAATGTCGGACTTGCGAATGACGGCCCCGTCGCGACGTTTGAGGGTTACCGCTATGGCATAGACGCACACAATAAAGCCAAGAAAAGGACCAACGACGCATTGGAGCGTGCACAAGCAGTCCTTGACGATAGTACCGGCCCCGTCACTTCGGATCCAGGAACGGGCGGCTTCAGTCAAAGTCCCTCAAAGCGATTTAAAGTGGAACTAGGAACGATGATAGACCAGATCTCGAACCACATGTGGAACGGAGACGACTTGTCGGTCGAGAACGGCGGCACCGAAGCCAGCATGATGTGGACTGGCAAGCCCTTGAGCGTTGAAAACGGCGGCACCGGTTCCACCACTTCTGATACAGAAATGTGCGGTTCGAACCCCTCCGTTCTCTTTAGAGGGAGATTCATGTCGATGTTGTCCCCTGGCGTGAGAATTTCAGGAGGGACCGACCCCATCACTGCTTCCGGCCCAATCGGCTCGGCCAGTCTCAACGCCTCAACCATCCCTAAAACGAAGTTGTCCTTGCTTGGCGACGTCGCTACCCCATCCCCTCTGGCCGCCATCATCACCGACCCTCAGGGCAACACCACCACGTTCCACTACGATGCCAACGGCAATTGCAGCAGCATTCGCATGGACGGCGAGGTGAACGACGTGCCCGGTAGTGCTGGCAACGTGAAGCTGGCTGAAGCAAGTTTCAACTACGACGCCCTCAACCGATTGACGAACCAGACAGCACTCTCTGCCAATTCGGATCTAAGTGGCATGACCGTGCGGTATATTGGGTCCAGCGAGCGGATTTCAGAAGTTATTGATCCAAACGGCAACAGCAGCACGTTCACCTACGACACCGCCGGGCGGCTCGTCACAGCGTCCGATGCCAAAGCCAACTCCGTCAGCTACGGCTATGACGACAACGGCAATGTGACCGCCGTGACCAAACGCTTGAAATCCGATCTCGGCAACGCCGACCTCGTTTTTGCCAAAAGCTTTGCCTATGACAAACTCAACCGCTGCACCAGCACCACGGACAATGTCGGCAACATGGAGAGCTTCGCCTACGATTCCCGTGGCAATGTCGTTAGATCCATCGACGCACGCGGCATTGTCTCCCAATTTCAATACGATGACCTGAGCCGCCCCACCCGTTCCGGTCTCGACATGAACGGCAATGGCTCGACTCTCGACCCGGTGGACATTGTCACCGTGCAATCGTGGGATGCGAATTCGCGGCTCGGCTCGCAGACCGACCCCAACGGTAATGTAACCAGCTTTGGGTATGATCTGTTGAACCGCCTGACCCAAACCACATCCGCCGACGGTACGATCCATTCTACAACTTATGATATCCACGGCAACGCCACCTCCACGACCGACCCGAATGGCACGGTGGTGAGCAACACTTATGATTCCAACAATCGTCTGATCCAAAGAAGCATCGCCCCTGCGGTGGGAGTCGCGGCCACCACCACCTTGGAAACCTTCTCGCACGACGGGATGGGACGGCTCACCTTGGCGAACGACAATGATTTCAGTGTTTCCTTCACCTATGATTTGCTTGGACGCAAGCTGACGGAAACACAGGACGGGCGGACGGTCACCAGCAGCTACGATGCGGCAGGCAATCGCCTGACGGTCACCTATCCCGGTGGGCGCACCATCGGTTATGCCTACAATCCCACAAATCTGCCCACCACAGTCTCTCTGCTGGCAACCAGTGATGGCGCCAGTCTCGGAGTTCTCAGTTCGACTTCATACATCGGGGAGTTTCCGGAGCGCGTGCAGAACCGCAACAACACCCGCACGAGTTACACATACAACGGAGTTTCAGGTGTGGCCAATGCGCCGGGAGATTTCGGCTGGGCCCAAGTCAGTCGCGTCCTCACCATCAATTCCCTCAGCAGCGCGGTGATCGACGACAGTACCTACCTCTACGACGCCGCGCAGAACCAAACGGGCAAAACCAACATCTTGCCCGGCAAGGTGACCGCAAAGGCCTATCAATACGATGCCGCAGACCGACTCGTGAACACCGTAGTAACCTCCAACACCGTGCCCACTGCCAACATCTCCTACACCTTGGATAAAGCAGGCAACCGCGTCCAAGTCTCCGGCGACAATCATCCCGGCGCTTATACATTGAACAACGCCCTGCCCGAACCCGCCGACTTCCAGGTCAACCAATACACCAACACCCCGGTCGGCAGTTTCACCTATGACAAGAACGGAAATCGCGTTGCCGAAAGCATCGAGGGGCAAACGGTGAGGAACTTCAGTTATGATCATGCCAATCGACTCACGGGCATCTCCGTCCCCGGGGCTTCCATCGCGATGCCGGTGGCAGCTTACACCTACGATGTATTCGGCAGGAGGATCCGGAAAATCAGTGGCAACGGTGGCTTCAGCAATACTATCACCTATGTATATGACAGCGGTGATGTCATTGAAGAACGCAATGGGGCGGGGGCTGTGAGTGCCACGTTTGTTCCCAGAAGGCAATGGATAGGCGTCAGAAGGCAATGGATAGGAGTCAGAAGTCCCTTCACTTGCGGATCTCTCATGCAAACTCGCAACGGCATCAACCACTGGTCGCACAACGACGAAATGGGAAGCACCGTAGCCTTGACGCTGGAAAACGGCACCGTAGCCGAGCGCTATGAATACGCCGACTTCGGCAAACCTTCATTCTTTAATGGTGCTGGCGGATCCATGCCCAGCAGTGCGTCGAAGAATCTTTATTTGTGGCATGGGATGTTGTATGATGAAGGTAGCACCTTTTACTTTGGTTCTGGTTCATCGAATACTGTGTATGATTCTCGTGTTGATTCGCACATTAACCCGAATCAAAGGCAAGATGGCGGTTACAGTATTTCAACTTTGGAGACGCGTTGGAGTGTTCCTGCCGCTAAGCTGCTGAAGAAAAAGAAAAGCAGGGATACTGGGCAAGGCGTCGAGATGAAGTAATGGACGGGTTCATTTTGGCACACTAAAATGAACCTGGAAACTGCAGTTGATCCAGTGGCGGACTACATCCATTCCAATCAGGGGCAGGCCGGATGGGCGAAGGTTCAGCGACCCGCCAAAGCACCTCGTTCGCATGTCATACAAACAGGTATTCATGCTTGATCCATGCGAAAAGCTGCTCCTTTCCTTTTTCGGACTTCAAATCCGCAAACAGGAAAGGGCGGACTCCGCGCTGGATTTTCGCATCGCGAGCCATGACATCGAGATCCGCTCCGACGTAGGGCGCGAGTTCGGCTTTAATGATGAGAAGCAGTTCGCTGGTGCGGATGAGTTTCGTCGAAACCGCCGTGAGTCCAGCGATTGGAAGGCGACTTGGCCAACCTCAAGTGAAGGGCGATCCTGTTGTCGCTATTTGTGGTGAGGAACGAATAAGAGAGGGACAATAGGGTCCCTCCTCCTCATGCCCGGCGGTCAGTCATTTCCGAGGCGGTCCACAAATTCATCGAGTAGCGACTTGAGACGGGGCTCGCGGGCGATGGCGGTGGGCTTATCAAAGCCGATCCAGATGGCGGTGGCTCCGGAGGGACCGAGGCGGAGCGTCCAGGCATCGCGCTCGGAGCCGGTTGCACCGGTGAAGGTGCGGGTGCCTTTGCGACGTTCCAGCACGCTGGCAGCATCAAGTGCAGCGGCAGGTGAGAGGGCTGGCGTGAGATCGGGCTTGGCGGTATAGATGACCTCGCCGGAGGCATCACGGATTTCGCGAATCAGGAATGGTTTTGGCCGCTTGCCCTGGTTGCCGAGGGTGGCGAGACCGATGGACATTTCGAGCGGAGTGGCGGCAACGGATCCGCGGAAGAGGTCTTCGGTTTCCAAAAAGGGTCCGGCGATGCCACAGCGTTTGGCGAGTCGCTGGACTTCCGCGGGTCCAATCTGGCGACCGGTCTGGACGGGCTTGCCGGGAAGCACGAGTTTGCCACGCTCGGCGGCGGCAGCGGCGACAAAGGGCTCGAAAGCAGAGCCGAGATCGCGCCGGGCGAGGGTACAATCGACTCGCGAGTGAGTGAAATTCCTTCCACCGATCAAGGCTAGGATGCCGCCGGTGCGGGTCTCAGTGGTGATGGCAGCAAACAGGACGTAGGCGGGCTTGGTGCCGGGCACGTGGTCTTTGATGGTCGGATGGGACCAGGATTTTTCGTTTTCGAGATCCTCGACGGCGTGGTTGAGCTCGGTTTCCAAGCGCTCCTGCCAGGCAGCATCGAGCGTGGTGTAAACGCTGATCCCGGCAAGCTCGGTGCCCAACAGGTCGAAAATTCCATCGAGTTCGCGGCGGATGGCCTGGAGGGCGTAGGAAGTTTGGCTGATGCGTTGTTCGTCACTCGCAAGTTTGAGCGGTTCGGCAGCAATGGCAGCGGCGCGCGGCTTGTCGATGAAGCCCATGGCCACCATGCGATTGAGCGTTTGGCGGCGTTGTTCGAGGGCTTTTTCCGGGTTTCTGAGCGGTGAAAATGCGTGGGGACCACGGATGATTCCAACGATCAGGGCGCACTCGCCTTCGGTCAGTGCGCTGGTGGTTTTCCCGAAATACGTTTGGGATGCCTGCTCGACGCCGTCCGCTCCGGAGCCAAAGTAGATGCGGTTCAGGTAGTGGGTGAGGATTTCATCCTTCCGGTAGCGGGACTCGATGCGCAGGGTGAGGGCGATTTCCAGAAACTTGCGATGCAGGGATTTTTCGCGAATCTCAAAGCTGTTGCGGGCCAACTGCATGCTCAGGGTGGAGGCCCCTTGCGTGAAGTTCCAGTCCTTGATATTGCGGACGGTAGCTCGAATCAGGCCGCGGACATCGACGCCGGAATGTTCGAAAAACCTGGCATCTTCCCGGGCTTGGAGCGATTTTACGAGGAAATCGGGAATTTCCTTGCGGGTGACGAGTTTGCGGCCGGTAGCTCCGGGGGCGGCGATGGCCACGCCCTTGCGATCGTAAAAAGTGGTGCCGGTGGGGAGTTTGGCGACCTCGTCCAGATTGAAACGCATCGCCAGCATGAAGTAAAAAAACGCAAACCCGGAAAACACGACGAGCCCCAGAACACAGGCCTGAAACATCAACTTCACCGGGCCATGCAGCCACTCGGGAAGCCAACGCTTCCAAAACGGTGGGGGGCTGATGGGGCGCCAAGTGGACATGGGGGGGATGCGATGGGCTTGAGATGCGGGCGGGCGGCGGCTTATTCAACAGGAACCGCACGGAGCGGGGTCTCGTTCACCGGCAAGGCCCTGCGCGGGGGATCAACAGGAATGGCGGCAGGAGGCTTGGGCGAAACTGCAGCCTGGGCCGGTTCCACGAGCATCGCTCTGGGCGGGACGGCGGAAGGCGGCGCGGCATCGGCAGCAGCGGGATCGACCGCTCGGGCTCGCGCCGGGTGGATCAGGCAAAGGTCGTTCTCGGCGAGGGCCATATCCGCCGGGACCTTGTCGATGACAACCGTGCCAGCCTCGTGGCAACCGGCAGTGGCGCGCTTGCGGGAGTTTTGGCAAATTTCCATGGTGACGGGGTTGGCGCGCGAGTGGAGGTTCCCGGCCTTGTAACCGAGGCGATCGGCAGTTTTCATGACATCCACCCAAACGGGAAGGGAAAGCACGGAACCGTAGCCACCCTGGATGGTTTTCTTTGGCGTATCGAAGCCCACCCACACGGCGCAGGTGAGATTCGAGGTGTAACCGGCAAACCAGGCGTCCTTGAAATCATTGGTGGTCCCGGTTTTTCCCCCGCAAGGTTTGTCGAAGCCGAGGGTTTTGACGGAAGCCGCCGTGCCGCGAGTGGCGACTTCGTTGAGAATGCGGGAAACCGCCCAAGCCGACCCGCTTTTGGCGGCCTCGTAGGAAAGCGGGAGGGTGGAATAAAGCACGTTGCCATCGCGATCGCGAATCTCGGCGATCAGGTAGGGGCGGTAGCGCACGCCGTCGTTGGGGAAAATCGTGTAAGCGGTGGCAACCTCCCACGGCGTGGCCTCCCATGAACCGAGGTAAGACGATGGATTTTCCGGCATCGGGGTGGCAAAACCGGCCTTGCCCGCGACTTCTTTCACATTGGAAAGACCGGCGCGGTTTCCCACCCGCACCGACATGGTGTTGCGGGAGCGGATCAAGCCGTAGGACGCGGGATAGGACCCCCCGAATTTTCCATCCGCATTGTGGGGACGCCAGCGGCCACCGCCTTTGATTTCACCGGGAAGAATCGGGCCATCACTGACTTGAGTGTCCGGGCCCATGCCTTGATTGAAGGCGGTAAGATAAACAAACGGTTTGAAAATCGAGCCCAACTGGCGATGGGCGTCCTTGCCACGATTGAAGCGGGACTCGTTGGCATCGCGGCCGCCAACGACAGCGAGCACTCCGCCGGTGCGATTCTCGACAACGACAAGCGCGCCTTGGACGTAGCCGGGCTCGCCACGATCGGTCTCCGGCAGCTTGCCCCAGGCCGTGCGAGTGGGGTGGGCATAGCCGGAAACGCGCTCCAGATCATGCAGGCGTTTTTCCAAGGTCTCCTCACCCTTTTGCTGAATCCGGAGATCAATGGTGGTGATGATTTCCAGCCCTCCGAGTTCGATATCCTCCTTTTCGAGGATGATTTCGAGGTCCTTGCGGATCGCATCCATGGCGTATGACTCGCGGGCCTCGCGCCGCCACTTCGGCCGCACTTCGATAGGATCGAGCTTGGCGGCATCCGCCTGTTCGCGGGTGATCGCTTCTGCCACGACCATGCGTTCCAATGTGGTGTTGCGCTCACGTGTCGCGGCCTCCATCGAGCGGAACGGATTGAACGAATCCGGCCCGCGGACGATGCCGGCGAGCAGGGCGGATTGCGAGAGCGTCAGTTCGGACGGGTGTTTCTCGAAGTAGATTCGTGATGCTTCGCCCACGCCCTTGATCTGGCGTCCCCAGTTGATTTGGTTGATGTAGGCTTCGAGGATTTCATCTTTTTCCAGATCCCACTCAAGGCGGATGGCGATGGCTATTTCCAGAAACTTGCGGTCGAGCTGGCGGGGCAGATCGCCCTTCTTTTCTCCGCGCTTGAGTTGGAAGATATCGGAAACAAGTTGCTGGGTGATGGTGGATGCGCCCTCGCGTTTGCCCTGGGCGTTCTTGGTGATGGCACGGATGATGCCGATGGTATCGAAGGCTCCGTGGCGGTAAAAGCGCTCGTCCTCGCGCGCAAGGATCGCCTTGCGAAAATCCTCGGAAACCTGGCTGAGCGGCACAATCGAACGCTTTTCCCCGTGGATTCTGCCGATTTCCTCACCCTGGCGATCCCGGATGATGGTCCGCTGCGGCATGGCATGGATGCGGGAGATATCATAATGCTGCGCACGCCAACCATAGACGATGGCGAGGCATAACAATGCATACAAGCCTGCCACCAGAGGATATCCCACCGCCCGGAGAGCGAACCTTGTCGGCCATGAGAACGCGCAGGTGAAGAGATTGAAAAGATGGAATGGCCAAAACAACAGGATCGAACCAGCCCCCGCCCGGCGCGTGGGTGAAGCAGCATGCTCATCCTTGCGGCGGCGGTTGGTGTCCTGCGGTGAACGTTTCGGCATCGGCAGGGGAATCATAAACAGTTCTTTGCTATCAATCCACCCTTGATTCTGGGCATCGCCGCCTATCATGGAGGCTGCCTCCACCCGCCAAGACAAACCCGCCGGGTGGCAGCGCTTCTCCCAACGCAAGCAGTCATCATGAAATCGACAGCCATTTTTCCATCCCTCGCCCTCACCCTTTGGATCGCATGCGGCAGCACCGCCCTGCATGGACGTGAGCCCGCCCGCACGATGGCCGATCTCTCCCGATTGGAATCAAAAGTGGAAGCCGTCTCCAGCAAGGTCATGCCGGCGACCGTGGCGCTGCTTTCCAACAACACCGGCTCATCCGGCTCCGGCGTGATCACTTCGGCAGATGGCCTCATCCTCAGCGCCGCGCACGTGGTGCAAGGCGCGGAGGAATTGCTGGTGGTCTTCCCCGATGGCAAGCAGGTCAAAGGCAAAGTGCTCGGGGCAAACTACTCGAAAGACATCGCGATGGTGCAGATCGTCGATCCCGGCAAATGGCCCTTCGTCGAAATGGGCGCATCCAAGGCGCTTGAAGCTGGTGACTGGGTGATCGCGCTCGGCCACTCCGCCGGTTTCGACCCCAACCGCACACCACCCGTCCGCTTCGGCCGCGTGGTTTCCAAGGGCCCGGGAAATTTCCTCACGACCGACTGCACGCTCATTGGCGGCGATTCCGGTGGCCCCCTGTTCGACCTTGATGGAAAACTCGTGGGCATCCATTCCTCGATCGGCAAGTCGGTTTCAAACAACAACCATGCCGGCATCGATGGTTTCCGCGATGACTGGGATCGCATGCAAGCCGGCGAGTCGTGGGGAGAATTATCCATGAACCCTTTCGCGAATCCGGAAATGCCGGTGCTGGGAATCGGGATGGGCTTCATCCGTGGCGTGAAGGGTGTGATCGTCGAAAGTGTGGTCCCCGGATCCCCAGCCGCTGCTGCGGGAGTGCGCGTGGGCGATGTGATCCGCTCGCTGGATGACAGCGAAGTGCGCGAAGGTGGCGAACTGCTGCAAATCCTCGCCAAACGCCAACCCGGCGACCGCGTGAAACTCGGCCTCCTCCGCGACCGCGATGAGGTCGTGGTGAACGTCACCCTCAAGCGCCGCAATGAACTTTTTGAACAACGTTGAAATGATTCCTCAGCACATGAAGAAAACATTGATTCCCCTATTCGGCATCCTGTTTCACGGCGTGACCGCGGCGCAGGACGACATCCCCTTGCTCCGGCCCGAGGAGAAGGCAGCCATCAAGGCGCAAGCAGATGAGTATCAGGCCGCATTCGCCCCCTCTCTAACAGAAGCAGCAGAATCCACGGTGCGTGTCTGGTCCGGCAAGCAACGTCTCGCCTATGGCACGGTGATCGGCGATGGCCGCAGCATCCTCACCAAGTGGAGCGAACTCGCCCGCGCCCGCGGCGGAATCCGCGTCGAAGGCGCTGGCGGCCGCGTGCTGGCAGCAAAGGTCACCGGCGTCTATCAGGATGAAGACCTCGCCATCCTCGAAATCACCGGCACGCCGCTCAAACCCGTGAAATGGTCGTCCGCTCCTTCCAAGCTCGGCAGCTTTCTTGCAGCCCCCCAACCCGACGGTCGGCCTGCCGCCTTCGGCGTGGTGAGTGTTCTGGAACGCAACCTTCGCGAGACGGATCAGGCTTATCTCGGCATTCAGGGAAATCCGGAATTCACAGGACCCGGCGTGCTCATCGAAGAGGTGACCGCCCAATCGGGTGCGGAAAAGGCAGGCATCCAATCGGGTGATGTGATCGTGAAAGTAGGTGATCGTTTGATTTCCGGTCTTTTGGAGTTAAAGAATTCGCTGGTAGGCAAAACTCCCGGTTCCACAGTGACTCTAAGCATCCTCGGCGAAAACAAACAGCAACGGGAAGTGGATGTGACCTTGGGAAATCGTCCCAAGCTCGGCAGTTTCTCCGGCGAGCGTCTGCGCGCCATGGAGCGCATGGGCACAAGGCCGAGTCGTGTGCGGGATTCCTTTTCGAGGGTAATCCAGACGGACCTGCGTTTGGAGGCCTCGCTCGTCGGTGGCCCGGTGGTGAATCTCAAGGGCGAAGTCATCGGGATCAGTATCGCCCGTGGTGACCGCACGCGTTCCTTTGTGATGCCTTCGTCGATGATCGAGACCTTGTTAAAAGAAAAACCCACCGATCCCTCACTCGCCCAAATGAAAGCGGAGGAGGAAACTCCCGCCGTCAACGTGAGAGGCGGCAATGGCCAGCAACGGCGGATGCGGCCCGGTGGTGAAGAACGCCTGCGGCAGCACCTCGGCGAGATGCAGCGCTTGATGGATTTCATGCGTGAGGAAATGGAAGACCTCGAACGGCAAGGTCGCTGATTTGCAGCAAGCCGCGCAGCAAGCGGCGGGATCGGTCAAGACAGGCGTGTTATCTTGGGATTCATGG
>JBBARN010000112.1:0-21247 GCA_040399845.1 Luteolibacter sp. | reverse complement strand
ATTCCAGAGGTGCGCACAGGATGATCATACCCTTGCGAGCTTCGCCAAACTCCGCCACGTTTCAACTATGACACACGAGATTCATTTGCGCGATGAATTCGGCCTACGCCTCACCGACGGGTCAGAGGCGTATCGTTTCCGCGTGTCGAAGATCGATCCGTATCTGGCCATCTGTGACCAAGTGGTGCTGGATTTCACCGGAGTCCGCAGCGCGAACAGTTCGTTTGTGAATGCCTTGGTCAGCGGTTTGTTTGAGCAACATGGTGCGCAGACCCTCGGCAAGTTGGTTTTTCGAGGCTGCCTGCCAACGATTCAGGTGTTGGTGCAATCCGCCATGGACCTTGGCATGATCAAGCATGCGGAACGGGTTTCCTGAACTTGTGGGATTTCAGCTCGTTTCCCCTCAGTTGCACTGATAGGGAAAACTCATCTCCCAATGAGTTCCAACTTCACCTTCCTGCCCCCAGCGTTCAAGGACCTCGCGGAAACCTCCCGCAAGGCGGAGGAGCAGATAATGGGCGATCCCCGCGCGGCTTGTTTCCATGCCCGCTTCGCGCTGGAGGTGGCCGTCCGCTGGCTTTATCGATATGATAGCACCCTGCGGATGCCGTATGACACCACGCTCGGAGCCATGATCCATGATCCCGGGTTCCGCAATCTGTTGCCGGAGGCGGTATTTCAGAAAGCCCGTGTCATCCAGCAGGTTGGGAATCAAGCGGTTCACGAGTCCCGTCCGATCCGCCAATATGATGCCTTACAGGTAGTCAAGGAGCTGCATCACCTCTGCTACTGGCTCACGCGCACCTACGCGCCGGAGACATCCCGAGAGGGTGCTGCTTGGTCGGACGCCCGCGTGCCGCAGCCGCTTGCCAGCGCGACGGTCGTCCCGCGCAAGGATCTGGAGGCCTTGGAAAAGCAGCTTGAGGCGCAGGCCAAGGAAGCGCTCCAGCGCCAGCAGGAAAAAGATGCGCTCGATTCCGAAATCCAAGTCCTCCGTGCCCAGCTCGCCGAAGCCAAGGCCGCAGCGGAGAAAAAACCGGATACCCACGACTACACGGAAGCGGAAACCCGCCACTATCTCATCGACCTCGAACTCAAGCGCGCAGGATGGTTGCTCGATCAGAAGCGGGACAAGGAATTCGAGGTGACCGGCATGCCGAACCAATCTGGCAAGGGCTATGTCGATGATGTGCTGTGGGGGGACCTGCGGCTCCGCCTGCGCGGGCTCGTGCAGTTCATCGACAAGTCGAAGCGCAAGATTGTCTATACCCACTTCGAGGATGAGATCGTCGAGGTCAGGTTGGGAGATGCGATTGCGATGCCCAAAATGACCGGCGTCCAATACGCCAAGAAAGTCGAAGACTACCTCCGCACCCATCAGGACGAGATTGCCATCCAGCGCCTCCGCAACAACCAACCGCTCACACCTACGGATCTCCACTCGCTTGAGCAGACGCTCCGCAGCATCGGCGAGGACGAAGGCGAAGACCTGCTAACCAGCATGCTCGCCCTCCGTGAAGTGCCCACTTTGGCCCACCTCGTCCGGCGGATCGTCGGCATGGACCGCAACGCCGCCAAGGCCGCCTTCGCCACCTTCCTCGCGGACCGCAGTCTCAGCGCCCAGCAGATGCGCTTTGTCGAACTCGTCATCGACCAACTCACCGCCCGAGGCTTCATGGAGCCCGCCGCCCTCTACGAACAGCCCTTCAGCAGCCTCCACGCAGACGGCCCGGAGGGACTATTCGCAAGCAAACCAAACATTATCGACGGACTCTTCCACACCCTAGAGGAAACTTTGCCGAGGGTGGTGGAAGGGTGATGGTCATTTGCCGAAGTCGCGTCGCAACAACCATTCGAACGTGACTCATATTCAGGCCAAGAGAAGGCGGTCCGTTTCACTTGATACCCACGTTCTCCCCGCTTTCGCCTGCCGTCTCAACGGTGCTGCCCTACCTGGCGCGGCGGTTTAGCCTCGAAAAAGGTCTTAGATCCCGATCCGGCTGCGCTGAAATCTTGATTTTCCGACCGGATCAGGATGCCAGACGTTACTTCCTTAATAATGAATCAATCATTAGATTGGCTGTTTTGCGTATTTCTAATCACGTCGCTTTACGGCGAAACGATGTTGAAAAAGGGGGCGAAATGGTGTGCACGCCCGCCATGGCGTTCAAGCATGTTCCTTCGGTTGAGTCTCCAACCGAATCTACAGAGCTTCTCAGCACTTGTGGATGAGGCCTTATTGCCTGATCAATCCTCCACTTCGACCACCAGATTGATTTCCACCGCCACGTTGAGCGGCAGGGCGGCGGCGCCGAGGGCGGTGCGTGAGTGTTTTCCCTTGTCGCCGAAGATCTCGACGAGCAACTCGGAAGCGCCATTGATGACCTGCGGGTGGCCGAAGAAATCCGGCTCGGAATTCACGAAGCCGTTGAGGGCGACGATTTGTTTGACCTTGTCCAGCGAGCCGATCTCTTCGCGGATGACAGCGAGGCGATTGAGAATGATGATGCGGGCACCTTCCTGGGCTTCCTCAATGGAAACGGCGCTGGGGACCTTGCCGATGACTTTACGGTCGCCATCGATGGGAAGCCCGCCGGAAAGAAACAACAGATTTCCGGAACGGACGCAGTTCACGTAAGCGGCAACGGGCGCTGGAACCGCAGGAAGCTGGAGGCCGAGGGAGCTGAGTTTTTCGATGATGCTGTCAGTCATGAGGAAGGGTGGTTGATTTGGGAAATGGATTAAAGTTCAGTCTTTGGGTGAGGCTTGGCCTGCAGCGCCGGATTCCTTCGGAGTGATGGGGAAATCATCGGTCAGAAGCGCTACCAACTGGCGACCGCCGCTGGTGAGTGTGGCGTGCTTGTCTTGGCCCGTGACCAGATTGCGAGTCATGTAGCGGTGGGGAATCGAGGAAGGGCGGATGGAAGTGACGACCGGGGAGCTTACCTTGCGATCGCTGGCCGTAAAAGCGATTGGCATGCCTGTCGCGCTGAAACTGATTTCCCAGGAAACCGCATCGGCTGGGCCTTCCTTCCTGATCCACGGATGCCGCACCACAAAGTCCGGCGTGCCCTTGGCGGGGACGGCTACCTTGAAGTAAACCGGGGTGCTTGCGATGAACTCGCTGAAGCTGATTTCCGGGTTCTTTTTGTGTTCGAGAAAAAAGCGGGCGACATCGGAGCCATTGAGATTCATGCCGTTGAAAAGCCCGTGGTAGTTGACTCCCGGGGAATGCGAGCGCTGCCAGTCATCAAAATGCCGACTCATCATCATGGCGAGTTCCAGATGGAGGTGGGCGCGGGTGCGGTTGATTCCTGCCCCGGTATATCCCATGCGGCCGAGCACTGAGCCAGCCTTCACCGGATCACCGATGTTGCAGGTGATTTCAGCCATGTGGGCATAGAGCGAGTAGATCGAGGAGTTTTCCCATGGGTGTTCCACGACGATGTATTTGCCGTAGTTGCTCCTGCCGGATACCGGGCTGACGTGGACCACTCGGCCATCGGCGATGCTGGAGACCAGGTCGAGTGGATTGCCCGCGCGGTCGCGGTTGATCGGGGCGATGTCGATTCCTTCGTGGAATTTGGTGAGGATCACCTGATCCTGAATGCGCAGAGCATTGCGCACGAATCCAAATGAGCCGCCTTCCCATGGCTTGCTGACCTCGCCCTCGAAGGTGCGGTCCACATACATGTAAAAGCGGTCCGGTTCGTTGGAAAATAGATGGTGATTCTCGGTCGGCAGGCGGAGGTCGATGCCCGCGAAGGCCGTGGAGGCGAGAGCAATGGCGAGGAAAAGATTGCGAAACATGATGAAAGTCGCGGCTATTTTTTCTTCTTTTGCCCTTCCTGCCCGATGCGGGGGAGCTGCTCGTCGAATAGGGCGATATCGCCCAAAGTCACGCCCTTCCAAATGACAAGGCGGCCGTCGTCCACTTGTTTGTCGATCATGACGCCGTCCACAACGCGGCCGTTGACCTGGGCGATCATCCATTTTCCCTGATTCACGTTGGTAATGGCAGTGAGGCGTTTGGCGGCATTATCCTTGAGCAGGAGCACCATTCCGTAGTCGCCGGGACCGTCCTCGGACGGAAAGGGGGTGAAGGAAACCACGTCCTTGATCATGATTTCCGGCATCCGACGGAAGAAGCGCTCTTTTCCGGCGGCGAGTTGGGAAAAGATCATTTTCGGGTTGTCCGTCCCCTCGGTCTCCATGTGGAACGAGACGGCGGCCTTGTCGTCCTTTTTTCCACTGGCAAAAAGGGACCCGGGAACGACAAGCGTCAGCAACAGAAAAATGGCTGCGGTGCGGCGGTGCATGGGCGGAGTGAAACAGAAGATCCTGATTCCAAAAGCAAAAACAAGCCCCATGCGTGGCGCGCTTTTCGGGGCAAATCCGTGTTGATTCACCATTGCCGTTGACCCCGGGCGCTGGTCCGGCGACTCTTTCCGCATGTTCATTGATCACATCCGGATATTCGCCAAGGCCGGTGACGGCGGCGATGGCGTCGTTTCATGGCGTCGCGAGAAGTTCGTTCCACGCGGGGGACCGGATGGCGGCGACGGCGGGGCGGGCGGCGATGTGGTGCTGGTGGTCGATCCATCCACCGACAATCTGCGCCAATACCACTTTGATCCCAAGCTCATCGCCGAAGACGGCAAAAACGGAGCTGGCGGGCGGAAAACCGGCAAGAGCGGCAAGCGTGTGATCGGCCGCGTGCCGCCAGGCACCGTGGTTTACCGCGCGAATGCAGCCACCGTGCAGGAGGCGGTGGATTTCGAACGGAGCGAGGAGGGCATCGAGATGGATCCCATCGCCGACCTCACCGAAGTGGGGCAGGAATTCGTGCTCTGCAAAGGGGGCGATCCTGGCGAGGGAAACTGGAATTTCAAAACCGCCACGAACCGCACTCCGGTCGAGCACACGCTGGGAACTCCCGGCGAGCTGGGAGTGTTTTATTTCGAACTCCGCCGCATCGCCGATGCTGGCTTGGTTGGATTCCCGAACGCCGGGAAATCCACCTTGTTGGGCAAACTTTCCGCGGCGAAACCCAAGGTAGCCTCCTATCCATTCACCACGCTCCAACCCGTGGTTGGCGTGGTCGAGTTCCCCGGATTCCGTCGCTGCACGGTGGCGGACATTCCAGGATTGATCGAAGGGGCCCATGAAAACCGCGGGCTGGGGCACGAGTTTCTTCGTCACATCACCCGCTGCCGGGTGCTGCTTTTCGTGTTGGACATGGCCGGCAGCGAAGGCCGCGATCCGATCTCGGATCTGGAAATCCTCCGCCGCGAGGTCAAGGAATACGATGAGGAGCTTGCCCGATTCCCTTGGAAGGTGATCGCCAACAAGATGGACCTGGAGGGTTCCGCAGAACATCTCGCCACATTCCGCCAACGCTTCCCGAAGATTGATGTCTTTCCGATCTCCGCCGAAGGAGGGGAGGGCATGGATGATCTGAAACAGATGCTCGACAACGAAGTCGGTCATCGTCTCGCCCATTGAATTCGCCATGGATGAGGTCCGCGAACCGGTGTTTGTGTATGGGACGCTTCGCCGGGGCGCCTCCAATCATTTCCGCATGGACGGCGCGGAGTTCGTAGCCGCAGGGACCATTGCAGGGCGGATGTATCGATTCGGCTGGTATCCGGGATTGGTGGTCGATGCAACCGGCGGCGATGTTTTCGGCGAGGTCTATGCTGTTGGCCGTGCCCAACTTGCCGCGCTCGACGAATTCGAGGGTGTTTCAGCTCATGAAGTCGATGGTTGCGAATACCGAAGGGTCCGCGTCACGGTTCAAACCGCTGGCAGTCCCATCCTCGCTTGGGTCTGGGAATGGGTCGGCAAGGTGGATGAGTCCACGCGCATTTCTCACGGAGATTGGTTGAATTGCACCGAGATCTAAGTCGGGGAGTATCACTCCGTCGTGTCGGATCTGGTCCCTGAAAATGGTCACGGGCGACGACTGGTGAGAGCAAGGGTTTCAAAGAAACCCGAACCCCCATCCAGTTCGCCGCCCATGAGGTGTATGGCTACCAACCGGGAAATCTGGATCTTACAAAAGTCGGCTTGGGACGCCCGCTCCTCCTTCGGTGGTCCGCAGAGGGGGAGCGGGGGTCACAAGCGTTTGTCAGATCCGGAATTGCCAGAGAGCTTCTGTTTCACGGTCGCGCCAAGCGGGCCGGCGTGACATCGGGTCTTGCAGGGTGCGGATGGCCTTGCGACCCCCGGTTGCAAGAAAGGTCTCACAGTCGATGGTCACCACGTCGAGGCCCTTGTAGTAGGTGCCGTTGAGCGTGACGACCGAATCTTCTCCGAAGATTTCGGCCAGATGTTCCTTGAGCAATTGGGCCTCTTTTCTTCCAAGGAAGAGGAAGGCTGGGGTTTCGCCGTGATCGCACTTGGAGCGGATCAGTTCCGACACTGCTTCGCCGTCCCAGACTTCTTCAAAAGAAAGCTCGGACGGAACGGTTATGTCATCCGGATATGGCAGATGATTTGGATTGATGTTCATAGGTGTTGTTTCTGTGCAATTCAGACTTAGCAGCCCCCGTGCCACCAGTGGCCATCCTCCGCCGATGATATTGGCGACGAGCTGGGAACTGTGGGGGGGAGCTGTCGGTCATGTTTCGATTCCGGATTCCCAAGTGATTCGTTACCAAGGAGTCAGAATGCTTAGGGAATATGAAATGGTTGCATCCACGGACAACCTGCACGTGGTGACATTTTCGGTACAATAAGATAAAACAGGATGAAAAACCTGCGCGGCCTGGGGGCCTCAGCCTGGCAATTCCAGCAATTCCCGCGCCCGGATGAGGGCGTCGTCGAAGTGCGCCACGAGATTTTTCCTGCCGATCACTTCAACGAATCCAGCCTTGCGGAGCATGTCGAGCGGTTGGCGATGCAGTCCGCTCAGGATCACCGTGCCGCCGTGGCGTTGGAAACGCTCGATCACACTTTCCAGTGCGTTGAGGGCCGTGGCGTCCATCGCGGAAACGAGATGAAGTCGGAGGATGAGGACTTTCGGAAGTTGTTCTACCCGTTCGATGGCGTCCTCCATTTTTTCCGCCGCGCCGAATAAAAAGGGACCGAAGATTCGGTAAACCAGCACGCCCTCGGGGATTTGTTTGCCGGCGACCAGTTGCTCGGGGGATTCCAACACATCCGACTCGAAGACTTGGGAAACTTCCGTGGTTTCCGAGACGCGCTTGATGAACAACATTGCTGCCAGTACCATTCCCACTTCCACGGCCACCACGAGATCGAAGATGACGGTCAGGGCAAAGGTCGTCACCAGCACCACCGCATCGCTCAGCGGCATGCGCCGCAGCCGTTTCATTTCATGCCATTCGCCCATGCGGAGCGCCACGAATACGAGAACTGCGGACATTGCGGCCATCGGCACGTAGGCAGCCCATTTTGCAAACAGCAGGATGATTCCCAACAACGTGATGGCATGAACCATTCCGGAAACCGGCGAGCGGCCACCATTGTTGATATTGGCGGACGTTCGTGCGATGGCTCCGGTGGCAGGCAATCCGCCAAAGAAGGGACAGACGATGTTGGCGATGCCTTGCGCTACGAGTTCGGTATTGCTGTCGTGACGCTCATTGGTCAGACCATCGGCCACCACAGCCGATAACAAAGATTCGATGGCACCGAGCAGGGCGATCGCCGTTGCCGGACCGATGAGGTCCCGCACCATCGACCATTCGAGATGCGGCAGGCTGATCGATGGCAATCCCGATGGGATGGCTCCCGCACCGAACTTCGATCCGATGGTGGAAATTCCCAATTGCTCCTGCCATCCAAGCGCCGCCACCAACACGGTCGCCCCCAGCATCGCCACGATGGAGCCCGGGATGCGCTTCCATCCCAGCTTGGGCCACAGCATGATCACTGCCAGACAAACGGCCGCCAATGCCACCGTGGGAAGATGCATGTCCGTCGCATGATTCCACAACCAATGCATGCGTTCGAGAAACTCGCGTGGGGCGGGCTCGTCCGTGTGGATCCCCAGAAAATCTCCGGTCTGGGTGGCCATGATCGCCACTGCAATGCCGGTCGTGAAGCCACTCGTCACAGGCCATGGGATGTATTTGATCAGGGACCCCATTTTTGCGAATCCCATGATCACCAGAATCACCCCAGCCATCATCGTGGCCATCAACAGTCCACCATAACCATGTTTTTCAATGATCATCAAAATGATCGGAATGAAAGCAGCTGTGGGCCCACCGATCTGCACCCGGCTGCCACCGAGTGCGGAAATCAGAAATCCTGCAATAATCGCCGTGAAGATCCCCAGAGCGGGTGCGGGAAAAGGCGTGGACACACCCTGTGGGATGCTTGCAATCCCAAGCGCCAAGGCCAAGGGTAGGGCGATCATTCCGACGGTCATGCCCGCCATCGTATCCCTCGCGAGATGACTCCGCGTGTAGCTGCCGCTCAACACCTCCAGCAAGCGCGGTTTGAACCGCAACTGCGCCATCCATGACCCCTTGCTCCCTTCCTGCATCGACAAGCTCCTTGTCCGTCGTTTCCTGGCGGGCACAGGTAGACTGCTTGCTCCGGACCAGACGATCAAGGGAAAACAAATGAGCGCGGCCGTCGGTGGGGATTAACCCGGACGTTTTGACATATAATGCGCCACCGCCTCGGCCCGCGATCGGACGTGCATCTTGGTATAGATGTTTTTCAGGTGGCTGCGGACGGTCTCGATGCTGAGATTGAGATGATCGGCTATCTCCTTGTTCGAGTATCCCTTGGTCAGCAACACAAGAGTTTCCTCCTCGCGGGCCGTCAGTGATATCGATGGATCCAATCCGTTTCCCTTGCGCCGGAATGATGCAACCACGTGCCGAGCGATCTCGCTGGTCATGGGCGCGCCGCCATTCATCACGTCTAACAAAGCGGCACGGAGGTCCGCCGGTTTGGTGCGCTTGAGCAGATAGCCGTCGGCTCCGGATTCCAAAGCGAGAAACAAAATCTCATCCTCGTCCGATGCTGTCAGCATCACGATCGGGGTCCCTGGCCGCATGGCCTTGAGTCTTGCCGTGCATTCAATGCCCGACATGCGGGGGAGAAACACATCCATCAGGATCACATCCGGCTTGGCCTCCGGAATCAATCGCAAGGCCTCCTCCGCCGAGGCGCAGGTGCAGATGCACTCGAAGTCCGGAAATGATGAAATCAATCGCCGCCAACTCTCGCGGGTGTCGTGTTGGTCCTCAACCAGAGCCACACGCAAGGGGGTATTGCCGGGAGTGGGTTGGATGTCGTATAGGCTTGGCTGGTGTTTCATCAGAAGAGTGGATTTTTGATCGGGTTGGCGGTGAAAACTCAACGGGACGTCGGGCGAGGCGAGACGAGTGGACGATCCTCATGGGCAGCAATGATTTGCGCACGAACGGAGTATCGCGGGATTGGCACTTGAAATTCCACCTTGCATCCTGCGTTCGGCTTGCTGGTGATCAGGCATTTTCCACCCACCTCCTTCATCCGTTCCGTCATATTGCTCAAACCATTGCGAGCGGGATCCGCAAATTCAGGATCGAAGCCAACGCCGTTGTCCTCGGCCACGACGAAGAGTGTTTGGCCACGACATTGGATGGAAAGGGAAAGCTCGGAAGCGCCCGAATATTTTGCCGCATTGTTGAGGGCCTCTTTCACACCGAGCAAGAGGCTTCGGCGGATCGGCAGTTCAAACACGACCTCGGGCAAATCCGTATCCACATCCAGTCGGCAGCGAATCGAGGTGGGTTCCAGAAACCGCTGCGCATATCTGCAAGCATAGTTGGCGAAATCCCTAAGCGTATCGCGACGCGAGTTGACCATCCACACCACCTCATCCATCGCTCCGGAGACGGCCCGTGCTTTTTCACAAAGGGCTTCCAGTTTCGGGCGGACCGGGGACCCGGCTGGCAATTCCGTCTGGACGACCTCGCCTTCAAGAGCCAGTTCGGTAAGTCTGGCTCCCAACTCGTCATGGATGTCGCGGGCAATTCGCGCCCGCTCGATGTTCAGCAGGGCCTGAGCCTTGGATTGCACGGCCAACTTCGCCATCAATCGCAGGCAGAACATCACGCTGATGATGATCGATCCCCACAGTCCCGCCTGGAACCAGCCACGCTGCCAAAAATGGCTTTTTTCCGGCTGAAGCACTGGCACCTTGACGGTCATGGTGGGCTTGCGTTCCTGCCACAATCCATTTCTCGGCAAGAACGCGCTCACCACCACCGCACGGCCCCATGATGGGGGGGCGTCCTGCTTTTTCGCCCAGCCAGAGTCATTCATCGGGGCGACCCTCCATTCGGTATCGGATGGGATGGTGATCACCTGGCCGTCTGCCAGTTCGATTCTCAGTCCGAACAACATGCCGGCCTCGCGATTGTCGTTGAAGCCCTCCACTCCCAAGATGTGTCGACCAGGTTCCAACAACAAGCCGATCTCGTATTCGGTGATGCTGCGCCAATCACTGCCAGTGCCCAATTCCCGACCATCGAGAATCACGCGATAGCCGTTGTCCACGCCGATGTGGAGCTGCGCCCTTGCTACCGTCGCCCCCTGCGGGATTTCAAAAGAACGCCACAGTCTGCACGTCTGCTTGTCGTAGGTTTCGGCGGCCCAGATCCACGGACCCACTCCCCAAGTGGGATCCAGCACGTCCGAAGAGTTCTCCTCAACAGCCGGAGCCGGAGGGTCAGGCTCCGGCTGTGCCAACGCTGTCACTCCCAAGAAGCCAGATAGCAGCCATGTGAAAACACACACCACAAAGCTCCCGAGCCGGCCTTGTGGGCTCAGCATGGGTTTCCTGATTCGTGTTTCCGCGCTTCGGGTGGAAGCGGTCAGATGGTCAAGGGTTTCCAACATCAATACCGTCGTATTTCAATTCACTGTGACGACGTGGGAGCCGATTGCAATTTCAAATCCCGCTCACACTGCACCAAGTTCTCACCCGGTTGGGGGATGAAAACTCCCTTGTCATCATGATATATCAATGGAGGCTATGATGGCTACAGCTTGGTGGGCAAGGTCTCCATCCGGCGATGATCTGAAGCCATCGTCTCGCCTGATCTCACTGGAACATGCGCCAAACCCACCACTATCGAGATTCAATATGCAAACGCCAATCCGGCACTCGGGCCCACCGTGCCGATTCCCGTCGTGGCGGAGTTGTTGCGTTGTTTGGGCCCTTGGCATGCATCATCCGGCTTTGGTTGCTCCTGTTTGCATTCATCATTCCCATCGTTGCAAATGCAGCGAACCTTTTTGGAAATGCCGGTGATACCGACGTTCGTGATGATGGTGTCGTCCTTGCTTCCAACAGCACCAGCCTCCTACCTGGGGGATCCGGCACTCCGGCCCTTGATCGGGCATCGGTCTTCGTGATCCAACTCCCGAATCTTGGCGCGATTGCCAATCCCTTCAACTCCGGCACCTTTCGCTTCCATCTTGCGGGCAAGAATGGCACTCCGCCCAATCTCGATCTCTACGGTCTCGGCCGCCGGCCAAGCTCTGCGGTGTTGGCTGGAGACTATTATGGGGAAACAACCACCGTAGACCCCACAGATGCCACACTTCTCCAAAACAACATCCTCACCGCGAGCTCAGCGAACGGGGTGATCTCCACCAGCAGCACCGGCAGTACCGCGTTGAAGAATTTTCTCAACGCCCAGTATGCCTCGGGAGCGGGCGCGGGACAGTTTGTCTTCCTCCGCTTGAGTTCGGATTCACCCGCCACCAGCGCCAACCGCTACTCGTTGACCTCTGCCGATGGAGGCAACTCGGGAGCACCCGATACCCGCCCGCAGATTCTTTACAATCTTCCTTCGGGATACGCCCGCCCTTTTATCTGGGTCAGGGATGCGGAAAAAGCCGGTATTCTCGCCAAGATTGCCAACAACTCATGGGCCACCAGCGTTTACAATGGCATGGTTTCCCGTGTGGCGGCGGACCTTGCAAGCCATCAGGCGAACCGGGACAGTTTCCTCCGCGGGTTGCCAGTCGATTGGACTCCCGCCACGCCCAAGTTCAAGACCATCCCGGCCTACTCGGAGAGCAGCGTCCGCTTTCCTGCCGAAGCCAAGTTCAACGATGCCCTTGACTGCGCGGTCCTCTTCTACCTGACCGGAGATGCCAAGTATGCACGTTGTGCGGGCGACATCCTCCACAACTCGGTGAAGACGCTTCTGCCCGTGGCGACCTCTACCAGCACCAGCAATGGTGGCTGGATCTTTCAATCCGATTTTCTCAAAGAAGCGCGGGTGACCGGCACGCAGTTGCCGATCGTATATGATTTCATTTATACATGGCTACAGACCAATCAAGTCTATGACGTCAAGACCGCCACGATGGTGAATTTCAACTTCACCAACGCGCAGAGCGTATTCCGCAAATACTATCAACTCGCGAGGGATCATGGACAGAAAGATTCCAACTGGTCGGCGCTTGAGGCCACCACCATGTTGAACAACCTGCTCGCCTTGGATGATGCGACCGAGCGCTCGGCTGCCCTACAGGTTTACCTCGTCAACAGCACCAGCAAGCAGGCCTCGCTGGACTATGACTACCGCAACTACACCGAGGCGGGCAACATCTGGCCCGAGTCTCTGCAATACGCCGGTGCTGTGGGCTCCATCCGCTCCACTCACATGGTTCTTTTGGAGCGGGTGGATCCGAATCTGAACCTTTTCAATACTTACCCGAACCTTCCTCTTAGCCTGCCGCGCATCAGTTATCTTCGCTACCCCAACGACGAGCAGATCATGTTTGGGGACGGGCACCGCGCTGGATCCAATGGTCCGTTTTTCAACTACGAGCAGGTCTATCAACACGCCCTGTCACGCGGCCGCACGGACCTTACCTCCTTCTTTGGTTCGCTGATCAACGGCGGCATAGCGGAGGGGAAATACAACCGTTCCACCCTCGACAGCTACTCGACCTTGGGAACGCAGACTGAACCGTTGCAGCTTCTCTGGCAAGCGCCCATCATCTCCGAGCCTGGCGTCGCACCGGAACTGCCCCGGACAGACACTCTGCCCTTCGCTGGCATCACCCTGCAGCGGAATCCCGCGCCGTCTAACAATTCCACCTACGGCTTGATGTGCTTCGTCGGCGGTGCCGCCCACGTTCACAGCCACGCCAGCGGCATGAGCATGGAGATCTTTGGTATGGGGGAGGTGATGGGCGCGAAGTCGGGAACCGAGAGTTATGGCACCGCCATCAATGAAAACCACTACCGGCTGTTTGCAGCAAACAACACCGTCATCGTGAACGGTGCTTCGCGCGGCGAGGGCGGATGGGGAGGTTTCGAAATCAACACAGTTCAAAAAGTGGCCATGGAGCCGCAGCCTTTTGCGTCCGCTGTTTCGCCGGATTTCTCATTCACTTGCAGTTCCTTCGCCGATAACAAGGGGACTCTCGCGGAAGGAACCCAGCAGCGGACGATGGCCATTGTCCGCACCTCGCCGACGACAGGATACTATGTGGACGTGTTCCGCTCGAAATCCACGGTCACCAACCGCACCGCCACCACCCTCAACGGCCCGGTCACCAACCAATATCACGACTACATCTACCGCAACATCGGAGAGACCTCGGTGGATCTCCGGGCTGACGGCGTGACTTTGCCTCTGGTCAGCCAGGCCAACCGCTTCCAAAATGACATCGCTGACGCCAACGATCAGCCGGGTTGGCGCTACTTCACCAACACTTTGGTTTCCTATCCGACCAGCTCCTCGGTGAAGGCGCAGTTCGTGGCGACGGTTTCCGGAACTCCCCGCTACATGGACATGCACATGCCCGCCGTGGCCAGCCGCGAGTATGCGAAAGTGGATAGTCCGGAAATTCTTGAGGCCCCGAGTCCCTATAACTCCCGAGTGGCTCCCACGCTCGTGGTCCGCCAGATCGGTGAGGCTTGGAACAAAGCATTCGCAACAGTTTACGAACCGCATTTCGGCAGCAATGGAGGCACCGTCCGGAACGTGACCCAACTGCTGCGCAGCGGTATCGTCGTCGGGGTCAAGGTCGAGAGCACTGTGGGCCTGCGAAACACGGTGCACTACATCCTTTCCAATCCCGCCGCCGGTGAAACTTTCACCGACTCCGCAGCCGGTTTATCTTTCACCGGGCGTTTCGGGATCGCCGCAGACAACGGTGATGGCACGACGACGCTCTATCTCGGAGAAGGCTCGTCCCTTTCCTATCGTGGAAACTCGGTGAGCACCGCAAGCGGCGCTGCTTCCCAGGCGGAAGTCCGTTTTGCCCCGGGGCAGCCTCCCGCCGTCACCTCCAACGCTCCGGTGAATGTGGTCGTCGCACCACCGCCACCGGGCTTCACGTGGGTTCCCTCGGCCGCCGGTTCATACAACTGGACCGACTCCGCCCGCTGGAACCCCGCCACCGTGCCCAACGCCATCGGCGCGATTGCCTACATGAATACCAACCTCGCCGGTGACCAGACGGTCAACGTCAATACTTCCGTCTCCCTAGGTGAGTTTGTCGTTGGCGACAGCAGCGGAAGCCAAAGCACCATTTTGCAGAAAAACACCGGCGGCACCTTTGTGATGGATCAGACGGAAAACGGAACCGCCTATCTGACCCGGACCGCTGGTGGCACGGGCACCGTCACGTTCAACAGTGATCTCAACATCTCCCTCGCTGACAATCTAACAGTCCGGCAGGCAGGGGGTAGCGCCAGTTCCACCATGGTCATCGCGGGAGTTCTCTCAGGTGCTGGCAAAAGTCTCGGCAAAGAGGGCGGCACCCTGACCCTATCCCTTGCAGGCCCCAACACCTACTCGGGTGCCACCCGGATCAACGGCGGCATCCTCAGCCTCGCCCACGGGTTGGCGATGCAGAACAGTGTGCTGGATACCGTGAACAGCGTGAGCGGGGATGCAACCAACGGTCTCAGGACCACGGTCACGTCACTGACGCTCGGCGGCATCATGGGCTCGAAAAACCTATCTTCCATGTTCACAAGCGCCTCTGGCGGCTATTCCGGTGTGACCTCGCTGACTCTCGATCCCGAAGCCGGGGTTTCTCTGGACTATTCAGGGATCATTTCCAACGGAGCAGCAGGCATGAATCTAACGAAAACCGGCCTCGGCACCCAACGCCTCACCGGGGCGAACTCTTACTCCGGCAGCACCACGATTTCCGCCACTTCCGGCACTCTTGAAATTGGAGGCAGCGGCAGTCTCGGAAGTGGCAGTTATGCCGGAGCCATCTCCATCGGCAGCGGCTCGATGCTTAGATTAAGCAGCAGCGCCGCTCAAACATTTTCGGGTTCTGTCAGCGGATCGGGCAGCCTTGTCAAGAGCACCGGCAGCAGCGCTCTAACCCTCGCCGGATCCAACACCTCCTTCACCGGTTCAGTCACGCTCAACTCCGGCACGCTCACCCTCGCCAACACCAATGCCATGAGCGCTGCCAGTGCGCTCACGCTTTCCGGAACCACCGAACTTAAGACCTCCGTTCAGAATGCCACCGTCAATGCGCCCATCATCGTGACCGGCACTTCGACGATCCACGCACCGGACTTCGGGACCGGTTCGGCGACCTCCATCTTGACGCTCGCTGGCCCGATCTCCGGTTCCGGAAGCGTGACCTTCAGCTCCCTTTCCACCGTCGCCTCAAACTCCAATCAAACCATCCGGCTCAACGCACAGAGTAGCTACACGGGTGGCACGACGCTCAATCCCGCCGACAACGATACAAATCTCATCGTGAAACTGGGCATCGCCAACGCCCTGCCGCCGGCCACCGTCCTCTCCATCAATGGAGTCGCTGGAGGAGGTTCCGGTCGCTCCGCCAAGTTCGACCTCGGTGGTTTCAACCAGTCGATCGGTGGTTTGCAGAATACTGCGGTCTCCTTGAGATCCCAACAGATCCTCAACTCGGGTGCCGCCGCCACCTTGACGATCAACAACAGAACGGATCACACCTTCACGGGCGTCCTCGTCGGCTCCAATCTCAGCTTAGCGAAAACTGGTTCCGGCACGCAGACCCTGGGGGGCGTGAATACAATGACCGGCACCACCACTGTCAACGCGGGCAGGCTTCTCGGCTCGGTGGGTGGAAGTTCCCCGAGTTCCCAAGTCATCCTCAACAACGCTGCAGCGACCTTCGGGGTCTCGATCCTCGACAATACCAAAACCTGGACCTGCGCTTCCTTCTCCAGCACGGCCGCAGGAAATCTGGAGTTCAATTTCGGGTCGATTTCACCGGGAACCATCACTCCGCTGACTGTCACGGGAATGGCCGGCTTTTCCGTCACTCCCACGGTGCGCATCGTCACCAGCACTGGGCTTGCCCCCGGCACCTACCCGCTGATGACTTGGAGTTCCATATCCGGCACCATTCCATCCGCGGTGAGTGTTCTGAATCCAAGTGGCACCGGTGGCCTTGCGGATGGGACTGCCGCCAGCCTCACACGGACGGGCAACACCCTCAATCTGGTGATTGTCGGCCTACCCGTTTCAGTCAAAGCCAACAACACCAACAATCTCAACCTCGGCACCAGTTGGGTCGGCGGCCAGGCTCCGAATTCAGCGAACACCGCAGTTTGGAACAATACGGTCACATCCTCCAACATCACCGTTCTCGGTGCGGACGTGACCTGGGGTGGAATTTCCATCGGAAATCCCGGCGGCGCGGTTTCCATCAACGCCGGCCACACCCTCACCCTCGGGGCCAATGCCAACGATATCAACATGAGCGGAGCTACCGCCAACCTTACGCTAAACTGCGCACTCACCATGGGCGATGCCAACGTCTGGAATGTGGCAAGCGGCCGCACGCTCGCCATCAGCGGGGTGGTTTCCGGTGCCTTCCCCGTCACCAAACACGGACTTGGCACCGCCGTCCTCTCCGGAGACAACACGTATGATGGCGACACCACGCTCGCTGCGGACTCCGGTATTCTGGAAATCAGCGGGTCCGGAAGACTTGGCAACGGCAGCTATGCAGGTGGCATCGAGATCGGTGCCAATTCGATCTTCCGCTACAACAGCACCGCCGCCCAGACACTGAACGGTCCCGTCAGCGGAGCGGGATCGCTCACAAAGAGCGCCAGCAGTACCTTGACGCTTGGCATTGCAAACCCGTCCTTCACCGGCACCATCACTATCAATGCCGGGGCTCTCAACCTGGGAAATGTCGGTGCGCTCGGCGAGGCCTCTGGGATCTCGATCGCCGGCGGAGCCACGCTGACCATCCAGACCAACGGCTTGTCCGTAGGAGTGCCGATTTCTCTGGGGGCTGCCGCTACCACCTCGACGATCTCTTTCAGCAGAAACACGGCAGATCAAGGATCGCTGACATTGAATGATATCATCAGCGGTGCCGCCAATCTGACCCTCACCACTCCCAACGTGAGCAGTGGCGGAAACATGCAGACCATATTTCTCGGGGCTGCAAACAACTTCTCCGGCAATACAACCATCAGCACGGGAAACACCAATAACTCCATCACCATCAAGGCACTGCTGGCCGACTCTCTACCGACAAGCACCGTCCTGACCTTGTCCGGCAACAATGGAACGGGCTCCGGGCGCTCGGTGAATTTCGACCTCAACAGTTTCGACCAAACAATCGCCGGTCTCACCAACACAACGGGCCTGTCATTGCGCAGCCAGCGGATTCTCAATAGTGGAGGGGACTCCGTCACCCTTGCGATCAACAATCCCTCGAACCACACTTTTTCCGGCAATATCAACGGCACAGGCCTCGGACTGTCCAAGTCGGGAGCAGGTATCCAAACCCTGTCTGGTATCAATGCTTATACGGGGCCAAGCTCGGTCAGTGAAGGCATCCTCAGCCTCGGTCACAGTTTGGCCATGCAAAACAGTGCCCTGAACACCTTGGACTGCATTGCAGGTGATGCAGACAACGGCCTGCGCACCACGGTATCGGCCCTGACTCTTGGCGGGCTCATCGGCGACAAGAACCTAGCGTCTGTCTTCACGACGACTTTCGGCGGGTATAGCGGATTGAACTCACTTACACTCAATCCAAATACTGGGTTGATCGTGGATTTTTCCGGCACGATTTCCGATGGAGCGCCGGGAATGAGTCTTATCAAGACAGGTGAGGGCGCCCAGATCCTATCGGGATCCAACACCTACAGCGGTACAACCACCATTGCCGCAGGAACCCTAGCATTGGGATCCACCGATGCCATCGCGGATAACTCCAACATCATCATCGGCGATGCCACACTGAGCGTTTCGACCTTCACCGATGGGGTGGGAACTCTCGATATCACCAACAGCGCAACCATTGACCTTGGTGTCGGAGGCGCTCTTGCTTTTGCGGACAGCAGCTCGATCAATTGGGCCGGTGGCACTCTCGAAATCACCGGCTCCTTCGTGTCCGGCAGCTCGCTCCGTTTCGGAACCAACAACGCGGGCCTCACTCCCGCCCAAATCGCCCTCATCTCGGCGGATGGTTTCACCAACTTCAATTTGAATTCCAGCGGCTACCTGGTCGCCAGCTCCGCAATCGGCTTTTCCTCATGGATCACAGGCGCCTTTGCTGGCGGAGCGGCCGTCCCGGCCGACCAGCAAGGCCCCAACGACGACCCCGACTACGACGGCTTTAGCAACCTCGTCGAATACGCCATCGCCGGCCTGGATCCGACGACGCCTGACACTTCAGTCGGTGCCTTTGCCGCCAACACACTCGATTTTGCCAAACGCCCCGGCACCAGCGGCCTCACCTTCGCAATTCAGGATTCTACCGATCTCGGCTTGATGGATGCCTGGGCGGAAGTTCCCGCGGGACCGTCCTACATCAATGACTCCACCAGCATCTCCTACACCCTCACCCCCGGCACCCCGGTGAAAATCTTTTTGCGCCTTCAGGTGCAGTCAAACTAAGCGGATATGTTTCAAATAAAACCCACGAGAGTCATCAGTGCGCTCCTTGCGGCTTCTATCATTGCCGCTGCCGGCGAAATCTCCGTTGAACCCAGATTCCCCAAAGGCATCCGTTTGGCGGCCAATGCGCGCGGCGAGGCTGCCATCGCCGCTCTCGGGAATCGCCTGCCGGAGATTGCCGCTTTTTATGGCAAGTCCCCGCAGCTGCTCCTCGAGGGTTTCCGGACCGACGATTCCCTCTGGGTTGATCCCACGGGACAACTCTTCTATGCCTGTGAGCTTCATTGCGCGGATTGTGCCCATGAAACGCCGCCGGTGGATGGCGTGATAGCCAAAAGCATCGCGCCCACCGATCCATTGCCGTACGACACCTCACAAGCCTTCCTCCTCCACAGCCGGCCGGGCGCGAGCCGCGTGATCTATCTCGACTTCGATGGCCACACCGACAATACGCCCGGATTCTGGAAGGCCGGGGCGGCATCGCCGGCCTACAACATCAGCGGCAACAATCCCGCCATTTTCGAGGACGATGAGCGCAACCACATCATCGAGATCTGGCAACGCGTCGCTGAGGACTACGCGATGTTTGATATCGACGTCACAACCGAGCAACCAAACATTGAGGCGTTGAGAAAAACCAGTTCCAGCGATGTCCAGTTCGGCATGCGTTGCGTCATCGGCGGCAGTGGCAGTATCTGGTATGGTGCCAACGTGGGCGGCGTGGCCTTATCCAGTACCTTTAGTGCCAATCAGGATGTTCCCTGCTGGGTGTTTCCCGTGGGTGGCACGGGATTCGTCCCAAAAAACGTCGCCGAGGCGGCCAGTCACGAGGTGGGGCACACGCTGGGGCTGGCTCACGATGGTGTGGAGGGCGGGGATGGCGCCACCACGGGCCAGGGCAACTGGGCTCCCATCATGGGCAAAGGCTACTACGAGCCGATCACGCAGTGGAGCAAGGGGGAATATGCCAGTCCTAACAACACGCAGGACGATCTGGCCGTCATGCTGTCCAAAGGCGCGGTGTATCGGCCGGACGACCATGGCGGCGCTGTGGTCACTGCGACCAAGCTGACCGCCGATTCAATCTCCGCCACTGTCAGCGGCGTGATCGGGCGCAACACCGACCTCGATTTTTTCCGCATCGACACGGTCAGCGGTTCGCTGGTGATCAATATGAAGCCCACACCGTTGGGTGCGAACCTGCGGCTGGAGGTCAAACTCTACGACTCCGGTGGCGTGCTGTTGCAAACCGCCACTTCGGCTGACGCGACCGGAGCGAGCAGCGGCGGCACCCGGCCGGTCACGCTCACCCGCACGGTCACCGCAGGGGTATTTTATTTTTCCGTGGATGGTATCGGCAATGGAAATCCCCTCACGACCGGCTACACGGACTACGCCAGCCTCGGCCAATACACCGGCACGGTCAGCGGTGTGGTGCCCGGAGGCTTCACTTGGACCGCCACCACCGCCGGCACCAAGCAGTGGAACACTGCGGGCAACTGGGCGTCTGTTAGCGTACCGAATGCCGCAGCCATTGGCGTGAGGGTCAACAATGACATCGCCGGAAACCAGACCATCCAGCTTACCGGCGCGACCACGCTCGGCTCGCTCGACCTGGGCGATTCAAACAGCACCCACGCATTCACCCTTGCCGCCAGCAGCGGATCGCTTGTCTTCAACAACTCCGGGATTGCCGCGAGATTGAACAAGACAAGCGGCGGCAACGACATCATCTCCGCATCGGTCTCGCTGGTGGATGCTCTCGTGCTCACCCAGTCCGCCTCTGGCACGCTGACCTTCTCCGGCGGCATCAGCGGTGCGAAAGCATTGACCAAGGAAGGGGCCGGAACCGTCGTGTTCGCCTCTTCTAACAGCTACACCGGCGTCACCACGCTCGACGACGGGTTGCTGCGACTCGACAACGCCAGCGGCCTGCCCGGCGGCATTGACAACACCGTGGGTGCCGGGGAAAGCGGTCTGGCTTTTGAAGGCGGAGTGCTCGGTCTTACCACGGGAGACTTCACGCGCGAAATGGGCACGGGTGGCGGGCAGTTGGACTGGGTGAATGGCAGCGGCGGCTTTGCCGCCTTCGGCGCGGACCGCCAGGTGAGACTCAACAACGCCACGACCGCGTTTTCCTGGGGCTCTACGATTCTCGGCACCGGCAATATACTGATCCTCAGCCATTCGACAGCCACCCACACGCTGGATTTTCGAAACGGCATCAGCTTCGCCGGACAAAAACGCACCGTGCAGGTGGAGGATGGCGCCGCTGCCGTGGATGCCACCCTCAGCGGCAAGCTTACCGGCGGCACTTCCAGCGGTTTCACCAAAACAGGCCCCGGCGTGCTTTCGCTCACCAA
>JBBARN010000111.1:0-21376 GCA_040399845.1 Luteolibacter sp. | reverse complement strand
GCTCGCCGGCCATCGTGAAGGAATGGCTGGACCTGGTGCTCGAACCCGGCTGGGCTTACGGCGAAGGCGGCACCGCGCTGCAAGGGAAGCGCCTGCTGCAAGTCATCACCTGCGGCGGTGGGGTGGATGCCTATTGCACCACTGGCCGGAATTGCCACTCGGTTCGCGATTTCCTCCTGCCCTTCGAGCAAAGCGCCGCCCTTTGCGGCATGACCTATCTTCCGCCCTTCGTCGTGCATGGTGCCGTCGCATTGAAGACGGCGGCGGATCTGGAACCGCACCTGCGTTCCTATCAGAAATTGCTGCAACTCCTCCGGGACGATGCCTTGGACATGGATAAACTCGCCGACCTCTCCTGGATCAACTCCGGCCCCTACGAATCGCTCACCCGCCACGGCTTGCCATGAACGATCATACTTCCTTTTTTGAATCCGCCCTGGTCTATCTCGCCGCAGCGGTGATCTCCGTGCCGCTCGCCAAGCGACTGGGCCTGGGCTCCGTGTTGGGATATCTCGTGGCAGGAGTCATCATCGGCCCGCACGCGCTGAGTCTCGTTGGCGGCAAGGATGCGGGCGAGGGGCTCATGCACGTGGCGGAGTTTGGCGTGGTGATGATGCTGTTTCTCATCGGTTTGGAACTCAAACTCCCGGCCCTCTGGAAAATGCGCGGCTCTTTATTAGGGCTCGGCGGCCTGCAAGTCCTCGGCTCCGGCCTCGCCCTCGCCGCCGGTGCCATGTGGTGGGGGCTCGATTGGAAACCCGCGCTCGCCGCCGGATTCATCCTTTCCCTCAGCTCCACCGCCATCGTCCTGCAAAGTCTGCGCGAGAAATCCCTGCACGCCACCGCAGGCGGCCGACATGCCTTTGCGACCCTCTTGTTTCAGGACATCGCTGTCATTCCCATGCTCGCCTTGCTGCCACTTCTGGGAACCCGCAGCTCGTCCGCTGATGCGGGTCATGGCGGGCTTGCATCCCAACCCGGCTGGCTACAGGCCATCGCGGTGATCGCCGCTGTGATCGGCGTGGTGGTGCTGGGCCGCTGGTTGGTGCCGCGCGTATTTGCCTACATCGCCCGCTCGGGACTGAGGGAAATGTTCACCGCCGCCGCACTCCTTCTGGTGGTGGCCATCGCCACGCTCATGACCAAGGTGGGCCTCTCTCCCGCGCTCGGTGCTTTCGTTGGCGGTGTGGTGCTGGCAGGCAGTCCCTACCAGCACGAGCTTGAAGGCGATCTCGAACCTTTCAAAGGAATTCTGTTAGGCCTGTTCTTTGTCAGCATCGGCGCATCCATGGATCTCGGCCTGCTGGTCAGCGATCCGGCAACGATCGCAATGCTGGTCGCCGGTTTGGTGATCGTGAAGGGCGCGGTGCTCGCCATCCTCTCCAAAGCCCTTCGCTTCGGAGCCGACACCGGTTCGCTCTACACACTCTCCCTCTTCCAAGCCGGCGAGTTTGCCTTCGTTCTGTTAGGCCAATCGGTGGGACTCGGCGTCTTCGATGCAAAAACCGCCGCCATCCTCAACTCCGTGGTGGCGCTTTCCATGGCCATCACCCCGCTTGCCCTGCTGATCTATCAGTATGTGCTGATGCCGCGCCTCGCCAAAAATTCCAGCAGCCCTGCCCGCCAGCCGGATGCCGTGGACCATTCCTCGCCTGTCATTCTCGTGGGCTTCGGGCGGTTTGGAAACTATGTGGGCCGCCTGCTCCGCTCCCAGGGCATCCGACCGGTGATTCTGGAAACCGATGCCGAACACGTGGAACTTACGCGGCGTCTGGGATTCGAGGTCCACTATGGCGATGCCACCCGCCTGGAGCTCCTCCATGCCGCCGGCGCTCCCGATGCCCGCCTCATGATCATCGCCGTGGACGATGCGGAAACCATCGATGCCCTCGTCTCCACCGCGCAACGCCATTTTCCGCACCTCGAATTGGTTGTCCGCGCCAATGGAATGGACCACCGCATGCAGCTCCTCAATGCCGGGGTGAAACATGTCTTCCATGAAATGTCCGGCAGCGCGCTCGATGCCGGAGCGCGCGCCTTGCGCCTGCTCGGTGTGCCTGCCTACGCGGCCGAACGCGCCGCCAAACGTCTCGGCCGCCACGATTTGGACTCCGCCACGGAACTCGCGCCCATTCGCCACGATCAGAATGCCTACGTCGCCATGGTCCGCGAACGCGTCGCCGCGCTGGAAGGCCTGTTTTCCAAAGATCCGCTCTTCCCCGGCGCAGGCGAAGACGGTGCCTGGGACCGCGAACCCCGCAAAACCGCCGATAGGGCAGGGGATTGAAGGCTTTCCCAGGATGATGCGGTTTTTTGAACGCCAAGCTCGCCAAGCCTTACTGATGGAAAGTCTTGATCTTAAATTAAGAAAACAGGTTGTAGACTCACCAATCCCGGAGTTCCTTGGCGCACTTGGCGACTTGGCGTTTCAAACTCCTCTCCTCCAACGGCAAAAATTTCCCCATTTCGGAATGTTCAAACCGCCCCGGCCGGATAGTTTCCCGCCCCGATGTCCGCCAAGATCCGCTTCACTTCCGCCTACGCCACCGGTCTCGTTCTCGCCAAGGTCGGCCACCCGCAACGCGACGAACCGCTCCAAACTTCAAAGGAGGTTTTTAAAATCGCCGAGGCCGACCAGGAAACGCTCACTGCCATTTTCCTCAAGCCCTTCAAGAACCTCACCGCCCACAAGTTCAGCCATCATGCCTCGCTCGATCAGCATGAGATGAACAATTACTCCGCCGCCATCTTCTCCTCCGATGAGGGACTCTATGAAAAAGGCTGCGAGATCGCCAAGCGGCTCTATGCCAAGTCCAATCACCCGAACATCAAATCCGGCGACCTTTGCATCTCCCTCATCAAGGACATCGAAGTCAATGGCGAGATGGTTTCCGCGATTTGCATCCTCAAGTCGGAAAGTGTCGTTCCCTTCCTCAGCATCTCCACCCGCGATGGCGATCTGCAACTTCACACCGAGCAAGGCATCAATCCCGAACGCATCGACAAAGGCTGCCTCATCCTCAACCACCTTCCGCAAAAGGGCTATCATGTCCTCACCTTCGACCGCTCCGGCGCGGACTCGCGCTTCTGGGTGCGTGACTTCCTCGGCGTGGTTCCCATCACCGACAGCCCCTTCCTGACCAACAAGTTCGCCGGCATGGCCGTCTCTTTCCTCGAAAAGGAAAAGAAGGAGAAAAAAGCCGAAAAATCCACACCCGTCGATGATGACACCCCACCCTGGGAAGACACCGGCGCCGTGCGGGAGGCGCTCACCTACTTCGAGGAAAAGGAACAATTCAGGCTCCAGGAATTCGAGGAACAAGTCCTCAAAACTCCCGAGGTCAAAGCCAAGTTCGCCGAGCACCGCGCCAAGATCGAAGAGGAAACCGGCCACAAACTGGAGGAAAACTTTGAGATCTCGAAAAAGGACGTCAGCAAGGCCAAGAAGAAACTCAAGACCGTCCTCAAACTCGACACCGGAGCCGAAGTCCGCCTCAAACCCGACCTCGCCGCCAAACCCGAGCGCGTCCTCGAATACGGCTTCGATGAAGGCAAGAAGATGAAATACATCAAAATCTTCTTCAACGAAGACTTAGCGGAGTAACTTGGCCCAAGAATCGCCCCGGGAGCGCTGAGCCCCAGCTCGGCGCGCCACTGCGCAGCCAAAGTCGAGCGCGAAGCCCTCTTCCCCACTCCCATCTCATTAAAATCCTATCTGGAGTCCAAATATCTTGGATCAACCACAAAGAACACAAAGAACGCAGAGAAAAGAGAAGACCACAAGGAACTCGGCCCTTCTTTCTTTGTGATCTTTGCGTTCTTTGCGGTTCGATCCCTCAGTTCTCCCTGAGGCCTCCCTCTTCTGCTGATCACTGATCACTCGGCACTGATCACTCTCCCCACCCGGCTCAATACACAGGCTCTTTGTCAACCTTTTCCTCGGCTTGGATTTGGTCGACCCTGTTCATGTATGGGGTCAAAATGCGGATGATCTTTCCTTGAGTGCCGTGATGATTGCATCGCGCTTCATATAGCTCACGGCCCCCGAAATTCACCGTTGGTGCAAACCATTCCGATTCGCGACGATTTCCCCAAAACGTAACATTGTAACTGATGGCTGGGGTGAACATGATATCGGGATCGCGTGCATAGTCACATTGATTGCAATCTTCGAACAATTCCTTCAACTTCAGGGCGTCCTCCTCGGCGATAGCGATGCGGGAAGCTGGCGAAAAAAATCCAGCTTCAATCGTAACATGATCGAAGCGCGTCGAAGGCGGCAAAAGTGGACGCCCCGTGTCCCTGCAAGGCATGCAACCCGAAAGCAGGACGGAAAGAAACAGTGTCGCCAATGTTTGGAATCTCAAAGCGATCGTAATCTGATCCTTTTACGGCAAGGTGGGAAGCCCGGAATGGAACCAAACCTCAGTTCCCTTTGCGTCCATCTATGTCCGCTTGGGCTCCCTTGGTGTTTCTCAGTGTTTCAGAGGTTTCTTCGCCAACTCCCAGAATCAGCGCGTCATCCTTGGAGTAATCTAAATTGACCACGGATGGCACGATCATAGTTGGGCTCATTCTGCTTCAGATCCCGAGGAGGTTCAGATTCAGGTTGGTCTCCTTTGGCCAAATCTTTAGCAGCATGTAGCTTGCGGGAATGGCCACCCCGAGAAACGGAATGAAAAAATGATGTCATAGGGATGGAGAACTCAGCGCGATTTTTCGGCTTTTTTCTCGATGAATTCCTTCACCGCAGAGCTTTCATTCGCTGGTAGCGAAGCGATCCATTGTTGGGTGGCGTCCGGATCATATTGGGCCCAGTTGGCCGCGAGGTTTTTCTGTGCCCATTCGCGGGCATCGCCAGCGGGCAGGCGGCCCACCCAATCGGTGGCGGCGGAGGGATCCTCCTTTGCCAGTCTCACGGCATACTCGGAGGCCTCGCTGATGATGTCGGGCCGCGATTCGCCTGGTTTCGGTTCCTCCGGATTGGCGACCAGGTAATGCAGCGCTTCCCCTTGAATACTTATGGCGTTCTCGTTGTTGCCGATGTGTTGGACCATGATGCGGGCGGCCGATCGTTTTTTCTCGGCTGGCAGGGATTTGAACTCGGATTGCAACTTCCCGAGCTTATCCTTGTCCCATTCGTCTAGGTTCGAAAGATACCGAAAGCTGCCATTGGAACTGGAGGTAACTTGATCCAGCCAATCGGCAGGGCTCACGGATTCTTGGGGTTGTTTCCTGGAGTTTGCCGCCAGGGCCGCTCGGGCCACTTGTTGATCTTTTTCAGCTCCGAGCAATGCGATCAAGGAATCCGTCTTCTCAGGATCTCCACGGTAGTTGCGGAACACATTGCCGATCATCGAGTTTCTTGCGCCGTCACTTACATTCGATTGAACCATCAATCGGATTGCTGCCTCCGGGTCCCTGTATCCATATTTGGTGAATGCCATGGACTGGATGTCGCTCGCCTGAGATTCACTGAATCCCATGCTCTGCAAGTCCACCGCACACCATTTTTCGGGATTGGTATCCGAAATGATGGAATAGGAACTGGATACCATGCCATCCCTCCATCGCGGCGGGAGATTTGCCAGATGATTGAAAATCGAATCTCCCAGGTCTTCGGAATGGCCTATCGCCATTTGGAAGATTTTCCAACCATCCGCCCGGGCGAAGAGTCGGTTGATTTCGGTGTCAAAGCCGGACTTGAGCCGTTCGCCGCTCAATGCCGCCTCGGCGGTGACCTGCATCGAAGCAGGCATGGAATCGATCGCGCTTTCCAGTGCTGCGGGGGAACTGATGGCCAATTGTTTCATCAACTCCCTTGTATAATAATCATTCATTCCGTTGCTGTCCCTGGAAGCGGGCTTCATGTCGCGGAGTGCCTGCAGGGCGATTGCAGGATGTTTCTCCGCCATCACCGTGAGGGAGGCCAATTCCATTTCGCGGTTGGGATGTGCCTTGAAGAAATCGAGCACGCGTTGCGGTTCGGTCTTTGCCCAGTCGGCGAGGATTCCGGTGGCGTTTCCGGAATTGTTTTTCATTCCCCAAAGGACCAGTCCTTCCGGGTCTTCCTTGGCCCAGCGTTCCTTGAGGATCTTGTTGAAAAGGGTGACATCAAATCCCTGACCAGTATCGAACCAGCGGCCATCAAGCCACGCCGCGATTTCCGAAACTGGCAGCGAGTTGGCAAGTTCAATGGTGGCGCGCATCCGCTCGCCCGGCGAGCTGATGGCCCGGATTCCTGCCATGCGTTTGCGGACAGCTTCCGGAGCACCGAAGCGGCGGGAGGGGCGGTCGAGACGCTTGGGGGACTTGGATTCGGTGCTGGCTTGTTCCTGCGGAGCCGCAGGCTTGGTCGTTCGATTCGACGTGATGTTCCAGCCAATGGTTCCCATTGCCAGAAAGCCCAGCAAGGCAGCGGCATACAGCTTGCGATTGTTGGATGGTGAACTCATGGATTGCGTTTTAGGAACTTCTCCACTCTGGTCCGCTCGGACTCGGTTAGATCAGTGGTTTCCAGCCATTTCTTTGCTTCGGCGGGATCCGATTGATTCCATTGATGGATCAAATTGACCAGATTGTCCCGGGTGGTCTCGGAACTCATCGCCCACTCGGCTGCTTCCGGGTATTGTTCTTCCTCGATGAGTTGGTTGACCAGGACAGTTGCTGCCTTGTTGCGGGTTTCAGGATCCGACTGTTGATTCACCCAATGGGTATAAGCGACAATATCAAGTTCCGCCCAGATGTTGGCGACTGTTCCGAACGGCTGTGAATCCGGAGCCTGCAGTTCCATCGTTCTGGCGGGGTCCTTGGTCATCAGCGCTGTGACCAGTTCTTCCACAACGCTGTTATTGGAATAGTGCCAGCTTGAGACACTATCTGGACCTTCGATGGTCGTTTCCACGTTCATCGCGTTGGGATTCGCTTTGAAGAGGGCTTCGGCGATTTCGAAGGCCTTGTCGGGATCGCTCTCGACCGAGTTCATGCCAACGGTGGCGAGGCGTTGGGTGGCGATGGCAGAGGCCTTGGTGGACTTCGCCTGTTCGAGGGCAGCGTCCGGGTCGGTAAGGACGAGGTTGGCAAACAAGGCTTCTTCCATGGTGCGCTTGAGCTCGCCGGAAGGAGTCTGATCGGCCAGGCGCTGGAGGCTGTCCGGTTGGGAGCGGGCCATGGTTTCCACCAATTCCTTCATCACGGATTCCTTATCGCCGTAGTATCTTGAAATCGTCGCCTGATTTTCCTGCATCCAATCGAGAGCCGCATACGGGTCTTTCCGGATGAGCGTGGAGAAAATCCCCCTGTTGAAAGGGGCGTCCTGTTTTTTGAGGAATTCGAGGACTTCGAGGGGCTTGTCGGTATCATCCCATTTGGTCATGCCGCGGATGGCGTTGCTGCGCGCGGCCTCCGGGATCTGATCCCAATGCGCACGCAGCCACTCGGCCTGGAATTCTCCAAGTCCCCAGGCCACGTTGTTGACGCGGTCCGGATTGGCGGCAAGTGCGGCGGTGAGCGCAGCTTGTGGCTCATGGCAGGCCCACGCCCACCAGGCATAGTGCTCGTTTTTGGTGCCAGCGACCGCTGCGATGGCACCTCGCGGATTGAGGCGGGTCCAGTTGATGAAAACGAGATCGGTGATTTCATTGGGCCGATCCTTTTGATCCCGCACGGACTCCCAATAGGCGGCAATATCTTGCTCGCTTGCATCCATCATCCACAAAGCGAGACGCGAATAGAGGGAATCCGCACCGGGAGCGGTAAGCGTATTCAATGTATCGGCCGAACGAAATGTGGAGAGCTTCGGGGTAGCGGCTGGCCTGCCTGATGCCCCGAGATCATCCGCAGATGCCCTCTGACTGCGGGTCTTCTGCGGGCCGTTCGGATCGTTCGCCACAGGCACCGGAACATCGCGGGTCATCCGCTTGGCCGCCATGCCGGCCGGAAGACCCATGGCAGAGACGGCAGCAAAAAGAAGGATGTGTTTTGGTTTCATTTCAGTGCAGTCGTCCAAATTGGCACGCTAACAACATTTTCACGTTCCAAAGACAAAGAAATCCAGGTTCATGCGTCAACTGGATTCCGGCATCATTGTGGAATAAGGGAAACCTTCCTGTTGTCCTTGCGCAGGAAAGGGAAGATGCGCCAAGCGGACGCCGGGGCGATGTGAGTTGTTCCAGTATGTTATATGTGCTGCCCACTGCCAATCGCGAGTATGCATAGGTCCTTCCAAGAAGATGGAAGAGATGGCTGGGCTTGGGATGTTATTCAGGAAAGTCGGACCATGGCCGGTTTGCCTGCCCTTCCGATCGGGGGCATTCCGATGGGCTTACGTTACCTTTTTTCGGATTCCACTCATTTGAGGCGGATATGCGTTCACGATCAATCTTCCGAAACGCGGACCGTCGTGAGGCGTTGCGAGGCCCACACGACGGCGAAGGTGATGACCAGCAGCAAGGTGCTCAAGGCGTTGATAACAGGGAATTCCCGGCTTTTTTTGATCATGCTGTAGATGACCACTGGCAGGGTGTCGGCACCCGGGCCTTTGACGAAGAAGGTGACCACGAAATCATCGACCGAGAGCGTGAAGGCAAGCAGGCCTCCTGCAAGGATTCCTGGAGCGAGCAGTGGCAGGACGACTTTGACAAATGCCTGGGTGCGAGTGGCTCCCAGGTCCCTTGCGGCGTCCACAATCTGGAAATCGAAGTCCTGCAAACGGGATTGCACCACGAGGGCCACATAACTCACGCAGAAGGTGATGTGCGCGAGGGTCACGGTGAAAAGGCTCAACTGGATACCGGTGGAGACAAACAACAGCAGCAGGCTCATGCCCATGAGAATTTCCGGCAGCACCAAGGGCATGGTGATCAGCAGGGCGTGGGCGGTTTGCACTCGCGAGCGGTATCGGTGGAGGGCAAATGCCGCGCAGGTTCCGAGGATCATGGCACCGAAACTTGCAAAGACTGCGACTTTCAGTGAATTCCACAAGGCGGCCCACAAATCGTTGCGTTCCCACAAGCGCTCATACCATTTGAAAGTGAATCCCTGCCACTGTGTGCCAAATCGCGATTCATTGAAGGAGTTCAAGATGAGAACCCCGATGGGCAGATAGAAGAATGCCAGGACCAGCAGGGTCGTCATCAATGGCAGGCGGCTGGACTTCATGGGTGGTGGATCTAGGCCTTTCTCCTGAAGAGCATCGGGGCGAGCACGGCGAGCGTGAGGATGGCAGCCATGGCGGATGCCGATGGCAGGTTGCGGTCGCTGAAATTCCGTTGGGCGATCTTGTTGCCGATCATCTGTCCATCCGTTCCGCCGACCAGATCCGGCACGACATAGGACCCGAGCATGGGGACGAACACGATCACCAGCGCCGTGACCAGTCCTTTGCGGATGCCCGGAACAAAAACCGACCAGAACGCACGCAGGGCGGTGGCTCCGAGGTCGCGGGCGGCATCCAGCAGGCTGAAGTCGAATTTCTCCGCTGCCGCATACAAGGGCAGGATCGCGAAAGGAAGATAAGTGTAAACACTCACCAGCACCACTGCGCCGGAGTTGAACAGGAGCGAATCATTTTCTCCCAGCAGATTGACGGATCTCAGGAAGCGCGCCAGTCCGCCTTCGGAATGCAGGATTTGATTCCAGGCGAACACCCGGATCAGGAAATTCGTCCAGAACGGGACGATGATCAGCAAGAGGAGCCGGGCCCGCCATTCCTTGCGCACCCGTGCCAGATACCATGCCACCGGCAGCGCCATCACGATGCAGATGGCGGTCGTCAAGGCGCTGATCCAGAGCGTGCGCCACAGCAGGACATGGATGCTCGGTTGGGTGAAAATCGCAAATTGTCCGAGAGTCCATCCTGCTCCGATGCCCCCGGCTGGATTTGTTGCGCGAAACGAAATCGCCAGCACCAACAGGGTTGGCACAAACACGAAGAGGCCCAGCCAGCCGAAGCTGGGCAATGATGTCAGAAGTTCCTGTCGCGATTTCCTCACCGTCCCGCCCCCCTCTAGCGGCCGCCGTGCGAGATGGCGATGCTTTTTCCAGACTCAGGAAGCCTCATTGCGAAACTCAGCCGCTTCTTTGCAATGATCGGCGCGCGCTTTGTTCTTGGCAGTCCGGCATTGCCCGCTTGAATGGTTTGGCAATCATGTTTCTCACAAGCAAAGAATGGATCGATCACTGGATCTGGTGGATTCCGGCATTCCTGATCGGTGCCTGTATCGGGTCATTTCTCAATGTGGTGATCTACCGGGTGCCCCTGGGCATGTCCGTCAATGAGCCCAAGCGTTCGTTTTGCCCGAAGTGCCGCAAGAACATTCCGATGTGGCTCAATATGCCATTGATCAGCTGGCTCTGGCTGCGCGGAAAATGCGCGGAATGCGCCGCTCCCATTTCCTTCCGCTACTTCGGAGTGGAGCTTCTAACAGCGGTGTTGTTTGTGGTCACCTGGATGCTGTTTCCTCCCCAGGTGGTGATCTTCCTTTGGGTCTTGATGTCGCTGCTGGTGGCCATCACCTTCATCGATGCCGAGCACCTGATCATCCCCACCAACCTGACCTGGGCTGGCTCGGTCATCGGGCTTGCTGCCTGTGCTGTGTGGCCGGACTTGCCGGTTCTGGCAGGCTTGGGTGGCAATTGGCTGGATGGTCTGAAGCATGGTGCCATCGGATGGGCTGCGGGATTTTTCGGCCTCTGGCTGGTCGTTGAATTGGGGAAAATGGCCTTTGGGAAAAAGGCGATGAAGTTTGAGAAGGCGGTGGATTGGCACCTCAAGGAGCCGGAGGGCGACCAGGACCCGATGTGTTTTGTCATCGATGGCGAGGAAATCTCGTGGTGGGACCTGTTCTCCCGCAAGACGGACAAGTTGCTCGTGGAAACCGGTGACGTCCTGGTGGATGGCAAATCGGCAGGGGGCGGGAAGATTGTCATCCGCGAGATGGAAGTGGAGCTTGCGGACGGCAAGATCCATCATCTAACGGAAATCAAGTCGCTCTCCGGAACCGCGACTTCCGTGGTGATTCCGCGCGAAGCGATGGGCATGGGAGATGTGCATCTGTTAGGAATGATCGGCGCGTTTTTCGGTTGGAGCAGCGTGTTTTTCTCGCTGTTTGCCGCTTCGGTGTTTGCGATCATAGCCGCGATTTTCGGGCGGATCGGCTTTGGCAAGCAACTTCCCTTCGGGCCATTTCTGGCGATGGGATGTCTCGCGTGGGCGTTTGGGGGATGGAAACTGTGGGCGTGGTATCTGGATTTCCTCGGCCCCGTCTTCGGACCATGACCCTGCTTCAAATCGATAATCCCGCTTGGAAAAGCCTTCGTTCCGGCATTTATTCCGCCCATGTCTGGTGATCAATTCGGATGGAAGGATTCCAAGGGAATCGCAACGGCGATTCTTCGCGACCGTGTTGCCCGCCGTCGCTTGATTGCCCGCATGTTGCTCGTTCCCTTGCTGATGATGGCGGCTGGGCTTTGGTTGATTGACGATGTCCTTTCCGCCCATCTCTGGTGGTTTTTCATCTGGTGGGCGATCTGTGCGATGGCGACTCTGTTGGTGATGATGTTTGCTTTGTATGATGCCTTGGCGGTGATGCGCGAGGAGCGTGAAAAAAATCGATGAGGCTGCTGGCGGCTGTCTGTGCCGGGGTTTCAACGATGACTTGGCAAATCCTGCCATTTGGTGTTTTGATCCTCGCGATGACTCCCACCCCCCGTGCCGATGAAACAAGCCGTCCGGTGATCTATCAGATGATGGTCCGGACCTTCGGGAACACCAACGAGACCCGGAAAACCAACGGCAGCCTCGAAGAAAACGGATGCGGGAAATTCGGTGACATCACGCCCAGGGCTCTGAAGGCGATCCAGGCGATGGGATTCACCCACATTTGGCTCACCGGCGTGCTGGAGCAGGCGAGCGGCACCCATTACGAAGGGCGGCCTGCGGATGAGCCGGACATTCTCAAAGGCATTGCCGGGAGTCCCTATGCGATCAAGGACTACTTCGATGTATGTCCCGACTATGCGGTGAATCCGCAGCAGCGACTGGATGAATTCAAGGCTTTGCTGGATCGCTGCCGGGTTCTCGGCTTGAAGGTGATTATCGATTTCGTGCCCAACCACGTCGCACGTTCTTATGCATCCGACGTCTGTCCAGAGCACAGCTTCGGTGCGACGGATGACCGGTCGGTGTTTTTCAGCAAGGACAACCATTTCTATTATCTTCAGAACGATCATCCTGGTGGTGGTCCCCCACTGAAACTGCCCACGGCAGGCAGGCCGCAATGCGATGGATTGTTTGCGCCGGAGACCGACTTCGGACGGGTAACGGGAAACAACGTCATTTCATGGTCGCCCTCGATTCATGATTGGTATGAAACCGTGAAACTCAACTACGGTCACGATTTCACCACGGGCCGGGACACTGCGCATCTTCCTGGGGCGGATGCCGCTCCGGATGAGGTGCCAAAAACATGGCGGACGATGGATGAGATCCTGCGCTACTGGCAGGAGATGGGAGTGGATGGGTTCCGCGTGGACATGGCCCACATGGTGCCTATGGAGTTCTGGCGCTGGGTGGTGAAGCGCTGCCGCGCGCGAAGTGCGGGGGTGTTTTTCGCAGCGGAAGCCTATGACAATGATCCCGCGAAGCTGACCGACGGCCACGTGCTGGATGATTTACTGCACGCCGGATTCGATGCGGTGTATGATGATCCGAGTTATGATGTCCTTGAAGGCATCTATGATTCCGGCAAGTGGGCCAACGATCTCGATTCGCTAACGTTTACCGGATATCGGTTTCACCGCTCGCTGAGATATGCGGAAAACCACGATGAAGTCCGCCTCGCCAGCCCGAAGGAGTGGGGTGGTCTCGGCATGAAGGTGGGCAAGCCGGTTTCCGCCGTATTGTTTGCCATGGGCCGGGGTCCACTGATGTTATATCATGGCCAGGAAGTTGGCGAGCCGGCTGCGGGCGAGGAAGGATTTGGCGGGGATGATGCGCGGACGACGATTTTCGATTACTGGTCGATGCCGGAATTCACCAAGTGGGTCAACAACGGCAAGTTCGATGGAGGAAAGCTCAGCAGTGAGCAGAAATCATTGCGCGATTGGTATGGCAAACTGATCCGTGCGACGAGCAACCGCGCCTTCACGGTCGGTGAGTTTTACGGACTCAACCATTCCAACAAGGAGAACCCCCGATTCGGCAGGGTGGGGGATGAAAGTTCCTCTGGCCACTGGTTGTATGCCTTCCTGCGACGCGACACCAAGTCCGGCCAGGCCTTTTTGGTGGTGGCGAATTTCCATGGCAGCGAAACGCTTCGCAAGGTGAGGGTCCGCATCCCCAGCGATGCTCGCATGTTTCTAGGGCGGACTCATGTGGAGCAATGGAAATTCAGCGATCGGCTGGATTCCGCATGGGAAGGCAGCACCGCCCAAGCGACGCTGGAAACCGAGGGGTTTGCGCTTCCGGATCTTCCGCCGTGCTCGGCACTTTTCCTGGAAATCGGCCGCTGATCGAAACGGCCGGTGGATAGCCCCGTGCGTCCTCGCGAGGGGATGGGCTCATGAATCAGGATTTTACTTGTGTGTTGGATTTATGGCTTTGGAGATGATGGTGTTTTGAGTTTTTTCATCGCCCCTTCCGATTCGGTTTTGTGGATCAGTTTTTGCATGATCAAGATCAAACCACCCCCAGCCGCAGGCGGTATTCGCGGGGCGAGAGGCCGGTGGCTTTGCGGAATTGGCGGGTGAAATAGTTGCTGTCGTTGAAGCCTACGTCGAAGGCGATTTCGGTGATTTGTTTGTCCGTGTTGCGCAACAAGCTGCATGCCCGCTGGATGCGCTGGTCGATGAGCCAGGCCAGTGGCGAGGTGCCGGTGGCGGATTGGAAGACGCGCAGAAAACTCCGCCGCGACATGTGGGCGATGCGGGCGAGTTCTTCGAGATTTACTTCGTTTTGGATGTTGCGCTCCAGATGGGAAAGCGCCTCGCCGATCCGCAGCAGCGCCTTGCCATCCGGCGAGGGACTGCGGCCATAACAACGGGAAAGCAGGCCGATGATTTGCATGAACGAGGCGGTGGCCATGAACCCGAATCCCGGCTCGCGCGCTTTGAGTTCCGCCTCCAATCGATCCACCAACTCGATGATCTGTGCCAGCTCCTTGCTGCTGAGGTGGAGCCGCCCTTTTGCCGGTTGTTTCGGCCGGTGCTTGGGTTCCAGCGTGAAAAGCGCATGATATCCGGCCACCGAGGGCAGGTCGAGCAGGCGCATTTTCAATTGGTTCGGCTGATAGAGGATATTGACGAGGCGCAGGTCGCGTAGATCGCGGTATTCGTGTTCGCTCGGACCGGCGATCACAAACACATCGCCGGCAGTGAGTTCCCAAGAATCATTGCCGGTGACGTGCAGGCCTTTTCCGCCGATCACAATGACCAACTCCGCAAACTCATGGGCATGCGGCTCGAAGTCCTCTTGCGGCTCGCGTCGCTCGATGCTGATCGGGAATCCATCGGAGTGAAACCACTCGTCGATTTTCAAAATTCGCTTCACTGGCGCGATCGTGCTGGTTTTTGGCAAGAGTGTGGAGGTTTTTTTACTCAAACTGCGCTGGAATCCCCGAACCGTCTTTTAACCCATCCCATCAAGACCATGGCCAAACCGTCCAAATCCATCGCCCAATCGTATTCATCCGCCAAAGCCCGCTACGCCGAAATGGGCGTGGACACCGAGGCCGCAATGGCAGCGCTCACCAAGATTCCGATTTCACTTCATTGCTGGCAGGGCGATGACGTGGGCGGTTTCGAAAATACCGGCGAAGGCCTCAGCGGCGGCATCGCCGTGACCGGCAACTATCCCGGCAAGGCCCGCACGCCAGACGAACTCCGCGCGGACCTCGACAAGGCGCTCTCGCTCATCCCCGGCAAGCATCGCCTCAACCTGCATGCCTTCTACGGCGAGTTCGGCGGAAAAAAAGTGGATCGCAATGAAATCCAGCCCGCGCATTTCAAAGGTTGGATCGATTGGGCCAAGGCCAATGGCATGGGCATGGATTTCAATCCCACCTGCTTCGCCCACCCGAAGGCGGCGGATGGTTTCACACTCTCCCACCCGAAGAAGGCGATCCGTGATTTTTGGATCGAGCACTGCATCGCCTCCCGCGAAATCGGCGCAGCCATGGGCAAGGCGCTCGGTTCTCCTACCGTGACCAACGTGTGGATTCCCGATGGTTTCAAGGACACGCCGGTGGACCGCCTCGCACCCCGCCAGCGTCTCTCGGATTCGCTCGACAAGGTGTTCGCCAAGCCGCTCAGCGCGAAGCATCACCTCGATGCTGTGGAGTGCAAACTGTTCGGAATCGGCAGTGAGAGTTATGTGGTCGGTTCGCATGAGTTTTACATGGGATATGCCATCAAAAACCAGAAACTCCTTTGCCTCGATGCCGGCCATTTCCACCCCACCGAAGGCATTGCGGACAAGCTCAGCTCGGCGCTGATGTTTGTTCCGGAAATCCTTCTTCACGTCAGCCGCGGCGTGCGTTGGGATAGCGACCACGTGGTCATCCTCGACGATGCCCTGCAAGCCATCGCCAACGAATTGGTCCGCAACAAACTGCTCGGCCGCACGCACATCGGCCTCGATTTCTTCGATGCCAGCATCAACCGCATCGCCGCATGGACGATTGGCACGCGCAACACCCTCAAGTCGCTGCTCATCGCCCTGCTCGAACCGCCCGCCCTGCGTGAAGCGGAGAAATCGGGCGATTACACCAGCCGCCTCGCGCTTATGGAAGAATCCAAGGGACTGCCTTGGGGCGCTGTTTGGGATGCCTATTGCGAGTCGCAAAACGTGCCCGCCGGCACTGCCTGGCTGGATGAGGTCAAGCAATACGAAAATTCTGTCCTGAGCAAGAGAGCCTGATAAGAACGAGTTCAACCCGCGTGCATCACGGATTGAAAACGCTTCTCCAACTCTCAGACATCCGGAAATCCTTCGGCGCCGTCCGCGCGCTGAAGGGTGTTTCGTTGGATCTTCATGAGGGTGAGGTCCACGCGCTGTTAGGTGAAAATGGCGCGGGAAAATCCACGCTCATCAAGGTGATCACCGGTGCCCACCAACCGGATGGTGGGCACTTCGCGGTGGCTGGAAACGAGGTGCATCACCTCACGCCATCCAAGGCCCGAGAGTTGGGGATTGCATGCATCTATCAGCAGCCATCGCTGTTTCCGGATCTAACGGTTTCGGAAAACATCGGCCTGCGTCTCAAGAAAAGCTCCGCCTTCCAACGCGTCCGCCGGACAGAGCAACGCTCGCTTGCGGTGGATTTGCTGCACCGCATCGGCGCGGAAATTTCGCCGGATGCGGAAGTGCGTTTGTTGTCGATGCCGGAGCAGCAGTTGGTGGAAATCGCCTGTGCCCTTGGCTCCGGTGCCCGCATCGTCATCATGGACGAGCCCACCGCCTCGCTCACCCGCAAGGAACAGCTTCTGCTTTTTAAAATCGTCCGCGACCTCCGCAACAGCGGGGTGGGGGTGATTTATATCTCTCATCGCTTGGAGGAAATCTTCGAACTCGCCGATCGCGTCACGATCCTCCGCGATGGCGAGAGCGTGGGCACCCATGCGGTCGAGGGCATGACGGAAGCCCGCATGATCCAACACATGATCGGGCGTGAGATGTCATCGATCTATCCACCTTCGGAGAGTGAGCCCGGCGAAGTGGTATTATCGTTGAAAGGGGTGAGTTGCAAATCCAGCGGCGTGCAGGATGTGACGCTCGATGTCCGCGCCGGTGAAGTCGTGGGCATGGCCGGGCTGATTGGTGCGGGCCGCACGGAACTCGCACGAATCCTGTTTGGCATCACTCCGGCCGATGCGGGCGAAATCCGCATGAATGGCAAAGTGATCACTCCTCACAGTCCCGGCGAGGCGATTGCCCATGGCATTGCCTATGTTCCGGAAGATCGACGGAAACATGGTGTCATTCTGGAATTGCCCATCGCCCAAAACATGACGATGGCGAGTCATGGGAAATTGTTTCCTGCTTCGTGGTTGCGCTTTGCGACGGAAAACCAGGTCGCCCGTGATTTCATCCGCGATCTTGGTATCAAAGCCTACGGCCCAGAAGCTCCCGGTGGCAGCTTGAGCGGTGGCAATCAACAGAAGGTCAGCGTCGCCCGCTGGCTTGCTACCCAGCCGAAGTTGCTCATCCTCGATGAACCCACACAGGGCGTCGATGTCGGCGCGAAGAGTGAGATTCACAAAATCATCCGCCAACTCGCCAAACAAGGTCTCGCTGTCATCATGATCTCCAGCGATCTCGCGGAAGTGCTCGGCATGAGCGACCGCATCGCCGTGATGCGCGGCGGCAGGCTGGTGGAGTGGATCGACAAACCACATGCGGATGCCCACACGGTGATGGCCGCCGCACTGGGCACGAACCCGGATGGAAAGGACGCTGCCTGATGTTTTTTCAACGTCATTCGCGCGAACTCACAGTCGCCGGAGCGCTCGTTCTCCTGATGGGCACACTTGCGGTTTGCACTCCGCACTTTTTTGATCTCCAACCTTTTCTGTCGCGTCTCACCTCGCAGATGCCCGCTCTCGTGGCGGCGATCGGCATTGCTTTGATTATCATCTGTCGGCAAATTGATATATCAATCGGCGCGCAATTCAGCATGTGCGCGATCATTGCCGGTGTCGCTGCCAACGCGGGCCTGCCACTTCCCGCCGTCGTTCTCACATCCATCATCGCAGGAGCCTTGATGGGGGCTTTCAATGGATTTTTCGTCGCATGGATGGGCCTTCCCAGCATCGTTGTCACACTGGCGACCATGGTGGCGTGGCAGGAAATTCTGCGGCTTTGGCAACAAGGACGCATGCTTGCATTGCCCGCCGGCATCCAATGGTTCGGCCTCAGTCAGGCCGCCGGGCAGACCTTGGTGATCACCCTGAGTTTTGTGCTCCTCATCGCCGCGGCATGGGCCATGCGGAATCTGGCCGTCGGCCGCTTCATTTATGCCACCGGTTCGGATGCGGAAGCGGCGCGACTTGCAGGCATCGATCCCAAACGCACGACCTTCGGTGTCTTCATCGGCATGGGAGCGCTCGCCGGGCTGGCCGCCGTGCTGAATCTCGTGCAGTCGCCGCAGATCCAACCGAACTGCGGCGACGGGCTTGAATTGAAAACCATCGCCGCCGCCGTCGTGGGTGGCGTGGCCATCAGCGGCGGGCGCGGCACCTTGTGGGGTGTCCTGCTCGGCATGTTGCTGTTGGTGAATGTGAATCCCGCGCTGACCCATTTCCACCAGCCGCCGTATTGGGAAAAGGCCATTCAGGGTCTTGTCATCATCGTCGCCGTGCTCGCCGACGGACTCCGCAACCGCAAGCAGCTTTCCTGAACCATGCCCAGCAACCGGAAATTCTCCATCAAGTCCCTGCTCGCACGCCACGAAATGGTGCTGCTGCTGGTGATCGTGATCGAGGTGCTGCTCTTCAATGCCCTCGGTCGGCGCTTTCTAACAGGTGGCAACGTCGCGAATATCTTCCGCCACTCGGTGGAAATCGGCCTGCTCGCTCTGGCCATGACGCCGGTTGTTCTAACAGGCGGCATCGACCTCTCGGTGGGCTCGATGATGGGCCTTTGCGCGGTGCTGTTTGGCATGATGGTCCATGTGCTCGGACTCGATCCCTGGCTGGCCGCAGTTCTGACTATCGGCTGCGGAGCGCTCGGCGGAGGACTGAATGCGGCATTGATCACACGCTTCCGTCTTCCACCCCTGATCGTGACCTTGGGGACTTTCTCCCTGTTTCGCGGCCTTGCCGAAGCACTCACCAAGGGATCACAGTCCTACTCCTCATTTCCGCCATCCTTCCTCGCCCTTGGAAATGCAAACATCGCCGGTCTTCCCGCGCAAATCTGGGTGTTTCTCGTGGTGGCCGTCGGCATTTTCGTGTGGGTGCATCGCACGACCTTCGGACGATCCTTCTATGCCATCGGTTACTCGCCCGAAGGAGCGCGTTATGCCGGCATTCCCGTGGCACGCAATACCAGCCTCGCCTACATCGTCGCTGGAGCGCTTGCGGGCCTCGCATCTGTCATCCTCGTCGCCCGACTCGGCGAAGCCCGGGCGAATGCAGGCATCGGCTACGAGTTGCTCGCCATCACCGCAGTTGTGCTCGGCGGCGTGAGCATCTTCGGTGGATCGGGCACGGTCGCTGGCACTTTGTTGGGCTGGATTTCGCTCGCCATTCTCAACAATGGCCTCACCCGCATTTCGGATTATCGCATCATGGATCAGCCGGTTTCGAGTGTCGCCCGCGAGCTTTCCGGACTGCTCACCGGAGTGCTTCTGCTTGCCGCGCTCGCCATCGGAGCCGCCACAAAAAATCTCGCCAGTCGCCGCGCGCAGCGGCAATCTTTGCCAATTCAACCAAACCCCAACCCATCCTCATGAAACGCAAAACCTTCATCGCCGGTCTCGCCGGTTTCGCCACACTTCCTTTCGTCTCGTGCAGCAAATCCGAGTCCTCGGACAAGCTCACCATCGCCCTCCTGCTCAAGAGCAAGGGCAACCAATACTTCGTCACCTGCGAGCGCGGGGCGAAACTCGCCGCTGCCGAACTCAATGCCGACCTCCGCGTCGATGGCCCGATTAGCTCGGATCCTGCCAAGCAGAATGAGATCGTGGAAAACTGGATCACCGATGGTGTGGACGTGATCGTGGCCGCCTGTGAAAACAAGGACTCGATTTCCACCGCCCTCCGCAAAGCCCAGGCGGCGGGCATCAAGGTGGTCACTTATGATGCGGATGCCCAGCCGGACGCGCGTTCGTTTTTCGTCAACCAAGCCACCGCCCAGGGCATTGGCGAGCAACTCATCGATACCGCCGCCGAACTCATCGGCAGCGAAGGAGAGTTTGCCATTCTAACAGGATCGCTTACATCGGCGAACCTCAACGAGTGGATCAAATACATCAAGGAGCGCCACGCGGCGAAGTATCCGAACATGAAACTCGTGGATCTCAAACCCTGCGATGATCAGAAGGACAAGGCGCAACAGGAAGCCACCAACATCCTCAGCGCCCACCCGAATCTCAAGGCCTTCGTCGCCGTGAGTTCACCCGCAGTTCCCGGCGCTGCGGAAGCCGTGAAACAAGCCGGCAAGACCGGCGCTGTGAAAATCGTGGGACTTGGCTTGCCAAGTGAAACCAGCGCCTACGTCAAGGAAGGCGTCACCCAGGGCGTCATCCTTTGGAATGTCGAAAATCTCGGCTACCTCGCCACCATGGCCGGTGCCGCCGTGGCCAAAGGCACACTCGCTCCCGGCGCTTCGGAATTCGATGCCGGGAAACTCGGCAAAATGAAAGTCGAGGGCGACCTCATCATCCTTGGTAAACCGATCGTCTTCACCAAGGAGAACATCGACCAATTCAATTTCTAACAACATCCGCCCATGAAACCCTTCTGCGGATTCCTTGTCCTCTTCTCGCTCATCACCGCCATCCCATGCAGCGCCTTGCCACCCGATATTGAAAAAGTGGCCACCAAGTCCGCACTCACCTCCTACGTGGTCCAACCGAAACGCGTGGTTTGGAAATCCGCGGAAGGCGTGTCGAATTCGGAAAACCTGCTCATCCCCAAGAGCGGCCAGGCGGTGCTCATCGAGCCATCGCCGCCGCTTGTGGTAAAACCCGGCGCGGGCATCGTGCTGGACTTCGGCATCGAAATCACCGGCTCGGTGGAACTCTTCACGCCGATGACCAAGGAAAAGGACATGCCCTCGGTGAGAATCCGCTTTGGTGAGTCGGTGGCGGAAACGATGGCTGAAATCGGCGAGCGCGGTGCGCAAAACGACCATGCCCTGCGCGATCAGGTGGTGAAAGTTCCATGGCTTGGAAAAACAACCATCGGCCCCAGTGGGTTCCGCTTTGTCCGCATCGACAACGCGGATTCCAAGATCAACCTCGAACTCAGCCAGGTCCGCGCGATCCTCACCTTGCGCGATATTCCATATCTTGGCTCATTCAAGTGCCCGGACGAACGGCTCAACCGGATCTGGCAGACAGGTGCCTACACGGTTCACCTCAACATGCAGGATTATCTCTGGGATGGCATCAAGCGCGACCGCCTCGTCTGGCTGGGCGACATGCACCCGGAAGTCAGCGTGATCAACAGTGTGTTCGGTTACAACGAAGTCGTGCCCCAAAGCCTCGACATGACCCGCGATGTCACGCCCGTGACCACCTGGATGAATGGCATCAGCTCGTATTCGATGTGGTGGATCATCATCCATGAGGAGTGGTATCAACACCATGGCGACCTCGCCTATCTCAAGGAGCAGAAGGATTATCTAACCAAACTGCTCAAGCGCCTCAGCACC
>JBBARN010000110.1:0-21385 GCA_040399845.1 Luteolibacter sp. | reverse complement strand
ATCAAACTTGGAATTCTCTTCGATATACTTGGAGCCCTGGCGTGCGGTGGAGAGAGAACCCTTATCCCACATTTGGAGGCAGAGGACACCTGCCCCGGTCATGGTGCGATAGCCCTCAGCGTGCGGAGTTTCGTTCGCGCGGGAATAAGCGAAGCCACCGTCGCGGGACTGCATGGAATTCACATAATCGATGGCTTTGTTTGCACTGCGGGTAAGTCCTTTGAATTCAAGACCGGTATGGTGGCAGGCCTTGAGTGCTTGGACGTGCCAAGCGGCGATGGAAAGGTCGCCGCCGCGTGGACCATAGGTGTCGTAACCATAATCCCAGCCGCCCGACTTCTTGTGCTGGTTATCAATGATGAATTGGCCAGCCTTTTGGGTGACTTCGTAGAGATAGGGGACATTGATTTCGCCTTGTTTGCAAAATGTGGATGCCTCGGCAAGAGCGTAGGTGGCGATGGCGTGCTCGTAGGGCCAGTGTTTTTCGGCTGGGTTGGTGGTGAGTTTGCCTTCCGATTTCACACCTACGTTGATGAGGTAAGTCATGGCACGAAGCACAGTGTCCCCATAGTCCTTGGAGAGCGGGGTTTCGCAGTGGCCGAGGTAAGCAAGCAGTGCGAGACCTGTCATCGCGGTCTTGTTGCTGCCTGTCCAAGAACCATCGGCACTCTGGGTGGATTTCAACCAATCGAGGGCTTTGACCACGGCGTCCTCACACTCTGGAGTTCCACCAGTGTCCTGGAGTCGACCAAGGCGGTCCTCTTTGGAGCAACGCTTCTTCATCGTTGCCGGAACATTACCGAATCCGCCGCCGGTACCATCACCATCACCCCAGCCGTTGCCAAAATCATTGCCGTCTCCGAAATCCATGGAAGGCGTGCTGATGTCAACATCCGGAACTGGAATCGCCGTGGGAGAAGCGGTATTCGCGGTGATCACTTTTGCCATCGAAGAGGATGGGGAAGAAGGCTTGCGGTCCATGCTGGTTTGCACTTTCCGCTCTTCGAGTTGCGTGTCTTCCGTGATGCTTGACTCATACGTGACGATGGTCGGGGTTTCCTTGACGATGTTGGGAAGCAGGAAAACACCAAGCAAAAGGGCTACAAGAATCACCGTCAGAACCGCGATCACCATCGAGGAAATCGTCGAATTCCGGCGTTGGGCCTGGAGTTTTGCAAGCGCTTCAGGACTGAGTTGGGCGTGAAGACTCATATTTTTTTTAGTTGGAAGATCCTAGCGATCCGATTCCTGCATGCCAGTAGAAAATCCGGAATCATCAAGGAATCTTGTCACTACTCCGGAGTAGAACGCAGGGATTCGAAAAATCTTTGGGAAAAAAATTGAACTTTTTCCAAACTTCTTGGACTCGGGCATTCACGATGCCCCCGGTGAATGACGCGGCCTGTCCAACTACTTGGCAGAGGGCAGGCTTTCCAAGATTCCCTCGCAACCATCCTCCAGCAGGTCAATCACATGGTCGAAACCTCGCTGGCCACCGTAATAGGGATCGGGGACCCGCGGGGCGTCGTGGCGGCGACAGAAAGTGACGAACGGACGGATCTTATGGTGATGAATGCCTGTGGGTTCCAGACTCAGGACATCATCGAGATTCGTTTCATCCATGGTCACGATCAAATCGAAGTCCTCAAGGTCCCGATCTCTGATTTGCCGGGCGCTTCCATCTGCCGGAATGTTCTTGCGAAGCAATGCCTCGGCCATGCGCCCGTCCGGAGGGGATCCGCGGTGGTGGCCGATGGTCCCGGCCGAATCGATTTCAAATTCCGAGGCTCGTCCGGCATGGTGGGCCTTTGCCCGAAGGATGTTTTCAGCGGCGGGGGACCGGCAAATATTGCCGAGGCAAACAAACAGAACACGGTAAGGGCGGCGCGGGGGCGTCATGGTTGAATCGATCATTTCAGGACGATGCGTATCAATCTCAATTCACTGTCATTTTCAAGAACGAATTGAAGGAACGGGCAACAAGTTGAAATGCCGAAAGATTCGGATTCGCAGAGCTCATCGGATCGGCGTAGGATCGGCCCATGACGCGGCGAGCGGGATGGACATTGTTGTTGGCAGTCGGGGTGGCAATTGCGGCCTTGGGGATGGGTCGTCTGAAGTTGGACACGGATCCGTTGGGGATGCTTTCACACGAGATGCCGGAGGTGAGGGGGCTGAGGGCTTTTCACGAGGTGTTTGCCCGGGAGAACGAGTTGGTGTTGCTGCTGGAGGGGGGCGTGGAAGACGAGGGTTTGATGGCGGAAAAGGCGCAGTCTTTGTCAGACCATTTGCTGGAGGCTGGAGTAGCAGGCAAAGCGCAGTGGCAGCCACAATGGATGGAGCAGGGGGGCGGGATGGCCGAGGTGCTGGCGTATTTGTGGCTGAATGGGCCTCCGGAGGTGGTGAAGGAGCGGGTGGATGCCTTTTCACCGGAGAAATCCAAGGTCACAATGCAAGAGGCGCTCGCGAATGTCGCCACAGCCATGGAAGGCACGGACTTGCTGATGCGCGCGCATGATCCGCTAGGATTTCTCGCCCATCCCTCGCTGGCTCCATTGATCGATGGAGCGGGGGATGATGGAGCGGGCTTCGAGAGTCCGAATGGGCAAGGTCATTTGGTGATGATCGAGGCCCCGAAGTCCATCAAGGGTTATCGTGAATCCGGCGATTGGCTGAAAACCCTTCGAGCTAAAGTGGATGAGTGGAAAGCGACGGAAGGCGAGGGTGTGAACGTCCACATGACGGGTGAGCCGGTCTTTGCGGCCGAGATCGGCGGTGCCATGGAGGAGGATATGAAAGGAACGGTGGGAATCACTTCCTTGCTGATCGGAATTTTGTTTTGGCTGATGCAGCGGAAGTTGATGCTGGCAGGGGCGCTTGCCGCAGTGCTGGGTCTGGTGTTTGTGACGGCCTTGGGGATGGCTGGATGGATCTTCGGGGAATTGAGCATCATGGCGGCGGGATTTGCCGCGATTCTCATCGGCCTGACCGTGGACTACGGGGTGTTAATTTGCCAGGAAGCCAAGCATACCGGAAGAAATCGGGACGCTCTTTGGAAATCGACGGCGGCGTCTGTCACGTGGGCGGCGGTGACGACTGCGGTGGTGTTTTTTGCATTGAATTGGAGTGGGCTCCCGGGGATTGCCCAGTTGGGAACGATGGTTGCTTGCGGGATTCTGGCTGGAGCTGCCTTGATGCTTGGGTTCTACCTTCCCTTGGTTGCAAAGATCGGGGCAACGACGCCTTCGATCAAATCCGAAAACAAGGCTCCCATTCCAAGCGCCCGGACGGCGGGGTGGATCGCCGGGGGACTTGCGTTGGGCAGTCTTGGCATTCTTTTTTGGAAGGGCCTGCCGCAGGTGACCTTCGATGCTGCCATGATGCGACCGCGGCACAGTGAGGCCATGGCGGCCTTTTCCAAGGTACAGGAGATGTTTCCCCGCATGGGGGATCATGCGGTGCGGCTAATGGTCGAGGCACCGGATGCAGCGACGATGGAGCAGCGCCTTGAAAATGCGGCTCGTTTGATAGCGGAGAATACGGCAGCAGAGTCGTCTGTCCTGCCATCCGAATGGTGGCCGAACAAGGCGAGGCAGCAAGCCAACCGGGAGTGGCTGAGCCGCTGGGTTGCGGATCGGGAGCGCCTGGTGGCGGAGGCCGAGGAGGTGGGATTCACAGCGGAAGGAATGGCCATGGGCCGAGCGGTGTTGGATGCCATGTCCGGCTTGCTCGCAAAACCGACGGATAGCGCGGTGTTTCCGGAATCGGAGTCAGCGGAGGAAATCATGCGCATGTTCGTGGTGGTGAACCCGGATGGCAGTGGGACTGTGGCGGGTGTGGTGCATCCCAAGGAAGGAGTCCAAGTGGAAGGAAAGGATGCTGTGCATTTCCAACGCATGAACGCGGAAGGAATTTCTCCCGCCAGTTGGGAACTGCTGGGGCCGGCTGTGGCTCCGCTGGTGCGCAAGGACATCACCGAGGTATTCCTGCCGATGGCGGCCTTGATGGTGGTGATGCTGGGCTGGATTTTCCGCTCTGCCCGCGAAGTGGCGGCTTGTCTCGCGATGATGGCCCTCAGCGGAATGATCCTGCTGGCGACGATGGCTCTTCTGGGAATGGGGTGGAATTTCCTGAATATCGCAGCGACGCCTTTGCTTCTGGGGACCGGCATTGATTATGGGATCCACGTCGGCCTGGCTCTCAAACGCAATGGTGGCGACTTATCGGCCATGTGGAAAGGCACAGGAAAAGCGGTGCTCTTCTGTGGCGCATCCACAGCGATTGGATTCGGATCGCTCATGTTCGCATCCAATGAAGCCATGGCCAGCTTGGGCGCCGTGGCGGTGATCGGCATTCTCACGGCCATGGCGGTAGGAGTGTTCCTGCTCCCTTCGTGCTTCCAACCCAAAGCGAATCGCTGATCTTTTTTGCACAATCGGCTTGAGAGGTGCTGGATGGCAGGCGAGAGTCCTCCGCAACGAAGTCACCATGGTCAGCCCTTCTACCAACACCCTCCACACTGCCTACGATTCCAAAATCGAGGGCAATGTGATCGTCACCCGCGTGGATGCCGCCATCAACTGGATGCGGAAAAACTCGCTTTGGCCGATGCCGATGGGCTTGGCCTGCTGTGCGATCGAGTTGATGGCCACTGCTTCCAGTCGCTTCGACATTTCACGCTTTGGCATGGAAGTGATGCGTTTTTCCCCGCGGCAGAGCGATGTTTTGATCGTTTCCGGCACGGTGACGTACAAGATGGCACTCGCCGTCAAACGCATCTGGGACCAAATGCCGGAACCCAAGTGGTGCGTCGCCATGGGGGCCTGCGCATCGAGTGGCGGCATGTATCGCAGCTATGCGGTACTTCAGGGGATTGACCGCCTGATCCCGGTGGATGTCTACATTTCCGGCTGCCCACCCCGTCCCGAGGCCTTGATCGAGGGCTTGATGAAACTCCAACGCAAGATCGAAGGCGAAGAGTCCACCATGGCGCAGAAGCAAACCTTCTTCGACGGCGAATCCTGAAAACCCCGTAACTTTTTCCAACATGTCATCCGCTGCCGATGTGACAAAGCTCCGCGAAGTATTCGGAGAAAAGATCCTCAAATCCGTGGAATTCCGCGGCGAGTCCACCATTCATGTCGGCCTTGAGTCGCTTCATGATGTTTTGAAAAAATGCCGGGATTCCCTTGGTTATGAAATGATTCTGGATATTTCCAGTCTCGATCATTTTGGCGACGATCCACGTTTCGAAATGGTTTATGAAATCGCAACCTTGGACGATTCCCGTCACCTGCGGATCAAGGCAACAGTGTCCGAGGAGGAAACCGTCCCAAGCGTGACAGACCTCTGGGTCGGTGCGGATTGGCATGAGCGCGAAGTGTGGGACATGATGGGCATTCCTTTCTCCGGGCATCCGAACATGAAGCGCATCCTGATGTGGGAGGGTTACCCCTTTTTCCCGCTGCGCAAGGATTTCCCCCTCGCCGGGAGACCGTCGGATATGCCGGATGTGGCTTTCACGGGTGTGGCGCCGCTTGAGGGTGGTCCATTCGTGACCTGCGCCGGTGGCGAGGACACGGTCCGCCGCGAGCCGCGCGCAAGGGTGGTGGATTGACCTGCCATTCTCATTGATTCTCCTGCCCCGCCCCCGAAGTCATGCACTCTTCTGGTGGGCCATTTTCGAATGCCGCGAGAAATCTCGCCCAGCTACGGAATTCTCCCGCATCATGGATTTGGGCAGGCTCTGTGTTGGGCGTGCACGGAGTGGTCGAGGCCTGCGGCGGGGTGGATCGACTTTACCGTTTCTACGAGTGGTTCGGTTTAAGTCGCAGCGGGGTTTCGGGTGGAAAACTCTGGGAAATCCTCAGCTACGGATTGTTGCATGGAAGTTGGTGGCATGTCGGCATCAATGCCTTGTTCGTGTTGCTGATCGGCTCGCGGATCGAACACATGGCTGGTGGAAAAACCGTCCATTCGGTATTGATGGCGGGTGTCGCTGGCGGAGGCCTGTGTCACCTGACGCTTGGGAACGGCTTACTCGTCGGTCTCTCCGGAGGTTGCCTTGCGCTGATGCTGCTGCTCACGACGCTCTCACCTCAATCAAGGATGATGCCGATCCCCGTTTCCGGCAAAAATCTTGGACTGGGAATCCTCTTGGCAGCTCTGTTGCTCGCGCTGCTCGATCCCTCCCTCAATGCTCCCGGGTTTTCCCAAATTGGGAGCGAAATGGTCAATTTTGGGCTCGGGTCCTGGTTCAAGATGGGCCACGCCTGCCATCTGGGCGGTGGGCTTGCCGGCTGGATGTGCGGTCGTTGGTTGCTGCGACCTCGCATCACCCTTGAAAGCCTCCGCCGGGACCGGGCCCGGCGGGAGGCAGAGTAGTGGCTACCATTCGGAGTGAATCAGGCTTGGCCGATTCCGCGCACCCGCTGGTTCGGATTGGCAGGACGCTTGTCTTCCTGGCGTCCTCTTTGAGCAGGTGCCTGCCGCTGCTGCGGCTGCGGGCGATTTTGCGGTTGTTGTCGCGCATTCTGGCCGCCGCTTGGACGGGTCTGCCGTTGGTCCTGCCGGTTCACCGGGGTGTTGTAGGACTGCGGAAGGCGCGCACCTTGATTTTTGCTGGGGCGGGTGTCATTCTGGTAACCGTTCCCCGTGGGCCGATTGCCCGAGGGCGGGCGCTGCGAACCACCTTGATTCACGGTAGGACGGCCTGAGCTTGAGCGTTGATCGTATGCGTTCGGGCGTCGATCATTCGCGCTCGGGCGTTGATCATACGCATTTCCATTTGGGCGACTGTCTGCTGCTCCGGCCGAATACGGTCCACGACGGACCTGGGGGGCCCAGTCGTAGTTCGTTCTCCGATAAAGGTCTTCCCGATTGCGGTAGTTGACCACGGTCGTGTTGCGAATGTAGGTCGGCGGAGGGCAATATTCACGCCCCGGATGCCAATCGTGAGGGTGGGGGACACCGACAACGACCGGCGGTCGATAGCCCACGGGGTAGTAGCCGTTCAGATAGGGGTCATAATAGCATCGGCGGTGGTAGTCGTAATAGCTGTAGCAGTAGGGGTCGTATCCCCAGCGGGCATCCCCGGTGCTCACGAAAACGGAGCTGGTGAAATTGCTCCCGCCGTAGCCGTAACCGTCTCCATAGCCGGAGCTGTAGGAACCGCCCACCGAGGTGTAGTAGGGGTCATAGGCGCAGGAGCTGAACGAAAGTGCGGCCGCGGCTCCAAGTGCGACGCCTTTCCAATGGCGAAGAAGTTTCTTCATGGGCCATACGACAGCATGATCCCGCCGTTTATTCGAAGCGTTTTTTTCTGGGAATTTTCAACCACTGACTTCGTTGGGTTTGACAGCGTCCCCGGTTCTCCGGTTGGATCGGCCCCAGCAATCATGAGTTACCCTAGTGCGCCGATTCTTGTCACCGGAGGGGCTGGATATATCGGCTCTCACACTGTCCGCCTCCTCGCCGGTCAAGGCCGCAAAATTGTGGTTCTGGACAATCTCGTCTTCGGCCATGATCAGGCCATCGTCGATGATGGGGTGGAATTGGTGGTTGGGGATGTGGGCGATCAGGAATTGGTGCGGTCTTTGTTTCGGAAGCATCAATTCGGGGCCGTGATTCATTTTGCCGCCTTTGCCTATGTGGGTGAGTCGGTGACGGATCCCCTCAAGTATTATCAAAACAATACCGCAGAACCGATCAAGCTGCTGCAAGTCATGCAGGAAATGGGCTGCAAGGTCTTTGTGTTTTCCTCTACTTGTGCAACTTACGGAGTGCCGGACAAGTTGCCGATCACGGAAACCAATGTGCAGGACCCCATCAATCCTTATGGCCGCAGCAAGTTGATGGTGGAGTGGATTCTCAAGGATTGCGACCGCGCCTGGGGCCTGCGAAGTGCTTGCCTCCGCTACTTCAACGCCAGCGGATGCTCGCCGGACGGCTTGATCGGCGAGGATCACGATCCGGAAACCCACCTGATCCCTCGGGTGATGATGGCAGTGACCGGCGAAATCGAGTATTTGGAGGTTTTCGGAACCGACTACAACACCCCGGATGGTACCTGCATCAGGGATTACATCCATGTGGAGGATCTCGCGGATGCCCACGCCCGGGCTCTCGATCACCTCGCTGCGGGTGGGGAGTCAGTGCGCTGCAATCTCGGAACGGGAGTCGGAGTTTCCGTCAAGGAAATCATCAACGCAGTGGAGGAAGTCACGGGCAAGCCCGTTCCCGTCAAGTATGGCCCCCGCCGTGCCGGGGATCCGGATTCCTTGGTGGCAGACCCCTCGCTCGCCAAGACGCTGCTCGGATGGGAGGCTAGCCGCAAGGATGTCAGGCAAATGGTGGGTCCTGCCTGGCTTTGGGTTCAAGGCCCGAACAAGGGCAGATACCCCCGGAACTCCGCGCCAGCGTAATTGCGATGTATTGACATTTTCTCTTGCGGTCACCCTCAAACACAGCTTCTTTTCAGCAACCTGATTTCAAACCCATGCAATCGCACCCTCTGAAACCTGTTTCTCGATGGAACAAGGACGCATTTACTCTCGTGGAGATGCTTGTCGTCATTGCCATCATTTCGATTTTGATGACCGCCGGCTCGATCGGGCTAAGCGGCATGGGAGGGAAGGGGGTCACGAGCGGTGTGGCGACTGCGGAATCCCTCTTTGATGAAGCCCGGACCACTGCCGTTGGGAGAAACATCAGAGCTTGCGTGCTCATCGGCCAGACCATGACCAACAATTCGGGGGACGACCTTCGACGCATGGTGGTTGCGTATGAGGCGGTCAATGCCGAGGGCAAACCTGCGGACCCCAACAATCAGCGGCCCAACTGGGTGCTTTCAAGTCGTGGTGCGGTGCTGCCGGATCAAACGTTTTTCAGCGCAAAGTTCAGCAAGAAAGACCATGCAGCCGGAAGCGGCGAGCCGGATACGATTACGGACACCTCAATCCGTGATGCTTCTGGAGCCGTCTTGAAGAACACGTCTCCGTTCAAAGGCACTTATTACATCTACGAGTTCAACTCCCAAGGCATCTGCAAGACGCCTGGGGCGAGTTTCATCATCGGTACGGGCAGCAGACCCCTGAGCAAATCTGCGACGGCCGCTCCGCCTCGGGCGACGGCTGCTGCCAAGCGCGATTTTGGTGGCTTCGTCGTGTGGCGCAATGGACGCACCTCTCTTTTCCGCAGTCCCGAGCAGATGGGATCCACTGTAAGTTCCCTTAACCCTGGCGACACGTTTTGAACATGAAATCTTCCCAACTCTCTCTCAAGCGAGCGTTCACTCTGCTCGAAACGGTCATTGCGATCGGCGTTCTCGCCGTTCTTCTTACCGGGTTCATGATCGTGTTCGCCCCGGCGGCGGCAGGCATCCGCAAGTCAATTAGCGTTCAAGAGGCGGATCGACTCGCATCGACCCTGGAACAAGAGCTTGTCACCTTGCGCAAGGGGCAGGAAGCCACCCTCGAATCCAAAACCAGCACCTCCTACACTGGCTTCGACAAAGCGTTCAGCTGGATCATGAAGTCCAATGCTTCCAACGAGGCGTTGCTCATCTACCAATACCGTGGGAAGATGCCCAGCTCGCCCTCCGATCTGAGAACTGACGATCAGACTCCGATTCCAGTACCCGACGTCCGGAACAAGGTTCCGGGCAGGGATTACGTCGTGCAAACCATGGTTCGCCGCAAGAGCGATCCGAAGTTCAAAGATGATCTTACCGCCATCGAAGGCGGTGTTTACCTCGTGAAGTGCACCCAGCTAGTTTTCGATACCACCGCAGGATCTCTGACTCTCGGCAAGCCAGGTGAAATCCGCGATCCCAAGGGAAGCGTGGTCGCCAAAAATGCCGACGAATTTCCCGAGGCGGTCATCGCCTTCACCGCCGATTTCTACAACCTGCCTGCCAGATCCGCTGGTTTCTTTGATTCCGCCAATGGATTCGGCAAAAGCTTCACCAACGCCAAGAATCCCGTGTTCACCCGCAATCTTGCGGTGCGCCGTTAAACGCCTCCAGCTTCCCATTCCATGAAAACCCCAAGGACTCATTCTCTGAAGCGTGGCTTCACCCTGATGGAGCTCATGGTGGCGATGGCCATTACGACCATCATCGTCACCGTTCTCGTTTCGATCACCTCCATCGCCCTCGACACCTGGAACCGCAGTCGTGCGGAGCTCCGCGCCTCACGGCAGGCGAAGTCGATGGTTGATACCATGGCCCGTGACTTCGAATCGCTTGTCACCCGCCGCAGCAATCTCAACGAGTGGCTGAGCGCTACCAGCCCGGAGACCCAGCCCGGAAGTGGTACTCTCACCAGCAGCAATTCCTCCGATTTGATCTTTTTCTCAGGCTCCACGGATCGTTACAACGGAGAAATTGGCACTACCACCGATAAGGGGGGCGATGTTTCTTGTATCGGTTACAGCCTCGATTATCGCGATCCCATCCAGCAAACGGGGAATTTCAAAACCTTCGTGCTCAACCGCGTGCTGGTGAATCCGGACGATACCTTCAGGGACCTCTTGGGGAAAACCGACTTGTCGGTGGCCTTTGCTTCCTACAAAAACAGGTTGAAGGAATCGTCAAACTTCGTTTGCGAAAACATCTATCAGTTCACCGTGACTTTCCACGTGGAAGTGACCATCCCCAACACCGCCAACAATACGGTGGAAGTGGTGACCAAGCCGTTCACGGTTGGTCAGACTACCGGTGGTCAGGTGGTCAAGTCCTTCCGGATCAAAGGAACCGGGATCGAGACGCCTCCAACAACTTTGGATGAGGTCAAGGCCGGTAGAATCAAGGCCGTTGAGATCTCGCTAACGGTCATCTCCGACAACGGAATCGATCAACTGCGCACCCGCAATTTCAGTCCACAACAACAGGCGGACTTCCTGATGAAAAACTCCTATCACTACACCAAGTTGGTGCAGTTGCCGGGGATGTGAGGAGCGTGGAGGAGGGGAGCGGCACCCACGTGCCGCCTCAAAGGGCTCCGAAACGCCGGTGGCGGCGCTGGTATTCTTTAACCGCTTCGACCAGATCGTTGGTGCGGAAGTCCGGCCAGAATTTCTTCACAATGACCATTTCCGCATAACTGATCTGCCAGAGCAGGAAGTTGGAAACGCGCATTTCACCAGAGGTTCTAACGAGGAGATCCGGGTCCGGGATGCCAGCGGTCTGGAGTCGGGAAGCAAAGATTTCGGAGGTGATCTCGTCGCTTCCCAAGCGGCCTGCTGCGACATCGTTGGCGAGGGATCTGGCGGCGGAAACGATTTCCTCACGTGCCCCGTATGAAAGCGCAAGCACCAGGGTGAGCGCCGTATGGTGGGCGGTTTCGGATTTGATTTTCTCCAGCAATGAACGGGTTTTGGCGGGCAGGCGCTCCAATTGTCCGATAGCCAGAAGACGGATGTTTTGTCTCTTGAGATCCTTGGCCTTGTCCAAAAGAAAGCGATCCAACAAGGCCATGAGGGCGGTCACTTCCGCTTCCGGGCGATTCCAGTTTTCCGAAGAAAACGCGTAGAGTGTCAAATACTCCACTCCGATGTCGATGCAGGCATCGGTGATTTCTCGGACCGACTCAGCACCAGCCCGGTGCCCTTCACGGCGTGGAAGTCCCCGTTCTTTGGCCCAGCGTCCGTTGCCATCCATGATGACGGCGATGTGTCGTGGAATGTCTGGATAATCGGGCATGGTCTCGGCGGTGGATCCCCGGCAAGGTGGAGGAGACGATCGGGTTCTGGATGAGCGTTTGGTGAAGAATTAACGAAAATTCCTGCGTTCAGGCAATCAGGGTCTGAACCCGGTCGGGGCCCACTCCCACAAAGGCGACGGGTGCTCCGCAGAGTTCTGAGAAGCGCTGGAGATAGGCCTTCGCATTCTCGGGAAGATCTTCGAAGCGGGTGGTCTTGGTGGTGTCGCACTTCCAACCGGGAAGTGTTTCGTAAATCGGTTTGGCACGATTCCATGCCTCGCGGTTGGCAGGGGGCAGCTCGTGGATTTCCCCGTCCACGTCGTAGGCAGTGCAAATCTGTAGCGTTTCGTATTCGTCCAGCCCATCGACGTTGGTGATGGCCAGACCGGTGACGCCATTGACCATACAAGCGAAGCGGAGCAGCACCGTGTCCAGCCAGCCACAGCCACGCGGGCGGCCGGAAACGACTCCAAACTCGCGGCCGAGACCGTGAAGGTATTCGGAAAGCCCTTCATCAACGGTCGGGAATGGCCCGGAACCCACGCGGGTGGTGTAGGCCTTGCAAACGCCGATCACGCGCTCAATCGCATTGGGAGGAAGCCCCGAGCCGGTGCAGGACCCGCCCGATGTGGTGTTTGAGGAAGTGACGAATGGATAGGTGCCGAAGTCGATATCCAGCAATGTGCCTTGGGCTCCTTCAAAGAGGATTGTTTTGCCAGACTTCCACGCGCTGTGGAGCACCGGAATGGTATTGGTGACGTGGGGTTTGAGACGGGCGAAGGCCTGATAAACCTCGGCGATGACCTGATCCGCCGTGAATTGGGGAAGATCATACTTCGCGAGAATCTCGTTCACCTCCGCAACCCGTCGCGTGATTTGGGCACGGGTGAAATCCTCGTCGAGAAGGTCTGCGATGCGCAGTCCGCAGCGGTTGACCTTGTCGGCGTATGTGGGGCCGATTCCCCGTTTGGTGGTGCCGATTTTCTGATCTCCGAGGGAAATTTCGCGAGCGGCGTCCAGTTCCTTGTGGAAGGGGAGAACCACGTGGGCACGGTCCGAAATCAACAACTTGTCCGGGGTGATCGCCACGCCGAGCGCTTCATTGCGTTCGATCTCTGCGACCAATCCGGTGGGGTCCACCACCACGCCATTGCCGATGATGTTCACCTTGCCGTCCCAGAGAATCCCGGATGGAAGCAAATTGAGAATGTAGCGAACGCCCTTGGCAATGACCGTGTGGCCAGCATTGTTGCCCCCTTGTCCACGCACGACCACGTCAGCGCTCTCCGTGAGATAATCGACGATCTTGCCTTTTCCTTCATCTCCCCACTGGAGACCTACGACGATAGTGTTCATGAAATAAGATGGATTCTATGCTTTGGTGCTGTCGATCAAAGCTGCGAATTCATTGAAGAAATACGCGGCATCATTGGGTCCGGGGGCAGCTTCCGGGTGGTATTGCACACTGAAAACGGGATGTTCCTTGTGGCGCATGCCCTCGACGGTGCCGTCGTTGAGATTGATATGGGTCACTTCCACTTCGGGAGGAAGCGAGGCAGCATCGACGGCGAATCCGTGGTTCTGCGACGTGATCGAAATGCGGCCGGTGCGCAGATCCTTGACCGGTTGGTTGCCGCCGCGGTGGCCGAACTTGAGCTTGAAGGTGGTTCCGCCGAAGGCATGGGCGAGCAATTGATTTCCTAGGCAGATGCCGAAAATGGGCTTCTTACCGATCAGTTGGCGCAATTCCTCATGAATGTATCCAAGCGCAGCCGGATCGCCCGGGCCATTGGATAGGAAAATCCCGTCTGGATCCTTGGCAAGCACTTCCGCTGCGGTGGCGGTGGAGTTCACGACCTCGACATCGAAACCGGCCTGGCGGAGGCGGCGGAGGATGTTGAATTTGATCCCGAAATCAAAGGCGACGATCCGGTGGCGCACTGGCGGCAATTCTTCGTAAGGTCCGAGCTTTCCGGTGGAAACATTCGGCAGCGCCCATTCGCGGGATTCGTCCTCCCACCTGTAGGAAGACGCCGTTGAAACTTCTTTCACGTAGTCCATTCCCTCCATCGAAGGTGAAGCTTTGGCGGCGGCAATCGCATCCTCCTGAGACAACTCCGTGCTCACGCAGGCACGCATCGCACCTCTGGAGCGCAGGTGCTTGGTCAAGGCGCGGGTGTCAATACCCTCGATCCCCAGGATACCGTAAGCGGCAAGGTATTCCGCCAGGGGCTGGCTGGACCGCCAGTTGGATGGCACTTCGCAAAGCTCGCCGATCACAAAGGCCCGGATGTGGGGCTCTTTGGACTCCGCATCCTCGCGGTTGATCCCGTAGTTTCCAATCTGCGGATAGGTCATCGAAACAATCTGCCCGCGATAGGAAGGATCGGTAATCACCTCCTGATAACCCGTCATCGACGTGTTGAAACAGATTTCTCCGGTGGTGGTGCCAGTGGCACCGAACGCAGTTCCTTCAAAACAGCGTCCGTCTTCTAGGGCTAAAATGGCGTTAATGGGCACGGCGGCGAGAAGCTAGGCATCTGCTCCGGGCGATGCAAGTGTTGGGTTTCGCCTTTCCACGGATCCGGGTGATTTGGGAAATTTTGCCAATGTTCATCGGGATTCGAGATTCTCCGACGGGTTTTGACGATTTTTCCCGCATCACTCCCTCGCGCGGCTATCCATCAGAATGGTGACCGGGCCGTCGTTGATGAGGGCCACTTTCATGTCTCCCCCGAAGACTCCACGGGCGGCGGGCTTGCCGGTTTCCCGCTCCATCGCCGCGCAGAACTCCTCGTAAAGCGGCTCGGAATGCGAGGGCGGCGCTGCTTTGAGAAAAGAGGGGCGATTGCCCTTTTTGGTGGAGGCATGGAGGGTAAACTGGCTCACGACCAAGATCTCGCCACCGATTTCCTGCACGGAGCAGTTCATTTTCCCTTCGGCATCCGCGAAGATCCTCATTTTGGAAATTTTCGCCGCCAACCAATCGACGTCCTCCTGGCAATCCGCCTCCTCAATGCCGAGAAGTATCAAAAGCCCGCAGCCGATGGCGGAAATCTGCCGCCCACCGATGGTCACCGATGCCTCCGAAACCCGTTGGATGACTGCTCTCACGGAAGATGTTTCGTCATTTCGAAAAGCCGGGCGAGCGAGCAACAGCGGGGATGCTGAAGCTCACGACTGCAATTCCCGGATATCAGTGCCTGAAGTGGCGGTGGCCGGTGAAGACCATGGCCATGCCAGCAGCGTCTGCCGCGGCGATGACTTCTTCGTCGCGCATGGAACCACCAGGCTGGATACAGGCGGTAGCTCCCGCGTCGATGGCGGATTGCAAGCCGTCTGCAAATGGGAACATCGCATCCGAAGCCACGATGCTTCCCTTGAGATCGAGTCCGGCTTCCTTGGCCTTCCAAATTGCGATTCGGGAGGAATCCACGCGGCTCATCTGGCCCGCGCCAATGCCCAAGGTGCGATCGGTGGTGCTGTAAACGATGGCATTGGATTTGACGTGCTTCACGATGCGCCAACCGAAGCGCATGGCCCGCATTTCCTCTTCGGTCGGCGGGCGCTTGGTGACGACGCGGGATTCAAGATTGTCCAATCCAAGAGCCGTGTGATCGCGGTCCATCACCATCAAACCACCCGGGCAGGAACGGATGACGGGTGACTTTTTCTCCACGAGGTAGCCATCGTTCATTTTCATGAGACGGAGGTTTTTCTTCTTCTGGAGCAGCGCGCGGGCGTCGGCCTCGAACTCCGGTGCGATGATCACATCGGTGAAAATTTCAGAAATCACCCGGGCCAATTCCAGCGTGAGCGGACGATTGCAAACAATCACACCGCCGAAGGGAGCCTGGCGGTCGGTTTCAAATGCCTTCTGCCACGCCACGCGCAGGTCTTCATCATCCTGGCCGACACCACAGGGGTTGGTGTGTTTGAGGATGGCAACGGTGGGACGCACGAAGTCGAGGATCAGGTCCGCTGCGGCTTCGATATCCAGAATGTTGGTATAACTCAACTCCTTGCCTTGGACCTGGGTGAAGAATTCACGGAAGTTCCCGTAGAGCGAACACTTCTGATGCGGGTTGTCGCCATAGCGGAGCTCCTGCTCCAAGGGCAGGCTGAGCGTGAAACTGCATCCGGTGCCGGTGCGGCATTGGCCAAGGTAATTGGTGATGGCGGCGTCGTAAGACGAAGTGCGGAGAAAGACTTTGACCGCCAGTTGCTCGCGGAAGCCCTTGGTGGTGTCGCCATGATTTTCCTTCATCTCTTCGATGACCCGTGTGTAGTCGGAGGGATCGACCACCACCGTGACGTGGGAGTGGTTCTTGGCCGCGCTGCGGAGCATCGAGGGGCCGCCGATATCGATGTTCTCGATGGCTTCGTCGAGCGTCACATCAGGTTTGGCGACGGTTTCCTCGAATGGGTAAAGGTTGACCACCACCAGATCGATAGGCGGGATGTCGTGTTGTTTTGCCTGTTCCAGATGCTCCTTGTCATCGCGTCGATGGAGGAGGCCGCCGTGGACTTTCGGGTGGAGGGTTTTCACTCGGCCGTCGAACAATTCCGGGGCTCCGGTGAATTCGGAAACATCGATGACCGGAAGTCCGGCATCACGCAGTGACTTGGCGGTGCCGCCAGTTGAGAGAAGTTCGACTCCGAGGTCGTGGAGTTCCTTGGCAAAGGCAGCAAGGCCGGTCTTGTCGGAAACAGAGAGCAGGGCGCGGGTGATAGGCATGGCTGGGAGCGTTCGCGGTCGTAAAATCCATCAGGCGGGTGCCGGACGGCAGGGACGCCGTAAACAAGCCCGGGGCACTGGGCAAGCGGAATAGCCACAAGTCTCGGAGTCAGCCCCGCAGGCGATCATGACGGGTGGATTGCCGGGCCGAATGGGGCAGCAATTTTTTCCTCAGCTGGCGGGCACAGAGAATCAATGACTTGGCGACTTGTTCGGAACTTGTTCACAGGTTCTCCACAGGCCGGGGGATTGACCTTGGAGCGGCCTTTCTGCCACGGTTCCGCCCCACCATGGCAGTCGAAACCAAAGCAGCACCCTCATTCCCGAAAACCGCCGCCCTGCAGGAAGGTGCGACCACGGTGGATGACGTGACGCGCGCCCTGCCGCATGCCTTGGGGCCGGAAAAAAGCCTGCTGTCCTCGATGTTGCAGGACCCTCAGGAATACATCGGTGTGGCCATTGAGGAGAAGCTGACCAAAGAGCACTTCTATCTTCCCGCGCACACCACCTTGTTCGGATTCCTCATCGAAATGTTCGAGGCCGGGCAGGAGGTGGAACTCGTATCTCTCGTGCAACGCCTGCTTGACCGCGGTTTGCTCGATCGCGTGGGCGGTCCGGCCGCTCTAACAGATTTATATACCTACGCCCCCAGCCCCGGCCACTTCCGGCATCACCTCCAGCATGTGAAGGACAAGTTTGTCCTCCGCTCGATCATCCAGAATTCCAACGAAGCCATCGCCCAAGCCTACGACGCGCCGGATGAAGTTGCATCGCTCTTGGATTCGGTGGAGGCGAAAATCCTGGCGATCCGCGAAGGTTCGGAAACCAACAAGGCACCCACCATCAAGCAATCGGTGGAAGAAGTGCTCGAGCAGTTCCAATCCCTGCTCGCCGGGGAAAAAGGCGCGCAAGGCATTTCCACCGGATTCGAGGAACTGGACCGCAAAAGCAGCGGCCTGAAACCGGGTGAAATGTTCGTCGTCGCCGCCCGTCCATCGATGGGCAAGACGTCCTTCATGATGAACATCGTGGAGCACATTTGCATCGATCTCGCGAAGCCGACAATGGTGTTTTCCTGCGAAATGAGCGCCTTCCAATTGGTGCAGCGTCTCGTGTTCGCCCGCGCCAAGTTTGCCATGAGCCAACTCTCGCGAGGTTATACTCCTAATAAAGGCGACCTCCAACGCATCCAGCGAGCGGCGATCGAGACCACCGCATCCAAGCTCTTCATCGACGATACACCAGGCATTTCCATCAACGAACTGCGCGCCAAAGCCCGCCGCAAGAAGCGCGATGAAGACATCCAGTTCATCGCCATCGACTACCTCCAGTTGATGAAATCCCGCACCAAACAGGCGGAAAACTCTCGCGAGCGGGAAATTGCCGAAATCTCCGCAGGCATCAAAGGTCTCGCCAAGGAACTGCACCTGCCCATCCTCATCCTCGCCCAGCTCAACCGCGGACCTGAAGGCCGCACCGGCAAAAGCCTCGGCGTGCCGCGCATGTCCGACCTCCGGGAATCCGGCTCCATCGAGCAGGACGCCGACATGGTGGGACTGCTCTATCGGACCGCCTATTACGCGGAAAACGATGAGGAACGCGAGCAAATGGCCGGCATGGCCAACCTCGTCCTCGCCAAAAACCGGAACGGCGAAACCGGTGACATCCCGCTCACCTTCATCGCCGAACTGATGCGCTTCGAAACCGGCGCACCGGCGAGAGAGGAGAACTGAGGCTCAGGAGGAGGTAGGCACCACGAATCCAACAAATCTGACGAATCTTCGGATTCTATGTGCTGGCTTCGCCATCGCGTCTTGGAATCAATCGACAATCGAATATCTTCAATCATCAATCATTCCGTCACCTCGCCAACCAGCCTCCATCCACATTCAGAATGGTGCCATTGAGGTAATCCGCATCTTTCGAAGCAAGAAACACACAACTTCCTGCAATGTCATCCGGCGCGCCCCAGCGACCTTCGGGGATGCGGGCGAGGATGGCGGTGTTGCGGGTTTCATCCTCGCGCAAGGGGCGGGTGTTTTCGGTGGCGATGTATCCGGGTGCCACGGCATTCACATTGATGCGTTCCTTGGCCCACTCGCAGGCGAGTGCCTTGGTCACTCCGGCGAGACCGCTTTTGCTGGCGGTGTATGCGGGAACCAGAATGCCGCCTTGGAAGGATAGCATCGAGGCGATGTTGACGATTTTCAAACGCGAGTCTTCCGGCGATTTCTCGCGGCCACCATCGAGCCACCATTTTCCGGCGGCCTGGCAGAGGAAGAACGGAGCTGTTAGATTGATCTGCATCACTTCATTCCAATCGCTCTCCGGATACACCGCCGCAGGCGCACGGCGGATGATGCCGGAGTTGTTGATCAGCGCATCGATGCGGCCGGTTTTCTCCACCACCTCGGCGATGACCTTGGCGGCATCCGCTTGTTTGAGCGTGCTGAAATCGGCGGGAACCTGTGTGAACTGCGCGCCCGTTTCCTGCGCAAGTTCCGCCGTTTTTCCATAGTCGCTCACCCCGATGCCGACGACGTGCGCTCCTTCGCTGGCAAACTTCAACAGGATGGCCTGGCCAATCCCGCGGCTGGCACCGGTGATGACGACGGTTTTGTTTTCAAATCGTTTCATGTGGAGAAGTTGTTAGATATCAGCGGAGATCGGATGGCTTGATGGCATCCATGTCGGTGAAAGTCTGGTTTTCTCCTGCCATGCCCCAGATGAAACGATAGGCACCCTGGCCGCATCCGGAGTGGATCGACCACGAGGGCGAAATCACCGCCTGCTCGTTCTGGATGAAGAGATGGCGCGTGGCGGTTGCTTCACCCATGAAGTGGGCGAGCACGCGGTCTTCCATATCGAAGTAAAAATAGATTTCGGAGCGGCGGTTGTGGGTATGCGGCGAGAAGGTGTTCCAGACGCTGCCTTCGGCAAACTCAGTGAAGCCCATCACGAGTTGGCAGCTTTGGATGCCGTTTTCATGAATGTATTGGCGGATCACCCGCTCATTCGCGGTGGCCTTGGCACCGATTGCCACGGTGGTGGCCTGATCGCGCGTCGCCACGGTGGTCGGATGTTTGCTGTGCGCCGGGCAGCTCAGGATGAAAAACTTTGCCGGATTCGATGCATCCTTGCTGGCGAAACTGACATTTTCACAACCCATCCCCACATAGATGCAGCCGTGCGGTTCCACATCGTGGGCATTGCCATCCACCGTCACCACGCCAGGGCCGCCGGTGTTGATGGCTCCGAGTTCGCGGCGCTCCAGGAAGGACGCGCGACCGGTTTCCTTGTGGTTTGGTAGCTCCAGCGCCGTTTCCAAAGGCACCGCACCTGCTACGACCAATCGATCCAGATCCGTGAACAATCCATGAAACGCGCCGGGGCGGTAAACATCGGGCACAAGGAAGGATTCGCGGATTTCCTCGGTGGTCATGCGGGCGACCTCTTGCGGGCGCGGCATACGGCGGATGGTGGAGTCGAACATAATGGATGGAAGTTGGGTCGCCACAAGTGGAGTCCCTGCCGGGCTCATGGGGAAGGAAATTTAACAGGGAAAACAAATGGGCCTCAGAGTGCAGATTCGCGGTCATCGATTGCATTTCCGCGAGGAATCGATAAGGGCTGTGGGCTTGACCGTGGCAAGGCGCGCGCCTATCAGATGGGCTTGCCGGGGTGTTTTGCATGCCGCCGGAATCGAGCCGATGAGTCCCTATCCCCAGAAAAGTGTCCTGCTTGCGCTCAGCCGCTACAGCCCGAGCACACACATGGGCGTGGCGCGATTCGCCTCCGAGCACAATTGGCACCTGAATTGTGAAATGGCCTTCACGGGGCGCCTTCCGCAAGGATGGAAGGGCGATGGCATCATCACGGTGCTCGACAAGCGTGAGGACGTGGCGGAGTTCGTGAAACAAGCCCGCGTGCCGGCCGTGGACCTCACGGTGATCCGGCCGGACATCAAAGTGCCGCGCGTTTCAGGCGATCACTACGCGATCGGCCAGACGGCAGGCGAACTTTTTCTCGAACGCGGATTCCAGCATTACGCCTGGTTTTCCACCCACGACGATCCCGCCACCCACTTGCGGCAAAAGGGATTCTTCGATGCGGTGAAGGAGCAGTCCGTCACTGCGGAGAAATGGATTTTTCCCCCGGTGCTGCGCAAAAATCAGGATGAGTGGACGGTGAAATCCGAGTGGCTCATCCAACGCATCCGCGCCATTCCCAAGCCGGCCGCGATCTTTGCCTTTCACGATGCGGAGGCGGTCAACGTACTCGATGCCTGCCTCGCCGGTGGCATCGATGTGCCCGAGGAAGTTTCCATCCTGGGCGTGGACAACAATCCGGTGATCTGTGAGTCGGTGCGTGTCCATCTTTCCAGCGTGAACCACGACCTCGAAGGTCTTGGCTACGCCGGTGCCGTCCTGCTCGATAGCCTGATGCGCGGTGAAAAAGCGCCCCGCCAGCCAATTCTGATTCCTCCACGCGGCATCACCGAGCGGCGCAGCACGGATGCGCTTGCCGTGAAGAATGACGCGGTGCGCATCGCTCTGGAGTTTCTGCGCAACAACTACCCGCGCCTGATCGGCCCCGAAGATGCCGCCGAGGCTGCCGGGGTCCCGCGCACCGCCTTGGAAGCGGAGTTCCGCAAGCTCTTCCATCACTCGATGCGCAAGGAACTCGCACGGATCCGCCTGCAACGGGCCAAGGAATTTCTCCTCAGCACCGAACTCCCGGTGGCCGATGTCGCTGCGCGCACGGGTTTCAATACGGCCCAGTATTTCAACAACGTCTTCCACCGCGAGACCGGCTTCACGCCGCTCAACTACCGCCGCGAGCGTGCCCAGGGCGACCTCGCTTGAAAAATCGGGGAGTCGATCGCTGTAATCCAGGGCGATTGGCTGGCTAGGGGCATTGGAGGGGGGCAGTTTGCGTGAGGAGG
>JBBARN010000109.1:0-21392 GCA_040399845.1 Luteolibacter sp. | reverse complement strand
AATTGGCCTCGGTGTATTCGAGTTTGCGGAGCGCTTCCTTTTTCTCGCGCTTGAACTTGGTGATGCCGGCAGCTTCCTCGAACACCGCGCGGCGTTCTTCGGGCTTGGAGGAGAGGATCTGGTCGATCTGGCCCTGGGCCATGATCGAGTAGGCAGTGCGGCCGATGCCGGTATCCATGAGCATGTCATGGATGTCCTTAAGGCGGCAGAGCGTGTTGTTGATGCGGTATTCCGAGCGGCCATCACGGAACACGCGGCGGGTGATGGAAACCTCGTTGTAATCGACTTTGAGCGACTCCTCGCAATCGGCCATGGTCAGCGTGACTTCCGCCATGCCGAGCGGCTTGCGTTTCTCGGTGCCGTTGAAAATGACGTCCGCCATTTCCCCGCCGCGGAGGGCCTTGGCGGAGGTTTCGCCGAGCACCCAGCGGATGGCATCGACGACGTTCGACTTGCCGCAGCCGTTCGGGCCGACGATGCCGGTCACGCCTTGGGCGAATTCAAAGACGGTCTTGTCCGCAAAGGACTTGAAGCCGTGGATTTCCAGAGTTTTGAGATACATTCAGACAGGAGGTTGGAGGTTCCGCCCGAGAGGGAAGTGGGCGTTCGGAAACCTAGCCCTCGAAATGGGGTCCTGCAATGACTCTCGAAAAACCATACTGAATATGGTGTCGAATCTGGAATCGAAACACCAGATGTGGTGTTTTGTGAAAATAAGGAAAGCTGAAGTAGTTTGCAGGGGAGGGATTTTTGGAGCGTGGAATTCGTTCCGCAGCCCTGCTGGGAGTGGTGGGGATTTCACGCGTCGCGATGCCACGCAATTGACCAAACCGAATCCCTCCGTGGGTTCAAAGCCCACGGCTAGCATCGGCAGTCACTTCGTGACAAACCCGGACGGGGTATCGCTGAAAGAACAGCTAAAATGCGGCGGAATGAATTCCGCGCTCCAATTCTGGTTTCTCAAAGCGAGAATGTATCTTCCGCCGGGGTCGCGCCAGTGCTTGCCTGGGCCTCGCCGTTGGCGGCGAGGTGGGTGAGGCAGTGATAGACGTCCTCGGCATCGGCACCGGTTTCTTCCGCGATGCGGTCTGCGGTCTTGGCTTCTGCGGTGAGATGGCCGCGGACGGAATTGAGCGTTTCCAGGAAAACGCCAGCAGCCTTTTTGCCCGCTTCGACGCCGGGTTGGTGGTAGGCGTTGATGTTGACGAGGGAGGCGTAAAACGAGACCGCGCGTTCGAAGAGGGAGATGAGCAGGCCGAGTTGGAAGGGCGTGACTTCAGGGATGGAAATGGTGAGCGACTTGCGACCCGCACCATAAAGCGCCTTGCGGGTGCCACGGAAGAAGCCTTGCAGATAATCGGCCGAAGTCGTGCCGGGATCGACCTCAATGCTTTTTCCCTCACGGCCTTTGCGGACCTCGATGAAGGCGGCGAAGAAATTGTTCACTCCATCGCGGAGTTGCTGGATGTAGGCATGCTGATCGGTGGAACCTTTGTTGCCATAAACCGCGAGGCCCTGATTGACGACCTTTCCATCGAGATCGAGTTCCTTGCCCAGCGACTCCATGATGAGTTGTTGGAGATATTTGGAAAACAGCACGAGCGAATCTTTGTAAGGCAGCACGACCATGTCCTTTTCGCCTTTTCCGTTGGAGGCATGATGCCATGCGAGCGCAAGTTGCATGGAGGCATTCGTTTTGACATCCGGCTTGCGCGTTTCCGCATCCATCGCGGCGGCTCCGGCCAGCAACTGATCGATATTGATGCCCTGCAACGCAGCAGGCACGAGTCCCACGGTGGAGAGCACCGAAGTTCGTCCGCCGACCCAGTCTTCCATCGGGAAGCGGGCGATGAATTGATGCTGTGTGGCAAATTGATCGAGCTTCGATCCCGTGCCAGTGACGGCAACCGTGTGCTTGCCGAAATCCAGACCTGCCTTTTCCCATGCGGCCTTGGCTTCGAGCATGCCGTTGCGGGTTTCCGGAGTGCCGCCGGATTTTGAAATGACCAGCACGAGCGTTTTGTCGAGGCCCTTCACCGCGACCTTGTCGATCACCGCATCCATGCCAGCGGGGTCGGTGTTATCGAAAAAGAAAATCGGCAACTTCGAACCATGACCGATGGCCTCGGCAACCAGTTGTGGACCGAGAGCGGAGCCACCGATGCCAATGAGCAGGATCTGTTCGAAAACCCCACCTGAGGGGGATTTCACCTCACCCGAGTGCACTTTCACTGCGAAATCCTTGAGTTCGACGAGAGGCCCCGTGATCGCCTGTTTCAACTCCGGCGTCGGCGCGAGATCCGCATTGCGCAACCAATAGTGACCCACCATGCGGCCTTCATCCGGATTGGCGATGGCCCCGGCTTCGAGGTCCTTGATGTCGGCGAAGGCCTTGTCGATCTTCGGCTGCATGCCTGTTAGAAACGCCTCACTGATGTCCATCAACGAGAGATCAAGGGAAAAGCCGAATTGCGGATAGCGGAGAAGCGATTGGTTGTAGGATTGCCAGGACATAGGGGTAGATACTGAGATTTTGAGATGAATGTAGCGGCGCTCTATGAGCGTCGATGCCAATGAGATGATATCAATACGTGAGGATCGAGTGCACAGGGTGCGGGGCGAGCTTGGTGCGCCCTTGAAGGAAGGCGAGCTCGATGAGGACGGAAATGCCGATGAGGTTGGCTCCGAGTTCATCCAACAATTTCACCGCGGCTGCCGCAGTGCCGCCGGTGGCGAGAAGATCATCCACCAATAAAACATTCTCGCCGGGTTTCACCGCGTCTTCATGGAGCTCGACAATCGATTCACCGTATTCGAGGGCGTAGGCGGTTTGGCGTGTTTTCCAAGGCAGTTTGCCTTTTTTTCGAACTGGCACGAATCCCACTCCCAGACGGTCGGCAACCGCTGCGGCAAAAATGAAACCGCGCGCATCGATGCCCACGATCTTGTCCACCCTGGCACCGCCGATGGTTTCACAAATCAGCGAAACCGACTGCCGGAACAAGCTTCCATCGGCAAGGATGGGCGTGATGTCCTTGAAAACGATTCCCGGTTTCGGGAAATCAACAACATCGCGGATGGCGGCGCGGAGGGAGTCGGTCGCTGGCATGGTGCGGCGATGATACTCATTCATGCTCAGGATTGGAATGGCGAATTCATGCAATTGTCGTGAATTGCGCTCATCCTGCATCCTAACGGATTCGTCAGGGTTCCTCGACGTTTTCCTCAATCACCTCATCATCTTCGACTGGCAAGGCCCGGATGGCGCGGGGCTCGTCGGCTGGAGGAGTCGGATCGTCGATCGAGGAGTTGAAATCATCGCCGTCTCGCGAATCGTCCGGTGACTCCACAGGGAGCGCCCTGAGCGGTGGCGCGGAGTTTCCTTCGCTTGGCATACGGATGAAACCTTCACCATCCGGTGCAACCGTTTCCACTTCCTCGCCATCGGCTGGTTTAGCAGGTTCGCCGGGAGTGTTGGATTCATCGACAACGATGAGGGCCTTTTGAGGTGGAGCGATCGTGTCTTTGATATCGTCCTTGATGCCTTCGAAAAACTTGCGCACCATCGGCGCAGCCATGCGACCACCCGAAACGGTTTCTCCGGGGCGGCCTTCATAGAGTACCGCGAACGCATAGCGGGGATTCTCGCGGGGGAGAAATCCTGCGAACCAGGCAAGTCGCTGGTTCTTGGACTTCGGACCCCATTGCGCGGTTCCCGTCTTGCCGCAGAGGCTGGTATAACTCAGTCCGGCACTGTGTCCGGTGCCACCGCTGCCATTGACCACATCCGACATGCCCTGATGTACCACGTCGACCACCTTCGCCTCGAGCCCAAGCCACTTTTTCCGCTCCGGTGCAGGGTTCTGGGTGACCCGTCCGCGAGTGTCCTGCACTTGGCGGACGAGTTGAAGTTTCGGCAGAATGTTGCCATTGGCAATCCCGGCCATGGCCTGGGCGACATGTAGCGGGGAGGCAAGTAAAGTGCCTTGGCCGATGGAAAGATTGGCGGTATCGCCATCAAGGATCCGCCGCTTTTCGTGCCTGAGCATCCATTCATCGTTGGGAACGAGGCCCGGTGTCTCACCAATCAATGGCAAACCCGTGCGCTCGCCAAATCCAAGGCTGCGCGAAAGATTGAGGAATGCGGAGGGGCCAACATCGATGCCCACTTGATAAAACCAGGTGTTGCAAGAGCGGGCGATCGCGCGTTTCACATCGATCGAGCCTTCAGGAGTTTTGCTCCAGTTATTGAATACCGTTCGGCCAATGGTGATGGCAGCGGGGCAGTAGATCATCGAATTTTCCGTGACCACCCCATTGTTCAACGCAGCCAATGCCACAATGGGTTTGAATGCAGATGCCGGCGGATAAGCGGACTGGAAGGCGCGACCGTAGAGCGGGGTCGAAGGATCCGTTTCAAGCGCCTTGAAATCCGTTTCGTTGATTCCGGGAATGAAGTTATTGAGATCAAAGGAAGGGCGCGAAGCCATCACCAGCACCTCGCCGGTGACCACATCAATCACGACAAAGGCCCCCCGCCGACAACCGTTGCGGAGGGTTTTCTCTGCGAGAAGCTGCCAATCGAGATCCAGCGTGGTGACCAGGGTTCCACCAGGACGCGGGCGCTTGACTTGTTCTTCGAGCAGCTTGTTGCCGCTCTCGTCGAAGAGCAGTTTTTTCATCCCGGGCTCGCCATTTAGCTGGGTATTGAAGATTTTTTCCAATCCAGCCCGCCCCTCGGATTCCTCCCAGAGGGGTTCGTTGAAATTGATAGGACCGGTCGGCAATTTCCCCACACTCCCCGAGTAACCGATGATGTGAGCAGCAAGCTCGCCGTGGGGATAGAATCTGCGATAAAGCGGGCTAAGAACCAAACCGGAGCTCAGCTTGGTTTCCACATCACGGGCTTCTTTTTCCGACAGATGACCGGTGACCAACAGGGGCAGCCAACGCCGATGGCGATAGTGATCGTAGAGCTCATCGTCCGTCTTGGGAGTGACGCTTTTCACCAGTGGTGTCAGCGACTCCAAACGCGTGCGCGCCCAGTTGATGACGAAGTCACGATCTGCATTCTCAAATTGGCGGAATTGCAGCCCGATCTGATAGGCAACTTGGTTCTGGGCGATTGGCTCCCCTTCCCTGTCCACGATCAGGCCGCGCGGAGCGGGAATCCTGGAAGTGATGGTGCGGGCATCCTTGCGGGTGCTGATCGCGCCATCGGATGCACTCTTGGCAGCGGCCGCCTCAGACGGGACATTGGCATTCACCAAGGCCGGCGAGGCAGGATTCTGCGCGGCAGACCATCCCGCGGATAACAGTAAAACCAGCGGAAACAGGCGTCGTGACGGGTAGCTCACCATGAAGTTGGAGAAATGCTAAGGGGAAAATCCACCTCGCGCAACGATCAATCCCACCCTTACGCAAGGCTCTTGCCGAGATCCGATGCGCGTGCATGATGCGGGGAATGACTGATTGGAATTTCATGGCAGTGTTGATTTTGCTCGCAGTTTTCGTCCTTTGGAAGCTGGAGTTCATCGCTACCCTCCTCAATATCAAGGCCTTCCCCTCGGAGGTGCCTGACGAGCTCCGCAGTGTGATGAATGACGAGAAACTCTCCGAGGCCCGCAGATATCTGGGGGCAAACGCGAGATCGGGCATCATCCAGTCATGCATCTCACTGGCGACGCTGGTGGTTTTCTGGGCCCTGGGTGGCTTCGGCTGGCTGGATGGGGTCGCACGATCGCTGGCGACCCATGAGGTGGTGGTGGGTCTGATTTTCCTCACCGCCTTGTTTCTCGGGCAGTCGATCCTTTCGCTGCCCTTCTCGATCTATGACACCTTCGTCATCGAAAACCGATTCGGCTTCAATCGCTCCACGCCCACGACCTTCATCATGGACCGGCTCAAAGGGCTCCTGCTGGCCGCCGTGATCGGCCTTCCACTGGGTGCCGCCGTGTTGTGGATCTTTGGAAATGTGAGTCAGGCATGGCTCTGGGCATGGATCCTGGTGACCTCGTTCCAATTGCTCCTCACCTGGCTCGCGCCCTCCTTGATCATGCCCTTGTTCAACAAGTTCACGCCGATGCCTGACGGTGAATTGAAACAGGAAATCGAAGCCCTCGGCAAACATTGCGGGTTTCCGCTCGACGGGGTCTTCGTGATGGATGGCTCCAAGCGCTCCAGCAAGGCAAACGCCTTCTTCACCGGCTTCGGCAAGCGCAAGAAGATCGCCTTGTTCGACACCTTGATCGAAAAAAGCACCACACCTGAATTGTTAGGAGTGCTCGCCCATGAAATCGGCCATTTCCGCTGCGGCCACATCAAACAACGCATCGCCGCCGGCATCTTCCAGACGGCGGTGATCTTTTTCCTGTTAGGTCTCGCCACCGATCCCTCTGGCAAATTCTCCCGCTTGTTGTCCGATGCCTTCGGGGTTCCCATCATCTCCCCTCACGTCGGTCTTGTGCTCTTCAGCATCCTGCTGGAACCGGTCTCCAAGTTGCTCTCCGTGGTCATGAACGCCTGGTCGAGGCGTCATGAGTTCGAGGCCGATGCCTATGCGGTAAAAGTCACCGGCGATGCCGAACCCTTGGCGTCCGCGCTCACACGGATGACCGCTGATCACCTCTCACACCCCACTCCGGCGAGCCTCAGGGTCTGGCTCGATTACTCGCACCCGCCCTTGCTGCAACGCTTGCGAGCGATGCGTGGGTCCATTAGGACAGCATCCGACGACACCCCATCATGACGCGGGAGAGCTGTGGTGTCGCCGTTTTGGCATCATCACCAACCGTTCCCACTCCAAGTCGAAAAGTTGTGACAAACCTCAAACCAAAGCGCCGGGGATCTCACGATAGCGGATGCAATTCCTTAAAGTTGGTCTAAGGTCAGATTCTCGACTTCATCGAACATCATGAAAAGCCTAATTTCAGCGATACTTGTTGCATTCAGCCTATTCACTTCCGACTCATTGAAGGCCACTACCGCAATGCGAGCAGAGGACTACATCAAGCTAAGTGCATTTAGCCAACGCATCGTCGTCGTTGAAGTTAAGCATGTAAAGTTTCGAGCAATCAAGACAGAAGAAGGGATTGAATCACGTGAGGTGACCGTTGTCGGAGCAAAGGTCGAGACCATCCGAGGAAAAGACCTCGGCAAAGAATTCGTCGATTGTATTGAGGAATCCAGAATCGTAGACCGAAAGAAAGCGGCACGAACACAACCGTCGGAGATTATTGACATTCTGAAAGAGGATGCGCCTCACCAACCTGCGGCGTGCAAGGTCGGACACCGCTATTTGGTGATTTTTCTGCGTGACATGACCTTCTTTTTTGAAGTCCCAAAAGACAACGATGGATGGAGGGATCAAATTCAAGAGTTTGAGGATGCAAGGTAACAGATATCCAACCAGCATGAGCCCCTCGATTTCCGTTTATTGGGTGGAGATTGAGTCCCAACTAAAGCCGAAGATTCGCCGTAACAAAACATCCAGATCATCCAACGACCGGTAATGCCTAGATTCGAATTCGAACTTCCATTCCTGCCGTGGATGGCCAAGCATTCTTTCAATACCATTTTATCCACAATATGTTTCCCTCTGATCCACTGAAGAACGTCGGATACCGAATCATTTTCACGTCCGTTGTGATCCATGGACTTGGCTTGGCAGGAATGATTGGTGGCTCCCCTCTGCGGCACATTGCCGGGATCGTCGGAGCCTTGATATGGAGCCTTTGGATGATCTACGGCTCTTCAAAGCTCCCTTGGATCATGAACATCCTTGGAACGGCTGTGGGAGCGATCGCTTTCACGGTCGGTGGTATCGGAGTTTTCTCGAAGTCCCTGGTGGTTGGAGTCGCCATGGTTTGTATCGGCATCGTATTCGCCGATCTGTGCAGGCGTCTTTGCTCAAGAGAAGTCAGTTCGAACTTCACCTCATAGAAGGGGCGGACAAGTCAGCGTGGAGAATCGCCTGAAACTCCGGTGAGCAAGGGCATTCCAGAGGCAGAGGCCCGCAGGGTGCTTGGGCATTGATGGGACTTGCAGCTTGCCCCTCAATTGTCACACTCTTGGGGCTTGGCAAGTCGTTCGGGGCTGGGCATTTTCCCTGCATGTTTGACCCTGCCCGCTACGACGGCCGCATGCCTTACCGGCGCTGCGGCGATTCCGGATTGATGTTGCCTGCCATCTCGCTGGGGTTTTGGCACAATTTCGGCGGTGTGGATGATTACGAAGAAGCACGCCGCATGATGCATCGCGCCTTCGATCGCGGAGTCACTCATTTCGATCTCGCCAACAACTACGGACCGCCTCCTGGATCCGCGGAGGAAAACACCGGGCGCATCCTCGTCAGTGATTTCGCCTGCCACCGCGACGAACTTGTCATTTCCACCAAGGCTGGCCACGACATGTGGAACGGCCCCTATGGCAGCAAGGGATCACGCAAGCACCTACTCGCCTCGCTCGATCAATCGCTTAAGCGGCTGCGCCTGAGTTATGTGGATATCTTTTACTCGCATTGCCCGGATCATGATACCCGTCTGGAAGAAACCATGTCCGCCCTTGCAACGGCCGTGCAAAGCGGCCGCGCCCTCTATGCGGGACTATCGAAGTATCCGCTCAAGCGCCTCAAGAAAGCCGTCCGGATTCTGGCGGACATGGGTGTGCGCTGCATCATCTATCAACCTCCTTATTCGATCCTCCAACGGGAGTATGAAGCCAATGGAATCATGGAATGGCTGGAGGACGAAGGCATCGGCTGCATTGTATTCAGCCCGCTCGCCCAGGGCATGCTCACCCCGAAGTATGTGGATGGCATCCCGGCGGATTCCCGCGCCGCGCGGCCGGAAGGGTTTCTGCAAACTGACCAGGTGCTTGCCCAGCAAGAGAAAATCCGCGCACTCGGCGATCTGGCCGCCGCCCATGGAATGCCGCTGCATCACATGGCGATGCAATGGGCACTTCGTTCCTCCAAGGTGACGTCAGCCATCATCGGAGCCCGCAATGTTGCGCAATTGGATGACACCCTGGATTCGCTGCTCGCGCCTACTCTCGACTGCGCTTTGCAGGAAGCGATCGATGCCATTGCCCCGGCAAAGGCCTGACCAGCCCTCAAGCGCCCCCGCTCCAGAATGCTTTCAGCAGGGATCGATAAACACTGGCCCGCGATACCTTCACTCCGGCACTCAACTCTTCCCAAGCAATTCCGCGCATTTTTTCCAAGGTGTCGCGGGCAATCATGGCGGGGAGCACCGAGGCGGCACGGAGGGTTCGCGAGTGCAAGTGTTGGGCATACACATAACCATCCCCTACCCGCCCGATCGCGTGCTCCAGCCATTGCCCGTGCGCTTCCAGGATCACTTTTCGATCAAATCCCGCTGGACTTGGGAGATAACATCTTCCTTGGTTCAGATCGGCTGGCAAATCCCGCAGAATGTTGACCAGTTGTAGTCCCTTGCCATACGAAATCCCGAGTTCGATGAGATTTTGCATCGGTGCGGTGGAAAAACGTTCGCCGAGAGTCAGGTATCCTAGCTTGGTCCAAAATGCCCCCACACAGCCTGCGACCCGCCACGTATAATCATCCAATTCCTCCGCATCGTTCAATGCGATGGGACTCGATGCGCTGGCCTCATGAAATCGTTCGAGATCGAGTTGTTGCCCGCTGATGATGATGCCCACCACTTCGCGAACCAGATCCGCTTCCGCCGTTGGGAGGGCTTGCAACCAGGAAATCAATGACTGCGTTTCTCCAAGCAAGCGCCGCTCTCTGGGATCCACCACTCCCTGCACCATCGATGCCGGCCATCCTGGAACCTCGTTTCCAGCCATCAGTGAGCGCTCAAAGGCCGCCAAACATCCCAAGCGAATCTCCACCTGCACCCCGCCACTGTCTGCGAGGGTGTCGCTGGTGCGGGCCAGCAGGTAACCGAGACTCGCCGCACCGCGCATCGGCAGTGGCAACAGGCGCAGACTCAGATAAAACGATCGGGAAACCCCCTTGAGCAATTCCTTCCCCAATTCGGTCGTCACGCCGCGAAGCAAAGCAGGCAACAACGAATCCCGCAAGGCCACACGGGCATGAAAATCCGGAACTCGTTCTTGCCGCCCGGTCCTTCAAACGCCATTCTGTCAGTGGAATGAACGATCACCGGGAAACCCCTCAGGACCGCGATGCCGTGAAGCTCGAACGCTTGGAACTCGCCCTCAGGGCTTCCAACGAAGGCATTTGGGATTGGTGGACGGATCGCAAGGAAATCTATTTTTCGCGCCGGATCCTTGAGTTTTTGGAATGCGGGAAAAACCGCGCGCCCAATCTTTTCCTCTCGCCCCACGATGCCGTTCATCCGGACGAAAAAACCATCTTCAGCATGGCCGTCTCCCAGGCCCTCATGGATTGCGGCCCGGATACGCTGGCAGTGGACGCACGGATCCGCACCGGTGGCGGCGACTGGCGCTGGATCCGCATCCGCGGCACGGTGGTTAGAAACCGCGACGGCAAGGCTTATCGGATCGCCGGCTCCATGATCAACATCAGCCGCCGGAAAAATGCCGAGGCCCAGGTGGAGGAGGACCGATTCCTGTTGCGCCAGCTCATCGATCACATTCCGGTCCATGTCTATTTCAAGGACCTTTCCTCCCACTTTGTCATGGCAAACAAAGGCATGGCCCAGTGGATGGGTCTTCAGGAATCGTCGGAGCTCACCGGAAAACACGACCGCGATTTCTTCGGTGAAGGCCACTGGGCCCCGGCGGAAAAGGACGAACTCCGCATCATCGAAAGCGGCCTCCCGATGACTGGCCAACTCGAAGAGGAAACCTGGCACGAAGGCGACTCTACCTGGGTGCTTACCTCCAAATTCCCATGGCGGGATCGACATGGAAACATCAAGGGCACCTTCGGCGTCTCCAGCGATGTCACCCAACTGGTTCTCGCCCAGCGCGAGGCCACCAAACTGGCAGCGCAGCTCCAACAGAAAAACGAAGCTTACGAAGAAGAACTCCAGCTCGCCCGCGAAATCCAGCAAGCGCTCACCGGCAAGGGGTTTCCCGATGTCGCGAACGATTCCGTGCACACCAGTTTCAGCGCGCGTTACATCCCCATCTCCGGCCTCGCCGGGGACTTTTTCGAGGTCATCCAAGTCGAAAAGGATCTGGCAGGCGTGCTCATTTGCGACGTGATGGGCCATGGGGTGCGCTCCGCCCTGATCGTGGCCATGCTGCGCGGGCTGCTGGAGAAACAACGCTCCCAAGCCGCCGACCCCGGCGCTTTCCTCTGCGGCCTCAACGATGGGCTGGCCGCCATTCTCAAACGTGCCGGGACCACGATGTTCGCCACCGCGTTCTACGGGGTCATCGATCTTTCTACCCAGACGTTCAGCTATGCCTGCGCCGGCCACCCGGGTCCCATCATCGATGGACCGGGGGGCGTGCGCCAACTCTCCACGCAGCGCAACGAAAAAGGCCCCGGCCTCGGATTGGTCTCGGGGTCTTCCTACCCCACCCTCACCCTTCCGCTTGAGGAAATCCGTCGCATTGTGCTGTTCACCGATGGCGTGCTCGAAGCGGAAAATCAGGAAGGCGAACCGTTCTTTGAAAAACGCCTCATGGAAATCATCGGCAAGCACTCACAGGATCCGCTCGATCCCCTGCTCGACAGCATTCTCGACAGCGTGCTCCAGTTTTCCAACACCCGCCACTTTGATGACGACGTCTGCCTGCTCGGCATCGAGGTTTCTCCAGCAGCTTCCCAAAGCACCCCTTGAGGGCCGAAAAAAAGCGGCCCGACTGATCATCTCTTCGGAAAACCCATTAACCTAAGAGCATCTCAGTCGGACCGCCTGAAGTGTCGCGACAGATCAGATTAAAGCACCAGCCGTGCCAACAAATTCAGGAAAATTTATTTTTCCAAAAAAAGACGCCAGTCATTTATCCGCCCCAAATCGAGAAGCCAGTCTTGGCCTGGTGCACCCGAAAACAGACCCGCCTTTTTAAGGCCTGAGTCCGGAGTCTCCAAACAGCGACTGGCTTATTTGGGGCAGTCGATGACGTGAGCAAGGCGAATCCATCACACCGAGCCGGACAGTTTTTTGGCGGGCGGGGATTTGCCGATGCGATTGGGTGTCCTTTGTTTTGGCTTTGCTACAACAGGTCCGGCTTCCATTCTCTGGCGTGCAGTTGCCTGTTTTTGAAATCGCCGATTCCCTACGAGCCGCAATCAATGCGGGGGAACGTTCCCGTGTCCTGCTCAAAGCCCCGACGGGCTCGGGCAAATCCACTTCGGTGCCTGGCATCTTGTTGGATGCGGGTGTCTCAGGAACCATTCTCGTGATTGAACCGCGCAGAATGGCAGCACGCCTGCTGGCGGGATGGGTGGCAAAACAACGCGGTGCCGCCCTCGGCAAGGAGGTGGGATATGCCGTGCGCTTCGATACCAAGTATGGCCGCGACACCCGGATCATTTATCTAACCGATGGCGTGTTCCAACGATGGATCCAGGACGACCCGCAATTGGCTGGAGTGGGTGCGGTGGTTTTCGATGAGTTCCATGAACGCCGGTTGGCAGTCGATATCGCATTGGCAAGGTGTTTGGACTTGCAGGAAGGATCACGGCCGGACCTGAAAGTGGTGGTCATGTCCGCCACTCTGGAAACAGCGGGCTTGGCGGACTTCCTCGCCCCCGCCGTTTCTCTCGAAGCAGGAGGACGCACATTCCCCGTTGATGTGTTGTATCGCCCGGATCGGGCTCCAGTGAACAACCGCCAGGGAGGTCCACCACGTGAAACGCCCATCTGGGAGAAAATGGTCACCGTTTGCCGCGAGGCGATGGCCATGCAGGATGCGGGCAACATCCTGATGTTCCTGCCCGGCACCCATGAAATCCGCCGGACCATTGAGTTGTTGGAAGCAGGATCACTCGCGCGTGGCTGGGATGTTTTTCCACTCTACAGCTCGCTGCCACCTGCTGCGCAAGAGGCGGCCATCACTCCGGGACCGAAGCCGAAAATCATCGTCGCGACCAACGTGGCCGAAACATCGCTGACCATCGAGGGGGTGCGCACGGTGATTGATTGTGGCATGGCACGCATCGCCGCCTACGAACCGCGCCGAGCGATCAACACCTTGTTGGTGAAGAAGATTTCCCGCGCTGCGGCGGAACAACGGGCCGGCCGCGCCGGGCGCACGGCCCCCGGGAGGGCCTTCCGCTTGTGGAGCGAAGCGGATCATGGCCGCCGGGCCGAATTCGAAGCACCGGAAGTGCACCGTGTGGATCTGGCGGAGGCGGTCCTGTTGTTGAAGGCGGCGGGAGTGAGGGAAATCCGCGATTTCCGCTGGTTCGATGCACCTGTGGAAGCCGCACTTTCGCGGGCAGAACACTTGCTCCACGATCTCGGCGCACTCGATGCCAATACATATCTAACCGAAGAGGGGCGCAAGATGGCGTCCTTGCCTCTGGAGCCAAGATTCTCCCGACTGCTGCTTGCGGGATACGAACACGGCTGCATCGCCGAAACCGCTTTCATTGCCGCAGCGGTGCAAGGTGAAGGCATCTTCGTCAACAAGCGCGGCGGTGTGGGCCGCAAGGATTTAATTTTCGCGGAAGACGACTCGGATTTCGCCGGAGAGTGGCGCGCCTTCGAGTCGGCAGAGGCGATGAAGTTCGATCCCCAGCGATGCGGGCAGCTTGGAATCATGGCACGTGGCGCAAGGGAGATCGCCCAGGGGTTTGACCGTTTGTGTTCGCTTGCGGCACGTTTCGGCTGGGAGTGGAAACCTGTCGATTTCAAGGAACGTCGTGAAGCCGTGGGCAAGGCGATGCTGGCGAGCTTCAGCGATCAACTGGCGATCCGCTTCAACCAAGGCACGCTTTCCTGCCGCCTGGTGGGAAACCGCCGGGGCAAGCTGGATGAGGAATCCTGCGTGAAAAATGCCCCGGCTTTTGTCGCTGCGGAAATCACTGAAGTGGAAGCGCGCGAAATCATCGTTCACCTGCGGCGCGCCACTGCCATCGAACCCGCATGGCTCGCGGACTTGTTTCCCGATGATCTCAGCAGCACCGATGGAGCCGCCTGGGATGAGACGCGGCGGCGAGTGGTATCGAGAAAGGAAACTCGTTTCCGCGATCTGGTGCTGGAATCGAAAGAGAGCGATCATCACGTTAATCTGGATCAAGCTGCGGAGATTCTCGCTTCCCGCGTTCTGAGCGGCGAACTGGTTCTCAAGAACTGGGATCACAGCGTGGAGCAATGGACCGCAAGACTCACCTTGTTGGGCAAGGCCATGCCGGAATTGGAGATGCCGGGCTGGACCGATGATGACAAAGCAGACGCCATCGCCCAGATTTGCCACGGCGCCGTAGCTTATAAAGATATCAAGGAAGCAAACGTGTGGCGGGTGCTTCGCGAATGGCTGAGTGCCTCACAGAGATCGGCCTTGGATGCCTATTGCCCCGAGCGGATTGATTTGCCCAACGGACAGACGGCAAAAATCACTTATGAACCCGGAAAGGATCCTTATATCTCCGTGCGGGTGTCTCACCTGTTCGGCATCTGGGAAACTCCCACCATCGTGAATGGCAGGGTTCCCCTGTTGGTTCACATTCTCACGCCCGGCCAGAAACCATGGCAAATGACCAAGGACCTCAAAGGGTTCTGGGCCGGCGGCTATGCACAGATGAAAAAAGAGGTTGCCGGCAGATATCCACGGCATCCCTGGCCGGACAATCCACGCGAATGGAAACCGCAACCCAGGCCACCAAGGCCAACGAACTGATCCCTCATGAATGCGAACTGGATGGGCTTCCTCTCAGTAATGCTGAGTCTTTGCGCTTTCAACACAGATGAACTTTTCGGCATCGCCAAACGATGACCGACCGACAAAACTCCCGCGCTACCATGTTCCGCCTCCTGTTGTTTCTCTCGCTGTTTCCCATCGCCCTCGCCCTTGCGGCGCGCTGGTGGTTTGGGCTGCGGGTCTTGATTTCTATCGGAAAACAAAGCTGCCGATGCAATCTTGAGCGCTGGTTTCCGTCGCCAGGCGATGAATCCATCGTGCACCGTGCGGAGAACACAGCGGAGGAATTTGGCCGTGAATTGCGCACCAAAGCCCTCGCCGAATGGGCGGAACGCGATCCCAAGGCCGCTGCCTCACGCGAGGGCACCCGCCGCTTCGGCATGGCCGTGCCTCCGCTCACCGGCATCATCGTGGTTTTTGCCGTCATCGTCGGGAAAGTCCCGATCATCGGTGCCTTTGCCATCCTGCTCACCGCCACAGCCTTGTCGGCCGCGCTTGGCCTTCTCACGCTGCCGCCGGAGTTGAGCGCGATCTCCAAAACCGCCCGACGAATCCGCGAGGACCGATCCTTTCCCGCCGGGGATGATGGCGAAACCGTGGCCCGCTGCGCCATCGCCCACGCTTGGGAACAAGCGCTGCCGCCCATTCTCCGGTGGATACACAAGTCCTGAGCCGAGTCAGGGATTTACTTCGGATTACTTAAATATTGACACATCTGAAATTCAAGGCAGGCATGGATTGTATCCAGCTCCGTGCCAATGAATTCCTTCAAGCAATCCGCCATTCCCCGCCAGCGCCTCGCTGAAAAGTTGAATCTCAAGGCGATGGAGCCGGATGGTTTCGTTGACGAGGAGGTGGTGCTTGCCTTGATCGCCGGGCCATCCCGATCGCGGGTCGCTGCTGATTCACAGGATTTGGTTCTGGCGGCGGATGACATGGATTTCGCCGGCTGGACAATGCCGGAGCCCTTGCCATCACGCTTTACTCCGCCAATCGTTTCCGCCCCCGAACTCCCCGCGCGCCGTGCGGAACCACCGACTTGGCAAAATGCCCCAGCGCCACTCCAAAAGCGGGACACCAGCCCTTGGTGGTTCGCGGGCTTGATCGGGACGGTTTTCACCTTGTCACTCGCCGCATTGCTCTTCGCCCTGTCCGACCGAGGACTGCTTCCGTTCGGAGGATTACCATCCCCCTCAAAGCATGAAACCCTACAGCCAGTTCCCACCGCACCGCTCAAGTCAACGAAAGAGGCACCGACCAACGATTCCTCCGATCCGAAGCCGCAAAATTGAAGTTTGATCGGCCCCAATCTGCCCCCATGTCCCGCTCCGGATTGATCCTCAAACTCAGTTGTCCCGACCAAGCGGGCATCGTCGCCAAGGTTGCCAATTATGTCGCCGGACATCGGGGAAACCTGATCGAATTCAACCAGTTTTCCGACCAACTTGGATCCAAATTTTTCGCCCGCTTGGAAATCGAGACCGGCGATCTTGATGTGGACGTCCAGGATTTCATGGATGGCTTTGGCACCCTGGGGCGCTCCCTTCAGGCAGATTGGCATTTCCGTCGGCTTCCCTATCGCATGCGCACTGCCGTGCTCGTCACAAAGACCGATCACTGCCTAAATGAAATCCTTTGGCGAACAGAACTCGGTGAACTGCCGATTGAAATCACCTCCATCATCGGTAATCGCCCCAACTGCCGCACCATCGCCGACCATGCGGGCATTCCTTTTCACGAAATTGAAATGGATGGTGAGAACCGACACGCTGGATTCGCTGAAATCCGCAGACAGATCGAGCAGCAGGAAGTCGAACTGATCGTGCTTGCCCGGTTCATGCAGATCCTCCCGGATGATTTTTGCCGCGATTTTGCAGGCCGCATCATCAACATCCATCACAGTTTTCTGCCTGCCTTCATTGGTGCCAATCCCTACAAGCAAGCCTACGAACGAGGGGTAAAGCTGATTGGGGCCACCTGCCATTACGTCACTGCCGACCTCGATGCAGGTCCCATCATCGAGCAGGAAGTCGAGCGCGTTCAACATTTCCACACCCCCTCCGACCTGGTCCGCCTGGGTCGGAACTGCGAACGGGTCGCCATCGCCAAGGGAATCCGATTCCACGTTCACGACCGCACCATCATCGACGGTCACCGCGCCATCGTTTTCCCGGACTGAGACAAATTGAGGGCTTTACAAACCTCTGTGTCTCCTCCAACCTTCGCGCCCGCCGAAACGGCTTCAAGGAGAGGTGGTCGAGTGGTCTATGGCACCTGATTCGAAATCAGGCGTGCGGTAATACGCACCGTGGGTTCAAATCCCACCCTCTCCGCCATTGGTTTTCAAGGGGTTACAAGGAATCATCGGGGGTTGTTTTTTCTAACAGAATTTGAGGCTGTGCCCTTAAACTGCCCAAATTAAACGCAACCAATTTGCAATAAGAATTTCCTGCTTCCCCGTGCTGGTCGCTTCGAGGGCCTGCGGTGGGCAAAGTATCCACCCGGATTCCACCCGCCCGGCCTCGTGCATCCTGAGCGCAAGAATCGGCACTTCCGCCGTTTGTTGCTCATCGTGGTGATCGATGCCCATGATCCTGGAGATGCCGGGCCGGATCTCGTCCACGTCAACGTCCATGATCCTGATCGCGGCGGTGCTCGTGATCGATGGCCGGTCCCGGGACCGGGAATGATGGTCGAGGATGATGGTCGAGGATGATGGTCGAGATCCGCACGGTGCCCGCCATTCACTCGCGGTGCCGATTGTGGATGAAGTGCCCATCCGATTGGTGATCGCGCCGCCATGCGACTCCTGAGCGCATCCACGGCTCTTCCACCGTATGAACGAAAAACCGCCGCCCTGTTTCCAAGGCGACGGTTTCCATGATCTCTTCCGGCGCGGCTTACCGGATCGACTGCCGCCAATGAAATTCAAGTGAAGCTTGGTTCGGCGAGATCCAGCGTCTCGGTCACTGCCGACGATGGCTTGATACCTTTGCCACGGAATGGCCGGGCTGGCTCTTGCGGCGCTGGCTCCGGTTTCGCAAACTCGGCTTCGATGGCCGCCACGGCTGCGGCTTTCGCGGCTTCGAGTTGCTCCAAGCGAGCCTGTTCGGCGCGGTTTTCCTCGTCGATGGCTTCGCGGAGGTCGGCTTCCAACGCATGAATCCTTTCGACGATTGGCCGGACAAGCTGTTCGGCTTCCAGAAACTCCGCCGTCCCAGTTAGAAAGTCGGCATGCGTTTTGAGCCCCGCTAATTCCTGATGGCTGCGCAGTTCGGAGAAGACGAAATTCAAAGTTTCGTTCACGTGCCTTGGGTCGCCATGACGGTTTCGCATGAGGGCAAGAATCGCTTCGGATTTCTCGTCAACTAGGCGGCGAATACCCGTCCCGCATGTCCACAAATTGCGGACAGATTGCGGGATGGTTTGCAGTTCGGCAACGGCCTGATCGAGGTCGGATTTGATTTGTTGGGATGATTGCATAATTTGGTTAGATTTGGGATTATATGGTTAAGGTTAAGGGGCGAGTTTTCCACCGGAACGGAAAAATTCGGCGCGCTTGTTTTGATCGAGTTTCTGCCATTCCTCACGCGTCATGAAGACCTGCTCTCCAAGAAATTCTTGCGCGGAGATCGTCTTCGCTATGGGCCTTGCGGGCTCTGGTGATGGGGCGGGCGATGGTAGAGGCTTTGCCGCTGCAGTTGGTGCTGTCGATGGTGCCGGGGTGGGTTTGGCCGCGCGTTTGAAAATGGGCTTCTTGGCGGGGGTGACGTGGGGCCTGATTTTCTCGTATTGAGCGGCGACAATATCGATCTGGTCGGCCACTTTGATTTCGCCGGACTCCACCCGGTCAATGATCGACTTCAAAGCGGAGCGCGATTCGTCAAGCAAGGCAGATTGCTCCTTGGCGGATGCTGGTTTGTGCCCATGGTCAATCCATGAGGCAAAGAGTTTGGTAAATGAAAACTTCATTGTGATATATAATTTTGGTTAGTTGGTGATATGGGAAAAACTTTCGGCGATGCGCTGGCGGGTGGATGGGTCAGCAAGCCTAGTGCGGAGGCTTCGCGCATGTTGGCGGAGCAATGCTTCGAAAAGGCAATCGGGCCTCAAAAGATCATCTTTTCTCAACCCGTTAGACTTCGCGATTGAATGCAAAGTCTGGCGACTCACTCCGTAGGAATCGGCGATGGTTTGAAGTGACGGCGGCTTGCTCATGTCGCTTTCGTCGTGCCTGAGTCCCGAATGTCAAACATTCCGTGAAAACTTTACGGATGATATTTTTAGCCACGGATTCCAGCCACAAGCGTAAGGTGCATTTCGTCGGCCGCGGTTAGCGGTTTCGATGCCTTGAGCCTCGCCAGTTCGAGGTGAAGGCGAGCAAGTTTCAATTCAAGTTCGAGGCGGCGGATGGATTTTATAGTCATGGCTTTTTGCGTTTTGGTTTGTCTGCTTTTGGTTCGTCGCTTTGAGTTGGATGCTTAGTCCAAAATTCTGAGCGTCTATCACAGAAAAGGTTCTGTAATTCCCGCATCTTGGCGCGTGATTTTGGAAGGCTCTTCTCAATGCTTAATCCTAGCACCTCATTCGGGATTTCGCGGGATGCTCGTTCGCAAAAGACATTGATGGCGGATCCAAGCGCAACGAACATCTCGTGAACTTCGGCACGGGAAATCAATTCATTCCGTGATGCCTCGTTTTGAAGTTTCAAGCGTTGCTCCTGTTCGTGGAGAACGCGGATTTTTGCGCTGCGGAGTTCGTCACTGGTATCGCGATTTGTCTGGCTGGCTTTCCAATCCAAGGCGGCAGAAACATCCTCGGGCATGCCTTGGCGGAGTAAGGTGGAAACTTGGCGGTTGGTGATGTCGAGGGCCTCGGCAAGTGCCTTAACGGTGCCGTTAGCCCGGCGGGATTTCGATGGTGGTTTATTCATAGGATTAGGAAGGAAAGATTTTCGGGGTTGGTATGGGGAGGGTCCGAGCGTCGGATTCCGGGGGGCTGGGTTGGTCCAAAGAGATTCCTTTGGCTGGGTGGTCCCGCTGGCATGCCTCCCCTTGCTCGTGTGGCTTCGTTCTCGCGAGGCTTGCGCGCTTCCCTTGTCCGTGTGCCAAAATCGATTCTGGCGCGGCTGTGAGCGATTCTGAGGGCACGGCTGGTGATGGCTGGCGAGAACATGATTTCAAGGCTTCGGGTCAGGTTTGATTTTTCGTTCGGTTGAAATCCCACACGCTACCCGGCAAGCTGCATCCCCGGCGGAAATGCTGGTCGGCTTGAGATACAAAACCCATCGGCTAGGGTCGGCGGGGTAAGACTGTTTTCCAGCAATCGCAAAGCAGGCGGCCCCGGTCGCTGTGAGTGCTGCGGATGCGCTCGGGCCAAGTAGAATCCGCACAAGGCCGGGCGGTGCCAGTGGATCAAGTGGGGCAGTGGATCTAGTTTCGGGGTTGCTGTGCATCTTTGTGCTTCTAACTCTCTCGCGTTATTTAATGGTAAAACTTACCCCACTGATCCACTTGGATTGACTCGCCAGCGTTGAATCCCGTCCCGGAGCGTCAATCGTTCAACCCGGCGGCCTTCCATCCGCGCAAGATAGGTCCCGGCGGCGGGTGCCCATCCTCCAAGGAGTTTTTCGGCATCTCTTCCAATCGAGTTTGCAGCGCATAGAACGCTCTTCAATTCGGCGGCGGTGCCCGTCCAAGGTAGGGCAATCCCCCCGCCTGAATGTGCGGTGTCAATGAGGTGTAATAACTGCCCCTCGGGACTGAGTTCATGCAGTGCGGACAGAATCGCGGGGTGATGAAATGCCTTCACGCCGCAACGCTCTTCCGCTAGGGCCTCGGGAATCTCCCACGTTTCGAGCCAAGCAAGCAGGCCGGGCAGTTCCTCGCGGAGCTTGGCAAAAAATGCCTCTCTCTCATCGAGGGTATGCGCGGGCATTGGCAGCGGGCGCTTGTGGCAATGAAACAAGGTGATTTTGTCGCCGATGTCCTCAGTGATTGGCGGCAAGACAAGCAGGGCCTCGGGTTCGTCATTGAGTGCAACAATCATCCGCCAGCATGGCTTGAACGTGAAAGCGGTTTTGTTTTTGCCCTCGATTCGAACAGCGCCAGAAAAGAGACATGCCTTGACATTGGCGGCCAAGGTCCGGCGGCTTCTGATGTCGGTGCTTCCGGCCTCATCATCCACCGCGAGCAACTCCGCCCCGGCGAGGTCTGCATTGAAATTTGTTCGTCCGGTGAAGTATGCGTAAGGATTCGCCCGGCGGCCTCCAAGTGCTAACTCGGTAAGGTCGATCAATAGGCTTTTCCCACTCCCGCGAGGTCCAGCAAAGGCGATAGCTTGCCCCGGCCTGCGGCGGTTCGTCACAAGGGATTCCCTCGCGATTTTGAGCCATGCAAGCAGAGTATCCACTTGAACGCGTCCGGCATCATCATCGGCAAGCAAGCCTTCAAAGACGGCGCGAATCGTTGGCCATGGGCCGGGCCTCGCTTCGATGATGTCGGGCGAAACCGTGGCGAGTAGCTTCGAGCCTCCTACCGTGTGTAACCCTCCGGAACCACGCGAAGGAAGCCATATCTGGCGTAGAATCCGACGATTTC
>JBBARN010000108.1:0-21588 GCA_040399845.1 Luteolibacter sp. | reverse complement strand
CAGCGTGACCGGGTGACAGCGTGACCGGGTGACAGCGTGACCGGGTGACAGCGTGACCGGGTGACAGCGTGACCGGGAGGCAGCGTGACAGCGTGACCGGGTGGCAGGGTGATCGGATGGCAGGGTGAGAGGGGCCACCCCCGGCGAGCGTCTTTTTTTGATCGATTTACACCCCATGATTGCACCCTGCGCGGAAAATTCTGGAAATCGGGAACCCCAAAAAGTTGCCACAGATCCCGCAACTGTGGGGACTGATTGGACTGTATTCGCATTGTAAATACAGATCGGGACTCAATCTGGGATTCCCGAAGAATTGCCCCTTCGCCTTGAACATGAATTCTCAATCCAAATTCATGCTCCGGGTTCCCGCATTTTCTTGGGGTATTTACTTGCTTTGTGCGCACCACAGATTTCATGTGGCTCCGTCCGCGAAAGCGGGCGTGGACTTGATAATCCAAAACCAGAAGCGGTCGGCAATGACCGCAACATTGTCGCCAATCCGACCCAAAGGCCGGGGAGGCGGCGGCGTATGTTCAGGTCGCCCCCACGGGGACGGCCAAAGGCCGTTGCGGCTGGCTTCTGGCAGCTTATCAACTCCCCGTCCCCTTGGCATACTTTCCGTTCCCTCAATGAAACACAATAATCTAGCGATCCGATTGGTTGCCTTTTTCGGCGGTATTTCAACAATTCTTACCGTCCCGAGTGCGGTTGCCTCGCTTGCCGATCAAGTCCCAGGGTGGAGCGTTTCAGCGGATGGAAGTATCTACGACGGTGGGAAAGCTCTCCTAACTACTTCGGGTGACGCAATCCTCATTAAAAAACACAAGACAAGTGGGATAACCACCCTTCATCATTACGATTCGGAGGGTGACCCGCATTCTTCATACCCGTTACCGGTCAGTTTGAATCTTGCCGCATACCCGACTCTTAGTATTTCACCAAACAGTTTGATTCCTCTAGGCGGCACACCTGCCTCGTTCTTGGTAGGTGCGACCATAGCGAATGGGGGAGTCAAGTATGGTTTTTGCCGAATCGTATTCGGTCGTGGGTTGTCCACAGACTATGGAGCATTGGGTTTTCTGGAAACCCCACTTGGAGATAACGTAGAATATCTTGGACGAATTGACGGTCGGATATTTTTGAGCGAAGGTGCGATTGATGCTCAAGGCATTCCGGAAGTCAGTTACGGAAACTTCGGGCGACGAGTTCCTCTTCCAGTCGGGGCACAAGAACTCGATACCCAACTGCAATCGTCTGGGGCGATTCTTTCTCTTGCAAGAAAATCATCTTCGGCACCAACAGCCTATGATATGTATCTTTATCGAACCATGCCTAATGGCCATCTCGATCCCATGTTCGATGGAGGCATTTTAATTGGCCGCAACTCTGAAGCGGGCCTATTTTCCTACTCTCTCCCAACTGAAGCCAATGGGCAATTCTGGTTTCATAAATTTTTCACAAATGGCGTAGCCGAAAAGTATTCTCTCAATCCGTCCAACTTGATCAAAACGAAGGTAGCGGAAGTCACAAATCTACCATCATCTTCCCCTTGGAATACCAATCCGTTTTGGACATTTCAAACAATGGACGGAAGGATTGGATTTACCACATACTCGGAGGACCCCAAATTCGTATGCATTAACGCAAATTTTACATCTTCAACTTCGGTGCCATTACCGACTGTCTCGCCAGGACTACCCAACCCCTTATTACCTCAGCAACTGCCCAAAAGTCTAATATTCCCGGATTTCCTGCTCAGGAAACTTCATTCCTACTCGGGAGGCAACTACACAAGCACGTGGCTTAGGTTTAGTGGTGATCAAGATTCAGACGGAGACGGCGTTGCAGACTTTGCAGAAACAGGCACCGGAATATTCATCAGCCTCACCGATACTGGCACTTCTCCCACCAAGAGCGACACAGATGGCGATGGACTTTCTGATCTGTCAGAAATCACAAAGTATTCATCGAATCCGAATTTGATCGACAGTGATAATGACGGGTTCACCGATTTCTTTGAAGTTAACTCTGGATTTTCGCCCGTCGATCCGTTGAGTATGCCTGCTACTATAATGCAAGCGGTTGCCGCTGTTGAGCTCAAGATTTCGACGCGGATTGGAAAAACATATCGAATTGAAACTTCCCCTGATCTCGAAGTATGGAGCGATTCCGGAATTGTAGTCCATGGCAATGGGGGAGAAGTCCGGGATGTTTTTAGCCGTGCCGACCAATCAGCAAGATTTTGGCGAGCCGTTGAGGTGCAACCATGATTCGATTTCAATATCCTGAATGTAATCAACCGCATTCAATTCTTCGTTCGTTTAGGCACCCGGTGTGCCAGCATAGCCTGCTGCCGCCTGCGCTGTGTCAATCACGGCGGAAACCTCGCCGCCCTGCCGCCGGGCGGTTTCAAGCCATCCGAGAACCTTGTAGAGCCTCGCATTGGCGGGACGGTCGCCTTTGAGTGTCGCAACCTTCGCCGGATCAAGGAGAGGGGCCAGTATTTGCGTCGAGATTTCATCCGGCTTTTCTGGCGCTGCCACAAGGGGAAGCGGGACACGCCCCCCTCTATATAAGGGGGGCTGTGTCCCTGTCCCGATTCCGCGCGGGACAATTCTTCAAATGTCCCGCATTTGTCCCGATTGTCCCGACGGGTTCAACGTCCACGCCCCCGCCCCGGTTTTCCTTAGAACGCCAAGGGTTTCCGCCCGTTGCATCCTCTTTTTCATTGCGTCAACCGTTACCGATTTTTTTGTCCCGGCAATGTCCCGGCGAACTTCGGCGGCCTGCTCTGGTGACAGCTCGCGACATTCTCCATTTGTCCCGATTCCAGCCATTTCAAAGATCTCTTCCCATGCTGTCCGGGCTTTCGTCACTGCCTCCTCTCCTTTCTTTGCTGATCTCAATCCCGCCGCCCGGCCTTGGAAGGTGTGCATCCTTGCTGTGTCGTTCCACTCGAAGCAGAATCCTTGCACCTTCGGAATATCCCGTTTCCTCATGTCGGTGCCGTAAATAGTGGAGACACTGGATTCCGTGTCCTTGTCGATTCGGAGGTTTGCGAATGCTTTCCGGTTCAATTCGCTGCCAAGGTGCCCCCGCGTCTTTGCATCCTGCGTGCTGGGGTTCTCATGGAGGATGCAGAAAATGGCTGTGTCAAATTCCTGAGCCAGCGCCATTAGGTTGGAGACGACTTCCAGAGACTCGGCTTCATCGTTCGGGCTTTGGCAAAGGTCTGCAACGCCGTCAATGATGGCGGTATCAATTCGCCCCCTCTCGCGGCGTTCGTATTCCAGCGCCTCCTTGAGAATCTCCATCCGCTCGGAACGTGCGAACATGACGAGAGGCAGAGAAATGAGACGCTCGCTTACTTCCGGTATTCCACTGCGGGTGATACCTCGGGAGACAAGCCCGTGCCAGTCGGCGCGGCTTTGCTCGGTGTCGAGGTGAACAATTGCCCCGGTGGATTCTCCAGTCCAATGGATACAAAGCGTGTCACCCTGAGCTTCAGCTTCTCCACGGTGAACCGCGCCAAGGATGGCGGAAACCACTGCGGATTTGCCGACTTTTGATTTACCTTGAATGACCGTTAAATTCCCTCGGGCCGCAATCGGGAATTCCCCAATCATCATGCACGTCTCATCCGACGGTGGAGCTTCGGTCGGATCAAATCGCAGTGCATACGCCCGTTCTCTGATTGAAGGCTTTCCAGTCGCGATTCCTTCCGTGCCATTTTCGGGAAGATTCGGAAGGGCTTTGAGTTGATCCACCGGATCAACCCTATACTTCCAGAGGCTCGCCCAAGCGCCATATGCTAACGAATCGATGACATCCTGCGCTCTATCGTGGTGTGGTTCCATCGGTGGAAAGTAATCGTCAACGATTTCCGCCGCAGCATCCGGACCAACGGCATCCTTGGTGCAGGCGCAAATGTGAAGCCAAGTTTTGCGGTCTTGATTTGGCCCGATTTTCTCAGCGAGTGCGGCAAGGATTTTGCGGACGTGCTCTGGGTCTTCGGTTCCGTTGCTACTCTCTCGATTGGTTGCCTTTTCCGGCACAGGGATCGGTTCAATCTCGGTCGCTTCATCCCACCAAAAAGCCTGCGGATCATCGGAAACGAAACAAAGTCGGCAGGGGTCCTTTGTCGCCGGGTCCAGGGTCAATCCCTGCTCCCTGAAATAGGCTTCGGCAGCGTGCCAACTTCCCGCGTGTGTCTCAAAGTTGGCAGGGCAGCGGGCTATCGCTTTGATCCCATCCCCGGAGAGCGAGAGGAAGCACGTGGCAACGAATGGTGCAGACCAAACAATGTCCCGGATCTGCTCGGCAGTCATTGTGGGGTGGTCCTTGGCGTCGAAATCGAGTTGCAACAATCCTGAGTGAACCGCCCCCCGATCTTCAAATGTGGTAGCCTTTCGGCGGTGATTGACCTTGGCAGAGAGTGAGACTGCCGGGACTGTGGTTATTCTGCGGGCCTGATAGGCTTGCTTGCCCTCTGTGTTGAATACACGGCGGCAGGCTTCGACATCGGTCCTCCAACGACCCTCACTGACACATTGAACGAATTCCGAAAGATTGAGAGAGTCGCAAGGTATGATGTCTTCGCATGTTTGAAAGAGTGAAAAGCACGGTGCGGGTGGGGCTGATATGTGGGAGGTAGTAGTCGTGGACATGGGATGAATTGGATTGGAAGTGGTCGGGCGTTTGGGGTATTCTCTGCCCGGAAAGAATTGGATTTGAAACGCCCGCCACGAGGTCGAAGCCGTGGCGGGCGATTCTCAAGAAATGGTTACTTGATCGGTCGATGATGCAGTAGGGCGTGCAGAAAAGGAGTCATACACTCACAGACCTGAATCCCGGTTAAGGCTGGGTAGTGACCTCGAAGATGTGGCTCGATGATTTCTTCAATCCAGATCACAAATTCGACACCCTGCCACCGAAAGTTCATTTCCTGAATGAATCCGGACAAATGTGGATTCTTGCCTTTTAGGAATGCAATCCCAGCTTGAAGCATTTCTCGGTGTGCTTCTTCGGTGATGCGTGGTAGAATTCGAGTCTCAAGCAGGTATGCGGCACGCTGTGACTTGGCATCCTCCTTTTTGAGGGTGATCATCAGTTCACTCCTCTCTGAGTTAGAATCGATTTCCTCTTCGATTTGATATTGGCTCGGGACTCCCGTGCTTCAATCAGGTAATCAATTGCGCTGGGGCGAATTCGAACAGATCTCCCCAAGCGGACAACCGGGAGGTCGCCCTTTGAAATGAGTTCGTCAACGGTCCGAAGGGAAACGCCTAGGATTTCCCGGGCTTCATTTCGGTTCAACAGTGGGGTATGTGTGGTGCTCACGGCGCAACTCTGCGCGACCAGCGAAAGGGAGCTATTGGAATTTTCCTGTAGCTTTTTTCCGTTCAATTCCTAGACGTTGACAAATTTTGCTGAGTTGGCTTTGACATATTACAGATTTGTCGAGTCGGTATATCTCGTCGTTTAGTTGGACAGAGGTCGGTAGACTTCTATTCGAAATAGCGATTTTGCAGAATGCACGCCAAACGAGCCCGTCCTTCTTCTCTGGTTGAATTCCTACGGATTTTCGTTCCTTCTGTGTTTTCTCAGCGTTGGCAAAGTTCTTGAGATGCCTTGCGAGTTCTTCAAGATCATGATTTCTCAGAAGCTCGGATAGAGCCCACGTGATTTGGTTAGAATCCCATTCTCTATCATTAAAATCAACGTACAAAGGAGATGGGTTCGTTATGCCCGAATGGTCGGGAAAAATCGACATTACATGAGAGTGAAAGGCGCGTGCTGCCGGAATGATGTCTCCAAATAGGTTTCGATCAAATGCTGTCCCGCTAACAGCTTTTTGTCTGTTGCATAGAGCCTCTAATGTGCAAAACGCTATCATGAAATTTTCTCGTGGAACGGGCGATTCAACGAGGTCATCTATAATTACCTCCCAAGGAAAGGAGTCACAAAGATACCTAATTCTGTGCTCTTCAGATAGTTCATTGATTTGCTTCCACTGTTCATCAGTATCAACTTCGATCCATGCATCATCGGGCAACTTATCGTAAGGAGGATGAGGGTGCCAATGCGGATCACGGACTCTCTTGATTCGCTTTCCTTTTGTTTTTTTGGATCGACTTGGCTTTCTTTCGTGAGTCATTCTGAATGATCTTTTGGTTTGAATCGGTTTGTTTCAGGCGGACATTCTCCCTTCTTCGATCCTTGTGACATTGTCCGCCGTCTTGCTCGGAACTATCTTCCAGAATGCCCCCGCGTGTTTTTCTGCCGTGGGGTTTTTGTAATGCTCGTGCAACATGGCGGGGTTGCCTTTGTGGCCAAGCTGAAGCGCAGTTTCTCCAGCATCCCGAAAGTGAAATAGGTGAAAGGTCCCAAAGCAGTGGCGGGCCGCATTGGATGGAAAGACAAAAGGTTTGGCTGGGCCATCCTTGGATTCCTTAACGGAAAGGCTGGCAATTGCTTTCTTGAACCCCCGTTTGCGCGTCGTGTCCCCGGGAGCGATTTTTCCGGACGCTTGGGTGAACGGTTGCAGCCAGGCGGCAAGGTTCGGTTCGATCTTCATCGTGCGATCCTCCCCTGTTTTCGAGACATTCGCGGGCAGGTGTATCTGCCCGGTCTCGAAGTCGATCATGTTCCAATCCATGCGGGCGGCTTCCGCATCTCGAATGCCCGCGAAGAACTTCAGAGACCAGAAAGGCACAAGGGAAGGGGCCTTGGCTTGGATCGCCTTGATGAAGCGTGCGATGTCGGCTGGCAGCATGATTTCCGGGGCCTTCTTTGTGGCGAGCTTGGCGGTCTTGCTTTTGGATCGTTTCGTAGCGGGGACCGGATTCGAGAGAGTCCACCCGCGTTCCATCGCGAACGCAAAGAATGAGCGCAGTGAACGGGTGAGATTGTGCCGCGTAACGGCGGTGAGTTTTTCCCCTTTGCAATCTGCCCGGGTGGCACGAAGTCCATTCAGCCAATCCGTGAATGCTCCGGTGGTGATCGTCGAAACGATGCACTCCCCTTTGTCCTTCTCGAATCGGCCAAGACGGCTCCTCAGGCTGGCGATGTGACGCTCTGAAGATCCGTCTGCTTCATGATGTGCGATGAACTTTTCAATGGCCGTGGTGATCGTCACAGACGCCTTAGAGGCAAGCCATGATTTCTTGAAGTCCTTCAGCACGGCGAGCAATTCGGGAGGCGCTGGGGCAGTGTCCTTCACGAATGCCCGCCAGAAGGCTAGGGCTGACCGTTCATCTTCGGACATGCTCCCGAACGCGGTTCCCGTCTCGCCAGTTTCTTTCCGTTGCTCTTTTGCGAAGGCTAAGGCGTCGGTTTCATTCGTGAAAAATCGGTCCGCCCGCTTTCCGTTCGGACCGGGGAAGCGGACACGGTGGGAGTATCTGGGGTGTTTACAGGAGGAGACAGAGACAGCGTTTTGCATGCCCTTGCAATAGGGTGCAGGACGCCGCAGGACAAGAAAAAAGTGTTACAGCGTGTTACAGGGTCCTGAAAATCCTCGATTTTAAAGGAAAAGTATATGGCCTCCGAAGCCGTAGGTACAGGTTCGATTCCTGTCGGGACCACCAGCCTGCAAATGCAGGGAAAACCCTATAAAATAAGGGATTTTTTCAGATTTCGGAGCTCGCCAAGAAGTTGTCCGAGTCGCACTCAGAGGCACAAAATGGCATCAAAACACTTTAAAATCTGCTACCTTATGCTACCCAAACGCAAACAGTTTGCGTTAATTTTCAAGCTCGGGCGTAATGTCGAAATGGAGTGTCTGCGTTCGTGCCGCCCCTTGCACGGGAGATGGCTTGATGATGATCGGACGCTTGACAAGAATGTCTTATGAAATTCCACCTCGCCTAAGCTCTACAGCGCAAGTGGGTGAACTGCCTCCCTCCGGCTGGACGGCAAGACGGGAAGTGGCTCTGCTGGGCCGCGCTGAGGCAAGCATCCTTGGCTATCAACCCAAGGCGGACCTGATGCTGCAGCACCGAGAGTCCTCCCGCCGGGTCTGGATCGAGTTGGAAATCAGCCGCGCGGATCCGGTGGCCAATCCGGTCAAGTTCGGCTCTGCTCATTTGCTCAAGCCCCTGCCTCCTTCGGACTCCTTCGTGTCCCTCGTTTCGCGGGACATCGCCGTCGGCCGGGCCAATCTCACAGCCCATGCCGTCTGGTTATTGCGCTCCAGCGGTCTGAGAGCCTTCCAGATGCCGCTGCTTCCGGAACTGGATGGCAAGGCAATCTAGCTCTTGAACCAAGGGAAACGCGATCTCAACGAGCTATCCACGCCGAACTTGGGCGAGCCTCTGGAAGCCACCCAGCCCGTGGCTGCCTCAGATGGCACGGGAATCTACCGCGTCACGAACCGGCTGGAAGTCTTCCTCAACATCCACCAGTGGAACAAGGACATTACGGATTCTCAATCCCGGGCCGCATGGGGCCGCCGCCGCGTGCGATACTTCGTCCATGATCCTCGCTCTCACCTTTTCGCCCCGTCGAAATTCGCCGCCTACACCCGGATTCCGGAGGCTGCCGGAAACGGCGAGCCGCTTCCATTCAATCCGGCGATGACCGTCCGCTACTATTCACGCATCCCACACGATGCTCCGATCTTCGACGGTCGTAAGGCTTGGCAGCGGATCACCACACACTTACGCCTGCTTCCTGCCACTTGCAGCACCACTGCCCGGCCCCCTCGTAGAACTGGGTCATCGGAATCATGCAGCGACTTTGGTGAAACGCATCCTTCCACACCAGCCGTCGCTATCGGCAAGAGGAGAAAGAGTAGCGGGGGGAACGTTTCCGGGTGGGAGTTGATCATCGTGATTGTCGCAAATTAAAGATGCCGGGTCACTTGTCGCCCGGATAGTTCATCGGAAAGTTGAATTTCTCCACTGGAGAAACGGTTCGTGCGCCTGCGATCAGCAGATCCAGTTCACGGACGACTTCCGCGTGCTCTTCGGCGATATTGTTTGTCTCACCGGGATCTATTGAGAGGTCGTAAAGCTCAAGCGGAGACTTTGGATTCACCGAAACATCATAACGAACGCCCTTCCAATTTCCCTTGCGGATGGCAATGCGGCCCTTCTTTTCGTGGAATTCCCAGTAAAGATAATCATGTTGGCGTTGCGGTCCGCTCTTGAGCAGTGTGGGCAGAAATGAAATCCCGTCGATGCCCTCGGCCGTGGGTTGATCAGTTAGATCGGCCATGGTGGGAAGGACATCCTGAAATGCCGAGACGTGATCGGTAAGCGTGCCTGCCGGGATTTTTCCAGGCCAAGCGGCGATCATCGGTACGCGGATGCCGCCTTCGTAGAGATCCCGTTTGTAGCCGCGCAATCCGCCGCTGGATTTGAAGTAGTCCGGATCGTGTCCGCCTTCCTGGTGGGGGCCGTTGTCGGAGGTGAAAATGACCAGGGTGTTGTCGGCGATTTTAAGTTCTTCGAGTTTCGCCATGAGTTCGCCGATGTCCTCATCCATGTGATCCACCATCGCTGCGAATGCGGCGTGGGCTTCCGATTGCGAACCGTATTCCTTCTTGCGGAACTCCGGGCCGCCATCGAATCCCTTGAAAGAACTCTCCGGAAGGAATTTCCCACGGTATTTCGCCATGTGTTTCTCAGGAGCGAACATTTCCGCGTGCGGCTGGATCATGGGGTAAAACAGGAAAAACGGGCGGTCTTTGTTGGACTCCAAAAACCGGAGTGCCTGTTCCTGGATCAAGTCCGGAGCATACTCTTGGGTTTCCATTCCGAAGTTTCCCCAGAGCATTTCGCGCTGGTTGTCGTTCCAGAGGAAGTAGGGATAGTAGTGGTGGGCTTGGCGCTGGCAGTTGTAACCGTAGAAACGGTCGAAGCCCATCTTGAGCGGCTCGCTGGCGGAGCCCGGCGCGCCCAGACCCCACTTGCCGAACGCGCCGGTCGCGTATCCGGCTTTCTTGAAAAGGTGGGCGAGGGTGAAGGTTTCGGCGGGCATGGCCTGCTGGCCCTCGGGCTTGACTTCAAAGTTTCCTCTCACTGCTCCATGTCCCACATGGTAGCCGGTCATGAGTGAACCCCTGGCTGGTGCGCATACCGGAGCCGCCGAGTAGTGTTGTTTGAAGGTGATTCCCTTTTTCGCGATGGCATCGATATTCGGGGTGTTGAAATGCGTCTGGCCATAGGCGCTCAAATCACCGTAGCCGAGATCGTCGGCGATGATGTAGATCACATTGGGTTTGGTGGCGGCGTGGCTGAAGTTCGCCAGGCAAACGAGGGCCAGGAGGAGTTGGATTTTCATGGTGAGAATCGTCTGCAATTGTGGTTAGTCAGAGTTGTTTCAGGTTGGATCCTTCGAGTGTCAAGCGACTGCCGGCGGGGATCTTCAGGGATTGCTCCTTGTCGCCGCAACTAACCGAAATATCGGATCCGTTGGCGCTGTGAAAAGTGGCTTGCTTGAGCTTGCCGTCCTGCCAGGTCAGGTCAAGGGTCACGCCGCCACGGGCGCGCAGACCCTTCACCGAGCCGGTCGACCAGGCCTTCGGAAGCGCGGGCAGGAGCTGCAATTGGTAACGTCCGTCCGACGTGCGCAGGTGGCTTTGGAGGAGCATTTCGGCAATCGCGGCGGTGGTGCCGAAATTACCGTCGATCTGGAATGGCGGGTGATTGTTGAAGAGGTTGGGCAGGGTCTTTTGCTTGAGCAGGTTGTTGAGCAGGAGGTGGGCGCGGTCGCCGTCGTGGAGGCGGCTCCGGAAGTTGATTTTCCAAGCGAGACTCCAGCCGGTGCCGCCGTCGCCTCGAGCTTCGAGCGACTTGCGCGCCGCCTCCATGAGTTCCGGGCTGGCGGTGGTGATCATCCGTCCGGGATGCAGGCCGAAGAGATGCGAAGTGTGGCGGTGGCGCGGATCCGCCTCCTTGTAGTCCTCGATCCATTCCATGATCCGGCCGCTGTCCGGGCTGATCCGGACCGGCGCGAGCTTGGCGAGGGCCTTTTCGCACTCGGCGCGGAATTCCGCGTCGCTTCCCAGAATGCGGCTGGCCTCGATGCAGTTGGACAGCAGGTCGTGGATGATCATCAGGTCCATGGTGGCGCCGTAGGTGAAAACGTGCTTCTGTCCGTTGGCCGTAAGGAATTTGTTTTCGGGCGAGTGCGAGGGGTTGGTGACGAGTTTCCCGGCCACGGGGGACCCTTCCGGTGCTGAAACGAGGTAGTCGAGAATGAAGCGGGCCGCGCCCTTCATCAAGGGCCAGGCACGGTGGCGCAGGAATTCCTTGTCGCCGCTGAAGGCGTAATGTTCCCAGGGGTGCTGGGCGAGCCAGGCCGCACCCATCGGCCAGATCCCGTGCGGCCCGTCCGCGGCCCCGACGTAGCCCCAGGCGTCGGTCAGATGGTGTGCGACCCAGCCGCGGGCGCCGTAGTTGATGTTGGCGAGATTCTCACCGGGTTTCACCAGGCCGTCCATCAGGTCGAACAAGGGCATGTGACACTCAGCGAGGTTGGCGGGCTCGGCTGGCCAGTAATTCATCTGGACGTTGATGTTGAGATGGTAGTCGCCGTTCCACGGGGGTTTCATGCCGTCGGCCCAGAGGCCCTGCAGGTTGGCCGGCATCGTGCCGGGACGGGACGAACCGATCAGGAGATAGCGGCCGAATTGGAAAAGCAGCGCTTCCAGTCCGGGGTCGGGCTGTTTTTTCACCCGCGCCAACCGCTCATCGGTCGGTAATGACGCGACCTCCGCGCCGTTGCCTCCCAGGTCGAGCGAGACCCGGCGGGAATAGCGTTGGTAATCCGCGATGTGCTCGCTCTTGAGTTCGGAGTAGTTCAGTCCGGCAGCTTTGGCGATGGTGGCGGCGCAACGTTTCTCCGGATCTTCGCCTCGGAAACTGGTCGCGCCGGCGATCAGCAGCGTGACCGAGTCTGCGTCCTTGATGCTCAGCGTTCCGTTTTCGTTTGAAACCGTGCCGCCCGTGGCGATCGCGCGAACCACGGTGGCAAATTTCAGCCCGCGTTGGCGGCCGTCCGGGTCCTTGCAGTTGATTTGTCCGCGCAGGAGAATTGCCTTCGGATCTTCGGGGTGAGTCAGACATTCCGCGTCTTTTTCCCGGGTCATCGTGAGCTTCAGGTCGAGGGTGCCGGGCTGGTCGGCAGTGAGGCGCGTAACCAGGCAGTCGGCGGGAGCCGAGGCAAAATATTCGCGCCGGAAGGTGGTTTCTCCGCTCCGGTAGCGCAGCGCTGCCACTGCGGTGTCGAGATCGAGCGAACGCTGGTAGCCATCGGCGGATGAATTGGCGGGGAACTCAATGTGCAGGTCACCAAGCGACTGGTAGGGTTTGATTCGCGGCGGCCGGCCCATCATGGTGCGGCTGGCCAGATCCACCGCCTCTTGGTTTTTGCCCTCGAACATCAAGCGGCGAACCTCCGGCAGAGCCTCCTTGCTGGCCGGGTTGCTGGGGTCGAGCGGAAACCCATCCCAGAGCGTGTCGACATTGAGTTGCAGGCGCTCGCGGTCCGTCTTTCCGAAGACCATCGCGCCAAGCCGACCGTTGCCGATCGGCAGGGCCTCGGTCCAAATGGTGGCTGGCTGCCGATACCACAGGGCGAGCGGTGATTCAGGAGCCTCGCCGACCGAGGCGCCGTGTGCTTGGGAGAGGCTGCTCGCCATTGCCAAGACGAGGCAGGCGGTGATGGCTGTGAGGCGGGATTTCATGGTGCTGTTTGAGGATGAAGATGTGGTCCGTCGTTGATTTTACTCGTAGCGCAGAAACAGAACTCCATCTGGGTTGATATCAATTTCAATGGCTGACGCGGACGTCAGCTTGTGCTCCTTGCGTCCTTTCCAGACATCAAAAACCTTCGCGTCCGTTTCCAAGCCGAGAAACGCCGGAGTCAAGGCAACGGTTTTCAAGCGATCCGTGCGATTGAACACGCCCACCCAACCGCGCTTCTTCGTGCCTTTCTCGGGCGTCTGCCAAACCTCGATGCCGTCCTTGGCGGAGACCAGTTTCCCCATCACGCCGTTCTGATTGCAGGCCAGCATGTCGGGATCCGTCAGGAGACGCAGCGAGAAGCCATCCATGGTCGGCAGATCCCCACCCACCATCAACGGGGAGGCGGACAGCGCCCGCAGCGTGATGAAGGTGAACATCTGATCTTGTGAGAACTGCTGCCAGCGGCGGTAGCCGTGGCCGGCCAGCCGCACGGCGTTGGCGTCGCCTTCCGCTTGCATTTCCTTCTTGGGCGACATCATGAGCAACTGCCCGAACGGAATCATGTCCATATCAATCCAGAAATTTTCAGATTCCTTGCCAGACCACTTTTTCCAGGCCTCAAAACAGTCATCCATGTAGTGCGCTTGATCCCAAATGTCCTTGGTGACCCGCAGCATGTGAGCCATCTGGAAGCTCTTGATCGCATCCGGAGGCACGTCTCCACCGGGTGACAGGCTGAAGAGAATGGGTTTGCCGGTCTTCTTGATGGCTTTTGCGACCGCCTCGACTTCGGCGGGATAGGGTACGATGTCATCATATTTGATCATGTCTACGCCCATGTCGGCCAAGTGTTGAATCAGTCCGTCATACCATTCCTGCGCGCCAGGCTTGGACATGTCCACGCCGTAGTTATAGGTACACCAGGTGCAGTTATTCTTCGGCTTAGTGTCAGCGATGTCCCGCGCCTTGTAGGATGTGCCCATGATCGGAAGATTCATGTCATAGGCCTTGCGGGGGATGCCGCGCATCATGTGGATGCCGAATTTAAGACCCAGTTCGTGGCAGCGGTCGGTGATCGGCTTCAGTCCGCTGGGGAAATAGGTCTTGGAGGGAATCACATGGCCGTGCTCGTTCAGATTCACGTCACTGGCGTGCTTTTCTTTTGGATATAGCGTGCCGGGCTTGAGTTTATATTCGCCGAACCAGCCGTTATCGATGACGAAGTATTCGTAGCCATATGGCCCCAGGTGTTTTCCCATCGCTTCCAGGTTTTCCATGGCAGCCTTCTCGTGCAGGTAAACGCCATAGCTGTCGAAGCTGTTCCAGCCGAGGGGTGGTTTGGGTGCGAGGGATTCGGGTTCCGCACCGGCAAGGTTTCCTGCGAGGGCAAACAGGGCTGTGCTGATGCCGCAGAGTTTGATTCTAGTGTTCATGAATTGATTTTCGAAAGCCGCACTCCTGGTCATGGTTTGGCGACGAACGGCGCCTTCTGATAGTCGGACGTTCCCGGAATCTGCCAGCGGAATTCAAGACTCGGGTCGAGTTTCATGATCGCATCGCCGCTTGTGAATTCGAGAACGTGTCCTCCACCCTTACCGTCCTTGGTTAGAAAATGAAGATGCCAGCCCGCGAGGCTCACTCCCTTCATGGATGGCGGACTCCAGAAGCCTACGAGTGTGCCTTCCACATCAGTGAAATCGAAAACAGGCTGGGTTTTCACCAGCTCGCTCATCACCTTGTAGGGCTTTTCCTGGGTGTGCATGCTGCGGGCTTTGACACTCCGGAACTTGCCTTCGATTCTCACGGCGACGATGGAATTTATACTAGGCAGGAATGCTTCCGGTGTCTTACGGAACTGCTCGTAGGTGGTATTGTCCGGCAGTGTCCGGCGCTCGTCCTCGTCGAACCATGTCATCTCCAGAAACGGAGTGGTCGCGCCGAGATCCGTTACTTCCTTCCCTATCCCAGCTCCGTCCACCAGATGGTACTTCCCGTCCATCAGGATGATCTCGCCATTCCAGCCATGCAAGGTGCCCAAGCCGAAATCGCCATCCGACCGCAGACTTTCCAGAGAGGCGACGCCGTCATACAGGCCCAGCGCAAGTGCGTCGTAGCTGGATACTTGGGTCACGACATCTCTGCCGCCTTTCGGCATTTCCGCATCGGAACAACCGGGCGCTAACAGGCAGATGCACATCCCTGCCAGTGACAGGGGAATGAGCAGGCTTATTTGTCGTTTCATTGGATTTGATTACTAATTCTTGATAGAAAAACGGAAAGGTTTTTCCCGTCGTTCTTATCCAGTTTCATGGGTTGGAGTATGCGCTCGATATCCTTTGCTTCCGGGCCAAGCAGGAAAACGTTGGCCCATGCGCGGCCTTTGCCGGGTGAGGAAGCTTTCGCGGTGGTGATGACCTCGGCAAAGGAACGGAGGGCATCATTCTTCGTCTTGTCGATCTGGCACAAATAGAGGGCCGCTGTCACTCTCACATCCAGAGTCTGCTCGTCGGTGGCGTCGGTTTTGATCAGTTTCGCCATGATCGCGAGCACTTCCGGAGTGGCAGCCTGTGTTCCGAGTCGGATGCATCCGTTCACGCCCCAGAAGCGATAGCCCTCATCGTCGGAAATGAGCAGTTCGACGAGTTTTGGAAGATCGGCGGGTTTTGCGAAGTTCGCGAGATCGGCGGCTTTCATGTAACCCTGTTGGTCGTAGAGCTTTGGGTCGCGAATCATATCATGGATGGTGGTCTTCTTCTGCTTCGCTCGGTTCGCAAGAATTCCTTCCGGCAGGAATCCGCAATCGTGGGTTGTCATCTGCTGGTTGATTAAACGTTCACGCATCCGGGCTAACCGTTCGGCATGGGCGGTATCGGCGGCGAGGTTTTTCACATTGTCCGGATCGCTCTCGCAATCGAACAACTGCTCGACCGCCTTTGGCCGGAAAAATGCGCCGGTGAGCGCGTTGGTTTTCCCAGCCTTGTGCCAAGCTTCCCAAGCTGGCATGGAGGGAGCTTTCCAAAGATATTCCAGATACTGTCCGTTAGGACGGAACGACTCATAACTACGGATGTAGAGATAGCGATCATCTCGCAATGCCCGCTGCATGTCCGGGACATCATCCATGCGCTCGCGGGCCATGAATAGACACTCGCGCGGCGGATCCTGTTTATCGCCGAGGAAAACATTTCCCTGCATTTCCTTCGGGATGGCCGAACCGGTAATGGCCAGCCAGGTTTTCGGCATATCAAGAAAGCTGATCAATCGATCGATCCGGGCACCGGGTTTTTCCGCAGGCCACAGGTGTTTGAATTTTTCCGGGATGCGGATGATGAAGGCGGCTTGCGTTCCCGAATCGTAGAGGAAACGCTTGCTACGCCCGATGATGCCGCCGTGGTCCGAGGTGTAAATGACGATGGTGTCATCCGCCAGGCCGTCCTTTTCCAGATTGAAGAGGATCCTGCCCAGGGCTTTATCCGCACTCATCACTCCGGCGGTTACGCGGGCATAATCCATGCGGATCTCCGGGATGTCCGGGTGATAGGCGGCCAGCTTCATGGTGGCGGGATCGACACCTTCGTTGGTGTTGTTGTTTCTGTGCAGATGGGATTCATGGCAGCCGGCCGAGTTGTTCACCTGGAAAAACGGTTGGTCCGGCTTGCGCTTCGGATCGCTCCAACATTCGTTTCCGTAGGAATCCCATGTATCGGTGTAATGGCCGCAGCTACCCTCGTTTTCACCACCCCCGGGGCCCGGGGTTTTGCGGTTGGAGGTATTGTAGTCGGTCTTGGTGTGGTTGGCGGTGAAGTAACCATTTGCCCGCAGGGAGTCTGGATACCAAACCAAGGATTTGGGAGTTTGATACTGGCTGCGCATGTAGATCGTTCCGGTGGACACCGGGTGAATCCCCGTGACCCACCCACTGCGGGCCGGAGCACAGACGGGAACATGCGCGTGGCAACGGGTGTACAAGAACCCCTCCCGGGCCAGTTTGTCAAAATTTGGTGTCTTGATTTGCCCGTTTCCATAGCAAGCAAGCCACTTGGCACTCATGTCCTCGCCGGTGATCCACAGCACATTCGGCCTGTTTGGAACCTGTGACGGTGATTCTGCGGTCATCCCGAAAACGAACAGCACCCAGAGCATCCAACCCGACAGGCAGCGTTTTTTCCCTCTCACTTGATGACACCTCGGTTGATTCAATGCGTTTGGGGTTAATACCGGTCAGGGCTGTACGGTCACATGCCATCCTGGAGTTTTTTTTCACGGGGCTTTGCGACAAATCGCCATGTCGGCTTGCGGCGCCCTCTCGGACAGCCCGGCTTTTGTAAAACAAGGGAGCAAATGTGACCGATGATCCGTCAGCGGTATTTACATCGTGTGAGGACGTGCGATCCGCCTTCCTCGGGATCGTCGTGTCAAAGCCCTGACTGCAAAAACTCCGACGCCACGCACCCCGAAGCGGTAGATCTCCGCCGAACCATAATCTTGAACCATGAAACTGCCTATCAGCCCCGCAAGAAACGCTTTTCGCATCACCGCCATCCTGCTGCTGGCGCTGTCCCCAGCCCTGTATGCGGCTGACAAACTGAAAGCCCTGATTCTGGACGGCCAGAACAACCACAAGGTCTGGCCGAAGTCCACGGTGATGATGAAGCAATACCTCGAAGGCACGGGCATGTTCGAAGTGGACGTGGCGCGCACGAAATTCATCTGGAGCGCCGAACGCGAGAAGGCGTTTCTGACGCTGGCCGGTGCGGGCGAGTCCGAGATGGTGAAAGAGCCGCAGACCGATCCGGACTACAAACCGGACTTCGCGAAATACGCCGTCATAATCAGCAACTTCGGCTGGAAGGCCGCGGACCTGCCGGAGGAGACGGAGCGCGCGTTTGAGAAATACGTGGAGGGCGGCGGCGGATTCGTTTCCGTGCACGCGGCGGACAATTGTTGGGCTGACTGGACCGAGTTCAACAAAATGATCGCCCTGGGCGGCTGGGGCGGCCGCAACGAGAAGCACGGTCCCTGCGTGTATTACAACAAGGCTGGCGACATCGTGCGCGAAACGACTCCGGGCAACGCAGGACGGCACGCGCCGGCAAATGAATTCGTCGTGACCATCCGCAACCGCGAGCATCCCATCACGAAAGACCTTCCGGATTTCTGGATGCACAGCAAGGACGAGTGTTATTCCCACCTGCGCGGCCCGGCCGAAAACCTGACCATCCTCGCGACGGCCTGCGATTCACCACCGCTCAAGGCCGCCGGTCGCAACGAGCCGATCCTGATGACGGTGGACTATCAGAAGGGCCGCGTCTTTCACACCACGCTCGGCCACGACACCGAGGCCTTTGAGGGCGTCGGATTCATCACCACCTTCCTGCGGGGAACCGAGTGGGCGGCCACCGGAAAAGTGACCCTGCCGGTCCCGGAGGATTTCCCTTCGGCGGATAAAACCTCATCACGCGCCTTCGGAAAAAATCCGTAATCACCAAACCTACAAACACGTATCATTTCATTCAAGAATCTCTCCTTCACACTACCATGAATCCTACACCTGCATCCACCCGTCGTCAGTTTCTCAAAACATCACTTGGCGCCGCCAGCGCTGTTTTCGCCGCACCTCAGATCGTGCGTGCCGAAACACTCGGTAACGCCGCCAAAGCTGGAGCCAATTCGCGAATCGGCATGGGATTCATCGGCATGGGTCTGATTTCCGACGGCCATGTGCGCTCGTTTCCCGGCATGAAGAACGTCCAGCCGATCGCGGTGTGCGATGTGAGAGACTCGCACTTGAAGAAGTCGGTGGATGTTCTGAATAAGAAGGGCTTCAAGGACATTCTTGCGACATCGCGCTACGAAGAAGTGCTCGCCCGTCCCGATATCGATGCCGTGTGCGTGATGACTCCGGACCACTGGCACGCAGCGATCGCGCTGGCGGCCATGAAGGCGGGCAAGGATGTCTATGTGGAAAAGCCGATGACTTTGACGATTGATGAGGGCAAGGCACTGGTAGCGGCGGAGAAAAAATACGGCCGCATCCTTCAGGTCGGCAGCCAGCAGCGCTCTTCAGTCTATTTTCGCATCGCCGCCAACCTCGTGCGCAATGGAATGATCGGCGAGATCAAGGAAATCTATTGCCGCTTGGGCGAGTTTCCGCAGCCGCCGGAGAAAGAAGCAATCATCCCTGTGCCCGCGGGTTTCGACTACGACCGCTGGCTTGGACCGACGCCGTTTTTCGAGCATTCGGAGAACCGGGTGAAGGGAAACTTTAGCGGCGGCTGGCGCTGTTACTGGGAATACGGCAGCCGTAAGTTCGGCGATTGGGGCGCCCACCATTTCGACATTGTCCAGTGGGCACTCGGTCGCGATAAAACGGGACCTGTCGAGTTCATTCCCAAGGGTTCTGAGGGAGCTGAGCACCATCATTACCGTTATGCTGACGGCGTCACTGTCTGGCGCGACAAAAAGCCATCCAATGCAATGATCCGCTTCATCGGCACCAAGGGCGAAGTGCTTGCCAGCCGCGATAAAATCGAAACCTCACCCACAGAACTGGTTCGCCACAAGTTCGGCCCGAACGATGTGCAAGTCTATGAATCAAAGGACCACCGCCAGAACTTCATCGATTCCATCGGGACGCGCAAACCCACCATCTGCCCCGCAAGCGTCGGTCACCGCACGGCCACCATTTGCCAGCTTTCCGCAATCGCCCAACGTCTCGGACGCGCGCTCAAGTGGGATCCGGTGGCCGAGCAAATCACCGGCGATAAGGAAGCCGCAGCCATGCAGGATCGCCCGCGCCGCAAGGGCTACGAAATGCCCGCCTGATCGCCGCCGGTGTCATGAATTCTCACATGCCGAGCCCCATGTTCCATAGATTTCTGATGTCCGTTGCGCGGGGCACCATGGTCTCGTTTCTCGCAACTCATGTGCTCCTGGCACAGGCCACCCAGGTAAAAATCATTGGGCCAGCGGCCACCCACACCACGCACGACATCACCACCATCGCCCTAGACCTTGGCGAGATGCTCAATGCGGCTCCTGGATATGGTGGTTCGTCTGCTTCTGCCACGATTCTTGCAGGTCGCTCGCTCATGGAGTCTTACTACCACCCCGAGCAAAAAGGCGCAACTCGCGGGGTATTGGACACCAAGCATGATTACGTAGTCATTTTGCCGGAGGTGTATTTTCTCCACTGGATTCCGGAAGCGACCTTCGATGGCGTCCTGCAAATGAGCCGCAGGGCGCTCAATGCAGGCTCCACGCCGCTACTCTTGATGCCGCGCGGAGACACTTATCCCCTGAGCGTATTGAGTGAAAACTCCTACCGCATCGGGAATGGCAGTGGCATCGCCACGGTGCCGGGCGGTCACGCCGTTGATTCCGCATCCGGCCTCAGCAGTCCCGGCACCGATCCGCTTAAACTCAGGCAGCAGGCCTATCTTCTGGCTGCCACGCTTTTCAACCAAATCACCGGCATCAACGCCGCCACAGGCACCACCTACGCCCCATCGGATGTGGGAACTGCGACTGATCTCAGCAGCTTGGCGGGAAAAGCGGCCGCTGCCGTGACAACCCATGCTTCCACGGTCCACTACACGACATCCCGCCATCTTTCCGGCGTCGCAAGCTATCGAACGATCACTCCCCCGAGCAATCGTGTTCGCTATGCGTTTACTGGAACCAGCACCGAGAATGGTATCAGTGACCGACTGGACGAACTCATTCAAGCCTCCGGCCACATTGCCGCGCCTCACGCGCGCCCGACCAGCGACGGCCTTACTTGGACGCAAACGGTGTTCGATCGCACGAAGGCCACTTTTGATGCCGCTCCGAACGAGTATTTATTCCTGTATGGACGGGATACACAGATCTCCGCGCAATCCTTGATCGCCTACAATCAGGCAAATCTCATCCCCATCTTCGTTGACCGGCACTATGACGGGGTGCAAACGGGTGATCTTAGCACCCGGATTCTACTACGTGACCTCCATGAGCGCACAGACAATATCTTTTCCTATCACTACTATCAGGGTTGGAAAGGCATGTTCCTTCACCTTGGGCACGCCCGACTGAATGATATCGATTCAAGCATCTTCTATTCGAGCGATGGTACCCACATGACCTCGGAGAATTACTACATGGCGGCAGCGATGATGTTCACCTCCGCGCTGGGCAAGGACCCCACACCTCCATCCACCCTGACCGCAAAACAACTCAAGGGTTTCAACGTCGGCAAGCAGATGGCCAAAGAACTGGCTTTCCTCTCGGAAACCATGGCTTTCACTCCAGAATCATCACTCGCCATTGTTCCCCCGGCTCCGCTGGAAAAAGCCCGTTGGGAAAACTTTTCGCAGACTTTCACCGCTTCCGGAGGAGTGCCTCCCTACACATGGACGGAATCCTCCGCAGCCGGCCTGCCTGCCGGGCTGAGTTTGTCTGCCGGAGGCGTGTTGAGCGGTGCGGTAACGAGTTCACCGCAAACCCGGAAATTGGTCATCAAGGTGACGGACAGTGCCGGGGCTATTCACAAGGTTCCGTTCGTGCTCAACGTCACTCCAGGTGTGGGTTCTTTGTCCGTCACCCCCGCGACAACCTTCTCCGTAGCTGTGCCCTTTGGCGGACCAGTTCCCTCGACAACGACTCAATATACTCTTAGCAATCCCGGCCTCACCTCTATTCAGTGGGCTGCCACGAAAACCGCGCCCTGGCTCACACTCAATTTGAGCAATGGCACATTGGCCGCAGGTGCATCGGCTGTTCTCACGGCAACGATCAATTCAAATGCAAACTCGCTCGCCATCGGAACTTACACGGATACCATCGCCTTAACCAACACCGCCAATGGTTTTGGGAACACCACCATTGGAGTCAACCTGCGCATCGTTTATCCTGC
>JBBARN010000107.1:0-21591 GCA_040399845.1 Luteolibacter sp. | reverse complement strand
TCTTCGTGCTTTGGGCTCGATTTTTCGGGTTCCCTTGCCATCTTTTGCGTTGCAAGCGGTTTGCCGGACCGGTGCCGCTTTGATATCGTTCCCGGTTTTCCCGTCATCCATCACCCGCCTTCCCAAAAACCCATGGCCCGTCGCGCAAGTTCCAGTCTCAATCCCGGCATCCTCATCGGTGCCGCCGCCGCCATCGTCGTCGCCATCTTCGCGGGAAAATCCCTGCTTGGCAAAAAATCCGCCTCGTTTGGCGATACCAAGCCGCTCGATATCGAGGAACTGCTCGAAAACGGCAATAGCCTGCGCGGAAACGAATACGTCGTGGAGGGCCAGGTGGATGAAAAACTCCAGTGGACCAGCGACAAGGGCCAACTCGTCAGCGTCCGCGTCAACACCCCCTCAGGCGATGAGTTCGTGGGGGTCGAGATCCCGGCCGAGTTCAACAAGCTCAACATCGACACCAAACAAAAATACTCGTTCCGCGTGAAATTCCGCCAAGGCGGCATCGCCGTGGCCACCGGAGTGAACCGCCTGTGATCGAAGCTCGCCCGAGCCCACCTTTTTCTGCTGACCCATGAAAACCCGGATCCTTTTTTCCCTGCTGCTCACCGCCCTCGCCCACGGCCAGGTTTACACCCCGCCAGCGCCGCCCGCCCAGCAGGCCCAGCCAGCGCCGCCCCCGCAGGATACCGCCGCGGCTCCGGCCAAGCAGCAGTCCACCCCGGGCATGCTCGGCCAGGAAATCCCGCTGCTGGACCCATCCGCAGAAACCATCACCGTCGGCGGAGTGGCCATCCCGCTGGGGGACAACCGCCTGCTCAAGGCACGTTTCGAGAAATACCTCAGCCAGCCACCCGAAAGCGACGAAGCCGCCAACCGCTACCGCGAAACCATCGCTGAGATTCTGGGAACCATCTCACCATTCCGCAGCGGCGGGCCGGACCTTTACGGAGCCTTCAAGCTGCTCCCCAGCGCTTCCTCCTACCCGGGCGATGCCAACCTCTGTGGCTCCTTGGCCGAATCCATCTACATGGCCATGCTCGCCAAGCAGGATGTGAACTCGCTGAAAAAACTCAACGACTCGATCGAGCAGGAAAAAAATGCCATCATTCTGGAAGGCGATTGGAAAGCCCGCCACGAGCGCGACAAGCCACTCACCGATCCCACGCCCGCCGGCAATGCAAAAAACAGTAATGCCAACCGCAACAACCAGACGCCCGGCACCGGCAACAACTCCCTCAAATACGCCAACACCCTCCGCCGCATCGCGGAAATCGAGGCACTCAAAAAAGCCAACATCATCCGCACCGAGGCCCAAACCCTCAAAACCAAGGCGCAATACCAGGTCAGCATGGTCCAATGGTTCGTGCAGCGCCGCTACGAACACGTGCTGATGGCCGCCCGTTTCTACAACCAGATCTGGAAGGACGGAGACACCACCTTGCGCATCGATAAAAACTCGGACGTCGCCAAGTTGTTCACCGAGTCCGTCGGCGTGAGTCCCACCGTGGCTTCGCTCGATTCTCTCTCCAACGAAGCCATCCGCGAAGTGGCAAAATACGTCGAAGCCTTCGATCTCATGCTCTCGCGGGACGAACTTCACTCCGCCTCCCAACGCCTCATGGAAGCCTACGCGCTCGGCGAATACCTCGCCCCCGTGGCCACCTTGCCGCTGGAGAAGAAACGCCGCGTCCTGCTTTATGTGAGGGATCTGCACGAACTCTACGGCACGCTCCAAGCCCGCGATTACACCAAGACCAAGGAACTCGCCGATCGACTCAAAGCCTCAGCCAAGGATTTCCCCTCCTCCAAAGTGGACAGCGCCATCGCCGCCTACACCCTCGCCTCGGACCTCGCCATCGAGGAAGCCAAGGCCCACCTGCTATCGCGGGAAAGCGACAAGGCCGCTGAAAAAATCAAGGCCGCCACCGAGATCTGGCCCACCAATCCCAAGCTCAACGAATTCCGCAACCTCATCACCAGCGCCAGCGGGCTGGTCACCGTGCGCAATGATTTTGATCGCCTGCTGGGCGAAGGAAATTTCCGGGAAATCGCCCGCCGCCAATATGAAATCGCCCCCGCCATCCAAGGTGATGCCACCCGCGAGGATGCCTTCAAACAAATCATGACCAACCTCATGAAAATCGAAGCCGCCCTCGGCAAGGCGGAGGAGTTCAGCAAGGTCGGCCAGAGTTATGCTGCCTGGGAACAACTCGCCGAACTGCGCGAACAATTTCCGGATGATCCCAAACTCGGCCGCGAGCTGGAATTGCTGGCCCCCAAAGTGGCGGACTTCACCAAAGCCCTCGACAAGGCCCGCCAGTTCGAAAGCCGCACGCCCAAGCAAACCGGCTCCGCCCTCTCGTGGTATCTCAAAGCCCGCAGCATCCACCCACAAAGCAAACTCGCGGAAGACGGAGCCAAGCGCCTCGTCCAGGAAATCCTCCCTGCGGAAGACAGCCAAGCCGCCCCGGAAGCCACCGGCATGAACGCCCCCGGCACCAACGGCCAGTGAGGTCAGAAGCGGCCATATCGATTCAAACTTTTGTGTAAGGATGGCCGATTCTCTAAAGCAAAAATAGTTAAGAGCTTCTATTCGATTTGGCTAGTTGATCCCCGGCACTTCAATCTCTTGCCCCCCAGCCCGTGAGAGTTATGTCGATAGGAGAAAACACTGAGTTGGAGATGGGAGATCTGACCGTCAAGGTGGATGATCTGAGCCCGCTTGCATTGGGCAAGAACGTAACATTGACGGTCGCGGTTTCGCCAGGCTTGAGATTCAATAATTGCCTGGGAGAGACCTGAAAGTCATTCGCTGCATCTCCTCGGGATTGAATGATAAGCCTTTTGATAGCGGTCGGCCCATGATTTGTGATGCTGAATACCCTTGTGCGACCTGAGGTGCCGACTTGGCTCGTTCCAAATGCGACTTTGCTGGAGGCCGAATACAACCAGCGATCCAGTAACTTTACGGAAATCCACCGATTCAATGCTTTGGCGAATGCTTCGTTGGCTCGCAAGCCGAGAGCAGGTTCCTTTACCGGCTTGGGGAGTTGGTTATTCCACGCTTGGAAATCGTTTTGCATCTCCGCAGTGATTTGCGGATGGCGAAGAACAAGATTTTCTGTTTCATTCCCATCCGTTTCGAGATTGAAAAGAAAATGGTCCCTCGTCCCAAGTTGGATGTATTTCCAAGGGTATTTGATGATTGCGCTCTGAGCACTCCATCGCCAATACAATGGCGGTCTAACTGCTGGATTTTGGTTATCGTGAAGATATGGGATGATATCTACACCATCCGTTGGTGCTATGGGCGTGATGCCAGCGGAAGCACAGGCAGTTGGAACAATGTCCAGACTCGATACAGGGTATTGATAGATCAACCCTTTCGGAATCACTCCGGGCCACGACATCAAAAATGGGATCCGTATTCCGCCTTCCAAAAGGGTTCCTTTGCCCCCTGCCAAAGGACGATTGATGGAACCGTTGACTTGATCCTTTAAAAACGGAGCTCCGTTGTCCGACAGGAAAATCACCAGCGTTTCCTGTTCCTCTCCCATGGCTTTAACCTTGGCCAAAACCTTCCCGATGCCGTCATCCATCGCAGCCATCATCGCAAGTGCCTGACGACGGGCGCGTGGAAGTCCTGCCGGTGTCTTGGAATACCATGGCTCAGGAGACTCCAACGGCACGTGTGGTGTGAAATAGGACAGGTGGAGAAACCAAGGGGTCGATTTCGATTTTGAGCGGCGGTCAAGAAACGCCAGCGCCGCTTCGGTCTGGACTGTGACACGGAAGCGGTTGTCCTGGACGAGGAATGGTGCATTGCCAAATGGTTTTCCGTTCAGATTGTGGGAAGCGAGAAACCACCTTCTTTCGCCCGCCCAATATTCCAGGAATCCTTGTTTATCCGGTGTATGGGTGATCGACTCTTCAAGATTGGTGATTTCATCTTTGAGTTTGGTCGCGAGATGCCATTTCCCAACGTGTCCTGTCACATATCCCTTTTCGAGTAGGCGCTCGGCAAGAGTGATTTCATCGAGAGGCAGAAAACCATCACCGTTCTGTTCGATTCCAAATCGTTGTTGATATCTTCCGGTGATGTATCCAGCCCGGGAGGGAATGCACTGAGGTGCTGTGATGTAGGCATTGAGGAATCTGGTGCCATTGGCAGCTAAGCGGTCGAGATTCGGTGTCGCTATATCTTGATTGGCTTGGTTGGAACCGAGATCGGCCCACCCCTGATCATCGGAGACAATCAACAAGATGTTGGGTGCGGCCTGAACAGGTGCCAACAGGACAACTGTTAACAAAGCAAAAACAAAGCGGATCGCCTTATCTGGGAAAGGGATTGACCGTTTGAGCCTTGGCGCTTTACAGAAAGGTGCTGCGACTGATGTGGTCACAAAGTTCGCTGAACTCAACGATGGTTTTCGGCCAACAATCGGAAAACCATACAAACCTGGCCGGGGATCGTGCATTTGTGAAGGGTTGGGATTTCGTGCGATTGGCGTCAAGGGCAATATTCGAGAATGTCGGCGGCATCCAAGGCGATTGCCTCGTATCGCCTTGCATGACAAAATAGACCAGGAATTCTGAATTTTTCTGAAAATTTTCCTCTAAAATGGCATGTTAGCGGTGTGATCAAGTCCCCCTCCATCCGCTCTCCTCTCGATCCCGTCACCCGAACCCTTGAAATGAAGTACGCGACTGATAAATGATCACCGTCCCTTCCCTTCACACCGCCGATGTTCAATCGGCCGTTTGCGATCGTTTGGTTTGATCAGATCAAGACCTCATCCGCTCCCGCGAACGCCCCGGAAGGCAGCACATTCGGAGTGGTGCATGGAACTGATTGGATCCTACCGCCAGGAGGCTTTGGGTCCTATGTATTCAGTGCAACCGATGCGTCCGGGGCGAGTTCCTACTATCAGACCAACCTGACGTTCAACCCGGTCGCAGCCATCAGTTTCCGCACCACCACCAACGGCGGCGTCGTATCGGCCGCCAGTTTCACCGTCGTGCCGGAACCGTCGTCGGCACTTGTCGTCGGTTTGGGTGTCATGCTCCCCCTGGTGATGGGGAGGCGCAGGACCCTGACATAACAGTTACCGGTCCATTTCACCACAATGGCAGCTCCGGAGCATAGCCGGAAACAGATTGCCCTGATTTCACTGATTTCACTGAAAGAAATGGTCAGTATTTTTCTCACCTTTTGGGTGAAGAAATCTTTCTCCCAAAACTCTTCAAAATCAGTACAATCAGTGAAATCAGTGGTTATAATCTTCCTTTCTAGGGTTAAAACAAAAAACCGGAGCGGGTGTTGAGTCCGCTCCGGCTAGATCGCTCGGGCTGAGGGTTAGGATGACCAATTCAGCCCTTTTTCATGTGATCGATGCCATAGGGGGCGCGTTGGGTGCGGCTGCGCATGGAGTTCGCGGTATCGTCTCCGGTGAATGCCTCGGTGGCAGGATCCCAGGTCAGCTTGCGGCCGAGTTTCATGCCGATCCAGCCAGTGATGCAGGCGCTGGTGGAGCGATGCGCCACTTCGGCGCTGGTGACCGCCGGCTTGCGGGTTTGGATGCTGCGGATCCAATCGAGATGGTGATCGCCATTCGGGCTCTCGTGGAGGCGGACCTCGTTTGCACCGAGCGGCTCGGACAGGATTTCCGGTTTGCTCGCCTGCAATGCCTTGGCGGCGGCTCCCTTGGGAATGGGGTCGGAGGCGGTGACACGCTCCGCTCCGCGGGTGACGAAGATCCAGCCGTCGCTGCCTTCGAATCTTACACCATTCGGTAGCTTGTGATCGATGATGACTGTCACGCCATTGGCATACTTCATCTCGATGTGATAGGGGCCGTGCACGTTCCAGACGCCGGATTTCGGAAACTCCGCTTTTCCTTCAATCGAGATCGGTCCGGTGAGTTCGGTATCCATGCCCCAGTGGGCGATGTCCACGTGGTGGGAGCCCCAACCGGTGATCATGCCGAGGCAATAGTCCTCGATGCGCAGCCAACCGGGGCGCTCGCCGTAGCGGGTTTTCAAATCGGGGCCTTGGGCGTGCACGCGGTCCTTGGTGTAAGGCACATCCGGAGTGGGACCCAACCACATGGCATAGTTGAGATTGGCGGGCACCGGGATGACTTCGGTGCTGCCACCTGCGGGATCGCTCGGCAGGCCGATTTTCACCGTGTGCACTTTTCCAATCCGGCCGCTTCGAACCATTTCGCAGGCGATGCGGAACTGCGAGCCGGACCGCTGCTGGCTGCCAATCTGGAACATGCGCTGCTTGGACTTGATCACATCCGCCACAGCGCGGCCTTCGGTGATCGTCATGGAAAGCGGCTTCTGCACATAGATATCTTTTCCTAACAAAGCGGCGGCGATGACCGGCTCCGCGTGCCAGTGATCCGGCGTGCTGACTGCCACGGCATCGATGTCCGGATGCTGGAGCGCCTCGCGGTAGTCACCATAGGTGGCGGCGGTGAGGTCGATTTTCTTTTTCTTATAATATCCCTCTACCATCTCCTTGGCGTCCGCCACGCGGAGCGAATCGAGATCGCATACCGCGACGATACGGGCGCCGTCCTGCTTGAGGATGCCCGGCATGTCCATATCTCGACCGATGCGACCGCAGCCGATCTGGAGGATGTTGATCTTGTTACTCGGAGCATCCGCCCCGAGGACCTTGGAAGGGATGATGGTGGGGAAGCCGATGGCGGCTCCGGCGAATACCGAGGTCATGAGGAAGCTGCGGCGGGTTTGGATCGGGTCAGGTGTCATGGTATGGTTTTTTGTTAGATCAACTTTCGTCGCCCAGCACCCAGAAGATGCCGCCTTGGATGTGCTTGCGGAAAACAGGATCCGTATAACAGGCGATGTCATGGCCGAGCGCGGTGTAGAACGACCTGCCCTTGCCCACGGTGTGGGACCAGGCGAGCGGAAAGCGGTTGCCTTCGAACTTCATCGCCCATTTTTCGCGAGGCGGTTTTGGAACGCTGGTGGTATCCATTTCGAGGATGACATGCAGTCCGGGAACGAGGTCGCAGAGATATCCCTCATCCTTCCAAGTCCAAACCGCCGGCACGCCCTGGGTGGAGGGATGATTTTTGTCCACCACCACCACGTTGAATTTCTGGTTCGGTGTATGCCACTTGAAGGTGCCGCCGAGGATGCGCTTGAAGTCCGGATTTGTCCGCTCCGAACCGGACGCCGAGTGGATTCCCACGAAGCCGCCGCCGTTTTCGATGTATTCGGTGAATGCCTTGCTCTGCGCGGGATTGGCAAACGCCTCGTTGTTTGAGTTCGAGAAAATCACCGCCGCATACTTCGAGAGATTCTCCTTCGTGAAGACCGCGGGGTCCTCCGAGTGCTCGGCGACCACGCCCTTTTCCGCGCACAATTCCGTCACCGCCTTGACGCTGTCGGCGATGTTATCATGAACGAAGCCTTTGCCGTTGGTCACATGGTTGCGTGTGTAAACAAGCACTTTTTTCTCTGCTGCACTGATTGAAGCCGGCAGAAAACCAACCAGACTGGCAGCGAGAAGAAGGGTCCCGCAGCATGTTTTAGAAAACGATTTCATCCTCACTGATACGGCTACGCTACTCCGCATTTATCACGGTGTGGCTGCCTTCCCGTGAACGCGGGATCAGGCCGCGAAGGCTTCCGATGTGGAGATTGGGCCTTGCAGGAAAGGTTTCCTCGCTCCGAGATGGGCGCATGGATTCATCCGGCCAATCGAAATCATTCTCCATCCAACGCAGCGGAGATCATGCACGGGTGTCTGATCGGGTAGCCACGGAGGAGCCGCTGGAGATCCGGCTCGATGGCCATCCGCTGGCCGTGCTCATGCGGACGCCCGGGCAGGATGAGGATCTGGTCAATGGATTCCTGATCACCGAATCCATCCTGACCACACTTGCATCGATCCGCAAATGGGAGGCGCGACCGGATGAAAACCGCGCGCTGGTTTTTCTTCATGACGAGGCGAAAATCGATCTCGGCAGGCTCACGCGCCATCTATTAAGCAGTTCATCCTGCGGGCTCTGCGGCAAGGCAACGCTTGCTGCGGTGTTTGCCCATGCGCCGCCGGTTCCCACCCGGCTTGAGGTGGCGGATGCGGTGTTGTGCGATGCTCCTGCAAAACTCCGCGCCGCCCAAAGCGCCTTTGAGGCCACCGGCGGATTGCACGGAGCGGGGCTTTTTGCCGCCGATGGCTCCTTACTGGTGCTCCGCGAGGACATCGGCCGTCATAACGCGGTGGACAAAGTGATCGGCAACGCCCTTCAACACGGATTAACTCTAACAGAATGTTTTCTATTGGTTTCCGGCAGGGTGTCGTTTGAAATCATGCAAAAGTCGCTCGTAGCGCGAATCCCGATGGTGGCTGCGATTTCCGCGCCGAGTTCGCTGGCGGTGGAGTTTGCACAAGCTTCCGGTCAGACACTCATCGGTTTCCTGCGTCCGCCGACGTTCAACCGTTATGTTGGATGATGGGTAACAATACTGCCACGCATCAGGGATTGTGGTTTGGAAAGAATAGAAAGTTGAGAACCAAGAGACTTTCGAGCACGGATTTGACCTTGCCTCGTGGCCGTGCATCCGAGTCCCATCCGGCAAGGGCAGGCGCTTTCTCCTCCTGGAAGTGACAAAACCCTAAACTCCAGGCGGGCTGCCGCCGAAAGGCCCCATGCATTCGAACCGTAGGGATGCCCATTCCATGAAACCCATCATCATTCCCGGCATCCTTCTTTCCGCGCTCTCATCTCTCGTTTCCGCCGACGCGCCCTCCCTCTGGAAAACCACCGAGGTCGGTGGAAAAATCGAGGCAAGCCAAGATGGAAAGCCACTCCTGACGTGGCAGGCGAAACCGCTGGAGGATCCGGTGGGCGGAGCCAAATTTGCAGGAAGTGCGTTCCTCCACCCGCTGCGCACTCCGGCCGGTTTCGAATGGACCGCCGCCCAACCCGCCGATCACAAACATCACTTCGGCCTCTGGTGGCCATGGAAATACATCGAGGTGGATGGCAACAAATACAACACTTGGGAGGTTCAGGAAGGCCAAGGTGCCCACGTCGCCCGCAGTTTCAACCAGATCCCACCCGTAACCAAAAGCGTCGGATGGATCTTCAAGAATCAAACGGAAATCCGCAAGAACGGCAAAGATGGAAAGCCAGTGATCGATGAAACGGCTGTCGTTACCTCACGCATCGAGGGCGATGCCCAGATCATCGATATTCAACTCCACCAAAAGGCCACCGGCAGCCCGGTCAAGATCGTGGAATACCGCTACAGCGGCTTCTCCTGGCGCGGCACATCCGCATGGAACAAGGACAACAGCACCATGACCACCAGCGAAGGTCTCGGGCGCGACAACGCCAACGGCAAAACCGCCCGCTGGGTCATGGTCAGTGGCAGTACCCCGCAGGGCAAGGCCACCGTGCTGCTGATGAGCGCGGCTGTGGAAATCGCTGGCAAACCGGAACAACTCCGCGTCTGGGATTCCAAGGGGGAAAACGGCACGCCCTTCATCAACTTCAACCCCGTGATGGAGAAACCCCTGCCCCTCGACGATGCCCACCCGGCCGTTTCCAACCGGAAATACCGCATCATCGCCGCCGACCGCATCATCGATGCCGCCGCTGCCGAGGCTGAGTGGAAGCAGTGGATGAAAAAGTAGATAGCGCAACGGGGAGGAGCGGGATTCTGTTCCCCCGAGGGAGCTGTTTCACTGCCGTAAGTCGCGCATCTTGGGCATGGCTCATTCCACGACCGGGTCACCTGTCGCGTCGATGGCTCTGGGGCATTCGGATCGATTGCACTTGAGGCTAGGCCTGGGAAATGTTTCTTCGAGGTCGATGTTCAGAAACTGGTCTCTCGGACGATGGATCGTCCTCGCTTCAGTCTGTGTGGCAGGAGGAGTCATGTCCCAGAAGGTTCCTCAGAATGTGATCTTGAGCCGGACCATTCAGAATCATTCCACGCTGATGACTCTGAAATGGGATAGTCGGCCAGGACACAAATATGCCGTCGAAACCAGCGAACAGCCTCAAGGATGGATCACTATCGCCTCCAACCTCACCGATTCCACTGCCGTCGGAATGATTGAATATACCATCCCCGATGAGTATCTGTTTGATCCCAAGAGGTTTTTCCGGGTGCGTGTAGAGATTTCCGAATAGACGCCCGAGCCGCTGCTGGAATGCACTCCGACTTCGGCAATGCGGCGCAGGAAGTCATGACAAAATCGGTTAGGCTGAATCAACCGACAAATGGGGAATTAGGACGAGGATCGATGGATCCGTTGCGTGCGCGATCATGATGCGGAGCGATCTGGATCTCGATCGACTTACTTGTAGGAGTGCCGCTACCCTCGGCCTGACTGCCGACGGGCACCAACACGTTTGCCTCCGGAAAATACGCGGCCGCACTGCCACGCGGCATGTCATAGGGGATGGCGATGAATTTGTCCGCCACACGGATTTCATCATGCCAGTAGCTTGTGAGATCCACCTCAGCGCCGGGTGCGAGGTTGCGGTCGATGAGCTCCTGCGGATTGACAAAGATGATGCGCCGCGCGTTGCCGATGCCGCGGTAGCGATCGTTGTTGCCATAAATGGTGGTGTTGAACTGATCGTGACTGCGCAAGGTTTGAAGAATGAGGCGGCCTGAAGCGGCTTGGAATGCATCGAGTGGTCCTGGTATGAAATTGGCACGGCCCGTGGAAGTTTCCCAAATCCGCTGCTTGGCCGGATTGGGAAGATGGAAGCCACCATTGCGATTCACGCGGTGATTGTAGTGCTCGAAACCCGGCACCACCCGTTCGATCAGATCGCGGATGCGGTCGTAGTCCTCCTCAAACCACAGCCACTTCACCGGATGTTGCGGACCGAACAAGGCATGGCCGAGGCGGGCAATGATTTCCACTTCGCTCAACAGATGAGGCGAGGCGGGCTTGAGCACACCGCGTGACATCTGCACGATGCCCATCGAGTTCTCGCAACTGACAAAACGCTGGTCGCCATCGATCTCGCTGCGGCCGAGACAGGGCAGGATCAATCCCGTGCGGCCGGTGACGAGATGACTGCGATTCAACTTGGTGGCGATGTGGCAGGTGAGCTCGCAACGTGTGAGTGCTTCGGCGGTATAGGCCGTGTCCGGGGTTGCCTGGAGGAAATTTCCACCCAGCGCAAAGAAAACCTTCGCATCCCCACGGTGCATCGCGTGGATCGACTGCACAGTGTCATGGCCATACCTGCGCGGCGACTGGATGCCACAGGCCTCATCGAGTCTTGTTAGAAAAGCCTCCGGCATTTTCTCGAAGATGCCCATGGTGCGGTCGCCCTGGACATTGCTGTGACCGCGCACCGGACATAGTCCGGCACCGGGACGGCCGATGGCTCCTAACAGAAGATGCACATGCACCACCTCGCGGATGGTCGCCACTGCATTGCGATGCTGAGTGAGTCCCATTGCCCAGCAAGTGATGATACGGCGGTTCTTTTTGGTGAGAAGCAGGGCCAGCGCACGGATGCGCATTTTATCAATTCCGCTGAGATGTTCGATTTCATTCCATGTGGTCGAATCCACCACTGTGCGGTATTCCTCGAAGCCGCTGCAATGTTGTTGGATGAAATCCTGATCAAGGACCTTGCCGGGATGCGCGCTTTCATTTTCTAACAAGGCCTTCGCCACACCCCGAAAGAGTGCGAGGTCGCCATTGATTTTCACTTGGAGATAGGTGGACGCCAACGCCGTGGGCCGTCCAAGCATGCCAGCCACATGCTGCGGATGGGCGAAACCAGTGAGGCCAGCTTCCTTGAGCGGATTCACCGCGACGATGGTAGCTCCCTTTTCCACCGCCTCCGCCAGCGTGGTCAGCATGCGGGGATGATTCGTGCCGGGATTCTGGCCCACGCAGAGGATCACATCCGCCTGCACCAGATCCTCCAGCGTGACCGTTCCCTTGCCGATACCGATCGTCTGCTTCATCGCCAGCCCGCTCGACTCGTGGCACATGTTCGAACAATCCGGCAGGTTGTTCGTGCCGAAGCTGCGCACGAGGAGTTGATAGAGAAATGCCGCCTCATTGCTGGCGCGGCCGGAGGTATAGAAGATGGCTTCATCCGGCGAGGCGAGTTTGCGCAATTCTCCAGCGATCAAAGCGAAGGCATCATTCCAGGAAATAGTTTCGTAATGATTCTTCCCTTCGCGCAGAATCATCGGCTCGGTGATCCTGCCCTGGCGGTCATGCCAGAGATCATCGTGGGCAGACATTTCCTCAATCGAGTGGGCTTTGAAAAATGCGGCATCGGCCAACTTGGTCGTCGCCTCGGAAGCCAGCGCCTTGGCTCCGTTTTCACAAAACTCAGCTACGGACCGACCACCATCCGGGTCCGGCCATGCGCAGCTCGGACAATCGAAGCCGCCGCTCTGGTTCATTTCCATCAATCCCCTGCCCCCACGCCAAGGTCCGGCTTCGCGCAGAATGTGGTTCATCGATGAAAGCACCGCCGGCACCCCGCCCGCCCAGGTCTTCGGGGGGCTCAATTCGATGTCATCACCCAGTGCTTCGTTTTTCATCGTCACCAACCAACGCCACCGTGAACCGGATACAAGCTCAAATCCGCACCTGCCCAGGCAGCGGACTCACGGAGTCATTTCTGGATGCCTGCGATGGCCTCAATAGACGTCGCGCTGGTAGCGTTTGTCCTTTTTCAATTGGATCACGTAGGCGGCGGCTTCATCCGCGCTCAGGCCGCCGTGGATCTCCGCCACTTGATGGAGCGCCTTATCCACATCCTTGGCCATGCGTGAGGCGTCGCCACACACGTAAAATGCCGCACCTTGTTGCAGCCATTTCCATAGCTCCGCGCCTTGCTGGAGCATGAGGTGCTGCACATAGAGTTTTTCCTTCTGATCGCGCGACCACGCGAGATCGAGGCGGGTAAGAGTGCCATCTGCTTGATAGGCCTCAATTTCATCCCGATAGAGATAGTCTGTTGCCTCGTGCGGATTGCCGAAAAACAGCCAGTTTCCACCGGAGGCTTCCGATGCCTTGCGTTCTTCAAGAAACGCCCGGAAGGGAGCGATGCCGGTTCCGGGCCCCACCATGATGAGCGGCACACTGCCGTCGGAGGGTAGCCGGAAGGCCGGATTGGAATGCACATAAACGGCGGGCTTCACGCCATCGGTGCGGTCGGCCAGAAAGGTCGAACACACGCCACCCCGTTGCCGCCCGTGGCTGTGGTATCTGACGATGCCAACACACAAGTGCACCTCGCCGGGATGGGCGAGCGGGCTGGAAGCGATCGAATAGAGCCTTGGCTGGAGTTTCTTGAGAACCGAAACGAATTCCTCGGCATCGCTGAAATCCGCCGGGTAGTCGATGACCAGGTCCACCAAATCCCGGCCCCAGCAGAAATCATCCCACGCCTTTTTGTCATCCGCGGCCACCAGTGAGCGGAGAAACGGTGAACCACTGCGCGCCTGCCATTTTTGCACCAGGGTCTTGTTGATGGTGCCGATGTCGTAATGGTGAAGCAGCGCCTCGCGGAGCGGAATATCTCCGCCATCCGGGCCTGGCACTTCGGAAGGCTTGAAGGGCAGATTGGCCAGGATTTCATCGACCACCGAGGGTGGATTGACGGGATACACGCCGAGGGCATCCCCAACTTCATAGGCAAGCCCGGAGTCATCGAGCGAGAGCGCGACGTGATGGGTCTGCTTTTCACCGGGGCCATTGAGATTCTGATTGACCAGAACGGTGGAATGAAATGGGCGGGATTTGGAGAAGCCGTCTTCAACATCCTCCTCCTCCACAGCACGATCGGCCGACATGATCGCGGCAGCCGGGGCGAGAGCTGCCAGCACGGCGGCTGACCATCTCGCATACGGCTCATCCGGATCGACATCCACATCCACCCGGTCATGAATCCGCCGGGCACCGAGCTCGGCGAACCGTGTGTCGAATTCGACCCCGCATTTGCAGAAATCCGGGTAGCTGCTGTCCCCCAGAGCCAATACTGAATAACAAATGCCATCAAGGCGGGGTGCGGATGGATGCAACAACCACGAGTGGAAGCTCGCGACCGAGTCCGGAGGCTCGCCGTCGCCATAGGTCGAAGTGATGATGAGAACGTTTTCCTCGGTGGCCAATTGCGAGCTGTCGTATTGGCCGATGTCGCAAAGTTTCGGCTCAAAGTTCCCTTTCTTGAGAGTTTTGAAAAGTTTCTTGGCAAGTCCCTCGGCCGTTCCGGTCTGGGAGCCATAAAGCAGCGTGACGGGCACCTGCGGAGCTGCTGGGGACATCCTGACAGAAGGATCGGCGAGAGCCTTGGAAAGGAAATCATTCAACCAGGCACGTTGCGCCGGGGTGAAAGGGGCGTCATCGGGGAGTTGGATCGGTAGCACCATGAAACAAGCGTGAACCACCTTGCTGGCGGGCGGCGGAAACTGCTCGCAGGTGGTATGCGAGGCAAGCCCGATTCATGCCAAAATCCAGCCATTTCTCGGGCTCTTTCCCGCTCGTCCAGAAGCCCCATTCCGCCCCTGGCACTGGTCACGGCCCGGCACCGACACGAGAGAGGTGAGAAGGTCTCAGGCTTTCCAATTCAAGGCTCCCTTGCGGAGCGCATACACGTAAGCCACCACCAGAATGCCAGCAAAGCCCGCCATGCTCAATAGCGCCGTGGGGCCGTCAGCCATCAAATCGCGGAACTGCACGGCCCAAGGATACATGAAGACCACCTCAATGTCGAAAAGCACAAACAACATCGCGACGAGGTAAAATTTCACCGAAAATCGCGGCGAGCCCTCACCGATCGGCAACATGCCGCACTCGTAAGCGGTATCCTTGGTCAGGTTGCTGCGCCCTGAACGACCGAAGATCACGCTCGCAGCAAGCACCGCCACGGCGAATCCGCCAGCGATGAGAATCTGGAAAAGAACGGGAAGATATTGCTCGGGCATGATCGTGACGGGCGCTTGACGGCCTCTTCATACGGCGCGGGGCCGGGCTTGGGTAGAAAAAAAACCCGCGCCTTTGCAGGTCGCGGGTTCTGGAAGATTCCCTTGGACGATCAAGTTCAGTCTTGGGCGGCAGCTTCCTGTGCGGCAGCGTAAGCGCTCGACGCTTCGTGCACGCGGGCCGTTCCCTTATACTCCTTGCCAATTTTTTCAACCAAACCGCGGGTGACGAGGTTTTGCAGCTTTTCATAAGCACGCAAACGGAGCATTTCCTCTCCGCCGCTCACTGCATTGCGCAGCTTGAGATTCGCAAAGACCCGCTCAAACAGGTCGTTGAAACCGAAAACTTTCTTCTCAGAAAGAACACTGCAAAGCTCATCAGTGACATGGTCAGGAAGGCGGCGTGAGAATCGGGTACGTTTCGTGGTGATTGCCATAACGCGGCCACGTTACACTCCCCCGTGACAAAAGCGACTCAAAAAAGCGCGTAATCATCCCGAATTAAAATAAATGTTTGGCAAGCGTTAATTTTTCCCCCTTTAAATAAAATTTTATCCCAACAACCGATGCCAGCTTGACACGGCCCGCTTTTCCGGCACTCTCCGCGCCCCGTCGCGTCGGAAACGTGATGGAAACCAGAATTCTCATGAAAAAGGACCTTCATCCAAAATACAATCCGGTCGTCTTCGTGGACATGACCACCGGCAAGCGCTTCATCAGCCGCTCGACCAAGAGCTCCGACAAGAAGGAAGTCATCGACGGCGTGGAACACAGCATCATCTCGATCGGCATCACGTCCGACTCCCACCCCTTCTTCACCGGGTTGGCTCAGTTCGTGGACACCGAAGGCCGCATCGACAAGTTCCAAAAGCGTTTCGGCGCCGTGCGCCGCGTCGGCAAGCCCAAGCTCGACTGAGCCGCTTGCCCCTGATCGGGGATTCAAAACCTCGATTCTCTCCAAAACGCCCGTCTGCCCCTTGCAGCCGGGCGTTTTGTTTTGATTTGTCCCTGCAAACAAAACAAGCCTTCCGCCGTGCTCGCGAAACGAATCATTCCCTGCCTTGATGTGACCGATGGCCGTGTGGTCAAGGGCGTCAACTTCGTGGATCTCATCGATGCCGGCGATCCCGTGGAAGCGGCGATGGCCTACAACGCGCAACAGGCGGACGAGTTGGTGTTTCTCGACATCACCGCCTCCTCGGACAAGCGCAACACGATGGTCGATGTCGTCCGGCGGACCGCGGAGCATTGTTTCATCCCGCTCACCGTGGGCGGTGGCATCCGCAGTGTGGACAACATGCGCGAGATGCTGCTGGCAGGCGCGGACAAGGTGGGCATCAACACCTCGGCCGTCACGAATCCCGGCCTCGTCGATGAAGGCGCGAAAGCCTTCGGCAGCCAGTGCATCGTGGTGGCCATAGATGCCAAACGCGAAGGTCCCGGCAAATGGGGAGTTTACACCCACGGCGGCCGCACGCCGGTCGGACTGGACGTGGTGGAATGGGCCAAGGAAATCTGGCGGCGCGGCGCAGGCGAAATTCTTCTCACCAGCATGGATGCCGATGGTACACAGGCCGGATATGATATCGAACTCACGGCCGCGGTTTCCTCCGCAGTCGGCATCCCTGTCATCGCCAGCGGCGGTGCAGGCAACCTCGATCACATGGTGGACGTGCTCGACCGCGGCAAGGCGGATGCCGTGCTGGCTGCCAGCATCTTCCACTTCGGCATGCACACCGTAGCCGAGGCAAAACAACACTTCGCCAGCAAAGGCGTGCCGGTGAGGCCGATGGTTTAAACACAGTCAAAACGTAGTCATGGACTTCAGTCCGTGACGGGATATTTGTCGGGACTAAAGTCCTCGACTACGATATCGCCGACTTGACCGCTCCATCGAATTTGATAGCCATGAGTTATGGCATTTACGCCTTATGATCCGAACGAACCGGTGAAGCGGCATCGGCTCCGATTGCCTCATTGGCAGCAGCGGGATCGGACTTATTTCATCACTTCGCGATTGGCGGATTCCGTCCCGACTTCAGTGAGGAAAACATGGGTGTCCCAACGGAAGGCATGGTTGTCTCAACGTGGAGTAAAATCGGACAAGGACTTGGAAAAATTGCCGGAAGAAGAACGCAACGAGTTTCACCGGAAATTCACAGCCAAGTTTCATGATCTGCTCGACGCCGGGCAAGGAGCCTGTTGGCTTGCCAAGCCGGAAATTGCCAAGGTGCTCGCCGATCTCCTGATCGAAGGCCGTGGAAAGAGATATCTTCTGGATGCATGGATCGTCATGCCAAATCACTTCCATGTTTTGGTTGAACCGGGCGAAGGCGAAAGGCTGGGACACATTGTCAAGCAATGGAAAGGTGCAAGTGCGAGGCTGATTCATCAGATGATCGGAAGTTCCGGAAGCTTTTGGCAGGCGGAAGCATTCGATCATATCGTGAGGAGTGAGAAACAGCTTATGCATTTCCGCCGATACATTGCGGAGAACCCTAAGAAAGCACAGCTTTCAAGGGGGTATATCATTGGGACGGGCAACTTAGTCATGGACTTCAGTCCGTGACGGGAGGGTGTCGGGACTAAAGTCCTCGACTACTTTCTAGCGCGGTCTGGATCTCCAAAGTCTGCCGTTTGCGGTCGATGAAATAGCTGACTTCGCGGTAGCCGGTTTTTTCCAACAGCTTCAATGCCTCTGTATATCCATCTCCCACGCGTTCGGGATCGTGGGCATCCGCGCCGATGACGACGGGGATGCCGCGCTCGTGCATTATGGCGAGCATGGCGGGGGAGGGGTTCATCTCGGGATACAATTTCAGCACGCCGCTGGTGTTGAGTTCCATTGCCACTCCTGTGGCGGCGATGCGGTCGAGGGCGCGAGATATGGTTTCGCGGAGGCGCTCGAAGTCCCAATCCGCAACCGATTCGTTTTTGATGAGATCCGGATGGGCGAGGGTATCGAAGAGGCCGCTCTCGGCGGAGCGGGCGAGGTGATCGAAGTATAACTCCTGATATGCCCTCACGTCGCCGGTATAGTATAACTTCCGGTAATCCGATACCTGATAATGGATCGATCCCAGCACATGGCTGAGTGGCACGCGGGCGTGGAGTTTTTCGAGCCAGGGTTCCACGCCGGGGTAATAATCGCTCTCGATGCCGAGGCGCACATCAAGGCGGCCGGCGAAGCGGTCGCGTGTGGCATGGATCATGGCCACGTAGTCATCGAATTGCTCCGGAGCCATGCGCACCCGGGCGGAAAAACCATCCGGCAGCGGACAATGGCAGGTGAACGTAATGCCTTTGAAGCCACGGCGCAGTGCCACGGCGGCGTATTCATCCGGCTCGCCGATGGCGTGATGACAAAGGGGCGTGTGGCAGTGGGATTCGTAGAGCAGACGGGCAGGCATTCGGGGACGGAGATATTATTTTCCCTGTTCGAGCATGGCCCGGAAGCGGGGGAGGATTTTCTGAAACAAGGAGTTCTTGCCACCGCGAGCAAGTTGGGTGGCCACCAGCTCCTCGGGAAGCACGGGATCCACCGGAGAAAGCGAACACACTTCATATCCGGGAGCATGGATGCAGCGTCGGACATGGGCGCTGCCTGCTTCCTGGGTGATGCTGGTGGATTTGTCACCACTGCGCAGAATGAGCGAGCTGATGGGCGGCCCGGAGGAATCCTCTTCAAGGCTTACAGAGATTTTTTTGCCATTCGGAGCTTCGAAACTGAAACCATCCTTTGTGTTTTCATCCTTCCAGCGCGCTTGCACGGCAAGCCATGCGAGGATTTGCAGGGCGCTGTTGCGGTGGGCGGGATGATGGCGGATTTCCAAGCGATCGATGTCCGGTAGCAGTCGTTGGGCGGCGGGATCATCGAACACGCTGGCGATGCCAATGCGGAATTGCCAAGTGCGGGTCCAGGCGTGATCCTGCAGAATGAGGTCCTTGTTGATGTGCGAGGCTTCCTCGATGCGGCGGAACGATGCAGCCGGATCGGCCCAGGTGGAGCTATCGATGATCAGCCGATCGATCACGCTGGTGAGCCGCTCGGAAAGGATATCCGAAAGCTCGCCCTGCCACCAGAAGACGAGTGGCAGGTCCGAGTTGAGATGGGCGAAAACGGTGTTGCGGAATCGACCTGTGACTTTTCCTGTTAGAAAAAGGGATATCTGCTCGCAGCACACCGATTTCCGCCCGTGGGCAAGATGGCAATGAGCGGTGATCCATGCGCGGATCGAAGGAATCGCGTCGTCGCGATCGATTTCCACGAGGATGGCGCGGCAGGCATGTTCCCGGGTGAGGTTGCGGATGATGGCGGAGTTGTTGAGCAGCGCACCGTGTTTTTCCGAATACACCACCAGGTTCATCAGTGAGGCATTGGTCCGGGCCTCGTCCTGTTCCCATAACTTCCGCAGTTCCTTGTCGATGGCGGCCACGGGCACTTCAAGCCCCAGTTCCGGGCAGCTGGCAGGAATCGGAGAAGTTGGGGATGGTGCGGTCATTTCCGTGGAGCGGGGAAGAAAGTGCTATCCGGCCACATTTTCACCCCGGACGCAAGCGCCCCAAGGCGGGCGGGGGATGATTGCGGCAAATTCCGCGGAATCGGGGCGATCATGCCCGGCTCACGCTTCGCCCATCCACGCATTGAGAATCTCAACGGCGGCGGCTTGATCGATAATAGCTTTTTGCTTCCTCGCATTTTTCCCTGCCTCCCGGAGTTTAGCAGAAGCGCTTGAAGTGGTGAGTGATTCGTCCACGAACACCATCGGCAGCTCCGCAAGCAGGGCTTGCAGGCGGCCTGCGAACTCCCGCACCTTGGCTGCGGCATCGCCTTCGCTGCCGTCCATGCGCAGCGGCAACCCGACGACCAAGGTCCGGATTCCCCGCACCTTGGCGAGATCCGCAATGCGTTGGAGCGGCTCGGTCCTTGCGCGGTCGATGGTTTCTACCGGATGCGCAAGAATCCCGAAATCATCGGTCGCCGCGATCCCGATCCGCGCAACGCCAAAATCGATGCCCAGGGCCGGGTGTGGAGAGTTGGCAGTATCCATGATCAACGCCAACGACGATGATCCGATTTCCATCCCACGCGCAAGATCCGAAAACCCATTTGCCCGCAAGAGCCGAAATCCGCCAAAGCAAAGATCTCTGATTCACCCCAAAGCGTGCTTCCACCTCGCAATCTCCGCCTTCACATTCGCAATCGATGGCGCGCCGGGATTCGTCCTCGCAGCCAGTGCGGTTTCCAATGAAAAAACATCCTTCGCATCCGCGCCGTAGGCGGGATCGATGGCTGTTAGATCGAGTTGGTCGAGCGGGGTCTTGGTGGCGATGGCTTGGGCGACGGCTTTGCCGACGAGTTCGTGGGCGTGGCGGAAGGGGATACCCTTTTTGACGAGATAGTCGGCGAGGTCGGTGGCGAGCAGCATGGGATCGGATGCGGCGGCCTTGCAGTTTTCCTCGCGGAGTTCCATGGCAGCGATCATCTCGGTGTTGACGGCGAGGATGAGTCGCAGTGTGTCCACGGAATCGAAGAGCGGGGGTTTGTCTTCCTGGAGATCGCGATTGTAGGTGAGCGGCAGGCCCTTCATGGCTACTAACAGATTCATCAGATTTCCAACCAATCTTCCAGTCTTGCCGCGAGTGAGTTCGCAGACGTCCGGGTTTTTCTTCTGCGGCATCAGGGACGAGCCGGTGGTGTGCGCATCGGATAGAGAAGCAAATGCAAACTCGGCCGTGCACCACAGGATGAGATCCTCACTGAGGCGGGAGAGGTGCGCGCCGCAGAGTGAGATGATGAATAACAACTCGGCGATGTAATCACGATCCGCGATGGCATCCATCGAGTTATGCGTCACGCCATCGAAGCCGAGTTCCGCAGCGATGGCGCGGCGGTCGAGATTGATGGTGGAACCGGCGAGCGCACCGGAGCCCAGCGGGGAAATGTTGAGGCGCTTCCGGCAATCGGCGAGGCGGGATTTGTCGCGCTCGAGCATTTCCACATAGGCAAGGAAATGGTGGCCGGCCGTGACAGGTTGGCCGCGTTGGAGGTGAGTGTAACCGGGGATGATGGTGTCGGCGTATTTTTCCGCGCGGTCGAGCAGGGCCTTCTGCAAGGCGGTGATTTCGCCGAGCAGGGAGTCGATTTCGGTCCGGGCATAGAGGCGGGTGTCGGTGGCGACCTGATCGTTCCGCGAGCGTGCGGTGTGGAGCTTGGCACCGGCCGCCCCGATGCGCTTGGTCAGCTCGGCCTCGATGTTCATGTGGATGTCCTCGAGCGAGGTCTTGAACTCGAATTTCCCGGCTTCGATATCGGCGAGGATTTCCTTCAGCCCGGCTTCGATCTGGGAGAACTCGTCCTCGGTGAGCAGTCCCGCCGTTTTCTGGGCACGGGCGTGGGCGATCGAGCCCGCGATATCGTGCGGAAACAAGCGCCAGTCATACGAGATGGACTCGCCGAATTGTTGGACGAGCGAGGAGGTGTCTTGAGCGAATCTGCCTTTCCACATTGCGGGCGGATTCAAACCCGCTGCCGCCCGCATGGAAACAAAAATTCGAACAACTGCGGGCGACCGCGCGCCAGGTAGGGCGGCACCGCCGGGGCCGCTGGCGAAAGAGATG
>JBBARN010000106.1:0-21852 GCA_040399845.1 Luteolibacter sp. | reverse complement strand
CCGCAGGTGATGGTGCCCGCCGCGACAAGGATGGCAATTTCTGGATCATCGGCCGACTCGATGACGTGCTCAATGTTTCCGGTCACCGCCTTGGCACTGCCGAGATCGAGAGCGCGCTGGTTTCCCACCCCTCCGTCGCAGAGGCTGCCGTGGTTGGCCGACCGGATGACATGAAGGGCCAGGCCGTCGCTGCATTCGTAACTTTGAAAGGTGGCTTCGAGGAATCTCCCGAACTCCGCGAGCAACTTCGTGGCCATGTCGGCAAGGTGATTGGCGCGATTGCAAAGCCGGATGATCTTCATTTCGCCCCAGGCTTGCCAAAGACGCGTTCAGGGAAAATCATGCGCCGTCTTTTGAAGGAATTGGTCTGCACCGGGACCATCTCCGGCAATGTGACGACCCTTGAGGACTTCTCCGTCATCGAAAGCCTTCAAAAGAAAATTTCCAAATAAGGATCAATTCCTGCATCCCCCCTCCCCAACTTGATTCCATGACTTCCACTCGCTATTTCGTCGCGCGATTTGCACAGGCATTCGGTTATTTTCGGCGTGCCCAGCGCATGGCGGACGCCGCAAGTGAGATGCATTTGCTCCGAGAAGCAGAAGCTTACCTCGGCATGGAGATTTGGGAAAAAGTCGAGAATATCGAGGCTCTCTCCGTTGAGTATTGGAATCTCCGGAAGCTCATCAAGGAGCGGGACGGGGTCCGCAACAAACTCCACTCCTGCCAGCAGCGACTAGATCGAGCGCACGAGGAGCGCGCGGCATTGCTCAACAGCGTCCCTGAGGAAAACCAGGAACTTGTTGCCGATCGCGCCACTCTTCTCGCCGAATTGGAAAAACTCACCCAAAAGCGCGACCAGATCGTCGCCGATGCCCGCGAAGTCCGTCGGGCCCATGTCGGTCTCAAGATGAAGCTGGAAGTGCTTACCAAGGAATCTGCTGCGGTCGGCGCAAGCCCCGACCTCATTGAAAAGATCACCCAGGTGAAAGACCGCCTCAACGAACTCAAAACACGCTTTGCCGAACTCAAGGTGGAACGGATCCAAATTGGAGAGGCCATCGAACAGGGCGACATGAAAGTCGATCAGGTCGATGAGCAACTGAGGGAAAAACGCCAGGATCGGCGCCTTAATGCCTCAGAAGCCTTCCAAATCATTGGCGAGGGCAATAAGGAAATGTCGATCCTCAAGGCTGAGAGTGGTGTGCTCGACACCCGGATGCGCCAACTCTATGCGGAAATCGGCCGTTACATCAGTCGGAATGCCTATCACGACCCTTCCTGCGCCGCCGCTGCACGGACCCATCAAGGACTGGTGGATGTGATGCGCGCCATGCGACGCTCGATTTCCCTGAACCACAAACTGGCCGGCAACGCCTGATTTCAAACTCCTGTTAGCCCATCGCCATCTGGTTGCTTTTCTTTCTTCACTCCGCCCTTGCGGTGCCCTGACTTGGCAAGGATCTCGATGTAAACCGAGGCACTGTCTTTCGCTGCGGCCTCATCGATCGCCGGAACGATTTCCTCCACATGCTTCGTTTCAGGTGTTGCGTCACCAAGGCCAACTCGGCAATCAAAATCCCAGAAATCCACGCCCTCCGGCAGGGGCTTGCGGCGTTCTCGTTTGAGATACTTGCGGACTTCGTTTTTGATCGCTTCCACCACTCGCGGCGGTTGGTGGCCCGGAACTTGGAGAGGGAACGTCTTTTTCATTCGCCCCGCTTGTCTCCCGCCGCGCCCGAATTGTCCAGTGGAGAAAAAACAGGGATGGAGCCAGATCATTTTTGCATCAATCAAGGCTTGTGTGAAGCGATCGTTTGAATTGAGGCGACCGGATGGCTCACACGAAGACTCGCAATGAGCAATGTCCTCGACCGAATGCGAATGGAGCACCAATTCCCACCTTCTTCAGAAATAAACTCCAAGACCTTCTTTTAGAACCTCCAACCGGTGAGCAAGCCGCGCCGTGACAATCCCTACCAGCCGCATACCTGCGATGTTTTCTCGTATCTACAACCTCAATCCTGTGGAAAGCCAACAGACGATCGGAAGTCACACCCCCATTTTGGCGGGTTGGCCGGTGGCTTCGACGACGGATCTCCAGAGGTCTCCGCCGGGATCCACCTTGCGGCGGCCGCGGGTGACGAGGCTCATGGGGAGGTGGACGTAGCGCATGTGCCAGCGGGCGATGACCATGCCGGTTTTTCCGGCCATGGCGGCGTGCACGGCATTGCGCCCGAGGTTGAGGCAGAAAATCCGGTCTTCCGGCGAGGCGGGCACGCTACGGATGAGATAACTGGGATCGATGTATTTGAGATTCAGCTCGATCTTTTTTTCGCGGAAATGGGTGCTGATGCGGTCTTTGAGGAAGAGTCCGATATCGGCGTGCAATTTGTTTCCGGAGGCGTCGGTGGATGTTTGGCCTTCCGGCATGAGATCCTGGCCCGCGCCCTCGGCGGTGACGATCACGCAGTGGCCGCGGGAGGCGAGGCGTTGCTCGATCATGGCGAAGAGTCCGGTGGGGCCCTCCATTTTGAAGGGCACTTCGGGGATGAGCACGGCATTGGCTTCACCGGTGGCGAGCGCGGTGGAGCAGGCGATGAATCCGGAATCGCGGCCCATCAATTTGACGAGTCCCACGCCATTTCTCGCACCCCATGCTTCGGTGTGGGCGGCGCTCACGGCATGGAAGGCGGCTGCGAAGGCGGTTTGGTAACCGAAACTCCGGTCCATGAACATGATATCATTATCGATGGTCTTGGGCACTCCCACCACGGCGATCTTGCTGCCGCGCGCATGGATTTCCTGATAGATGGCGTGGGCTCCTTTCTGGGAACCGTCACCGCCGATCACGAACAGGATGTTCACTCCGAGTGCTTCCAGGCGGTTGGCCATCACCTTCACATCGCGCTTGCCACGGGAAGTGCCAAGGATGGATCCGCCGAAGGTGGCGATGTTCATCACCTTGTCAGGTGTGAGTTCTACCGGCTTGTGGCCGAAGGCGGGATCGAGCCCTTCGAAGCCATACTGGATGCCGAGAATCTGTCTCACGCCGTAGGCATAATAGGCCTGCATGACGATGGAGCGGATCACGTCGTTGATGCCCGGGCAGAGACCGCCGCAGGTCACGATCGCAATGCAAGTAGAGGGAGGATTGAAGAAGATGTCCCGCCGCGGTCCGGCCAACTCGATGGAAGGCGGATCCACATCGCTTTTCATGGCTTCCCGGACAGCATCGAGGTGATCGTTGAGAAGAATGCGGTCGCCATCGGAGTGCCAGCAGGCTTCTTCAGACGCGAACGCCCCCGACAAGCCGGGTGACTCGATGGTGCGCTCGCCGAGATTCGGGATGTTCAGATCATCGATTGTGACGGAATCGGAATTCATGGGTGGCTGTGTTTCGGGGAAGATAGTTGGCATGCGGCGGCTCTGTCCGATGCCGGATCGTGCAACGGATCTAGGGCTGCTGTGAAACAGTTATTGTGCCGATTCTGTCGAATCCTTGCCACGGCGGTGGCAGGAGATTCAGGCCTTGAGCCAAGCGTTGGCCTCGATCAAGTGCCCGGTGGGGAAAAACTCGATGGGGAAAGGACGCTGGCCCTTGGCGGTGAAGGCCAGGGCCATGGTTTCCCATTGGGCTTCGCCGATGATGGCCATTTTGCGAATCAAGTGATCTGCGTGTTGCTGGAAGGAAAGGTCCGTCCAATCGCCGTTGGCAAAGCCCTCGAATTGTTCGCAAATGATGAGAATCGAGCCACCGCCCCATTTTTGGAGCTGGGCGAGAAGTTCCGCTTGGTTGGCGGACAAATCCGCTGGGCTGATTTTTCCTGTGATTTCGGTGGTGATGATGCCGTCGATGGCATCAATGACTTGGGCGCTCATGGTGGAGTAGGTGGTGGTTAGGTGGAGGTGATTCAGCGGGCCGGCGATTCCTTGAGGTGAAGGTGCAGGAGTCTGCTGAGTTCGCTGATGGTTTCGGGCAATTCGCAGGCACCGTGGGGGCCTGGCACGATTTTTTCGGAGAACGCGCGTTTCTGGTGTGAACTCCAATACTCGACCACGCCATCGGAGCTTTTGGGGGTATCGCCCTTGCCTCTGTCGCCGATGATCGAATGGTGCTTGGCTTCGATCGGGTGGGCATCCAGCACTTTGAGCGTGGGATTGCGGGGAGAGAGGCCGGTGACCGAGTTGGGAACCCGGTCGGAGCCGGTAACGATCGAGAGGGAGCTGCCCACTGTGTTGAGCACCGAGCCTGCGAGGTCGGCCGGGAGGGAGATCAGGCGCATCCCGAGTTCGCCGATGCTGCCAATGGCCATCTCACTGCCGCGGTGCGGGGTGCAGATGAAAATGATGCGGTCGATTTTCGGGTTGGCATCGAAGATCACCGCGCGATCCACCAGGCTGCCTTTTTTGACGCTTTTGAAAAACTGAGCGGCCCTCTCCTCGCCGATGACATTCCAGGATTCCCGCTGGAGGGTAGTGGCCTGCATGCGCGAGAGCAATCCCCCCATGCTGTGGCCCACGAGCACGTAGTTTTTTGCCTTCGGATAGAGCTCGCCGACTTTTGCCAACTCTTCCCGCAACCTGAGCGCGGAGTAGGCCGGTGGATTGCCGGTAGGATACGCGAAGACCCAGCATTGGTAACGACGGCGCAATTCAGGGTCGGTTTCCAATTCATTGATCACATTCCGCCACATCCGGGGGGTGGAAATGAGGCCGTGTACGAAAATCAGCGGGATCCGGTCCGGGTCATACGGTTGGAGCATGTAAAGCCCGGTGGTTTTCATGTATTTGCTGACCTGGATGGCCCCCATGAGGCCTTCCCAGGTTTCGGACTTCTGCGGGTAGTAGGCGAGCGGTGCGGAAAAATCAGCCGCCAGTTTGCTGTCGATACCATCGATACGGCTCTTGGGTTTTTCCGTGGGATCGACGAGGGTGAGCGTCACATTGTTGCCTTGGAAATCGAGCAGTGCCGTCGCGGGAGCGCTGATGCCGACTGCGGGAGAAAAGGGTTCGAGCGGATTGTTTTTCCGGACACCCACGAGCGTGCCACCGACTCCTGGATCGGCATTCTTGCGTTTGATGGACTTCTGTTTGACTTCGCTTGCCGGCGTGAAGCTGGAGAAAAATCCAGGATCCCAGACTCCATCGGCGGCCTTGGCATAGCGGAGATGATATTGGGTATCGCCGGTGCTCAAAGTAACCGGGCGGTTCCACAATCCGCCTTGGTTGGCGCTTCGCAGCAATGCTGTTAGATCGGCTGCCGCTTTGTTGTAAACGTGCAGATTGTGTTCGTCGGACGCGAGGGCACCGGGTGCCATCGTTGCCTCCTGGGCGGCCTTCAGATAAAGCGCTGCCCGTTCCTCCGGGGAGCGGGTGACACGTGAAGCCTCTTTGAGCGCATTTGCCGCAGGTTTCTGCGGTGAATGCGGGTCGGGTTGCCCCGTGCCGACACATCCGGAGAGGAAGAGCGCTGCACAAAACGGAATGTGAAGGTAACGATGGTTCATGATGAAAAATAACGGGGTCGAATCAAGTGAGCGGCGATCAGGGTTTCGGATGGATGCGGGTGATCTTGGAACCCTGCAAGCCCAGGCCACCCATCAGGCCGCGCTGGTTGAAGAAAAAGGCATAGGTATCCTTGTTGAGCGTAGTGGTGGTAAGGGATCCCGCCATGCCCTTGTCCACCACGACGAGGCTCGGGCTGCTGCCGATTTCCCAACCACCTGTGCGGTTGATGTTCCGGTAGGCTCCGTCGTCCATGAAGAACAGGGCATAACCAAACTCCTGAATGCCCGCCTGCAAGCCATAGGAGGCGGCGGTGGATTGATAAAAACCGCTGATTTCCCCGGTGTCCCGGATCATCGCGCCATTACCGGCCTGCGCTCCGACCATGAAGCCGCCCTTGACGATGGACGGGAACACCAAGACGCCCTTGGCCCGTTGGCCGAGTGCGCGCGCTCCGGGGTTCTGGGCATAAAGCGAACGCAATGCCGCACGGGAATCCCGTGAAATCTGGGACGCGCTGGAGGCCGCGCCGTTGGCCCGGGTGAGCGGGTCGTTGGCGCAACTGGGGACCAGGCTGAATGTGGCGATGGATGCAAGCGCAAGGGCGATGAGTCGTGAGTTCATGATGGAAGTTGAGTGATGGTTAGATGAAATTAGAATTTGTATTCAAAACCGAGAATCGGACCGGAGGCGGTGACGTCATAACTGAATTCTCCATCACTGTAATCCGTGCCGATGCTGCGATAACCGAGCAGCAGCGAACCGTTTTCCGAAACCCGGTAACCGAAGCCTGCCATGGCCTGCCAGGTGAGGTCGGATGAGACATCAAAACCGCCGATGTCTCCAACCGCACGGACGAAAAACGAATTCCCCAACTCCACTTGCAGACGGGCTCCGACGATCGGATCCGCCCACGATTCATCGCGGGAACGGTTAAGACGGGGGCGGGGCGAATTGATTTCCATATCGATCGAATTGATCCGTGCGCCGGCATAAACGGCGAACTTCAACGGATCCGAATCCACGATCGAATAACTGGCGATCAGGTTGCTGAGCAATTGCCGCTGGGTGAACTCGAAGGGTGCAAGGCCAGCAAACAACGAGGCATCCGCGCTGATCTCCGCATAGACAACATCCGCCATGAATCCCCATTTTCCTCTGCGTGCTTCGAAAGCTCCCATGAAGGAAATGTCGAGGTTTTCAAGGATGTCCGAAAATCCGATATCGACTGGAATCGTCAGGCGGCGGATGCCGATGTCACCATCGAGAGATTGAGCCCAGGCGTAAACATTCGTTTTGAATGACCACTGGGATTCATCGGTGGCGCTGAGAGTGGAATCGGTGACCATCGGTGCGGTGGTCCCAGCCATGAGTGGAAATGGCGCGATCAGGGCGAGAATAAGAGCGGGTTTCATCGTGACGACAGTGGGGATAAACATCTTTTGGCCGTTGGGGAACAGCAAAGTGAGGATGGAAAAGAGATGCGCTCGCCAGGATTTGCGAAATCCCGGAGCTGTCCCGAATGAATGGGGTGGGGCAATCTGTTTCAAAAATTCCCATCAACGCAGATCCGAAGATGCCAGTGCATCGCCCAACAAGGCTGCCACCTTGCAACCGCAGCAGTCCGCTCTGCCTCGGTCCTGTCCTCCATGGCTCTCTTTGGCGACTTGGCGGATAAAGTTGGAGAAGGCGTGCTCGCCGCGCTCGTTCGGTAGAGAGAGATGCGCACCTTGTTTTTCACCGGCGAGATAGACGGTGTTTCCTTCCTTGATGGTCTGGATGACCTTGATTGTGTCGAGCGTTTCGGGATCGATGGCGGTGGGATCCTTGTCGAGGATGACGAAGTCTGCGAGTTTGCCGGTTTCGATGGAACCTTTGTTTTTCTCCTCAAAATACTGATAGGCGGGCCAGATGGTCATCGCTTTGAGGGCGGTCATGACATCGACGCGTTGGTGCGGACCAAGGATGTCGCCGCTTCGCGAGCGGCGGGTGACGGTGGCGTCGAGCACGCGCATCGAGTCAGGAAATGCAACCGGCGCGTCGTGGTGGGAGGTGAACATCATGCCACGTTCGACGCACCAGCCGGTGGGCGAAATGTTTTCCGCCAGCAAAGGACCCACGGTGTGGTCGCGGTGCCAGTCGCCCCAGTAATAGGTGTGCATCGGGAAGAGCGATGGGATCACGCCGAGTTGCTTGTAGGAGTCCACTTGATCCTCGCGCAGGAATTGGCCGTGGATGAGGACGGAGCGGCGGTCAGTAGCGCCGTGCTTTCTCGCGGCTGCCCCGATGAAGGCGATCAACTGGTCAGACGCGGCCTCGCCATTGGCGTGGGTGATGATTTGGATTTTGTTTTCGTAAGCCCAATCGACCGCGTCGCGCACTTGGTCCGCAGTGGCGGCGGGATAGCCGGAGTAGCCAGGCGGATAATTGCCGACCGGCTTGTAGTAAGGTCGGTCCCGCCAAGCGGTGAAGCCTTGGGGCGAGCCGTCGATGGTGAGCTTGGCCCCGGCGACGCGGAAGTGATTGTTATAACCGGGGGTGACTGAGTTCTTGATTAATTCGCGGTCGACCAGTACGTCGGGATAGGTGGCGACATCGATCTTGAGTTCGCCGGTTTCGGCGAAGGCCTGCATCGACTTGACGACGCCCGGCATCGAGCGTCCTTCCTGGGCGGTGGTGTAGCCGAAGCGGGCCCACAGCTCGGAGCCGGCGCGGATGAACGAGGTCGCACCGTCCGGGCCGACGCGGGCGAGCAATTTGAACATCAGAGGAAATGCGGCGGTTTCCTCGAGCACGCCGTTCGGTTCCTTGCTGCCTTCGCGGCGCTGGATGACGCCGCCCTGGGGATCGGGGGTGTCCGCGGTGATACCGCCGATTTCGAGCGCCTTCGAGTTGGCGGCGGCAAGGTGGGCGGATTGGTGGACGAGAAGGATCGGGATGTCTTTCGATACCGCGTCGAGGTCCTCACGGGTCGGGTGACGGAGTTCGGCGAGTTGGGAGTTATCATAGCCGAAACCGACGATGAGCTGGATCTTTTCGACGGCCTCCTTGTTGGCTGCCATCCAGTCGCGCAGGGTCTGTTGGAGGGAAGCGATGTCTGTCACTTCACCATCGGGTGGCGCAAGCAGGTTGGCGGAAAGAGCCTGGATGCCGCCTGCAAAAACATGGCCGTGCGGATCGACAAATCCGGGCAGCATGGTCTTGCCTGTTAGATCAACGAGCTTTGTGGAGTCGCTCTTGGTCTTGAGCACGTCATCCTTTTTTCCCACGGCGATGATCTTGCCATCCTTCACTGCGACGGCTTCGGCGCGTGGGTTGGCATCGTCGATGGTGAGGATGGAACCACCGTGATAGATGGTATCTGCAGTTTCGTTTGGGGCTAGGTTATCAGCGCTGAAAAGCAGTGCGGTCGCGCCCAATGCGGCGCCAACTGCAAGAATCGGGATGTTTCTTGTTTTCATACACAATGGAGACTTCAGGATTTGGGAAACAGGAAGGTCAGTCCGAAGCGCAGGCCCCATTCCGGTCCGCCGTCGGGTGTTTCGAGGTAGTAGCGGACGCCGCCGAAGAACTGCACCGGCTGATCGCCGATTTTCACCAACTGGCTGACGACGAAGTTAACCGGGACATTCCATTCCTCGTGTTCCCAATCATATGTCGTTTCGAGGTTCACGGAGAAGGTGGTTTTGGTGTCGGTGATATAAGAAACGAAGGGTTGGAGAAACGTGGCGTTCACATCATCGCGGCTGTCCTCGCCGGCGAAGCTCCAGATATGATTGAACAGTCCTCCCACGGTCCAAGGGCCGAATTGCTTCAAGGCCACCGCGGTGGGTCCAATGCCCCATTGCTCGCCGCCTAACAGATCATCGGTGGCAGTGGGGATCAGGAATACCGGGCCGACGCCCCAGATGGGATCGCTTTCCGCAGGCGAGAAAAACAAACTCTGCACCGTGTCGCCGAGGCCGAATTCATCACTGACGCCTCCGGGGGCGATGCCTTCCTGATCGATGACCGGCAGAATGGTGCGGGAAATGAGGTTCCAATGCTCGTTGAGTTCGAAGGGAATGACCGGCTGGACGTTGGTGGTCCACTTGGTGCCGTCGCCGGGGCCGATGCCGAAGTCGTAGTTGCTTTGGATCGGCGCGCTGATGAGCGAGGCAATCGGGTTGGCGAGTTGTTTGGCAAGGTCCGTTTCGTTCGCTTGGGCGGCGGGAACGGCGATCAGGAGTGGAAAGATGATGGATTTCATGGTGGTTTGGAAAAGATATGGGATAACTAACGGAGGCCGTTTTCCAGGTCATCTGCCTCCCACACTACGGAGGCTTCGGCCTTGGCTTCGGCGAGCACTTCTAGGGTGTCATGTTGGGCGCACCAGTGTTCGATGTAGTTCCAGTCGAGGGATTTCCTCTGGACTTGAAGAACGGCTACCGTATCGGTGAAGTCCTTGGGTCTCTTCGCGCCACGACACCAGCGCAGTTTTTGGATGATGACATCCTCGGCGGTCGGCAAAGAAACCTCTACTCCCGGAAAGATAGGTTGTCGGAGGCGGCGTTCGAAACGCATGCGGTCATGGGCATCGTCGCTCAGGCGGAATAGTTCGATCTGGAACAGGCTGTCTTTCACCCGGAGCAATTCGCGTTGGGTGGCAGTGACCATTTCGAAGCCCATTTGTTCCTCCATGTCGATGCCTTCGGGCAGAAGAGAAGGCAAATCGTGCCAGCCTTTCGCATCCAGGTGGACCACCAGATCGGCGTCCTTGGTCATGCGTGGGATACCGTAGAAATTCGATGAGTACGATCCAACAATCATGTAGGGGACCGCGGCAGCGTCAAAGGCTGCCAAGAGTTTCAGGAGTGAATCCGTGCCGCTCATCGGTGGATGATGGTTGCCAGTTTGAGGCGGCGGAGAAGTTCCTGCTGCTTCTCATCTTGGCTTGCTCCGGGATGCTGGGCGGAGATGCCTGCCAGATTCCAAGCACAAGCTTCATCAAACAACTCTGCCCCTGCACGAAACTTGGCACCCGAGGACATCATCCGCGCCTGTCTCACTTTCGCGAGCAGGGCGAAGCGGGCGTCATCGGCGATGCTGTCGTTCATGGGGACATGCTAGCGGGATTGATGGGTGGCTGCAAGCTGGAGCTGGCGGAGTCCATTCATGGCGTGGGGGGATGAATTTACCCCCTTCTTCCATGCCCCTAACAAACCAGCCGCGAGCGGATGCTTCGTCAAGCGCTTTGTCGGGTTTGGCGGCATGGCTTTCGCAGAATCCGAACTCCTCGGTCCTCGACAGGCACACCCATCTTGCAAAGCTCCTGGCTCTTCTTCCTGAAGTCCCTCGACAGATGTGCCCGGTCGTGTCGAGAGACAGCTGTTTCATCGACATGACGCGGACCACGTGCATAGGAAACGGATAAATTCTTTACACGACGAGGATGACGTGATAAGAAAATGCCACTTTTCTTTACATGATCAAACTCCACTCACTGCCGCTTCCATCCATCGCCTCGCTGGAAACCCGCGAGGTCTGGGCTGCGCTGGCCGAGGCGCACCGTCATCTGGCAGAGTTGAAAGGCCTATGCGAATCCCTGCCAAATCAGAGAATTCTTCTGGATACGCTGGGCATTCAGGAGGCGAAAGACAGTTCGGAAATCGAGAACATCATCACCACGCATGACCAACTATTCGCCTCTCACGAAGATGCGGCGGTGACGCCCGCCGCGAAAGAGGTGCGGCACTACGTGTCCGCGCTGCGCAAGGGCTACGAGGCTGTGCGTGCCAGCGGCTTGATCCGGCTGGAAACGGTCCTCGCCGTGCAGGCGGAGCTGGAGCGCAATCGCGCAGGACTGCGCAAATTGCCGGGCACGGTTTTGAAAAATGAATCGACCGGCCAGGTGGTCTATGAACCGCCGCAAAGTGCCGCGGAAGTTGAGCGGTTGATGGAAAACCTAATCGACTTCATCCATGCCAATGACGGTCTCGATCCCCTGCTGCGCATGGCCGTCGCGCATCATCAGTTTGAGAGCATTCATCCCTTCTACGACGGGAACGGCCGCACCGGTCGCATCCTGAACCTGATGATGCTGCAACGCGACGGTCTGCTGGAGATGCCGGTGCTTTATCTGAGTCGCTACATCACGACCACCAAGCCGGACTACTACCGCCTGCTGCAAACCGTGCGTGATCAAGACCTTTGGGCGGACTGGTGCCTCTATCTGCTGCGCGGCGTGGCGCTGACCTCACGCAGTGCCATCCGGTTGGTGAAATCCTTACGCGATCTGATGCTGGAAACCAAATCCGCAATGCGTGGACGCCTGCCGAAGATCTACAGTCAGGAACTGCTGAACAATCTCTTCCGCCATCCCTACACGAAGATCGAGTTCGTCGAACTCGATCTCTCCGTTTCCCGCATCACGGCGGCGAAATATCTCAACCAATTGACTGAGGCCGGCTTCCTGATGAAGCGCAAGATCGGCAAGACGAACTTCTACATCAACGGACCGCTCTTCGCCCTGTTGAGCAACATCACCCTTGATGAGCCATGAACGAAGCCGAAACCCGCGCCGAATACATCGATCCCACATTGAAAGCGGCAGAGTGCGACCTCGTAGAAGGCAGCAAACAACACTTCGCCTCCAAATACCGCACCGTCCTCCGCCCCGTTTTCCCTTCCCCTCCACCTCGCATCCCTTAGCCTTACGGGAAATCATGGGGGGCACCTGATCAAGATTTAGCTTAAAAGTGAAAAAGCCTGTTGAAGTCATTCTCCGAACGGTTCATGTTGGCGCTGCCCGTCGGGTGGTTACCCTTGGCATCCAAGGCAAGGACCCGGCGCGGGAATTCCTACTGGAACTGCTTCAACACGACCGGAACCAGTTCGAGTTTGTCCAAAAGCGCATCCAAACCATCAGCAACTACGAGCGATACGAAAACCAGATCACCTTCCGTCACGTCGGCGACGGGCTGTTTGAATTCAAGCGCCCCGGCATCCGACTCTATGCCTTCTATGACGAGATCGGCGAAAAACATCAACTCATCCTCTGCACCAACGGCGGCTTGAAGGGCAAAGGGCAATCCCGCGACATCCGCCTCGCCCGCAGCATCAAGGAGGAATACTTCCGCGCCAAAGCCCTCCCCGACACCATCCTGCGACTCATCGAGCCATGAAAATCATCATCACCAAAGGCGATCCCAACGACCCGCTTGTCAAAGCTTTCGCCGAGCCGTTCTCGCTTGAGAGCGAAATCGAATTCTGCAAGCTTGAGGCGGTCGAGGAGCTCCTCCAGTTCATGAAGCGCGAAGGCATCAACCGCAGTGAACTTGCCGATCGCATGGGCGTTCCTCCCTCCCGCATCACCAAGCTGCTCAATGGCAGCGAAAACCTCACCATCGCCACCCTCGTCCGCGCCGGCCGCGCCGTCGGCGGTGAATTGAAGATTCGCTTCCAAGCGGCCAAAAAAGCGGGCATGGCCGTAACACCCGATGCCCTAACCCAAGCGCCCTCGCGCACCGTCTATCCTACCGGGAAAAAATCGAAATCGTCACCCACCTCCCAAGTCCTGAAACCAACCAAGGGCAAGTCGGGTTCGATCGCTTCAAAATCGCTCAACCCGGACGAATCCATTCATCGCGTCGCCGAGGATCCCACCCCCTACCGCACCAAGCGGAAATCCAACTGACACGAGTAGCCCCGTTTTCCCTTCCCCTCTATCCCGCATCCGTTAGCTTCACGGGGAATCACGGGGCCTCCACAAACCACACCTTCCCCAATCACTGGGCGCCTCTCCTCCACCTGAATCATGCCGGACGAACTCACCCTATCCTCCGACTTCTTCACCGACGTGCGCAGCATCCTCGCCGATGCCCGACGCGCCGCCTATACCGCCGTCAATTCAGCCATGGTCGCGGCCTATTGGCAAATCGGCCGAAGGATCGTGGAAGAAGAGCAGGGTGGCTCGGCAAAGTCCACCTACGGAGAACGCTTGCTTCCCGAGCTTTCCCGTGCCCTCACGGCGGAATTCGGCAAGGGCTTCTCTTACGCCAACCTCCGGAATTTCCGCCAATTTTACCTCACTTACCCTGACCCGGAGATTTGCTACGCACTGCGTAGCAAATTGAGCTGGACCCACCACCGGCTCATCATGCGGGTCGAAAGCCCCTCAGCCAGAGAGTATTACATCACGCACGCGGCGCAGGAGAACTGGAGCACCCGCACCTTGGAGCGCCAAATCGAAACCCGCACCTACCACCGCCTGCTCTCCTCCCAGACCAACCCCGTCAGCACACCCGAAACACTCCCGGCCAAACCCTCCATCCGCGACTTCATCAAGGATCCCTACGTCCTCGAATTTCTCGGCCTGCCGGAAGACTCAGCCGCGTCCGAGACCGAAGTCGAGTCCGCCATCATCTCCCAGCTCCAGAAATTCCTTTTGGAAATGGGCCACGGCTTCTCCTTCGTCGCCCGCCAGATGCGCGTCAGCACCGAGACCAGCCATTTCTACCTTGATCTCGTCTTCTATCACTACGTCTTGAAATGCTTCGTCATCATCGACCTCAAGACCAGCAAGCTCAACCATCAGGATATTGGACAAATTGACATGTACGTCCGCATGTTCGACGACCTCAAACGCGGCCCCGACGACAATCCCACCATCGGCATCATCCTCTGCACCGATAAGGACGAAACCATCGTGCAATACTCCGTCCTCAAAGGCAGCGAACAACTCTTCGCCTCCAAATACCGCACCATCCTACCCACCGAGGCCGAACTCATCGCCGAACTCGAACGCGAACGTCGCGTCATCGAACAGAAACAGAACGGGGGCGACACATGACTCCTTCAGAATCCCAAACTCAGAACCCAAAATCCTTCCTCCCGCGCTCCGCCCCATCCACCGTCTTCTTCGTCAAAAACTAGGATTCTCCGGAATGGCATCCGCTCGAACCGGAATGACGCACAGCATTCCCACCTGTTTTTTGAATGCACAAACGAAAAGCAAGGTGCCTATGCTTCATCCAACAACTCCACCCGCCGATCCATTTCCCATCCCCACCCGGCTCAACTTTCACTCCGCTGCTGCCTAACCCCCACTCATGTTCGAACAAACCTTCAAAAACATCGACGACCTCCTCTGGAAAGACGCCGGTTGCACCAGCGAGCTGGATTACACCGAGCAAAGCTCTTGGCTCCTCTTCCTGAAATACCTCGATTCCCTCGAAGCCGACAAAGCCACCGAAGCCGAACTGGAAGGGAAAAAATACTCCTACATCCTCGATCCCGCCTACCGCTGGTCGAAATGGGCGGCTCCGAAAACCAAGAGCGGCGAGATCGACCACAACAAGGCTCTCACCGGCGACGACCTCCGGGAATTCGTCAATCAGAAGCTCTTTCCCTACCTCCAAGGCTTCAAACAACGCGCCAGAGGCCCGAACACCATCGAATACAAGATCGGCGAAATCTTCGGTGAGATCCGCAACAAGATCCAGAGCGGCTACAACCTCCGCGAGATCATCGACCACGTGGACGAACTGCAATTCGGCTCGCAGAAAGAGAAACACGAACTCTCCCACCTCTACGAAGCCAAGATCAAGAACATGGGCAACGCCGGGCGCAATGGCGGTGAATATTACACCCCGCGTCCGCTCATCCGCTCCATCATCCATGTCTTGAAACCGCAGATCGGCGAAACCATCTACGACGGTGCCTGCGGTTCCGCCGGGTTCCATTGCGAATCCTTCGATTACCTCAAGTCCAGCGCCAAGCTCACCACCAAGGACCTCAAAACCCTCCAAACCAAGACCTTCTTCGGCAAGGAAAAGAAGTCCCTCGCCTACGTCATCGGGATCATGAACATGATCCTCCACGGCATCGAGGCCCCGAACATCGTCCACACCAACACCCTCACCGAAAACCTCGCCGACATTCAGGAAAAGGACCGCTACGACATCGTCATGGCGAATCCACCCTTCGGCGGCAAGGAGCGGCCCGAGGTGCAGCAGAACTTCCCGATCCGCACCGGCGAGACCGCCTTCCTCTTCCTCCAGCATTTCATCAAAATCCTCAAGGCCGGAGGACGCGCGGGCATCGTCATCAAGAACACCTTCCTTTCCAACACCGACAACGCCTCCGTCAGCCTGCGGAAACTCCTGTTGGAAAGCTGCAACCTCCACACCGTGCTCGACTGCCCCGGCGGCACCTTCCTCGGTGCGGGCGTGAAAACCGTGGTCCTGTTCTTCGAAAAAGGCGCGCCCACCCGCAAAGTCTGGTTCTATCAACTCGACCCCGGCCGCAACATGGGGAAAACCAACCCGCTCAACGACACCGACCTCGCCGAGTTCATCAAACTGCAAAAAACCTTCGCCGACTCGCCCAAGAGCTGGAGTCTGAAAGTCGCGGACATCGACAAATCCACCTTCGAGTTATCAAGCAAACACCCGGAGGGCGGCGATGAAATCACCCACCGCAGCCCGGCGGACATCATGAAAGAAATTGCCTCGTTGGATAACGAAAGCGCGGACATTCTTAAATCCATCAAAGCTCTCCTATGAAATCTGGATGGCAAACGAGCACTCTGGGGGATGTGCTGGCGGTCATCAGAAATGGTGCAAACTGCAAGCAAGACAAGAGTGGCAACGGCGATAGAATTTCCCGCATCGAAAGCATATCAGATTCAACTTTTGATTTGGGAAAAGTCGGTTACGCGAAATTGAGCGAACGCGACAAGGAGAAGAATCAGCTTCTTCCTGGGGATATCCTTTTTAGTCATATTAACAGCCCTGTCCACGTTGGGAAGACTGCTGTTTTTGATTGTGACGAGCCAGTTTACCACGGCGTCAATCTGTTGCTTATGCGCCCCAAAGAGGTCGTGACTTCAGCGTATTTGAATCACGCCCTTAGGTTTCTTTTCCAAAACGGTTACTGGCGTGGCGTATGCAAGCAGTCTGTGAATCAGGCCAGCGTCAATCAACAGGATATTTCTCGCGTCGAAATTCACTATCCCAAATCCCTCCCCGAGCAACGCCGCATCGTCGGCATCCTCGACGAAGCGTTCGCGGGCCTCGCCACCGCCAAAGCCAACGCCGAAAAGAACCTCCACAACGCCCGAGCCCTCTTCGAAAGCCACCTCCAATCCGTCTTCTCCCAGCGCGGGAAGGGGTGGGTGGAGACGACTGTTGGCGATCACGTGGATTTCCTAGCAGGATTCGCCTTCAAGAGTTCCCAATACACGAATTCAGAGGACGGGGTACGTCTAGTGCGCGGCGATAATATCGTCCAAGGTGAATTCCGTTGGGAAGGAGTCAAACGCTGGCCTAAAAAGAGCGCTGCTGATTACTCGCAGTTTGCGTTTGAGGAGAATGATGTGGTTCTTGCAATGGATCGCCCTTGGGTTGCCGCCGGATTGAAAGTTGCATTCGTAACCAAGAGTGATCTCCCCTCCTTGCAAGTCCAGCGAACTGCACGGCTACGAGCTAAGTCTTCTCTTCACTGGAAGTATCTTTTTCATCTGATTCGGAGCTCCAGTTACGTCACCTATCTTCTTGATGGTCAAACAGGGCTCGGGGTTCCACATATTAGCGGGAAGCAGATTCTTTCATTCCAATTCCCACTTCCTCCGATTGCCGAACAGAAGAGGATCGTCGCAAATCTTGACTCGCTCCACCAAGAAACCACCCGCCTCGCCTCCATCTACCAACAAAAGCTCGCCGCGCTGGAGGCCTTGAAAAAATCCCTACTCCACCAAGCCTTCAGCGGGGAGTTGTGACTGAGCTTTCGAAGGCGACTCCCTACTTGACCCCCGCCCTGAGCTGCCGTATTTATGGACCATGCCGAAGACGAAAACGGAACTGTTTCTGGACCTGCGGACCATACGCTCGTTCGCTGGCGTCCGTGGCCGTGTGAAAGCTGCGGTGGCGGCTCAACCCCCATCGGTTTCCTTGTCCGATGCTTTGGCGCAAGTTCGGAAACCCCGGAAGGTGACCGTAACCAAGTAATCGACTGGTTCAAGAAGTGGGAGGCAGCCCGCCTGCTGGAATGGATTCAGGGTTGCGAGCACACGCGGTGGTTGGAAATGAACCTGCCACATTTGGATGCAGGATCGGAGCATTTGGTCCTCTTGGACGAGCAGACGAGTGAGGTCGTCAAGATCACATTGCCCGGAACTTACGGTGACTACTACGAAATCATTGATGGACGGATCAACCAATTCGACAGCACTCCCACAGAGTATTTGCTGCGCATGCGCTGGTGGGAAAAACTCTTTTCTTCGGCTCCCAATCCAATAGGAATGACGGAGTCCGGGCAGTTCGTTTCCAGACAGCGCTTCATTTACGGCGATCCGGATCCGCCGCAGGAAGAAGTTGATCAGTTCCTTCTCGATGCAGGAGCAGTGGCGGTGAGGCAACGCTGCTGGCTATGGAAAAAGGCGGATCTCGAATCGGAAATCGAGATTTGGATTGGGGATGCTCGTTCGGACAATTTTGTGCTGACACCGGATGGGATGGTTCCAATTGATATCCGAGTCTGGGGTGTTCCTATTCCTGCGTCTGCAATCCGTGATTGAAAGCCACGGGCTTTCCCTTACGGTCAAATCCACTCCAACTTGGTATTTCTAAAATGATCCGTTTCACCCAAGGCAACCTGCTCGATGCGCCCGTGGAGGCCGTGGTGAACACGGTCAACACCGTGGGCGTCATGGGCAAGGGCATCGCCTTGATGTTCAAAGAGCGTTTCCCGGAGAACACCAAGGCCTACGAAACCGCGTGCAAGGCGGGAAACGTGAGGGTGGGGAGCATGTTCGTCACCCCCGGCGTGGAGCTGGACGGTCCTCGATGGATCATCAATTTCCCGACCAAGGAGAACTGGCGGAATCCGACGAAGCTCGAATGGGTGGAATCCGGGTTGGTGGCCTTGAAACGTGAGATCCGCGAGAAAGGAATTCGCTCCATCGCCATCCCGCCGCTTGGGTGTGGCAATGGCGGGCTGGATTGGAATGTCGTCCGTCCGCTGGTCGAAGAGGCTCTCCAAGATCTTGAAGGCGTAGAGGTGGTGGTTTACGAACCCACAGCGAAATACCAGAACGTAGCCAAGAAGAAGGGCGTGGAAAAACTCACGCCCGCCCGCGCCCTCGTCGCCGAAGCGGTCCGCCGGTATTGGGTGCTGGGAATCGAATGCACCCTTCTGGAAACGCAGAAGCTCGCATGGTTCTTGGAGCGTTTCATTGTGCGCATGGGATTGGAAAACCCGCTGGATCTCCGGTTTGAGGCGAACCGCTACGGCCCATACGCCCATCGCCTGACGAAGTTGCTCGAAGGCCTGGACGGCAGCTACCTGCATTGCGACAAGCGCTTGGCCGATGCGGATCGCTTCGACACCGTCTGGTTCGAGGAAAGCAAACGGGAGCGGCTGGACCTGTACCTGAAATCCGAAGAGGCCCGGGCTTGGTTGCCCGTGTTGGAGGCGACCGATGCCCTGATCGACGGATTCCAATCGCCGCTCGGCATGGAGGTTCTCGCCACGGTGGATTGGCTCAATGAACGCCAAGGTATCCCGCTGGCATTGGCGGACATGCGGGCCGCGATCGATCAATGGCCCGCCGGTGCCGCCGCCGCAGAGAGGAAACAAAAGCTTTTCAATGACCGCATCCTGAGCCTGGCCATCGAGCGGCTGCAATCCGTCGCCGCCGCATGAACGAAGCCGAAACCCGCGCCGAACACATCGATCCCGCCTTGAAAGCGGCAGGGTGGGGCGTGGTGGAAGGCAGCCGTATCCTGCGGGAATATCACATCACCCCGGGCCGCATCGAAGGGCGTGGACGGCGTGGCCTCCCGGAAATCGCGGATTACGTGCTGGTTTACCGGAACCTCAAACTCGCAGTCACCGAGGCGAAGGCATGGGACAAAGCGGTCACGGAGGGCGTCGCGCAAGCGAAGGCTTATGCGGAGAAACTTCAGATCCGTTTCACCTTCTCCACCAACGGCCAAGGCATCTACGGCATCGACATGGAAAGCGGCGTCGAGGGTGAAGTTGCCCGTTATCCTACGCCAGACGAGCTTTGGAACCTCACCTTCGCCAAGCAGGATCGCTGGCGGGACTACTTCGCGGCGATTCCCTTCGAGGACCGGGGCGGCTTTTTCCAAGGTCGCTACTATCAGGACATCGCCATTGAGCGGGTATTGGAAGCGATCGCTGCGGGAGACCTTCGCATTCTACTAACACTCGCCACCGGCACGGGCAAAACGTTCATCGCGTTCCAACTCGCATGGAAACTTTTCCAAAGCCGCTGGAATCTAAGCGGCGAGCCGACCCGCCGACCGCGTATCCTGTTCCTTGCCGACCGGAACATCCTCGCGAACCAAGCATTCAACGCCTTCTCCGCATTTCCGGAAGATGCGCTGGTCCGCATTGCCCCAGACGAGATCCGCAAGAAAGGGAAGGTTCCGAAGAATGGCAGTATCTTCTTTACCATCTTCCAGACCTTCATGAGCGGTCCGGGCGATACTCCCTATTTTGGCGAGTATCCGGCGGATTTCTTCGACTTCATCGTCATCGACGAGTGCCATCGCGGTGGCGCGAACGACGAGAGCAACTGGCGCGGCATCCTCGATTACTTTTCACCCGCCGTGCAACTCGGCCTCACCGCCACACCGAAGCGCAAGGACAATGTGGACACTTATGCTTACTTCGGCGAGCCGGTGTTTACCTATTCGTTGAAAAACGGAATCAACGATGGATTTCTAACACCCTTCAAGGTGAAGCAAATCCAGACGACATTGGATTATTATCGATTCACCTCGGACGACACCGTCATCGAGGGCGAGATCGAAGTGGGGAAGGTGTATGAGGAGGCGGATTTCAACCGAAACATCGAGATTCAGGAGCGGGAGAAAAAGCGGGTGGACATTTTCATGAGCATGATCGACCAGCGCGAGAAGACGCTGGTTTTCTGTGCCACCCAGGCGCACGCGCTTTTCGTCCGCGACTACATCAACCAAACTTCCTCCAGCAAGGATCCGAATTACTGTCATCGCGTTACCGCTGCTGACGGAGCGCTTGGCGAGCAACATCTGCGGGACTTTCAGGATAACGAGAAGTCCATCCCGACCATTCTAACCACTTCGCAGAAGCTTTCGACCGGAGTGGATGCCCGCAACATCCGCAACATCGTGCTGATGCGGCCCGTCAATTCGATGATCGAGTTCAAACAGATCATCGGTCGCGGCACCCGTCTCTATGACGGCAAGGACTACTTCACGATCTATGACTTCGTAAAAGCGCACCTCCATTTCAGCGATCCCGAGTGGGACGGCGAACCGATCGAGCCCGAGACCTGCGAAAAGTGCGGCTGCCAGCCGTGCGAGTGCGAAGTGAAATCACCGGAGCCCTGTGAAGTTTGTGCAAAGCTTCCCTGCGACTGCCCGAAGGAGAAATGCAACGAGTGTGGCAAGCGCCCTTGCCAGTGTAAGCGCAGATCCAAGGTGAAGGTGAAACTCGCGGATGGCAAAGCGCGGACCATCCAGCACATGACCATGACGAGTTTCTGGCATCCCGACGGCACACCCATGTCCGCCGCTCAATTCATGGAATTGCTATTCGGAAAGCTCCCGGCGTTCTTCAAGGATGAGGAGGAACTTCGCACACTGTGGAGTGCACCCGCAACCCGTGCAGCGCTCTTGGAAGGACTGGCCGAGGCAGGCTTCGGCCATGAGCAGATGACTGAGATGCAGAAGATCATCGACGCAGAAAAGAGTGACCTCTTCGACGTGCTGGCTTATGTCGCCTACGCCATGCCTCCACTCACCCGAGAGGAACGGGCTTCCAAGGCGAGGGTGGAGATCAGCAGCCAGTTCAATCCCAAGCAACAAGCCTTCCTCGACTTCGTGCTTTCGCATTATGTGAACGTCGGCGTTCAAGAGCTGGACCAAGAAAAACTCACGCCATTGCTAAAGCTGAGATATCACGACTCGATTCCTGATGCCATCGCAGACCTGGGTGCGGCAGTTGAGATCAAAGAGGTATTCGTCGGTTTTCAAAAATTTCTCTACGTATTTGCGGCGTGATCGGGGTGCGCATGATTGGGGTAAGTGAAAGGTAACCCGACAGTGTTGCGCGGAGGGTCGGCGCGGAGGCACCAATCAGATCCTCTTCCGTCACACCCTCAAGTAACTCGGCAAAGAACCAGGCATCGTCGGCATCCTCTTCCGCAAGGCCCAGAACAAGATCTCCAACCCCTCCGACCTCCAGCGCGTGATCAAGATGATCGGCGACGAGGATTGGTCCGGCATGGGTTGCTGCCAGCTAGGATTCACCCTTCAAGGAACTGGACGCAAAGGCCTCAACGGTCGCAAGTCC
>JBBARN010000105.1:3198-21871 GCA_040399845.1 Luteolibacter sp. | reverse complement strand
AAAGTTGAATACACCCGGACCTTGGGATTCGTCTGGCGTCCAGGTGAAAACTCCACTTGATGATTGAATCCCAGCCCCGGGAGGCGCACCGACCAAGCTATAACTCAATGCATTTGCAGGAAGATCCGAGTCGCTAGCGCTCGCCGTGAAACTCAACAAGCTGCCTTCATCCACGGTTTGCGGAGGGATCGTCGCGAGGACCGGAGGCGAATTGCTGACCAATGGCACAATGAAGCGCCACTGGACGGCATCGTCGGTTGCGGTGTTGGCCACCATGCTGTAGGTGGAAACAAAGTTTGAATTGTTGTAAACCAGCTGAAGTCTCTTGGAGCTGGCTGGGTGACCCAGATAATACCAGCCGTGTTGACTTTCCGTAAGTGACCACTCAACTGCCGTCCCGGTGGTCCCCGGGGAGACCAGACTGACCGTGGTGCCATCAGTCCTGAGTCGGCGTCCATCCAACGACGAAACGACATGATACCGATTACTGGCACCAGCAGATGCAAGAGTCCAGTTTACCAAGTTTCCATCGACCCGGATGTTTCGCCCGGAAAGATTCGATTGTGTGGTAAGATTGGCAATCCGTTTGCGCGAACCCTTGTGATGAACACAATAGGTCTTGCCCGTTCGGACCGTGGCATCGTTGTCCCATGCCGCGTATAGTTTCCCGAATGCAGTGAGGTTACCGCTGCTGTCATAGGAGTTGGATCGAGGTGCCGGGGTGAAATCCTGCCAGGTATTGGCGGGCTGAGGATTCTGGGCATCCGCCGTGAAAACAAAAAGAGCGTATTTCCTAAGTTCAGGAATCGTCTCGGAACGCCACAAGAATTCCGCCAGGCAGTTGTAGTTATCCTCCTCGCTCCACGATTGATTTCGCCCCCAGTCAACAAACGAGAACTCGGTCAGCCACACAGGACGATCCCAAGAGTTATAGCTATCTTTGATCAAGTTCACCAATTCGTTGGAAGATCCGTTGCTGGGTCCGGGGTAGCTGTGAACCGCCGTATAATCCACCCGATAGCCAAGACTCCCGGCCTGGGCATAAAACAAATCCAGCCAACCACCCGCGCCTCCCGCAGTGCCTGGGGCGGGACTGACGAGTGGAAGATCAAGTTCCTGCAAACGAGGCCATAGACTGATGACGGTGTTCAATGGCATGTTTGACTGATCTGAACGATCCGGCTCATTGAATCCGAGCAGATGAATCCCGTCCGACCTGCGACGCCATGCAGGATACTCCTGCCAGATCGGCCCCTGATTGCTGCCAATGTCCCAATTGAAGTTGCCCCACTGCATCGGAAAAAACGACGCATTTGCCGGTAGCGGATGGGTATTTGAGCGACCCCAATTGTATGCCCAGTTGGGAGTGGTATCCATGGCGAAGGTGGTCCCGCCGATACCCTTTTTGGGATACCCGGCAAAATAGGAAAACTGCCAGCGCTGCGTGGGAGATTGGCTGGATGTGTTTTGCACCAACAGAGCACCTTCTGCATTCGAGGAATCAGCGCTATCGACCACAAGACCGCTCCATTGATTGATGAGACGGAATGCCCCACCGCCCACCGGATCAAGAATCCAGTCCTGGTGAGGAAGCGCCGTGTAGGTGGAATCCGCCAAGGGCATACCAGGCGTCTTCGACAATTGAGCACCCGACAGGCACTTGCCTGATCCACGGTTGCGCAGTCGATAGGTTCCGTTGGAATGATTGAGGAGAATCTGGTATTGCCCCTGCCCAGCAGCCAGGCCCGGTTGACTGAGCGATGGCTGACCGCTGCCCGGTACTGACAGGAATCGGCCGGATGATGGATTGGTGATCACATGGAATGCATCATGGTAAGTCTCAGCCCGGCCAATGGTGCCTGAGTTGATGATGTTGGTCCCGAGAGGATAGCCAAGATTGCCGGCATTGGCGGCGAAAATGCATAGTTCACGGATAGAAGTCGTGCCGGGATTGGAGAATTCGAGACGCACTCGCGATGTGGTCACCGGAGTGGTGAAGGCAAGCACCAGATCGGGAGTGCTGTTTCCGTTAACCGCCCCACCAGAGATATCTTGCCAAGTGGAACCATCCCAGTATTTCAAGACAAAATCACCGAGAGGAGCTATTCCGGCAGCACCTGAATACAAGTGCACACTGCCGATTTTCGTGCTCACCCTGAGATCGATGTCCAACGTGTTCGAGCCTGGAGTGGATGTCTGCCACATGGAGCCCGAATGGGATCTTCCATCCACCGCATTCAAAGCAAAGTTTCCCGTAGTATAGGCAGACGCGACGGTCGGACGTTGATAGGCAAGGTTGAGGGTGAGATCCGTCCCCAGTGGAAATCCGCTGGGACCATTGGGCGGGTAGAGTCCGAGTTCGCGAATGCGAAGTGGCGCATCCTGGCCGATGAGCCTGAATGACGATGCCGTCACTGGATTGGTGAATACGAGGTTCCGCTCCACATTGGTATTCCCTGTCACTGCCCCTCCGGGGATTGTAATCCACGTAGTCCCGTTCAGATACTGGACACTGAAGTTTCCAACAGCGAGCCCGTCATCCACCCCGGTAAAAACCTGGGCGCTGCCCACTTCCACCGGAAATGGGAAATCCACACGCGCCGTATTCCATGCCCAATTCTCACTCTGCCAACGGTTATCATTTCCGATGACCCCATCGGTGACATAGGAGGCCAGGCGCTGACCCGACACAGAACCTGGGATCACCGGTTGAAACTTCGCGAGATTCACCCGTTGCGGATTGATCAAGGAGGAGGTGAATCCAGCCACGCTGAGTTTGGCACTGGTCGATGAAGGCTCACTCGCCAGCGCACCCGTCTTGAGTTTCAACGAACCATTCCCGCCTGGATTGGTGGGGGCAATCTGGATGCGGAACTGGGTTCCGGTAATGCTCAAATCCGCGGTCAGTGGCTCATCGAAAGAAAAAACATATTCTCCACCGACCGTGAAGATATAGGATCCGGTGGCGGTTCCGATTGACACATCATCTCCGCCGCCGACAGCCTCGTCGGCACCAAGATAGGTAAAGGAAACGGCGATCGAAGTTGCATCGTTGGCTGTGACGCTGGTATGGGCGGCAAACCCGAATCCCGTCAACGAGATCCGCGTGGGACCTTGATTCCTTGTCAGTGGCCCGCTGAAATTTCGGATGAACGACGGGACTGCGGGTTGGTTGATGTCTGTGTCAGTCCCTCCATTGGATGCATCATCGACAAAGAAAACAGGGCCAAGGGAGGAAGTGACGTTTCCAGCCTCAATGGATGCGGCCCGAATCCCAACAGGCGCAGCCAGCACCACGAGCGCCACGATCAGCGAGGCAAACGGACGCCGGTGCGGAGAGCACCATGAAGGTTCAGTAAATGTCATGGTGGATGAGAAAGTTCCAATATGGAAATGATGGATAAACCATCACGCGGATTGGGCGATCCAGCAAAGGAAAAACCAATCCGCATGTTGATTTCCCGCTTCACTCAGGGCCCCGTCACTTTGAGGCGGGCAAACTTTTTCGACCCTGAGGGGAACGTGTATTTTACAGCATCTCCAGTGATCACAACTCCATCGGCACCCGCGACCAAGGCCACTGTAGTCCATGCCCCGCTGAGGTTAGTGGAAGTTTCGACGACGAAATCCGTGCTGTAAATGCCATCGTAACCGGACGACTTGTTCCAGGTGATGCTCAAGACACCGGCGTTGTCCACCACGGTCGGCAAGGATGTGAAGCCTGTGCTGGAGGCAGCTCCCGAGAGAAAATACTCAACTCCGTTGGAGACGCCATCTCCATCATGGTCCTGATCAATGGTCTGCGAGGTATTGTTGGCGGTTTGCCATACCGAATAGCCACCTGAGGGAGTGGCAGTCAGGTAACCGCTGGAATCCAAGGCAAACGCGGTCAAACCGGGCGAAGAAATCTGCGCAAGCTGGGCTGGGGTGAGTCCCGTGCCATCGGTGCCAAAACGGAGTGAAGCACCCGAAACAAAAGTCCCGGAAATGCTCAGGGAGCCTCCCGACCAGGACACCGCGCTGCTGTTTGCAAAGGAAAGGGCCGCACCAGCTCCAAGTTGGATCGTGGCGGCGGCGGAGACGTCCAATGTCCCGGCGCTATCCGTGAACATAGCCGCATCCAAGGTTGCCGCGCCGATAGTGACATTGGAACTGTCCGGCAGTGCATTGCTTGCCCCCAGCGCCAAGGTGCCCCCGCCCACAGAGGTGGTTCCAATGTAGGAGTTGCCGGCGGCCAGGGTCAAAGTGCCCGCAGTATTCGTTTTCGAAAAATTGCCAGTAGAAAAGTTGCCGATGGCACTGGCAAAGGTGATATCATTCCCGTTTGTCGAAAGAGCGGCTGTCTTGGCGTCGACCATCACAAGCCGCGAAGAAAGGTCCTCCGAATTGCCGGAACTCCAACGGAGAATTCCTCCATTCATCGTTACCGCCCCGGAACCACCGAGACCACCATTCGCAAACTCAAGTATTCCCTGAGTGATGGTCGTACCACCGCTATAGGTGCTTGGCTGGGTAAGAGTGAGGGACCCATTTCCGCTTTTCAAAAGACTGGCGGTGGAATTGTTGCCTATCGCATTGGCAAAGACGACATTAGAGACATCAAATGGTTCCCCTCCGTCGGCGAACAAAAGAGTTGCAGCCTTGCCATCATACATGACAAGACGACTCGATATGTCCTGATTGTTGGTCGGATCCCAACGCAATGTAACTCCATTGACTGTAGGTCCTCCCTCCATCCGAATCTGCCCCGTGCTGCCAAGAGCCCCCTCGGTGAAGGAAACCGACCCATGGGTGATCTTCACGTCACCCGTAAAGGTATTGGATCCATTCGTCAGATCGAGGCGTCCGCTTTGAAACTTCAGAATCCCACCGGAACCACTGACAACACCTGAAAAAGTCAGGAAACAGTTATCATCCGAGCGGACCTTGAAATGATCGATATTGGTTTCATTGATGCTGATCGGACCGGAAAAATTGGCCGAAGCGAAAGCACCGGAACCCGGTGAGGGAAGCAGAATGGTCTTCTCGGCGCTTGTATCGGACACCGAAATCGAGTTGCCAACTGCGCGGGTGTTGCCGACCTGGATTTCAGAAAAATCTCCAGCCATGGTAATAGCGCCGGTACCGGCACCGCTGTTGTTCGCAAGCAGCAAGCGGCTCGGAGTTCCTGATGCCGTTCCTGCGTTGATGGTCACAGGCCCGGTAAACGTGTTGGCACCGGAAAGACTGAGGGTGCCCGCTCCGCTTTTGGTGAGACCACCGTCAGGGGTCGTCCCAAGCGAGGCGTCGTGCTCCAAAACCTCTGCAATCGTGCCATTGAAGGTATTGGTATCCACCACTACACCACCGTCTTCCACCGTGGTCGTTAGACCAGCAAGGTCCGACAAAAACAAACTGGGAGATGTTTGGGAATTGCGCAGACGGAGGGTGCCACCATCAAGGTTCAGTGCCGATGCCGTATTGGTCTGCGTTTTGAGGAAACGCGTCAATGACATCACTCCCCCATCCAGATTAACGGTGCTGGTGCCAAGCGATCCACCTTGAAAGAACTCGAAGCCTGCGCAGGAAAATGCACCGCTGGTCATGGTCATGGTACTGGTCAATCCGGCAAGACCGGCGTTCACCAGAATGAACTTGAGCGATGTTCCCGTAAGATCGATCGTCCCGCCATTGATCAGGAGATTGGCGCTCGCTCCGTTTGCCATCAGCGGCTCCTGGCCCGTGCCACCAGGATTGACCACAGCAATCGTGCCACTGGACACCGTAAGATTGGCAGTGTTGCCCGCTCCGGAACCGATCAAAAGCCCACGTCCAGACCGGAAGGTTGTTATCACGCCGGCACCCGGGTCATAAACAGCCCCGGAGTTCACACCATTGGCAATGTTCAGCCTGTCGCCAGGATAGTTTTTGCCAGGGACTGCATGCGTATCCGCCGGAGCAGCCGGTGGAGCTGTCGTCAGGTCCCAGTTCGCTGGATCTGTCCAGGTGCTGTTGGATGTTCCCCGCCAGATATAATCTCCGGCCATTGCCGGCGAACTGAGGACGAGAACAAGCGGAAATGCAATGGATTTGGGTTTCATGGTTTTTCGTTTGGTTTTTGTTGGATGAATGGGATTCTGGATCTCTGCCAGAGCCGATGGATAACGAACGGGAAATCGGCTTAATGATGTGGATTCGGGGTGAATGGAGAGACAATCGCACCTGGATCAATTCGCAGAAGGCTTGTCTCCAAATCGGTATTGCGGAATGGGAGCACTGAGGATCTCCACATGGCCATCCAGAAAGGCGATGGGGGTTGTCCGGTTTGGAAAAAAATCGATATTGCTCAGTCGTTCGGCCTTGGTTTTGGGAACCGGCACATATTTTTCTCCATCCTCTGCATTGAAGCGATAGGCTCCATAGGACATGTAAAGAACTTGGCCCGGATCGTTGTATTGGCTGGTCTTGAGGTATTTCCCCCATTGGTAAACATTCAGACTGAACGCAAAGGGCACTGCCAATCCTGAACGGTCCCCATACGCTTGAGGTCCCTGTTGGAAGGTCCCTGTCATGAACTTGGAATTTGTCGTGGAAAGCAACGACTCCATTCGTTGCTTCAACATCTGCCCGGAGGCATTGTTATCCGCTAGAGTCACATCGGTGAACAAATAGGGAGCCAGCAGCCCCCAGAAATTCTTGCGGATGTAGCCGCTGGTCTGTCTTGGGTCGTTTGGATCCAGAACCACATTGATGTCACCATTGTTCTCCATGGAATAGCCTGTGTTCCCTACACTCACCTGCCGCATGGAATTGAGCGCCTTCGCCTGAAGCGCAGACGCTTGAATCCTTCGAGTCATCACGAGCACCACAAGCGCAAGGACCGCGATGATCGAGATGGTGACCATCACTTCGACGAGCGTGAACCCACGGGGCCGGCAGGCATTCCTCTGGAGGTTCTGTATTCGGTATTTATGGCTGTTCGTCATTTCGAGAGGGTCTCATTGAGGGTTTGGCAGTCTTTACTTGTAAGGGGACATCATCTACACACCTCCGATCACCACCGGGTGGTCGGCAGGGCTTTGGGGATCCGGATTACGATGGACTCAGTTGCTGGATTGTCACCGATTCCTGCTTGCACGGTTTGCGCATAAGCTTGCACTTTTCGAGCATCGTCTTGGATAGCCGCCCGGCCATGCCGGGCCAGTAGAATCAATCCTTCACATGGTCGATGATTTTGAGGGCGATGGGTGAGAGTTTGGCCGATTCCAGCCACACACTGAGGTGGCCGGATGGCGATGCTGCTTTGCCACGAAAGCCATTGCGACGGAGAAAAGCCTTCGCCGCGATCGTGATCCTGCCACTTGAAAACTCGGGGAGCAGCTCATGATAAATCAGAGCTCCACGCACTGGTCCGCCCCCCTTGTAGTATCCGCCGGTAGCTTCGCTGATGAGTTTGCCGTTCAGGTAAAGCGCAAAGCCTTCGCCGGACCAGGCATGTCCCGCACCGCCAATCACGATGCGGTAGCAATGCCGCGGGTCAAGTGCAGGGACTTCGAAAGTCTGCCGCATCAGCAGCACTTCCTTGTCCCACAGCGTGGCAGGAGCCATGTTGCATCCACAATAGGGCACGTTGCACGCGGCGTTGAGTGTCTCTTGTTTGCCATTCTTCTGCCCAAACGGTGATTTTCCTGATTTCCAACCGGCCTTGGAAGCATCGAAGTCCTTTGCGATCCAGTTTTCCGAACCCGCAGGAATGGAAACCGCTCGGTATCGATCTCCCTCGGAATCATGCTTTTCTTCAATGGGATCGAAGGTGATGTAGTCCCAATCGGCCTGTTTCATTTCCGGGCCAAAGGGTTTCCAACTGAAATCATCAACTCCGCACAATTCGTAATATCCGATCATCGAATCCATCATGGTCTGGATGACCGGATTCGCCTTTGCCGGTGCTTTCCCGCCGGGGATGTTCTCGAATGGAAGACCGCGGCGGAGATAGGATGGGATGCTTTCCGCGCTTCCGGCAAACTCAGGCAACAGCCGGTCCATGATGATCGGCTTTATTGCCGCAGTCATCGCCTTGAACTCATTGGCACCAACGACTGGCATGGCGGGAGGAGCATCCACCGCCTGGATCATCCCCCCCTGCGGATATTCCGCCTTGCCGCCCTTGAGTTCCACCATTGCCCGTCCGAGCGCATCGCCACAGAGCATATAGGTTTCGGCATTGTGATTGTAATGATAGTCCTGATTCTTTGGAGAAATGCCGGCATCACGCCAGAAAGGACGGGCATCGATGGTTTTGACATTGCCGGCAAACCCGGGATGGCGTGCGGGATCGGCCACAGCCAATTGGGCGGCAGCGATCTTCACGTAATTCTCCGGCATGTCCTTGCCGTGAAACCCGACCGTTGCAATGGCCCACGGGGCGTCCGGAGCATTGAGTTCCTTGCGCCAGGCCTTGATCAATTGGGCGAGGTTTTGCTCATACTTTGCGATATGTGCCGCGCTGCCACCGTCCTTGTGGCCTTGCCACCAGACAAAGCCGGCAATCTCATAACCCTGATCCTTGAACTGCGGATAGCGTTCGCCAAAATGATCCAGCACGGAACGGATGGATGCGGTGAAGTCATCATATTGTTTCCCGGCATACCAACCCTCTCCGCTGAACTTTACCGCCCGGCCATCCGCATCCAACTGTTCGCCATAGCCTGGATTCTCCTTGCCTTCAAATACATAGCGTTCACTTCCCGGCGGAAGAATGTCCCAACCAAGGCTGCGATTGCCCTGATCTGCCTTGATGACCAGCACCGGCTCATCGTGGAAAGCACCCATCACGAAACCAAACCCGAGTTCCGGACCGAAGGTGGCTCCGCAGGCATCCACCCCATGAGGAGCACTCTGCCCCTTGCCAATATAGGCATCGTTGAGAAAAACATCGGGGCGTTTGACCCAGGATCCATCTTCGTTCTTGAGATGGCGGAAGCGTCCGAGTTCATTGACGACCCATTCCAGATCCCCGAGCCCTTTGAGATTCACCTGCTCCAACCACAGCGCCGCAGAACCACCTTTTTCATAAACAATCCGGAGCGGGTAGCGCCGCCCCTTTTCAAGATTCGCCTTGGTCAGCACTGGCGGAGCATCCCCGGACTTGCGATAGACCTCGCGGCCATCAAGAAGCGCCACACAGTGACTGCTGGATCCAAATCCCGCTCTCAACTCGAAACTGCCAGACAAGGGAACATCAATGAAAGCATGGACTACCAGCGTGTGGCTTCCATCGACCGCAGGAAGAGAGGACAAGGTATTCCCGAGCTCCACGGACTCCTGTTTCACCAGCTTCATCTTGGTTTCGTCCATCTCTGCGCCGGACGCGCCTTCGTAGATTTTTGCAATCGCACCTGGCAAAGCATCCGGCGCATCGGATTGATAAATTCCGTGCTTCAACAATGCCGCAGTGGCAATTGGCAACGCTGCCGGTCTGGCGGAGGGATCTGCCGATAGAAACACTTTCCCATACAAAGGGGTGGCGCCTTTCACCCGGCCGAATCCCACCATGTTGGATTGGCCTGAAAGGATATAGACTTTGACCGGCTTGTCCTTCGGCAAGGGCTGGTCAGAAGGCAGCGGCAACTCCACCGGGATGGCGGCAAACGCCAATGCCCCGGCCAGCATGAAAATGACAACCATTCGGAAAGACAGCCCTGTTGTGTATTGGTTCATGAATAACTTCAAAAGGGTGAAAGATCCATTCACTTGGTCGCAAGACCGATCATCGCCTTGCCCATGGCCTCTCCTATCTGCATGTAAGTGCCACCGTTCTGATGGTAATGAAATCCTTGCTCTTTGGGCGACTTGGCAGCATCCGGCCAGAAGTCACGAACATCCACACTCTTTACGTTGCCCTTGAATTCTGGGTATTTCCCCTTGTCACCATCCACAGCGAGTTGTGCTTCGGCAATCTGCAAGCCCGTGCCCTCGCGGCCAGGGTTGCCGCATCCCGTGGCGACAACGAAGGGCGCACCGGGCACATCAAAATCCTTCCGCAGCGTCTTGATCAGTTGGACAAGATTCTTCTCATAGCGCGCCGCGTGCACGTCGCTGCCGGTGTCCTTGTGACCTTGGAACCAGACAAATCCGGCAATCACATATCCCCGACCCTTCCAGTGGGGGAAGGATTGATCGAAGTTCTTCAACACCTCCTTGGCCGCCCCAAAACAATCATCATATTGTTTCCCGGCATACCAGTTTCCGGCTTTGGGTTCTTCGCCTTTTTTCCATGAAGGCTGGGGGTCCTTGTATCCGCCATAGATCGTATCTCCCATTTCAAAGCGTTCGCTGCCCGGAGGAAGGAAATCCCACGCCAACGAGCGATTCCCCTGTGAGGCCTTGAGAAGGAGAACCGGTTGCTCATGAAAATCCCCCACCGCATGGCCGAAGCCGAGTTCCGGACCGATCTGGTTGGCTCCGGCACCACAGCCGATACTGAGCCATTTGTTGGCACCGGCAGTGACGACGCCCTTATACCAAACATCGTCACGCGACACCCACCTGCCTTGCTTTTCGATCAAATAGGGAAACTTTCCCTCCTGATGCACCACCGTGTGAAGCGTCCCCGGGACATCAAGGCGGGTCGTCCAGCCCAAGCCATCCGCCTGTTTCGTCAGATAGGTAATCTTGAAAGGCACCTTCTCGCCAGCCGCCAATTTGACAGGTTGATGCACGGATGCGCCACCAGGTTCCTTGCGATGGGCTTCGATGCCATTGACCACCATGAAATTGTGGGTGGATTCTCCATATCCGGGATTGAATTGAAAAACACCCGCTGCCTTGGGCTGGATGAATCCGCGCACGATTCGGACGCCCCCTTGCGGATATGGGGTCGGCTTGCCACCACCGAAGCTTGGCAGTTCCAGAGTTTTCACCGGCTTCAACGTCTCATAGTCCGCCTTGGAGTCATAGTCTCCCTCATAAACTGACAATACCGGATCGAGGAACTCATCCCCCCACCGCACAGCATTGGAAGTGACCTGACCGATACCGACCATGTTCGATTGCCCGGCAAGAATATAAACCTTCACAGGCCCCTCCGAGGCGTTGACACATGAGACAGAAAAGGCGGCGAAAGCGAGTGAACGGACAAACAATGCCCGCATCAATGGAGATCCCATGATTCGAAGGAGACGTGGTCGGTTGAGTTGGGTGATCATGTTGCACAAAAGTGAAACCCGCATGCATTCCGGATGCCTTCGTTTCTGGAATGGGAGCGTCCCATCACCATCAGGACTGGGCAGGGGTTCATGGGTTTGAGGGCTTGGCTTTGCCGACATGAAGCGTTCCGTGATTGGGAGGAAGCAGGGCGGCGGAGGAATAGGAGCGCGGTTCAAGCCCCCATGCGAAGAAATTCCCTATCGACAACTACCCCCGGAATCCGGTAGATTCGGGTCATGCTTCCCCTTGTGATCCTGTCTGCCTCCGAGCAAGTGGCGGCCCACCTTCGGACGGCCTTGGTGAACCGGATCTGGAGTGGCATGATGCCCGGCGGTGACAGACTGGCGGCGGAGCTGGGCGTGGGGAGGGACACGGTGGAAGCCGCATTGAAACAACTGGAAAATGAAGGTTTTCTGGTGAATCAAGGCAGACGGCGCGGGCGTTTGATCGCCCTCCCGATCAATGGAAATACAAGCAAGCGGCTGCGCTTGGCGATCCTTCTGGATGAAGAATCCAATCGGCGGTTGGATTATGTCGTCTCGCTCATGCACGAGTTGGAACAGGCAGGTCACGTCGTCACCACCCCTCCCCGCGCAATGAGCGAACTCGGCATGGATGTGAAACGCATCGCGGCCATGGCAAAAAATGTGGAGGCGGATGCATGGATGATTCTCGGTGGTTCACGCGAGGTCTTGGAGTGGTTCGCCATGCGCGACGCCCCGGTGTTTGCGATCTTTGGAAGACGCCGCTCATTGGGCATTGCCGGAGTGGGGCCGGACAAAGTCACCGCGCTCAAAAAGGTGGTCGATGCCCTCACAAGTCTGGGCCATCGGCGAATTGTGCTCATCACCAAAAAGCGCCGCCTTTCCCCCTCGCCCGGTCATTTCGAAGTCTCGTTTCTCGATTTTCTGACCGCACATGGCATCACTCCTGGATCGTATCACATGCCGGAGTGGGAGGAGAGCATCGATGGTCTGCATCAGCGCTTGGAATCGCTCTTCAAGCTGACCCCACCGACGGCGCTGATCATTGATGAAGCACCGGTGTTTGTCGCCACGCAGCATTTTCTCGCCCGGCGCGGGTTGGCGGTTCCGGAGCATGTTTCACTGGTCTGCACCGATGCAGATCCGGCCTTCGATTGGTGCAAGCCCCCTGTTTCCCACATCCGCTGGAATAGCCGACCGGTCGTTAGAAGGATTCTGCAATGGGCAGCCAACCTGAGCCGCGGCCGCAGCGACCTCAGACAAACCCTGACTCCCGCGGAGTTCGTCCGCGGGGGAACCATCGGACCGGCAAAGCGCGATGCCGGTTGATTGGTTGCAGCAGGAGATTGATGATATCCGATCAGATATCATCTTTGCCAATGCGTCCACTCCCCCCGCCCTGCCTCACGCCCCCTTCACCGGCCCGATGGTGCCGCCGATCACGAGTTCTGCCGGAATCGAATTCTGGCGAAGGTCCTGTTTGCCCCGACTGACAGCCGCCGCCCAGCGCACGATGCGCCTTTCGACCGGAAGATAGTCCCAACGGATGTGGGTGATCGCCGGCCGGCACCATGCAAATGAGGGATCCGGATCCATGCAGATCAGTGAAACATCCTCCGGCACCAGAATCCGACGCCGGGCGAGAAATTGCTGCGTCGCGGTGAAAAAGGGCACCTCGTCGATGAACAGCGCGGTGGGAGGCGTGATTTGAAACAGGGATTCCAGCAATGAGAAAAAGCCATCGATGCTTTCCTCCCAATCCGGCAAATGATAAGCCCCTGGTTGGATGCCATTGGCGGAAAGTTCATTGAGAAAGCTCCGCTCGGACTCGCCGGGTCGCGGTAAACGTCTCATGCGGCGGCAGAGCAGCACGATGCGGCGATGCCCGAGCCCGATCAACTTCCGCGTGGCTTCAGCTATCACCGTGGGTTTATCCACCCCGGTGCTCGCAATCGGCAATCCCCGCCGACGTCCAAAAAGGGCAATGGTCGGCCACGCTTGTTCGCTGAACCATTCCAAAACCTCCCTGGAGCCTGCCAACACCACCCATGCATCCGCCGCCGTTTGTTTCACCAGCCGGCTGATCCTTGCCACCCGCCTCGCTGGATCGATCAATGAGTTCGGATTCCCTTGCTCCACTTGTGCGCGGCGGAGTTCGGACACCGGGATCACCTCATGACCCGCCTTTTCCAAAGCGTGCCGGATCTCGACGATGTATTCCAAGCGGAAGTCAGCAGGCTCATAAACCAGGATGCCTACCCGCATCGGTTGTGCGACGTTGACATCGGGAATTACAATCAATCGCTTGCGGCCTGCCCCCTGCGCCACGAGGATCCCCTCACGTTCGAGCGTCCGCAGCGCCGCCGAGACGGTCTTGAAGTTCACCCCGAGATGCTCGGCCAAATGCGGTGTCCCCGGCAATTTCTCACCCCATCTTCCACGCAGGATCTCGCCGCGCAAATAAGCAGCCACCTGCTCTGTAATGGTGAGAAAGCGCGGCTCGAACACGGCGCAGAGTTTCCCCTCAAACAGGTCAGGGTCAAGCCAAGGTTTCCACCTCTGGAGGATGACTTCTCCCGTTCGGAACCAAATCTCCGGCAACATCGCAACAAACGGAAAACCACTAAACCATGAATGCACAACCTATCCATTATGGGACCAGGTAGACACCGAGGAAGTTCTTGATAGGCGCAGGCAGCCACATGATTCCATCTCCGGATGAAGCGCTGCCAGACCGCTCATCCTTGAAACCAACCGGCTTCCCCCATTTTCCTCATGTCCCTGAGTCAACTCACCGCCACTCATGCCCCCGCACGGAAAGCGGCGGTCTCCACGGAGTCCACACCCGAGCATGGGTATGGACATGACCAACAGGGCCGCTCCCGTTTGACACTCGATGACCTCTTCGGCAAGAGCAGTGAATTCAAAACCGAGCCTTGGGGCCCGGCCCGTTGGCTTCGGGATGGATCCGCTTATACCATCCTGGAAACCTCCAACCGGTTTGTAAATTCCTCCATCCGGGACATTGTCTATTATGATACCGCCGATGGAACCCGTCGCATCCTCGTCGCCGCAGAGGACCTCATTCCCGCGGGCATGTTGGCACCCTTGGCAATCAAGGATTACGCATGGCATGACTCAACGGGCATCGCACTCATTTCCACCAGCACCCGAAAGGTATGGCGCTACGAAACCCGTGGGGACTATTGGATTTTTGATACTCAAACCCGCTTGCTGCGCCAACTCGGCGCAAGAGCCGAGCGCTCGTCGCTGATGTTCGCCACCTTGTCACCGGACGGCACCGACGTTGCCTACGTCTATCAAAACAATATTTATATCCAGCATCTCGAAGATATGTCGATTGCCCGGCTGACTTCGGATGGCAACAAGACCACGATCAATGGCACTGCGGACTGGGTTTACGAGGAGGAGTTCTTTCTCAGAAACGGCCTGCGCTGGAGCCCGGACGGGAAGCATCTGGCCTACTGGCAATTCGATACTGCGGACGTTCGGGAATTCCAGATCGTCAACAACACTGCTTCGAGCTATCCGGAGATCACCTCCTATGCCTACCCCAAGGTCGGCGAAACCAACGCCGCCTGCCGCGTCGGAGTCGTCAAGGCAAGCGGGGGCCCGACCCAATGGTTCCCCTCCGACAAGGATCCGAGAAACCACTACATTCCGAAAATGGAATGGTCGGAGGACTCGCAGACGCTTGTCTTCCAACAGCTCAACCGTTTGCAGAACATCAACCGGGTTTTCTGCTGGAATCCGGAAACGGGCGAAACCGATGTGGTTTTCACGGACACCGATGAGGCATGGGTGGACGTCATGCACGACTGGCGCTGGATTGAAAACGGACAACGGTTTCTTTGGCTGAGCGAACGCGGTGGCTGGCGGCAACTCCATGCAGTCTCCCCTTCGGATCAGTCCATCACCTTGCTCACCCACGGTGAGTTCGACGTGATCCAATTGGTCGCCGTGAATGAGCAGCTGGGCTGCGTTTACTTCATCTCCTCCCCGGACAATCCCACCCAGCGTCACCTCTACCGGGTTCCTTTGGATGGCTCCGGTGCCCTGCAGCGGGTCTCACCCACCGATCAAGCGGGCAGCCATTCCTACGAAACATCTCCGGATGGATGCTGGGCCTTCCATCACTTTTCCCGCTTTGGCGAGCCGCCCAGAATCGAACTGGTCAGGCTGGAAGACCACAAGGTCCTCCGCACACTCACTGACAATTCCGCCCTGCGCAAGCGCCTCGCGGAAACCCATGCCTGCCCGAGCGAATTCATCAGGCTGGAGATCGGTGGCAATGAGCAACTCGACGCCTGGTGCATGCTCCCGCCCGATTTCGATCCCAATCAACAATACCCTCTCCTGATCCATGTCTATGGAGAACCCGTCAACTCCACCGTGGTGGACCGCTGGGGTGGAGAGAATTATCTCTGGCATCGCCTGCTTGCCCAACGCGGCTGCGTGGTCATGAGCATCGACAACCGTGGCACCAACGCTCCCCGCGGACGGGCGTGGCGGAAGAGCATCTACCGCCAAATCGGCATCCAAGCCCCGGCCGACCAAGCTGCCGCCACCCGGGAGTTTCTCCGCACCCGTCCTTTCATCGATCCCAAACGCGTCGCCATCTGGGGGCATAGCGGCGGCGGCTCCATGAGCCTGCACGCGATCTTCCGCGAACCCGACCTCTACAGCGCCGCCATGGCCCTCTCATTTGTCAGCGACCAGAAACTCTATGATACCATCTATCAGGAGCGTTATATGGGATTGCCGAAGGACAATCCGCAAGGATACCGCGATGGCTCGCCCATCACCCATGCCCACCAGCTCCGCGGCAAACTGCTGCTCGCCTATGGCACCGCCGATGACAATTGCCACTATCAGAACTGCGAACTCCTGATCAACGAGCTCATCCGGCACAACAAACAGTTTTCCCTGATGGCTTATCCGAACCGTTCGCACGATCTCAGTGAGGGAGAAAACACCCGGCGGCATCTCCATGAGACACTCACCCGCTTTCTGGAGGAAAACCTTCATCTGGGCGCATAGGCTTGTCTCCGGCGTTCTGTCACCACACCCTTCGACCCATGATTGTAAGTATTTTCAACGACGTGATCGGCCCCGTGATGCGCGGCCCTTCAAGTTCCCACTGTGCCGCAGCCTTGCGGATTGGCAGGCTTGCACGGGACTTGATGGAAGGCCAATTCAGCGACGTGTTGGTCGAGTTCGACCGCGACGGCTCGCTGCCCACCACGCATGATACCCAAGGCTCCGACATGGGATTGTTCGGCGGCCTGATGGGCTGGGATGCGGCGGATCCTCGACTCCCCGATTCACCCCAGGCCCTGCGCGCCGCAGGCGTCCGCATCGCCATCGAGACCGTCGATGCCGGCGATCCCCACCCGAATACCTACCGCCTCACCCTGCACGGAAGCCACAGCACCCGCACGCTGCGCGCCATCTCCACCGGCGGCGGCATGATGGAGGTGATCGATCTGGATGGTTTCGCGGTATCCATGTTCGGCGATTGTTATGAGACCTTGCTTTGGATCGATGGCGATGGTGAGGAAATCATCAAGGATTTGCAGTCCCGCATCCCCGCAGATGAGATCCGCCTGCATCGTGACGGCCTTCGCCAGCTCATTGAAATCAAAGCGCCCGCCTTTGTTTCCGACCCACAACTCGCGGGCATCCCGGGGATCCTCAAGACCAGTCGGCTCGGACCGGTTCTGCCGGTGCTTTCGCGCCAAGGAATGACCGTTCCATTCGGTTCCTGCGCGGAAATGTTGACCTACGATGCGGGCCGCAACACGCCCTTGTGGAAATTGGCAGCCGAGTATGAAATGGCGCGCGGCGGACTGAGCGAGGCGGAGGTGATCGAAAAGATGACGGAGATCATCCGCATTCTTCGGCGCTCCATTGCCGAAGGCATCGCCGGCACCGAGTATTCGGATCGCGTCTTGGGGCACCAATCCGGCCGCTTTGAAGAATTGATGCGTGCCGGCAAATTGTTAGGAGCAGGAGTGCTGAACCGGATGATTCTCTACGTCACCGCCTTGATGGAAGTGAAAAGCTCGATGGGTGTGATTGTCGCCGCGCCGACTGCGGGTGCCTGCGCCGCCTTGCCGGGAGCATTGATTGCCATGGCGGAGGAAATGGATCTCAGCGAGGAAGCCATGGCCAAGGCCATGCTCGCCAGCGGCTTGATCGGTGTGTTCATCGCCACCCGTTGGACCTTCGCCGCCGAAGTGGGTGGCTGTCAGGCTGAGGGTGGATCCGCCGCCTGCATGGCAGCCGCAGGACTGGTCAACCTCGCGGGTGGCAGCCTCGCCGAATCCGTCGCCGCCTCCTCCATGGCATTCCAAAGCATGATCGGACTGATCTGCGACCCGGTCGCCAATCGTGTGGAAGTCCCATGCCTCGGCAAAAACGTCATGGCCGCCAGCAACGCCCTCTCCTGCGCCAACATGGCCATCGCTGGCTTCGATCCCGTGATCCCCCTCGACGAAGTGATCGAAACCGCCAAACAAGTCGCCCACCAAATGCCGCGCGAACTCCGCTGCACCGCCCTGGGCGGACTCTCCATCACCCCCACCTCCCTCGCCATCGAACAACGCCTCGCCGAAAAGCGAAACGCATGCGCCCCCACATGCGGATGTCATGGATAGTGGATAGTGGACCCAACAGTCTATTCCTTTGAAATCCAGCGGCTTCCTGTTCCACGACCGAACCTCGATGTTTCGCTGTCCGCCCTGCTCAGACCAGAGGAACAGCCACCTTGTTCCTTGTGCTTGGAGCTTTGTGCTTGGAGCTTGGAGCTTGGACTGCGTGCAGCCTGCTGCCGCTTTGAATAGCCAGCCTGCTGGCAAGGATTCGGAATCTCCGGTCGCCCTGACTCGCAGCAGGCTGCGGATCCGAAAGCTACAGCAGGCTGTAGCACTCCATGCCCCAAGAACTTTCCATCCGTTTTCGCTGTTCCTTCCCCTCAATCGCCCTTCCCCTTCTTCAGGAAAGTTCGCCTATTCTCCAGGCAGGCCCTCCCAAGCTTCAGGCAGAAAGGCCGGGGCTTCCCTGGTCCTCCCCTGCACAGAACCCTCTCTGGCAGGTCCTTTCTCCCGCCGATCCCCCTCAAAAACCTGAAATCTGAAATCGAAAATCAAAAATCGTCAATTTCTTCCACCCTCCCCCTACATTTGTCCCACCCCCCGGAGTAAAAAGGGTGCTGCCGAGAGGCTGAAATCCTGAAATTCCCGCCACCATGAGACAAAATCAACCGGCCGAAGCCCTCTCCCTACTCACTGATAACCAATACCCGATAACCAATCACCAGAATCCCCATTGACCCCACCCCGAAAAACCGCCTGAATTCCATCGAAATCTCCCTCACTCCACATTCTAACCACCCTTCTTCCACTTCTCCAAATCCGAAATCGGCAATCGGCAATCGGCAATCGGCAATCGGCAATCGGCAATCGGCAATCGGCAATCGG